>NZ_CP041742.1:0-718750 GCF_007556775.1 Lysobacter lycopersici
GCGACAACATCAAGATGGTGGTGAGCCTGATCAACCCCGTCGCGATGGACGAGGGCCTGCGCTTCGCGATCCGCGAGGGTGGCCGCACCGTCGGTGCCGGCGTCGTCGCCAAGATCCTGAAGTAAGGGCGTCTGGCAGGGGTGCTTGCGCCCCTGCCGGAACTCCCGCTATAATTTCCAGCTCACCGCGGCCGACTCCTTCTGGAACCGGCCGCGACCAGCGAAATGAGGGGCAGGACGCACCTCGTTTTCGCCAGACAGGGACATGTCGCACGGCAGCGCTCCGCCCGTTCCGAAACATAGTTCGGAACATCTTGGCAGGAGCGGTTTCGTGCGTTCGCGACTCAGTCTGGCAGGTCGGGCAACCGGCCTGCCTTCGTTTTTCGGGCCTGAAGGCCTTAGTTCGTGCGGTTGCAACCCGGTCCGGCGCACCCAGCCGTCGAACCGTCGCTCTTTAATCGAGGAAACCCTCATGGCGGACCAGAAGATTCGCATCCGGCTCAAGGCGTTCGATCACCGACTGATCGACCGTTCCACGAGCGAGATCGTCGAGACGGCCAAGCGGACCGGCGCGCAAGTGCGCGGCCCGATCCCGTTGCCGACCAAGATCGAACGCTACACCGTGCTGGTGTCGCCGCACGTCGACAAGGACGCGCGCGACCAGTACGAAACCCGCACGCACAAGCGCGTGCTCGACATCGTCGACCCCAACGACAAGACCGTGGACGCGCTGATGAAGCTCGAACTCGCGGCTGGCGTCGACGTCCAGATCAAGCTGACCTGAGGACGAGAACGATGAGCGCGAAGAAGCATTCGCTCGGCATCGTCGGTCGCAAGGCCGGCATGAGCCGACTGTTCACCGAAGACGGCAAGTCCGTGCCGGTGACCCTGATCGAAGCCACCCCGAACCGCATCACCCAGGTGAAGACGGTCGAGACCGACGGCTACAACGCCGTGCAGGTCGCGGTCGGCGGCAAGCGCGCCGCGCTGGTCAACAAGCCTGAAGCCGGCCATCTCGCAAAGGCGAAGGTGGAAGCGGGCCGCGGCCTGTGGGAACTGCGCGTCGAGGCCGACAAGATCGGCGACTTCCAGGTCGGCGGCGAAATCAAGGCCGACATCTTCGAGGTCGGCCAGATCGTCGACGTCCAGGGCGTGACCAAGGGCAAGGGCTTCCAGGGCACGATCAAGCGCTGGAACTTCCGCATGGGCGACGCGACGCACGGCAACTCGCTGTCGCACCGCGCGCCGGGATCGATCGGCCAGCGCCAGACCCCCGGCCGCGTGTTCCCGGGCAAGAAGATGTCCGGCCACATGGGCGCCGAACAGCAGACCACGCAGCGCCTGCAGGTCGTCAAGGTCGACGCCGAGCGCGGCCTGATCGCGATCCGCGGCGCGGTCCCGGGTGCACCGGGCGGCGACGTGATCGTGCGTCCGTCGAGCAAGGTTTAAGGAGACGATGACGATGGAACTCGCCATCAGCAACGGCAAGACGCTGTCGGTCTCCGACGCCGTCTTCGGCCGTGAATTCAGCGAAGACCTGGTCCACCAGGTCGTCGTTGCCTACCGCAACGCGGGTCGCGCCGGCACCAAGGCGCAGAAGACGCGTTCGGAAGTCAACGGCACCACCAAGAAGTCGAAGAAGCAGAAGGGCGGCGGCGCGCGCCATGGCGCGTTGACGGCCCCGATCTTCGTCGGCGGCGGCGTGACCTTCGCGGCCAAGCCGCGCAGCTTCGAGCAGAAGGTCAACCGCAAGATGTACCGCGCCGCGATCGCTGCGATCCTGTCCGAGCTGAACCGCCAGGGCCGGCTCAAGGTCGTCGACGCGTTCGACGTCGATGCGCCCAAGACCAGTGGCCTGGTGGCCAAGCTCAAGGGCCTCGACGTTGGCCAGCGTCCGCTGATCGTCACCGAGGACGCGTCCGAATCGTTGTACCTGTCGGCGCGCAACCTGCCGTACGTGGAAGTGCGCGACGTGCAGGGCCTGGACCCGGTCGCGTTGGTCGGCGCCGATACCGTCGTCGTCACCTCCGATGCGGTGAAGAAGATCGAGGAGTGGCTGGCATGAGCGCCGTGAACGTGTTCGAAGTGCTGCGCGCGCCGCGCGTGTCGGAAAAGACCGCGCGCCTGCAGGAACTCTCCAACCAGTACGCTTTCGAGGTTTCGCGCGAAGCCAGCAAGGCCGACATCAAGGCTGCGGTCGAGCAGTTGTTCGACGTCAGCGTGAAGTCGGTGAACGTGGTGAACGTGAAGGGCAAGAGCCGCGCGTTCCGCAACCGTGCCGGTCGCCGCGGCGACTGGCGCAAGGCGTACGTGACCCTGGCCGATGGCCAGTCGATCGACGTCACGTCGGCCAAGGCCTGAGGACAGTCCGATGCCATTGATGAAGTTCAAGCCCACTTCCCCCGGCCGCCGCAGCGCGGTCCGCGTGGTCACGCCCGACCTGCACAAGGGTGCGCCGCACGCGGCCCTGGTCGAGAAGCAGGGCAAGACCGGCGGCCGCAACAACCACGGCCGCATCACCACCCGCCACATCGGCGGGGGGCACAAGCAGCATTACCGCCTGATCGACTTCAAGCGCGACAAGGAGAACATCCCGGCGCGCGTGGAGCGCATCGAGTACGACCCGAACCGCACCGCGCACATCGCGTTGCTGTGCTACGTCGACGGCGAGCGCCGCTACATCATCGCGCCGAAGGGCCTGAAGGCCGGCGACCAGGTGATCGCGGGCAGCAACGCGCCGATCAAGGCCGGCAACACCCTGCCGCTGCGCAACATCCCGGTCGGTTCCACCGTGCACTGCATCGAGATGAAGCCGGGCAAGGGCGCGCAGATCGCCCGCGCCGCCGGCGCCGGCGTGCAGCTGATCGCCCGCGAAGGCGTGTACGCCACGCTGCGCCTGCGTTCTGGCGAGATGCGTCGCGTCCCGGCCGAATGCCGCGCGACCGTCGGCGAAGTCGGCAACGTCGAACACAACCTCGAGAAGCTCGGCAAGGCCGGCGCCAAGCGCTGGCGCGGCATCAAGCCGACCGTCCGCGGCGCGGCCATGAACCCGGTCGATCACCCGCACGGCGGTGGCGAGGCCAAGGCCGGCCAGGGCAATCCGCACCCGGTCACCCCGTGGGGCGTGCCGACCAAGGGTTACAAGACCCGCAAGAACAAGCGCACGCAGCAGTTCATCGTGCGCGATCGCCGGAGCTAATCAGAGATGGCACGTTCGCTCAAGAAAGGTCCGTTCGTCGACCACCACCTCATCAAGAAGGTGGAGGCCGCGGGCGGCAGCAAGAAGCCGATCAAGACCTGGTCGCGCCGCTCGATGATCATGCCGGAGATGGTGGGTTTCACCATCGCCGTGCACAACGGCAAGAACCACGTGCCGGTGCTGGTCAACGAGAACATGGTCGGGCACAAGCTCGGCGAATTCGCCATGACGAGGACCTTCAAGGGCCACGGTGGCGACAAGAAGGCCGAAGGCAAGAAGTAAGGAGATGACGATGGAAGCGAAGGCAATCCTGCGCACCGCGCGCATCTCCCCGCAGAAAGCCCGCCTGGTCGCGGACCAGGTGCGCGGCTTGTCGGCCGAACGCGCCGTCAACCTGCTGAAGTTCTCGGACAAGAAGGCCGCGCACCTGATCAAGAAGGTGGTCGAGTCGGCGATCGCGAACGCCGAGAACAACCAGGGCGCCGATGTCGACGAGTTGCGCGTCAAGACCATCATGGTCGACGAAGGCCCGTCGCTGAAGCGTTTCATGGCGCGCGCCAAGGGCCGCGGTACCCGCATTCTCAAGCGCACCAGCCACATCACCGTGGTCGTGGGCGAGGGCAAGTAACCATGGGTCATAAAGTCAATCCGATCGGCATCCGCCTGGGCATCGCCAAGGACTGGAACTCGAAGTGGTACGCCGGCAAGAAGCACTTCGCCGAGTTCCTCGCCGCCGACCTCAAGGTCCGCGAGATGCTGCGCAAGAAGCTGGCCCAGGCCGGCATCAGCAAGATCAGCATCGAGCGTCCGGCGAACAACGCGCGCGTCACGATCCATACCGCCCGCCCGGGCGTGGTGATCGGCAAGCGCGGCGAGGATATCGAGAAGCTGCGCAAGGAAGTGAGCGACCTGATGGGCGTCCCGGCGCACATCAACGTCACCGAAGTGCGCAAGCCCGAACTCGACGCGCAGCTGGTCGCCGAGTCGATCGCGCAGCAGCTCGAGCGCCGCATCATGTTCCGCCGCGCGATGAAGCGTGCTGTTGGCAACGCGATGCGACTGGGCGCGCTGGGCATCAAGGTCAACGTCGCCGGCCGCCTCAATGGCGCCGAGATCGCGCGTTCGGAGTGGTACCGCGAAGGCCGCGTGCCGCTGCACACCCTGCGCGCGGACGTCGACTACGGTTTCGCCGAGGCGCACACCACCTACGGCGTGATCGGCATCAAGGTCTGGGTCTACAAGGGCGAAATCTTCGATTTCAGCCAGGTCGGCCAGGAAAAGCAGGACGACAGTCCGCGCGGCGATCGTGGTGATCGCGGCGACAGGGCGGATCGTCCGCGCGGTCCGCGCCGCGAGCGCGAGGCGAGGGAGTAAGTCATGCTGCAACCCAAGCGAACCAAATACCGCAAGATGATGAAGGGCCGCAACGAGGGCCTGAGCTGGAACGGCAATGCCGTCAGCTTCGGCGAGTACGGCCTGCGCGCCACCGCGACCGGCCAGCTGACCGCGCGCCAGATCGAGGCGGCCCGCCGTTCGATCAGCCGCTACGTCAAGCGCGGCGGCAAGATGTGGATCCGCGTGTTCCCCGACAAGCCGATCACCCAGAAGCCGATCGAAGTCCGCATGGGCTCGGGCAAGGGCAACGTGGAGTACTGGGTCGCCCAGATCCAGCCCGGTCGCATGATCTACGAGATCGAGGGCGTCGACGAGGCGACCGCGCGCGAGGCGTTCCGCCTGGCCGCCGCCAAGCTCTCGGTCACCACCCAATTCGTGACCCGGACGGTGCGCTGATGGACATCAAGCAACTGCGTCAGAAGTCGGCGGACGAGCTCCAGTCGCACCTGCAGGACCTGCGCAAGGAGCAGTTCGCCCTGCGCATGCAGAAGGCGACCGGCCAGCTGGCCAAGACCCACGAGGCCCGCCGGGTGCGCCGCGAGATCGCGCGCGTCAACACCGTGCTCGGCCAGCAGAAGTAAGGACTGCCGACGATGAGCGAAAACACCAAGAAGCTGCGCACGGTCGAAGGCCGCGTCGTCAGCAACAAGATGGACAAGACGGTCACCGTGCTGGTGGAACGCCAGGTGCAGCACGCGCTGTACGGCAAGTACATCCGCCGTTCGACCAAGCTGCATGCGCACGACGCCGACAACGCCTGCCAGATGGGCGACATGGTCCGCGTCGCCGAATGCGCGCCGCTGTCCAAGACCAAGAACTGGCGCGTGGTCGAGATCGTCGCCCACGCGGCCGAATAAGGGGAGGCTGAACCATGATCCAGATGCAAAGCCACCTCGACGTGGCCGACAACTCCGGCGCCAAGGAAGTGATGTGCATCAAGGTGCTCGGCGGCTCCAAGCGCCGCTACGCCAACATCGGCGACATCATCAAGGTGTCGGTGAAGGATGCCATCCCGCGCGGCAAGGTGAAGAAGGGCGATGTCTACGACGCCGTCGTGGTCCGCACCCGCAAGGGCGTCCGTCGCCCGGACGGTTCGCTGATCCGCTTCGACGCCAACGCGGCCGTGCTGCTGAACAACAAGCAGGAACCGATCGGCACCCGCATCTTCGGGCCGGTGACGCGCGAACTGCGCTCCGAGAAGTTCATGAAGATCGTCTCGCTCGCGCCCGAAGTGCTGTGAGCGGAGGACACTGACATGGCAAACAACCGCATCAAGAAGGGCGACACCGTCATCATCATCGCCGGTGGCAACAAGAAAGCTGGCAAGGTGCTCAAGGGCCAGACCGGCGAAGTGCTGCGCGTCGAAGGCGATCGCGTGTACGTCTCCAATTTGAACATGGTCAAGCGCCACACCAAGCCCAACCCGCAGGCCGGCCAGCCCGGCGGCGTGGTCGAGCGCGAGGCGTCGATCCACATTTCCAACGTGATGCCGTTCAACCCTGCCTCCGGCAAGGGCGAGCGCGTCAAGACCAAGGTCCTGGAGAATGGAGAGCGCCTGCGCGTCTTCCGCTCCAGCGGCGAGGCGATCTGACATGACGACCCGACTCGAGAAGTTCTACAAGGAAGAAGTGGTGCCGAAGCTGATGAAGCAGTTCGGCTACACCAATCCGATGGAAGTGCCGAAGCTGACCAAGATCACGCTCAACATGGGCGTGGGCGAGGCCGCTGCGAACAAGAAGGTGCTGGAGAACGCGGTGGCCGACATGGCCAAGATCGCGGGCCAGAAGCCGCTGGTGACCAAGACCCGCGTCTCGGTGGCCTCGTTCAAGATCCGCGACGGTTGGCCGATCGGCGCCAAGGTGACCCTGCGCCGCGCCAAGATGTACGAGTTCCTCGACCGCCTGGTCAACATCTCGCTGCCGCGCGTGCGCGACTTCCGCGGCGTGTCCGGCCGTTCGTTCGACGGCCGCGGCAACTACAACATGGGCGTGAAGGAACAGATCATCTTCCCGGAAATCGACTTCGACCAGGTCGACGCGATCCGCGGCATGGACATCGCCATCACCACCACCGCCAAGACCGACGCCGAGGCGAAGGCCTTGCTGGAAGCGTTCCGCTTCCCGTTCCGCAACTGATCATCGAGGATCGAGACAGACCATGGCCAAGACTTCCATGATCAACCGCGAGACCAAGCGCGCGAAGCTCGCGAAGCAGCACGCCGCCAAGCGCGAGGCGCTGAAGAAGGTCATCGCCAGCCACGACGCCTCCTACGAGGACAAGATGGCCGCGGCGACCAAGCTGCAGAAACTCCCGCGCGATTCCTCGCCGAGCCGCCAGACCAGCCGTTGCGCCCTGACCGGCCGCCCGCGCGGCGTGTACGCCAAGTTCGGCCTGGGCCGCAACGCGCTGCGCAAGGCGACGATGAACGGCGACGTCCCCGGCCTGCGCAAGGCGAGCTGGTAACAAGTTCTTCCAACCCAAGATTTTCGCGAAAGCGGATATCGGTGCACTCAAAGGTAACTTTCAATGAGCATGACTGATCCCATCGCCGACATGCTGGTCCGCATCAGGAATGCGGCGGCGGTCGGCAAGCAGACGGTGAAGATGCCGTCGTCCAAGACCAAGGTCGCGATCGCCAACGTCCTCAAGGACGAGGGCTACATCGGCGAGCTGCGCGTGACCGAGAACGGCGCCAAGGCCGAGCTCAAGATCGTGCTGAAGTACTTCGAAGGCAAGCCGGTGATCGAGAAGCTGCAGCGCGTGTCGCGCTCGGGCCTGCGCCAGTACCGCGGCAAGGATGCCTTGCCGAAGGTGCTCGGCGGCCTCGGCGTCGCCATCATTTCCACCTCCAAGGGCATCATGACCGACGCTCGCGCTCGCCAGGAAGGCGTGGGCGGCGAAGTCCTGTGCTTCGTGGCCTAAGGGAGTAGCGCACATGTCCCGCGTCGCCAAGAAGCCGATCGCCCTGCCCAAGGGCGTCGAGTTCAACATCCAGTCCGACAGCGTCAGCGTCAAGGGCCCGAAGGGTACCTTGTCGATCGCCAAGCCGAACGGCATCGAAGTCAAGCTCGAGGACGGCAACGCCCAGTTGTCGGCCAACGACGACAACCTCGTTCCGCTCGCCGGTACCCTGCGTGCGATCCTCGCCAACATGGTGAAGGGCGTGTCCGAAGGCTTCGAGCGCAAGCTCGAGTTGGTCGGCGTCGGTTACCGCGCCGCCATGCAGGGCAAGGACCTGAACCTGTCGCTCGGGTTCTCGCATCCGGTGCTGTTCACGGCGCCGGAAGGCATCACCATCGCCACCCCGACCCAGACCGAGATCGTGGTCAGCGGCGCCGACAAGCAACGCGTCGGCGAAGTCGCGGCCAAGATCCGCGGTTTCCGCCCGCCGGAACCGTACAAGGGCAAGGGCGTGAAGTATTCCGACGAGACCATCATCCGCAAGGAAGCCAAGAAGGCGTAATCGCTCGCTTTCAGCTTCCGGAGAACAGAACCATGGACAAGAAAATCGCCCGCCTGCGCCGCGCCAAGTCCACCCGCGCGCATATCCGCGAACTCGGCGTGCCGCGCCTGTCGGTGCTGCGCACCGGCCAGCACGTGTACGCGCAGCTGTTCAGTGCCGACGGCTCCAAGGTGCTGGCCGCGGCCAACACCACCCAGGCCGACGTGCGCGACGGCCTGAAGAACGGCCGCAACAGCGATGCCGCGGCCAAGGTCGGCAAGGCGATCGCCGAGAAGGCGCGCGCCGCCGGCATCGAGAAGGTCGCGTTCGACCGTTCGGGTTACCGCTTCCACGGCCGCATCAAGGCGCTGGCCGAAGCCGCGCGCGAAGGCGGCCTGCAGTTCTGATGCTTGAACGCATGGAGCTTCGGCCCCATGCATTCGGCACGTTGTTGCTCGCCGATGCGAGGTGCATCGGACGCCGTGGCCGGTTGCGGCCATTGCGGAACACCCGAACCACTCCACAACCATAAGCGGCGAAGCCGCAATTCCCTTTCACAGACGAGACAACGCAATGGCAGAACAACGCGAATCCCGCGGCCGCGACCGTAATCGCGACCGCGAAGAGATCGACGATGGCATGGTCGAGAAGCTGGTCGCGGTCAACCGCGTCAGCAAGACCGTCAAGGGCGGCCGCCAGTTCACCTTCACCGCGCTGACCGTGGTCGGCGACGGCAATGGCAAGGTCGGCTTCGGCTACGGCAAGGCGCGCGAAGTGCCGGTCGCGATCCAGAAGTCGATGGAATACGCGCGCAAGAACATGGTCAGCGTCGACCTGAACAACGGCACCCTGTTCCACCAGGTGAAGGCCGGCCACGGCGCGGCCCGCGTGTTCATGCAGCCCGCGTCCGAAGGTACCGGCGTGATCGCCGGCGGCGCGATGCGCGCCGTGCTCGAAGCGGTGGGCGTGAAGAACGTGCTGGCCAAGGCGGTCGGTTCGCGCAACCCGATCAACCTCGTGCGCGCCACGGTCAAGGGCCTCGAGTCCATGCACTCGCCGGCCAAGATCGCGGCCAAGCGCGGCAAGAAGGTCGAGGAGGTGCTGCATGTCGCCTAAGTCCGGGAACAACGGCGGAACCGTCAAGGTCCGTTTGGTCAAGGGCCTGCGTGGTTCGCAGGCCAAGCACCGCCTTTCGGTGCGCGCGCTGGGCCTCAACAAGCTCAACGACGTGCGCGAACTCAAGGACAGCCCGCAGGTCCGTGGCCTGATCAACAAGGTCCACTACCTGGTCCAGGTCGAGGAATAAGCATCATGAAGCTCAATACGCTCAAGCCTGCCGACGGCGCCCGCGAAGATCGCAAGCGCGTCGGACGCGGCATCGGTTCCGGCCTCGGCAAGACTGCCGGCCGCGGACACAAGGGTTCGTTCGCGCGTTCGGGCAAGGGCAAGATCAAGGCCGGCTTCGAAGGCGGCCAGATGCCCATGCAGCGTCGCCTGCCCAAGATCGGTTTCGCTTCGCACAAGAAGAGCGACACCGCCGAAGTGCTGCTGTACCAGCTGGACAAGCTGGACGCCGGCACGATCGACTTCGCTGCGCTGCGCGCCGCCAAGCTGGTGCCGAGCACCGCGAAGCAGGCCAAGGTGGTGAAGAAGGGCGAGATCAGCAAGAAGTTCGTGCTGAAGGGCGTGCTGGCCACGGCCGGCGCACGCGCCGCGATCGAAGCCGCCGGCGGCCAGGTCGGGGAGTAAGCGACGCATGGCGCGAAGCGCTCAGGCAATGGGTTCCCTCGGCGGAGTCGGCAAGTTCACCGAACTCCGCCAGCGGCTGTTGTTCCTGGCCGGCGCCATGGTCGTGTACCGCATCGGCTGCTACATCCCGGTGCCGGGCGTCAACCCGGAAGCGATGTTGCACCTGATGGATGCGCAGAAGGGCACCATCGTGGACATGTTCAACATGTTCTCCGGCGGTGCGCTTCGGCATTTCAGCCTGTTCGCGCTCAATGTCGTTCCCTATATCTCCGCCTCGATCATCATCCAGCTGTTGGTGCAGATCCTGCCCAGCCTGAAGGCGATCCAGAAGGAAGGCGAATCCGGTCGCCGCAAGATCACCCAGTGGTCGCGCATCGGCGCGATCCCGCTGGCGGTGTTCCAGGCCGCCGGCATCGCCACGGCACTGCAGCATCAGGGCGCGCAGAACGGCATACCCGTCGTCTATGCGCCGGGCATGGGCTTCGTCCTGACCGCGGTCGTCGCGCTGACTGCCGGCACCATGTTCCTGATGTGGCTGGGCGAGCAGATCACCGAGCGCGGCATCGGCAATGGCGTGTCCATGATCATCTTCGCGGGCATCGTCGCCGGACTTCCCGGCGCGACGCTGAACACGCTGGAGCAGGCGCGCAACGGCGACATGAGTCCGCTGGCGGTGATTGCCATCCTCGTGATCGTGTTGGTGTTCACCCTCTTCGTGGTGTTCATGGAAAGCGGCCAGCGCCGCATCACCGTGAACTACGCGCGCCGCCAGGGCGGCCGCAGCGCGTACATGAACCAGTCGTCGTTCCTGCCGCTCAAGCTCAACATGTCGGGCGTGATTCCGCCGATCTTCGCGTCGTCGATCGTGATGTTCCCCGCGACCGCCTCGCAGTGGTTCGGGCAGGGCGCTTCGGGCTCGACCCTGCAGACCACGCTGCAGAAAGTCAGCCAGGCGTTGTCGCCGGGCGAGCCGCTGCACATGATCCTGTACGCGGCGCTGATCATCGGCTTCGCGTTTTTCTATACCGCGCTGGTGTTCAACTCGCAGGAGACCGCCGACAACCTGAAGAAGTCGGGTGCGCTGATCCCCGGCATCCGCCCGGGCAAGGCCACCGCCGACTACATCGACGGCGTGCTGACCCGGCTGACCGCCGCAGGCGCGATCTACCTGGTCATGGTCTGCCTGTTGCCGGAGATCATGCGCACCAAGCTCGGTACCTCGTTCTATTTCGGTGGCACGTCGCTGCTGATCGTGGTGGTCGTGGTGATGGACTTCATCGCCCAGATCCAAGCCCACCTGATGTCGCACCAGTACGAGAGCCTGCTGAAGAAGGCGAATCTGAAAGGCGGCTCGCGAGGCCGTTGACGAACAATCGCCGGATCGGGCTTCAAGCCCCGACCGGCAAGATGGGCGACCCCCGCAGCGATTCCGGGCGTGGGTGGCAACGAACCGATCCGCGCGCCGGAGTAGCGCGCGGGCAGGCCGGGGAACAGTCCGGTACTGCCAGTTCGAAGCCGTCGCCGGAGCATGGGCACACTCCCCATGCCGGGTCCATGCCCTCCGGGGCAGGGGCTTCCTGAACCACCGGAATCTGGCTATAATTTCATGTTCACCGCGCCGGATTGCCAAATCCGGTGCCATTTCGTATCGGAGATCGCCTTATGGCGCGTATTGCGGGCGTCAACCTGCCTGCCCAGAAGCACGTCTGGGTCGGCCTGCAGAGCATTTACGGCATCGGCCGCACCCGTTCGCAGAAGGTCTGCGAAGCGGCGGGCGTGCCGTCGACCACCAAGATCCGCGACCTGTCGGAGCCGCAAGTCGAGGCGCTGCGCGCCGAGGTCGGCAAGTACGTGGTCGAAGGCGATCTGCGTCGCGAAGTCGGCGTGGCGATCAAGCGCCTGATGGACCTGGCCTGCTATCGCGGCCTGCGCCATCGCCGCGGCCTGCCGTTGCGCGGCCAGCGCACCCGGACCAATGCCCGGACCCGCAAGGGCCCGCGCAAGGCCATCAAGAAGTAAGGAACCCAGACCATGGCCAAGCCGGCAGCCGCCAACAAGACCAAGAAGAAGATCAAGCGCGTCATCACGGACGGCATCGCGCACGTCCACGCGTCCTTCAACAACACCATCATCACGATCACGGACCGCCAGGGCAACGCGCTGTCGTGGGCGACTTCGGGCGGCGCGGGCTTCCGCGGTTCGCGCAAGTCGACCCCGTTCGCCGCGCAGGTCGCCGCCGAGAAGGCCGGCAAGGCCGCGCTCGACTACGGCGTGAAGTCGCTGGAAGTGCGCATCAAGGGCCCGGGTCCGGGCCGCGAATCGGCCGTGCGTTCGCTCAACAACGCCGGCTACAAGATCACCAACATCATCGACGTGACGCCGATCCCGCACAACGGGTGCCGTCCGCCGAAGAAGCGTCGCGTCTGACGCCGGGGAGCAATAGAACATGGCTCGTTATCTCGGTCCCACCTGCAAGCTCGCGCGCCGCGAAGGCGCCGATCTTTCCCTCAAGTCGCCGGCCCGCGCGCTGGACTCCAAGTGCAAGCTGGAGCAGAAGCCCGGCCAGCACGGCGCGACCGCGCGCAAGGGCAAGCTGTCCGACTACGCCACCCAGCTGCGCGAGAAGCAGAAGGTGAAGCGCATCTATGGCCTGCTCGAGCGCCAGTTCCGCAACTACTACAAGAAGGCGTCGAACCGGAAGGGCAACACCGGCGAGAACCTCCTGCAGATGCTGGAGACCCGCCTCGACAACGTCGTCTACCGCATGGGTTTCGCGGTCACCCGTCCGGCCGCGCGCCAGCTGGTGTCGCACCGCGGCGTCACCGTGAACGGCAAGCCGGTCAACCTGCCGTCGTACGCGGTCAAGGCCGGCGACGCGATCGCCCTGTCGGAAAAGGCGCAGAAGCAGCTCCGCGTGCAGGAATCGCTGGCCGTCGCCAAGCAGATGGACCTGCCGCCGTCCTGGGTCGAAGTCGATTCGAACAAGTTCGCCGGCGTGTTCAAGGCCGTGCCGGACCGCGCCGACCTGCCCAGCGACATCAACGAAGCGCTGATCGTCGAGCTGTACTCGAAGTAATTTTCTTTGCGTCACGCGCCCGGCGTCATGAACCGGGTGCATCAGGAGACCCCACGAATGACGGTTACCGCCAACCAGGTCCTGCGTCCCAAGGCCCCCCAGATCGAGCGCCTGGCCGACAACCGCGCCAAGGTCGTGATCGAACCGCTGGAGCGCGGCTACGGCCACACCCTCGGCAATGCGTTGCGCCGCGTGCTGCTGTCGTCGATCCCCGGCTACGCCATCACCGAGGTCGACATCGACGGCGTGCTGCACGAATACAGCACCATCGAGGGTCTGCAGGAAGACGTGCTGGAAGTGCTGCTGAACCTCAAGGACGTCGCCATCCGCATGGGCACCGGCGACAGCTCCACCCTGAGCCTGACCAAGCAGGGCCCGGGCGTCGTCACCGCCGGCGACATCAAGACCGACCACAACGTCGAGATCCTGAACCCCGACCACGTGATCGCGCACCTGACCAAGGACGCGACCCTCGACATGCGGCTCAAGATCGAGCGCGGCTTCGGCTACCAGCCGGCCGCCGCCCGCCGCCGCCCCGACGAGGAAACCCGCGCGATCGGCCGCCTGATGCTCGATGCCTCGTTCTCGCCGGTGCGCCGCGTGGCCTACGAAGTCGAGGCCGCACGCGTCGAACAGCGCACCGACCTGGACAAGCTGGTCCTCGACATCGAGACCAACGGCACCATCGACGCCGAGGAAGCCGTGCGCACCGCCGCCGACATCCTCAGCGAGCAGCTCAGCGTGTTCGGCGACTTCACCCACCGCGAGCGCGGTGCGGCGAAGCCGGCGGCTTCGGGCGTCGACCCGATGCTGCTGCGCCCGATCGACGACCTCGAGCTGACCGTGCGTTCGGCCAACTGCCTCAAGGCCGAGAGCATCTACTACATCGGCGACCTGATCCAGAAGACCGAAGTCGAGCTGCTGAAGACGCCGAACCTCGGCAAGAAGTCGCTCACCGAGATCAAGGAAGTGCTCGCTTCGCGCGGCCTTTCGCTGGGCATGAAGCTCGAGAACTGGCCGCCGGCCGGCATCGCCTCGCACGGGATGATGGGCTGAGGCAACGCGCTCAGGCGATGCCCTATCGGCATCGCCTGCGTTGACTCGGCGCCCGGCCATGGATGGACGGGCAGGGCGTTCCGAAGCCCTCGAAACACCGCCATGGATGGCAGCAGCGAATTGAAAAAGAAAGACACTGGATTCCCGCTTTCGCGGGAATGACGAACGAAAGCCGACGAACCCAGTTCGCGGCGCGCCGGTCACGGAGGATCGGCCAGGGCCAGCGTAGCCCGAAGCTCCAACGCCACGATGGCGACAGCGAAGTCCAACAGCTCCAGCATTCAACAGGAACCAACGCCATGCGCCACCAGAAATCCGGACGCAAGTTCAGCCGCACCAGTTCGCATCGCGATGCGATGTTCTCGAACATGGCCGCCTCGCTGATCAAGCACGAACTCATCCGCACCACGCTGCCGAAGGCCAAGGAACTGCGCCGCGTCGCCGAGCCGCTGATCACCCTCGGCAAGGTCGACGGCGTCGCCAACCGCCGCCTCGCGTTCTCGCGCCTGCGCGACAAGCAGGCCGTGGGCAAGCTCTTCGTCGAACTCGGCCCGCGCTACGCCACCCGCCCGGGCGGCTACCTGCGCATCCTCAAGTGCGGCTTCCGCGCCGGCGACAACGCGCCGATGGCCTACGTCGAACTGGTCGACCGCCCCGACGTTTCGGCCGTCGACGCCGACTGATCTTCGGTCCGATCCGGATCAACGAAGCCCCGGCCATGAGCCGGGGTTTTTCGTTTGCGGGGCAGGGCGCGATAATCGCGGCAACTTCCGCAAGCGAGCGCGCACGTGAACCCATTCCGTTGGAGCTTCCGCAAGCAGTTCCTCCTCGGCTTCGCCTGCTGCGCAGCGTTGCTCGGCTACGCGTTCTACGTACAGTTCCACCTGCGCATACAGCCGTGCCCGTTCTGCATCTTCCAGCGCATCGCCTTCGCCGCGCTGGGGCTCGTGTTCCTCGTCGGCGGGCTCGCCGCACCGCGTTCGCAGGGCGCACGCAAGGCGTGGTCGCTGTTGGCGCTGGTGCCCGCCGTCGTTGGCATCGGCTATGCAGGCCGCCATTCCTGGGTGCAGTTGTATCCGCCGGAAATGCCGAGCTGCGGCCCTGGCCTGAACTTCATGCTCGAACGGCAATCCTGGCTCGGCGTCGCGCGCAAGGTGCTGATGGCCGATGGCGATTGCAGCAACATCAATTGGCAGTTCCTCGGCTTGAGCATGCCGATGTGGTGCCTGTTGTGGTTCCTGGCGCTCGCGGCATGGGCGTTGCTGGCCGGTTTCCGCCGTCGCTGAATCGGTTCCGTGGCGAGGCTTGCGGCTGGTGCCGCGGGCGCGGATGATGGGTGATGCGTTGCAGTGCAGCATGAGCCGACGATGAGCCTTCCCGAACACCACCTGCGCTCGGTCAACCTGCCCGAAGGCTGGACGCCGGATAGTTGGCGCGCGCGGCCCGCGCTGCAACAGCCGCAATACCCGGACGCTTCAGCGCTGGCCGGGGTGCAGGACGAATTGCGCGCGTTGCCGCCACTGGTGACCTCGTGGGAAATCCTGTCGTTGAAGCGGCAGGTCGCGGAGGCGCAGGAAGGACGGCGTTTCCTGTTGCAGGGCGGCGACTGCGCCGAGCGTTTCGTCGAATGCACGCCGGACGTGATCAGCAACCGCTTGAAGGTGTTGCTGCAGATGAGCCTCGTGCTCGTCCACGGGCTGCGCCTGCCGGTGGTGCGCGTCGGGCGTTTCGCCGGGCAGTACGCCAAGCCGCGTTCGGCGGACGTCGAAACCCGCGACGGCGCGACCTTGCCCTGCTATCGCGGCGACATCGTCAATGGCCCCGAATTCACGACCCTGGCGCGCACGCCGGACCCGCGCCTGATGGTGAAGGCGCACGCGCGTTCGGCGATGACGATGAACTTCGTGCGTTCGCTGATCGACGGCGGTTTCGCCGACCTGCACCATCCGGAGTATTGGGACCTCGGCTGGGTCCAGCACTCGCCGCTCGCCGACGAATACCACCGCATCGTCGCCGGCATCGGCGACGCGGTGCGTTTCATGGAAACGATCTCCGGCAACGAGGTGCACAACCTCAACCGGGTCGATTTCTACACTTCGCACGAAGCCCTGCTGCTACCCTACGAAGAAGCGCAGACGCGGCAGGTCCCGCGGCAATGGGGCTGGTTCAATTTGTCCACGCACTTCCCGTGGATCGGCATGCGCACCGCCGCGCTCGATGGCGCGCACGTCGAATATTTCCGCGGCATCCGCAACCCGATCGCGCTCAAGGTCGGGCCCTCGACCACGCCGGAGCAGTTGCTGCGCCTGGTCGACGCGCTCAATCCGGACGACGAGCCCGGCAGGCTGACCCTGATCCACCGCATGGGCGCGGGGAACATCGCGGCCAGGCTGCCCGCGCTGCTGGATGCGGTGAAACGCGACGGCCGGCGCGCGCTCTGGGTCTGCGACCCGATGCACGGCAACACCGAGACCAGCGCGAACGGCTACAAGACGCGCCGCTTCGGCAACATCCGCGCCGAACTGGAAACCGCATTCGAGCTGCATGCGGCGGCAGGCACGCGCCTGGGCGGCGTGCACCTCGAACTCACGGGCGAGGACGTCACCGAGTGCACCGGCGGTGCGCGCGACCTGACCGACGCCGACCTGGAGCGCGCCTACCGTTCGACCGTGGATCCGCGGCTCAACTACGAACAGGCGCTGGAACTGGCGATGCTGGTGGTGCGCAAGCGCGGGATCGTCGCCCGCGCCTGAGCGCGTTCAGTGCTTGCGCTTGAACAGGTCGCGGGCCAGCACCCAGACCACGATCAGGTTCACCACCACCACCACCGCCTCCATCCAGTGGCGGTGGCGCGCGAACGCGTAGATGTCGAAGGGGAGGTAGAGCGCCGCGGTGACGCAGCCCAGCCACGAGGCCCAGGCCTTCGCCCGCCACAGGCCCCAGCCCTCGAGGAGGTGCAGCGCGCCGTAGACCGCGACGATCGCCGCGGCGAAATGCACGGTGCCGGGGCCGATGGCATTCGCCAGCCATGCCATCGCGCCGTGTTCGGGATCGAGCTGGAAGCGCGCGATCAGCAGGTGCACCCAGTGTTGCAGAGGAGCGGGGCCGATCAGCGCCAGACCGCTCGCGGCCAGCCACGCGAGCAGGCCCTTGCCGGCCTCGAAGATCGCGATGACGTGCAGGCCCGGATGCGCATGCGGATCCGGGTTGTAGTGCGGATGCGTCTCGTCCTGCACTTGGCTGGGCTGGTTTGGCATCCGGCGAGGCTACCCGCCGCGGCGGGCAGTGTCGACCTCGGGCGGAGTGGCGAGCTTGGCGTGGTGGTGGGATCGTCGGCGGGTTGGCGGCGCTTGCGCTATCGTGAACAAAGCCAACGAGGCGGCGCCTGCGGGATCGAAGGAGATGCGCCCATGGTCGTCAAGTGCGTAATTGCAATCCTGGCGATTGCCGCAGGTACTTCGCATGCATTCGCCAGCGGAGTTCGGCTCACCGCGGAGCAAGCCAAGGACGCCGCCATGGCGTCGTTGCGCCTGATCCCGGGCAGCAATATCGATCCCAACTTCGATATTCGTGATGCCGGGAACGTCGATCTCGACGGCGATGGCGTGAACGAGGTCGTATATCGGTACTCGGCGACATGCCCGGATACGGATTACGACTGCCCCAATGAAATCATGGTCATGACGTCGAAGGTGCCTCGCGAGCGACCGTCGCCCATGCCGTATGTGGGGATGCCGAGCGCGCTGGAGACGCACGGGCCTGCGGTCGTTGTGCATGGCTATGCCAATGATGCAGGCGCTCACATTCCAGGCGAGATCAAGGCGCTTGCGATCCAGGGCAACGAGTTGAGCGTGACCTTCGTGAATACCGGGGATTCACCGCGCTGCCGGCACTCGATCCCGACGAGGTATTACGCAAAGCCGTTCAAGCGCTGCCCGGCGCCCGGGCGATATACATGGCACTACCGGTGGACGCCGGGGTTCCTGACGCGGACGGAAATCCCTTCAGCCGCGCAAAAACGCCCGATTACGCAGCAAGCTGCCCAACGCGCGGCCGAGGCGTCGTTGAGGGCAAACGATCCGGGAGACGGCGAGGTCGAGTACGACTATCGCGCCCGGCATGTCCAGACGGTCGATCTGGACGGCGATGGCGCGCAGGAAATCGTCTATCTGTTGACCTCCACCAATACTGGATTCGGTCCGGGGGACGCGACCAATGCCTTGATCGTGATGACCTGGCTCAAGCCCGATGATTTGCGGGGCGTGGCACCGTATCCGGAGAGCCACAGCTACGATGTCGAAACCTACGACAAGATCCGCGCCAGCGGTTATGCCGATGATGCGGGCGTGCATATTCCCGGCGAGGTCGAGCGTATCCGGATCGATGGCACGACGCTCATCGTGACGTTCCTGAGCAAAACGGGTTCACCCATTTGCCTGCCCCGTGACGAAAAGTCACGGGGCTATCCGTGCCCGCCGCCGGGGAAGCACACATGGCGGTATCGGTGGACGCCGGAACACATCGTGCGGGTGGAGCATCCGTAGCGACCAGCCGGCAAGCCGCTTCGGATGCCTTGCGGTGCGGTTGGAGCCGCAACCGCGCCGCGTCGACCATGGATCGCACGGCATGATGAGCCGGAAAGGCGCGATCCATCGGTTGCCGAAGGCGCGTCGACCTCAGGCCGCGCGGCTGGCGCGCTTGCGATCGCTTTCCGTGAGGAACTTCTTGCGCAGGCGGATTTCCTTGGGCGTGATCTCGACCAGTTCGTCGTCGTCGATGAAGTCCAGCGCCTGTTCCAGCGTGTACTTGATCGCCGGCGTCAGCTGGATCGCATCGTCCTTGCCGGAAGCGCGCATGTTGGTCAGCGGCTTGGTCTTGATCGCGTTGACCGTGAGGTCGTTGTCCTTCGAATGGATGCCGACCAGTTGGCCTTCGTACACCTGGTCGCCTTCGGCGGCGAACAGCTTGCCGCGCTCCTGCAGCGGGCCGAGCGAATACGCCGGCGTCGCGCCCGGGGCGTTGGCGATCATCACGCCGTTGAGGCGCTTGGCGATCGGGCCGGTTTCCTTCGGGCCGTAATGGTCGAACACGTGGAACAGCAGGCCCGAGCCCTGGGTCAGGGTGCGGAATTCGTTCTGGAAACCGATCAGGCCACGCGCCGGGATCATGTAATCGAGGCGCACGCGGCCCTTGCCGTCGGATTCCATGTTCTTCAGCTGGCCCTTGCGCGTACCCAGCTTTTCCATCACGCCGCCCTGGTGGACTTCCTCGATATCGACCACGAGCTGTTCGATCGGCTCCATCAGCTGGCCGTCGATTTCCTTGATGATCACTTCCGGGCGCGACACGGCCAGTTCATAGCCTTCGCGACGCATGTTCTCGATCAGCACCGACAGGTGCAGTTCGCCGCGGCCGGAGACCAGGAACTTGTCGGCGTCTTCGAGCTGCTCGACCTTGAGCGCGACGTTGTGCACGGTCTCGCGCTCGAGGCGATCCTTGATCTGGCGGCTGGTGAGGAACTTGCCGCCGCTCAGGTCCTTGTTCCCGGCGAACGGCGAATTGTTCACCTGGAAGGTCATGCTGATGGTCGGCTCGTCGACGGTCAGTGCCGGCAGCGCTTCCGGGAAATCGAGCGCGCAGATGGTGTCGGAGATCGACAGGTCGGCGACGCCGGAGATGGCGACGATGTCGCCGGCTTCCGCGCTGTCCTGCTCGATGCGCTCCAGGCCCATGAAGCCGAGCACCTGCAGCACCTTGCCTTGGCGCTTCTTGCCTTCGCGGTCGATCACCGCCACCGGCATGTTCTTCTTCAGCGTGCCGCGCTGGATGCGGCCGATGCCGATGACGCCGACGAAATTGTTGTAATCCAGCTGGCTGATGCGCATCTGGAACGGACCGTCGGTGGCCACCGGCGGGGCGGGAACGTGCTGCATGATCGCTTCGTACAGCGGGGTCATGTCGCCTTCACGCGCGGCGTCGTCGAGGCTGGCGTAACCGTGCAGTGCCGAGGCGTAGACGATCGGGAAGTCGAGTTGCTCGTTGGTGGCGCCGAGCTTGTCGAACAGGTCGAACACCTGGTCGATCACCCAGTCTGGGCGCGCACCGGGGCGATCGACCTTGTTCACCACCACGATCGGCTTGAAGCCCATCGCGAACGCCTTCTGCGTCACGAAGCGCGTCTGCGGCATCGGGCCGTCCATCGCGTCGACCAGGATCAGCACCGAATCGACCATCGACAGCACGCGCTCGACTTCGCCGCCGAAGTCGGCGTGGCCGGGGGTGTCGACGATGTTGATGCGGTTGCCCTGCCAGGTGATGGCGGTGTTCTTGGACAGGATGGTGATGCCGCGTTCCTTCTCCTGGTCGTTGCTGTCCATCGCGCGCTCGGCCAGGACCGTGCGTTCGCCGAGGGTGCCCGACTGCTTCAAGAGGCAGTCGACGAGGGTGGTCTTGCCGTGGTCGACGTGGGCGACGATGGCGATGTTGCGGAGGCGTTCGATGGACATGGATTCGGGGATCGTCGAATCGCACCCGGATACCGCCTACGAGGCGGCAGGGCACGAGGGAAGGGGAAAGGAAGCGGGCTATTATAGCCGGCCCCGGCGTTCGCCGCCCGTTCGCATCCCGCAGGAAACCCCATGTCCCTGTTCGCCACTTTCGACACCGACCGCGGCCCGATCAAGCTCGAGCTGTACCCCGACAAGGCGCCGCTGACGGTCGCCAACTTCGTGAACCTTGCCAGGCGCGGCTTCTACGACGGCCTGAACTTCCACCGCGTCATCGCCGATTTCATGGTCCAGGGCGGTTGCCCGGAAGGCAGCGGCCGCGGCGGTCCGGGCTATCGCTTCGAGGACGAGACCAACAACGGCGTGCGCCACGAGCGCGGCGTGCTGTCGATGGCGAATGCCGGCCCGAACACCAACGGCAGCCAATTCTTCATCACCCACGTCGCCACGCCGTGGCTGGACGGCAAGCACACCGTGTTCGGCAAGGTGGTCGAAGGCCTGGACGTGGTCGATGCGATCCGCCAGGGCGATGCGATCAAGTCGGTCAGGATCGAGGGCGACGCCGACGCCGCGCTGGCGGCCAGGGCCGATCGCGTCTCGGAGTGGAACCGGCTCTTGTCGGCATGATCCTCGCGGCCTGAGTTTTTGCTCCATATGGCACCCGGCGGCGGCGATGCGCCGGGTGCTAAAATTACGGGGCTTTCCCCACTGCCTGCCGCGCCATGCGGCCACGTACGAGGTCCTGCGATGCCTCAGTTCGCTGCGCGAATCGGTCGCGCCAAGCCCAGCGCCATCATGGCGGTCGCCGAAAAGGCCAAGCGCCTCAAGGCCGAAGGCCACGACATCATCAGCTTCTCCATCGGCGTTCCGAATTTCCTGCCCGGCGAGCACGTCTACGCCGCGGTGCGCGAAGCGCTCACGAAGGACAGCGGCCAGTACGGCAGCAACCGCGGCAGCGACGCGCTGCTGGATGCGTTCATCGAGCACATGGCGCAGGTCGGCCTGACCGGCTACGGCCGGGTGAATTGCGCGACCGGCATCGGTGCCAAGCACGTGATCTACAACCTCGCCGAGGCATTGCTCGACGAAGGCGACACCATCGCCTTCGCGGTGCCGTACTGGACCAGCTACCTCGACATCGCCGACATCGTCGGCGCGCGGATCGACCTGCTGCCGTGCCCGCCGGAACAGCACTACAAGCTCACCCCGGCGCAGCTCGACGCGGCGCTGGCGAAGAAGCCGAAGGTGTTCCTGTTCAACAACCCGAACAACCCGACCGGCATGGTCTACACCAGGGCCGAGATCGACGCGCTGGCGGATGTCATCGCGAAGTATCCGGATACCTGGGTGATCACCGACGACATCTACAACCGAATGGTGTTCGACGGCATCGGCTACCACAACTTCGTGCACAGCCGGCCGGAACTGCGCGACCGCGTGATCTTCATCGATTCGCTCAGCAAGACCTACGGCATGCCGGGTTGGCGCGTGGGCTTCATGGCCGGGCCGGAATCGGTGGCGGCCGCGGTCACCACGATGAATTCCAACCACATCACCAACCTGCCGGAAATGGTCGTCGCCGCGGCGATCGCCGCGCTCGACGGCCCGCAAGCCATCCCTGCGGCGAAATGCGCGGAATTCCAGGCCAAGCGCGACCAGGTGATGGCGGTGATGGATTCCATTCCCGGCATCGTCTGCCCGAAGCCGCAGGGCGCGTTCTACGTGTTCCCGGACGTCAGCGCGTACTTCGGCAAATCGCACGACGGCAAGAAGATCGCCAACGACATCGACCTGTGCAACGCGTTGCTCGAAAGCAAGGGCGTGGCCTGCGTGCCGGGTTCCGCGTTCGGCGAGCCGCGCGCGCTACGCATCAGCTACACCTGCCCGACGCCGCAACTCGCGCCGGGTCTCGAGCGTTTCCGCGAATTCTTCGCCGAGTTGAATTGAACGATTCGTAGGGTGGGTTAGCGGCAACGCCGCGTAACCCACCATCGCAAACACGGTGGGTTACGACGCTGCGCGTCTAACCCACCCTACAAAGACCCCAGGAGTCGTCGAAATGAAAGCCCCCGTCCGTGTCGCAGTCACCGGTGCCGCCGGCCAGATCGGTTACGCGCTGCTGTTCCGCATCGCCTCCGGCGAAATGCTGGGCAAGGACCAGCCGGTGATCCTGCAGATGCTGGAACTGCCGCTGGAGAAGGCGCAGGCCGCGCTCAAGGGCGTGATGATGGAACTCGAGGACTGCGCGTTCCCGCTGCTCGCCGGCATGGTCGGTACCGACGATCCCAAGGTCGCGTTCAAGGACGCCGATTACGCGCTGCTGGTCGGCGCCCGCCCGCGCGGCCCGGGCATGGAACGCAAGGACCTGCTGCTGGAGAACGCCAAGATCTTCACCGAGCAGGGCAAGGCGCTCAATGAAGTCGCTTCGCGCAACGTCAAGGTGCTGGTGGTCGGCAATCCGGCCAATACCAATGCCTACATCGCGATGAAGTCGGCGCCGTCGCTGCCGGCGAAGAATTTCACCGCGATGCTGCGCCTGGACCACAACCGCGCGCTGTCGCAGCTCGCGAACAAGGCCGGCGTGGCCGTCGCCGACATCGAGAAGCTGGTCGTGTGGGGCAACCATTCGCCGACGATGTATCCCGATTACCGTTTCGCCACCGTCGATGGCCAGTCGCTGAAGGACAAGATCAACGACGCCGACTGGAACGCGAACGTGTTCATCCCGACCGTAGGCAAGCGCGGTGCCGCGATCATCGAGGCGCGCGGCCTGTCGTCCGCGGCATCGGCCGCCAACGCGGCGATCGACCACATGCACGACTGGGCGCTGGGCACCAATGGCAAATGGGTGACGATGGGCGTGCCTTCGGACGGCAGCTATGGCATCCCGGAAACGGTGATGTATGGCGTGCCGGTGACCTGTGCGAACGGCGAATACACCCGCGTCGAGGGCCTGCCGATCGACGATTTCAGCCGCGCGGCGATGGACAAGACCCTTGCCGAGCTGGAAGAGGAGCGCGCCGGTGTGGCGCACCTGCTCTGACGTCCCGGAGCTCGCGCTGGCGTTGTTGCAACCCCGTTCGCAAATGCTCATTGACACCTGAGTCAACTCCGCTTTGCTCACGGGGCCGCGCCTAGCCAGCGCATCGCCCGGAACGTCAGACGGTTTACTGCAGGAGCGAGCATGTCCGAATCGAAATCCGCAGGCGCACGCTTCCGTGCCGCATTGAAGGAAGAATCGCCGTTGCAGGTGATGGGCGCGATCACGGCCTACGCCGGCTTGATGGCGAAGCGCACCGGCTACAAGGCGCTGTACCTGTCCGGTGGTGGCGTCGCCGCCAATTCGCTGGGCATGCCGGACCTCGGCATCTCGACGATGGAAGATGTGCTGACCGACGCGCGCCGCATCGTCGACGCGACGGGCATGCCGCTGCTGGTCGACATCGACACCGGCTGGGGCGGCGCCTTCAACATCGGCCGCACCATCCGCAATTTCGAACGCATCGGCGTCGCCGCGGTGCACATGGAGGACCAGGTCGGGCAGAAGCGCTGCGGCCATCGTCCCGGCAAGGAAGTGGTGCCGAAGGACGAGATGGTCGATCGGGTGAAGGCCGCGGTCGATGCGCGCACGGATCGCGATTTCGTGGTCATGGCGCGCACCGACGCTGCCGCGGTGGAAGGCATCGACAGCGCGATCGAACGCGCGATGGCCTACGTCGAGGCCGGCGCCGACATGATCTTCCCCGAGGCGATGAAGACGCTGGACGATTACCGCAAATTCAAGGCCGCGGTGCAGGTTCCGATCCTCGCCAACCTGACCGAATTCGGTTCGACCCCGTTCTTCACCACCGACGAATTGCGCGACGCCGGCGTCGACATCGCCCTGTACTGCTGCGGCGCCTACCGTGCGATGAACAAGGCGGCACTCGGTTTCTACGAGGCCGTGCGCCGCGATGGCACGCAGAAGAACATCATCGGCACCCTGCAGACCCGCGACGAGCTGTACGACTTCCTGGGCTACCACGCCTACGAGGACAAGCTCGACGAACTCTTTGCGAAGAAGTGAGGCAAGAAGAATGAGCGAACAAGTCCTTCCCAAGGCCAAGAAGTCGGTCGCGTTGAGCGGAACCGCGGCCGGCAACACCGCGTTGTGCACCGTTGGTCGGAGCGGCAACGACCTGCATTACCGCGGCTACGACATCCACGATCTCGCCACGAAGTCGACCTTCGAGGAAGTCGCGCACCTGCTGGTGCATGGCACGCTGCCGACCGCGTCGCAGCTCGCGGCCTACAAGACCAAGCTCAAGCGCCTGCGCGGCCTGCCGGCGATCGTGTCCGAGGCGCTGGAACTGGTGCCGGCGAACGCGCACCCGATGGATGTGATGCGTACCGGTTGCTCGGTGCTGGGCACGGTGCTGCCCGAACGCGACACCCATCCGGAGAGCGAGGCGCGCGACATCGCCGACCGCCTGGTCGCCAGCTTCGGTTCGATGCTGCTGTACTGGTGGCACTTCACCCGCAGTGGCCGGCGCATCGACGTCGAGACCGACGACGATTCGGTCGCCGCGCACTTCCTGCACCTGCTGCACGGCGAACCGCCGTCGAAGCTGCACGCCGATGCGCTCGACAAGTCGCTGATCCTGTACGCCGAGCACGAATTCAACGCCTCGACCTTCACCGCGCGCGTGATCGCGGGCACCGGTTCGGACATGCATTCCTGCATCACCGGCGCGATCGGTGCGTTGCGCGGCCCCAAGCATGGCGGTGCCAACGAAGTGGCGATGGACATCATCAGTCGCTACGACAGCGCCGACGAGGCGGAAGCCGACATCCGCGCGCGCATGGAGAAGAAGGAAATCATCATCGGCTTCGGCCACCCGGTGTACACCATCGGCGACCCGCGCAACCCGATCATCAAGGAAATCTCGCGCAAGCTGTGCATGGACGGTGGCAACCAGGTGCTGTTCGACGTGTCCGAACGCATCGAGAACCTGATGATGGATACCAAGAAGATGTTCCCGAACCTCGATTGGTACTCGGCGTCCGCCTACCACATGCTGGGGATCCCGACGCCGATGTTCACCCCGCTGTTCGTGATCGCGCGCACCACCGGCTGGAGCGCGCACGTGATCGAGCAGCGCGAGGACGGCAAGATCATTCGCCCGAGCGCCAACTACACCGGCCCCGAAGACCGCGCGTACGTGCCGATCGACAAGCGCTGACGCGATGGGCAACCTGCCGGGCTACGTCGTGGCGATCCTCGGCACGCTGACCGCCGCGATGCTGTGCGTGCTGCTGCACTACGAAGGCCTGTATCGCATGGAGCGTCGGTTCCGCGCCGGCGCCACCAGCGCCGGGCGCAGGCAGATGCTGCTGGCCATCCTCGGCGTGCTGGCGTTGCACATGGCGCAGATCTGGATCTTCGGCGTGGCGTGGTGGACCTTGCTGCACTTCCCCGACGCCGGCTCGATCGCCGGCACGGCGCACGTGCAGTGGCATGGTGCGTTGTTCCTGTCGGCGCTCGCGTTCACCTCGCTGGGCTTCGATGCATGGGTGCCGGTGGGCGCGATCCGCATCCTCGCCGGCGTCGAGGCGCTCACCGGCCTGGTGCTGGTGGCGTGGTCGGCGTCCTTCGCGTTCCTGCAGATGCAGCGGCACTGGAAGCAGGACTGACTGCTGGTTGTCCCGACGAAAAAAGCCGCGCGATGCGCGGCTTTTTCGTTGTTGAATGCGCGATTGCTCAGATCAGCCCTTCGTCCTTCATCGCGGCCTGCACGCCGGGATCGGCGGCCATGCGCTTGTCGAAGGCGGCGAGGTTGTCGAGGCCGGAGAGATCGACGCCCAGCTTCTTCGCCCACTGGGTGACGACGAACAGGTAGGGATCGGCGATCGAACGACTGCCGGTGAGCCAATCCTTGCCGACGAGCTGGGCATCCGCGCGCTGGAAGTAGCCACGCAGTTTCGCCATCGCCTGTTCCTTCGCCTTCGCTTCGGCCTCGGCACCGAGCGACCCCGCGCTGCCGAACAGAGGATGGAACGCCGGGTGCACGTCGGCGTTGAGGAAGCCGAGCCAGCGGTTCACGTCGGCGCGGCCCTCGGGCGTACCGTCGCCGCCGAGCTTGGCCGCCGGGAACTTGTCGGCGATGAAGTTGAGGATCGCCGAATTCTGGGTGAGCACCCAGTCGCCTTCGGTCAGCACCGGCACCGCGCCGGCGGGATTGAGCGCGTGGAACCATGGTTGCTTGCGATCGTCGCGCGAAACGATCTGCGCTTCGTACGGTGCGCCGGTCCACTGCAGCGCGATGTGGTCCGCGAGCGAGCAGGCGCCGGGGGAGGTATAGAGCTTCATGCGTGGGCCTCGATGGAAAGGGCAGACAGCATGGCAGCCCCGCGGTGAAGCGGGGCGCATCGCGGTGGAACGATCCGTTCCCGCGGAGCAGTCAGAGGCGATCGACCTTGAAGAAGGTGTGCCCACCGATGGTCGCCACCTGGTACGCGTTGCGCCAGCTCGGGTTGGCGATGCCCAGCGCGGCGAAATGGCTGGCGCCCGGCACGATTTCCTTGCGCTCGCCCTTGGGCAGTTCCCAGTTGCGCTCGGCTTCGAGCGCAATGGTCACCGCCTGCGACCACGCCTCGTTGTTGCTCAGGCGCGTGCCCGGCGGGACGAGGGTGGGGGCGAACTGCTTGCGCGCGGTGACCACGTCGCACATGGAATCGCCCCAGCGCCCGCTGTCCTGGCGGCGCAGGGCGACCTCGGCGACGGCCTGCTGGCCGCGGACCGGCTGGTCGCGGGCCTCGAGGTAGAGGGTGGTGCTGAGGCACAGCGAGTCCGCCGCCTGCGGCGGGAGGATGGAGGCCAACCACAGGATCCAGGCCAGTTTCATCGTCGTGCTCCTTGCTCCGTTGCGGCACAGCGCGACGTCCGCGCGGGGCGGGCATTGCTCTGCGTCATGGCGTACTGGGGAGGGCGGCGTCTCTATGGCGCCTTTGCCCGGCGCGACCCGCTCAAGGGATGTCCGGATCGCTCGTGCGCGGCCGCGGGCCGCTGGAAAGTGCGCGCAAGGTAGCGTCGAAAAACCGAACGGAAGCTGAATGCGTGCTCGGAAATGCCTGATTCTTTTGGAGTTTTTACTTCGGAATCTGGATTTTATTGCGATGCAACAATAGCTTACAGACGGGCCGCAAGGCGGGTGCCCTGGTCGATGGCGCGCTTGGCATCGAGCTCGGCGGCCACGTCGGCGCCGCCGATCAGGTGCAGTTCCAAGCCCGCTGCGGTTTCCCGCAATTGGTCGAACAGGTCCCGCCGCGGTTCCTGCCCGGCGCAGACCACGACGTGGTCGACCGGCAGGAGCTGCTCGCTGCCGTCGACCCGGATGCGGAATCCGGCGTCCCCGACGCCGAGGTACTCGACTCCACCCAGCATTTTCACGCCCTTCGCCTTCAGCGCCGCGCGATGGATCCAACCGGTGGTCTTCGCCAGTTTTGCACCCGGCTTGCCGGGGCTGCGTTGCAGCAGCCAGACCTGCCGCGCCGGAGATTCCGGATGGGGTTTCGCCAAGCCGCCGGCGGATTCGAAATCCGGGTCGATGCCCCATTCGACCATCCAGCGCGCCGGGTCGAGGCTGGGCGATGCACCTTCCTGCACGAGGAATTCGGCGACGTCGAAGCCGATGCCACCGGCACCGATGATGGCGACCTTCGCGCCGGGTACGACGCGGCCTTCGAGCACGTCGAGGTAGTCGACCACTTTTGGATGATCCGCGCCGGGGAAATCCACCCGTCGCGGAACGACGCCGGTAGCGACCACGACCGCGTTGAAGTCGCGCAGACGTTCGGCTTCGACACGCGTTCCCAATCGCAATTCGATGCCGGTTTCGCCGATGCGCTCGCGGAAGTAGCGCAGCGACTCGTGGAATTCCTCCTTGCCGGGAATCCGCTTGGCGAGGTTGAACTGACCGCCGATTTCGCCGGCGGCATCGAACAGGGTCACGCGGTGCCCGCGTTCCGCAGCTGTGGTCGCGCAGGCCAGGCCCGCGGGCCCGGCGCCGACCACGGCGATGCGCTTCGGTGCTTGCGTCTTCGCGACGACGAGTTCGGTTTCGCGGCAGGCGCGCGGGTTGACCAGGCAGCTCGCGCGCTTGTTCGCGAACACATGGTCGAGGCAGGCCTGGTTGCAGGCGATGCAGGTATTGATGGCCTGCGCGCGATTGTTGCGCGCCTTCTCCACCCATCGCGGATCGGCGAGCAGCGGACGTGCCATCGACACCATGTCGGCATCGCCGCGCGCGAGCACGGCTTCTGCCACGTCGGGCATGTTGATGCGGTTGGTCGCGACCAGCGGCAGCGAAACGTGCGGGCGCAATTTCGCGGTCACGCCGGCGAACGCGGCGCGCGGCACCGAGGTCGCGATGGTCGGGATGCGCGCTTCGTGCCAACCGATGCCGGTGTTGATGATCGTGGCGCCGGCGGCTTCGACCGCCCTGGCCTGCGCGACGATCGCGTTCCAGTCGTTGCCGCCTTCGACCAGGTCCAGCATCGACAGGCGATAGACGAGGATGAAATCCGGGCCGCAGGCCTCGCGCACGCGGCGCACGATTTCCACCGCGAAGCGGAAGCGGTTTTCGGCATTGCCACCCCAGGCGTCGTTGCGCTTGTTCGTGCGCGGCGCGGTGAATTCGTTGAGCAAATAGCCTTCCGAACCCATGATCTCGACGCCGTCGTAGCCGCCGTCGCGGGCGAGGCGCGCGGCATTGGCGAACGCAGCGATTTGGCGTTCGACGCCAGCGGTGGACAGCGCGCGTGGCGTGAACGGATTGATCGGCGCCTTCAGCCTCGATGGCGCGACGGACAAAGGGTGGTAGGCGTAGCGCCCGGCGTGCAGCAATTGCAGGCAGATCTTCGCGTCGTGTGCGTGTACCGCGGACGTGACTTGCCGGTGCTTGCGCGCTTCCCACGGCCAGCTCAGTTTGCCGGCGAAGGGCTTGAGCCAGCCGACGACGTTCGGTGCGAAGCCGCCGGTGACCATCATTCCGACGCCGCCCGCGGCGCGCTCGGCGAAATACGCAGCGAGCTTGGGGAAATCGCGACGATGGTCCTCCAGCCCGGTATGCATCGAACCCATCAGCACCCGGTTGCGCAGGGTGGTGAAACCGAGGTCCAGCGGCGCGAGCAGGTGCGGATAGGGCGAAGTGGTCGGCGTGTCGTTCATCGCGCAAGCATACCGACGCGTATGGCGGCTGCGTCAGCCGAAGGCGAAGGCGTCCAATGCGAGCGAACCGTATTCGTGCGAATCGTGGAGATGGCGGACGCCGGCGCGTTCGCCGGCCGCACCCATGGCCACGAACAGCGGCAGCAGGTGTTCGGTGGTCGGGTGTGCATGGCGTGCCTGCGGTGCCTGCCGTTCCCAGTCGAGCAATGCGTCGACGTCCCTTGCGAGCACCCGGTCGCGCATCCAGTCGCGGAAGTCGCGGGCCCAGTCGGGCATGGGCGCATCCGGCTGGCCCCAGGTGAGTTCGCCGAGGTTGTGGACGAACCCGCCGGAGCCGATGACCAGCACGCCCTCGTCGCCCAACCCCGCCAAGGCCTGTCCCAGCCGGTAATGCACGGCGGCATCCGCCTGGGGCTGGACCGACAACGGCACCACGGGGATGTCGGCCTGCGGGTACATCCGGCGCAGCGGAACCCAGACTCCGTGGTCGAGCCCATGGCCCTCGCGAACCTTGACCGGCAGGCCCGCGACAGCGATTCGCCCTGCGATGTCCTCGGCCAGACCCGGGTCGCCCGGTGCCGGGTAGCGAATGGCATATAGCGGCTCCGGAAAGCCGCCGAAGTCGTGCACGGTATGCGGATGCGGATGGCCACCCAGCATCGGCCGGTCGGTCATGAAGTGGGCCGAAGCCACGACGATGGCACGCGGCAGGGGGGTCGTGCCGCCGAGGGCGTCGAGGAACCGGCCCGCGGGCGAGGCCTCGATTGCCAGCATCGGCGAGCCGTGGGAAAGGAAAAGCGCGGGCAGCGAATCGGATTCCATTCCGCCACCTTGGATCCTGGATCGAGGCTTGCCAAGCGCCGGGACCTGAACGCATTGTTCCCTTCGCGGTCCTTGCATGGCTTGGCAACCGTTTAACTGTTATGGTAGCGTTAACACGGCTTTCACGGGGCCGGCCATACTCTGGATGGGATGGCGCGCGTCGGGCCGTCTGAATTCGTGTCCACGCTGTAATGCGTTACCTACTTGATCAAGGAGCTGAAGATGAACAAGAAACTGCTCTGCGCTGCGCTGCTGGGCGGACTGGGCGTGGCTCAGGCTGCTTCTGCGCAGACCTTCGACGACCGTTGGTACCTCACCGGCGACGTTGGCTACAACTACCAGGACAATAGCCGTGACACCGAAAACGCGATGTTTGCGGCAATCGGCGTCGGCAAGTTCATCAACCAGAACTGGTCGCTGGATGGACAGCTGAATTGGCAGAACCCGAAGCAGAATCAGGATGAGGATCTGTGGTGGAGCCAGTACGGCGTCTCCCTTGATCTTCGCCGCCACTTCATCGCCGAAGGCCGTACCTGGAATCCCTACATCTTGATGGGGCTGGGCTACCAGCGCCATGAAGAGGAATACCAGAATTTTGCTGACCCGCTGAATTCGCCTGGGCAGCGCGAGGGCGGCAATCTGGCCGGCAAGTTCGGCCTTGGTCTGCAGGGCGACCTCGGTCGCGTCGGTCTGCGTACCGAACTTGCCGTGCGCTTCGACATGGACGGCGATGCCGTCAATGCGGCAGGCGGCGATCTGGGCTCGGACAACTTCAGCGACGTGCTGGCCTCGGTCGGCGTCGTGATCCCGCTGGGTCCGGAGCCGGTTGCCCCGACCCCGGCCGCCCCGAGCTGCTCCGACATGGACAGCGACGGCGACGGCGTGAACGATTGCGACGACAAGTGCCCCGGTTCGCAGGCTGGCCAGACCATCGGTCCGGACGGCTGCCCGGTGCAGGTGTCGATCGACCTGAAGGGCGTGAACTTCGACTTCGACAAGTCGACGCTGCGTCCGGACGCGATCGCGATCCTGAACGAGGCCGTGGACATCCTGAAGCGCTACCCCGACCTGCGCGTCGAAGTGGCCGGCCACACCGACCTCTGCGGTACCGACACCTACAACCAGAGCCTGTCCGAGCGTCGCGCCCGCGCCGTGTACGACTACATGACCAGCAATGGCGTCGATGCCGGTCGCCTGGTGGGCCCGAACGGTTACGGCGAGAGCCGCCCGCTCGTGCAGACCCCGCAGACCTTGCCGGACTGCAAGAACGAGACCAACCGTCGCACCGAGCTGAACGTCCAGAACTGATCGGACGCCAGTTCCAGCAACAAGCGAAGCCCGGCCAAGTGCCGGGCTTCGTGTTTCCGGAGCAATCGAAACCGGAGCTTCGCTTGTCCGCCTGCGCACGCACGCCTACACTCGGGCCGGGTTTTCATCACGGATGACGGACATGCGCCTCGCGCCATTCGCCGCACTGCTGCTGCTTCCAGGCTTCGCGCACGCGGAGGTGATTTCCGGTGGTTGCACCGCCGCCGCACCGGTGTCGCAAGCCAACACGATTTCGCTGGCGCCCGTGGCGAGCGAACTCGTGCCGGCCTACACCGATCTCGGCGCGACCGGCGCGGTGCTGTCGCAGGCCTATGACGCCAGCCAGTCGGTCGACCAGGTGCTTCTGCGCTTGCGCTTGGCCAGCTGCGGCAACATCGCCAACGCGATGCGGCCGGGCGCGTCGGGTAGCGTGGATCCCAACGATCCGGCGGCGTACAAGCCACAGACGCAGTGGGATAACACGCCGTGGCGGTTCAACATGACCCAGAACGGCAAGCACATGACCGCGGACGAGTTCGATGCCTGGATGAAGGCGCGCGGCGTGCGCGTCGTGGGTCGCAAGCCCGACCCAGCACCGGCCGCGATTCCAGAATCCCCGCCGGCCGAGGCGCCGAAGGGCAACTGAACCGGATCGTGGCCACGCGCCACGGACTCGCCCGCGCGCTGTCCAAACGCGGGCTCTGTTCGCGCACGCAGGCGGCCGAATGGGTTCGTGCAGGGCGCGTGCGAGTCGATGGCCGCATCGTCCGCGATCCGGAATTCCCCACCATCCAAGGCGTCTCCCGCATCGTAGTCGATGGGACGAATCTCGATTCGTCCGCGGCGACGCGCCGTTACCTGATGCTCAACAAGCCGCGTGGTCTGGTGACGACCGCGCGTGACGAGCAGGGGCGCGACACGGTCTATCGCTGTTTCGATGAAACGGACTTCGGCTGGATCGCGCCGGTTGGACGCCTCGACAAGGCCAGCGAAGGCCTGCTGTTGTTCTCGAACGATCCCGCCTGGGCCGCGCGCATCACCGATCCAGGCACCGGGCCGGACAAGACCTACCACGTGCAGGTCGACCGCATTCCCGTCGAAGCCGAATTGCAGTCCATGCGCGATGGCGTGGAATGCGAAGGCGAAGGGCTGCGCGCTGAATCCGCTTCGTTGCTGCGCACCGGCGACAGGAACGCCTGGCTGGAAATCGTGCTGGACGAAGGCCGCAACCGGCAGATCCGGCGCCTGCTGGAAGCACTCGACATCCGCGTGCTGCGGCTGGTGCGCGTCGCGATCGGCGGCCTGCGGCTCGGTGAACTGCCGAAGGGACAGTGGCGTGAATTGACCGCCGAGGAAATCGAAGTCCTGTCATAGGGGCACGGCATGCCGTGCCCTACAAGCGCGTCTTACACGACGCCAAGTTCCTTGCCGATGCGGGTGAACGCATCGATGCAGCGATCGAGGTGCTCGCGCGTATGCGCCGCGCTCATCTGCGTGCGGATGCGGGCCTGGCCCTTCGCCACCACCGGGAAGAAGAAGCCGATGGCGTAGATGCCTTCTTCCAGCAGCCGCTCGGCGAAGCGCTGCGCCAGCGGCGCGTCGTACAGCATCACCGGGCTGATCGGGTGCACGCCCGGTTTGATGTCGAAGCCGGCGGAGGTCATGCGTTCGCGGAAGTATTTCGTGTTGTCGGCGAGGCGTTCGCGCAACTCACCGGCGGACGACAGCATCTCGAATGCCTTGATCCCGGCGGCGACCACGTGCGGGGGCAGCGAGTTGGAAAAGAGATACGGGCGCGAACGCTGGCGCAGCAGTTCGATCACTTCGCGCCTGGCGGTGGTGAAGCCGCCGAGTGCGCCGCCCATCGCCTTGCCGAGCGTGCCGGTGAAGATGTCGATCCTGTCCAGCACGCCCTTCACTTCGGCGGAGCCGCGGCCGGTTTTGCCGAGGAAGCCGGTGGCGTGGCACTCGTCGATGTGCACCAGCGCGCCGTACTGCTTAGCCAGCACGGTGATCTCGTCCAGCGGCGCGATGAAGCCGTCCATCGAGAACACGCCGTCGGTGGTGATCATGATCGTGCGCGCGCCGTCCGCTTTCGCCTGTTTGAGCTGCGTTTCCAGGTCGGCCATGTCGCAGTTCGCGTACCGATACCGCTTCGCCTTGCACAGGCGCACGCCGTCGATGATCGAGGCATGGTTGAGAACGTCGGAGATGATCGCGTCGTTCTCGTCCAGCAGCGGTTCGAACAGGCCGCCATTGGCGTCGAAGCAGGCGGCATAGAGGATCGTGTCCTCGGTGCCGAAGAAATCGGCGATGGTCTTTTCCAGTTGCTTGTGCAGGTCCTGCGTGCCGCAGATGAAGCGTACCGAGGCCATGCCGAAACCGTGGGTATCCAGCGCCGCCTTCGCCGCCGCGATCACGTCCGGATGGTCGGCGAGCCCGAGGTAGTTGTTGGCGCAGAAGTTCAGCACCTTGCGGCCGTCGGCGAGCTCGATCTCGGCCGATTGCGGACTGGTGATGATGCGCTCGGACTTGAACAGGCCGGCGTCGCGGATTTCGTCGAGGGTGCTTGCGTAGCGTTCGGTGAGGGACATGGAGTGAGTGCTCTTGTGGGAGCGGCTTCAGCCGCGATCAGACTTGGGGTCGGGGCTGAAGCCCCTCCCACGGACTCAGTTCCAGCTCAACACCACCTTGCCCGACTTGCCGCCTTCCATCAGGTCGAAGCCCTTCTGGAAATCGTCGATGGGAAGCTGGTGGGTCAGCACCTTGCCGAGCGGGAATCCGCTCAGCACCAGCTGCGTCATCTTGTACCAGGTCTCGTACATCTTGCGGCCGTAGATGCCATGCAGGGTCAGGCCCTTGAAGATGATCTTGTCCCAGTCCACGCCGGCGCCCTTGGGCATGATGCCGAGCATCGCGATCTTGCCGCCGTTGTACATGCAGTCGAGCATGTCGGCGAAGGCGCGCGGGTTGCCGCTCATTTCCAGGCCGACGTCGAAGCCTTCCATGTGCAGGTCGGCCATCACGTCCTTGAGCGAGGTGTTGGACACGTTCACCACGCGCGTCGCGCCCATGTCCGCGGCGAGCTTGAGGCGATAGTCGTTGACATCGGTGACGACCACGTTGCGCGCGCCGATGTACTTGCAGATGCCGGCTGCAATGATCCCGATCGGGCCGGCGCCGGTGATCAGCACGTCTTCGCCGACCACGTCGAATTCCAGCGCGCAGTGCGCGGCATTGCCGTAGGGATCGAAGAACGCGGCCAGCTCGCTGGGGATCTGGTCGGGGATCGGCCACAGGTTCGAGGCCGGCATGACGATGAATTCGGCGAAGGCGCCATCGCGGTTCACGCCGATGCCGACGGTGTTCGGACACAGGTGCTGGCGGCCGGCGCGGCAATTGCGGCAATGGCCGCAGACGATGTGGCCTTCCGCCGACACGCGTTGCCCGACCTTGTAGCCGGTCACGCCCGGGCCGAGGTCGACGATGCGGCCGACGAATTCGTGGCCGATGACCAGGCCGGGCTTGATCGTGCGCTGGCTCCACTCGTCCCACAGGTAGATGTGCAGGTCGGTGCCGCAGATCGCGGTCTTCTCGAGCTTGATCAGGACTTCGTTCGGGCCCGGCACCGGCACCGGCACCTGTTCCATCCAGATGCCCTTGGCGGCTTCGCGCTTGACCAGCGCTTTCATCATCTGCGTCATGGCGGCTGCCTTCGTGGTGGAACGCGAATTATACGCGCCGGGTCCGCGCCGCCCCGTGCCGTCAGTCCCTATCGGCCGCAGGATCGGGCAGTTCGTAGTCGAAGGTGTAGAAATGCGCGCCGTCGACGATGTCGATGGCCATGCGCCCGCGCAAGCTGGCGAGTTCGCCCGTGCCCGAATCCGGGACCACGGTCAGGGACAGGGTCGCCTGGCCGCGGTCGAGGGTCCCGTTGTGCTGGGCCAGGAAGATGCCGCTGCGCCCGTCCAGCGTTCCGGCAATGCGTTCGATCGCCACGTAGGCCGCCGAACCCGGCACGTCGGTGCCGACCGCGAGCATGTGCACCACGCTGGTGGCGTCCAGCGCGCCGTGGAAGCGCTTGTCGAAGCGGACGTGGCCGATCTGCGCGCCGTCGCCGGCGTCGAGCGCGTCCTGTGGCGTGCGCTTCACCTCGAAACCGCCCTTGGCCTGCTTTTGCATCGGTCGCTCCTCAAACCCGGGCGGGCAGTGTGCCCCAGTCGCGCGGCGCTCGCCGATACACTACGCAACCCCTCGCGACGGCACCCCACGAACCGCATGCGCATCCTGCTCGCCCGCCACGGCGAAACGCCGTGGAACGCCGAAGGCCGCTACCAGGGCCAGGAGGACATCCTGTTGTCGCCGACCGGCGAGGCGCAGGCGCGTTCGCTCGGCGAGCGCCTGCGCGAGGTGCGCATCGACCGTGCCGTCGCCTCGCCGCTGGCGCGCGCGCGCCGCACCGCGGAACTGGCGCTCGGTGAAGCGCGCGTGCCGATGCTCGCGTTCGACGAGGGCCTGATGGAAATCGCGCACGGCGAATGGGAAGGCCTGCTCGCCAGCGAGATCCGCCAGCGCGACGGCGAACGCCTGCGCGCCTGGCGCGAAGCGCCGGACACGGTGCAGATGCCCGGCGGCGAATCGCTGCCGCAAGTGTTGCAGCGCGCATGGCCGGCGTTCGAACGCGCGGCATCCGGGCTCGGTGCGGACGACACGCTGCTGCTCGTCGCGCACGACGCGGTGAATCGCGTGCTGTTGTGCCGCATGCTCGGTATTCCCTTGTCGCGGTTGTGGGGCTTCCGCCAGGCACCGGCGACGTTGAATTTGCTCGAAGGCGCGGACGTCGAGCATCTCGATGTCGTCCGTCTCAACGACGCCGGCCATCACACCGCGCTGTTCGGCGAAGCGGTGCACCGCGCGCTGTGAACCGGCGAACGCTGGACGACTGGCTGGCGCGGCTTGAACGCCAGCACCCCAGGGCCATCGATCTCGGCCTCGAACGCGTGCGCGAAGTCGAGCAGCGCATGGGTCTCGGCAAGCCGGCCGCTTGCGTCATCACCGTCGGCGGGACGAATGGCAAGGGTTCGACCGTCGCCTTCGTCGAAGCCATCGCCCGTGCCTCCGGACTGCGCGTCGGTGCCTACACTTCGCCGCACCTGCTGGCCTACAACGAACGCGTGCGCATCGATGGTCGCGATGTTGGTGATGCGGAGTTAGTCGAGGCGTTCGAAGCGGTGGAGGCTGCGCGCGGCGACACATCGCTAACCTATTTCGAACACGGCACGCTGGCGGCCTTGTGGTTATTCGAACGCGCGGACCTCGACTTGGCGGTGCTCGAAGTCGGCCTCGGCGGACGGCTCGATGCCGTCAACATCGTCGATGCCGATGTCGCCGTGGTCACGACCGTGGACATCGACCACACCGACTGGCTCGGCGAAGATCGCGAAGCCATCGGCTTCGAGAAGGCCGGCATCGCGCGGGCGTGGACGCCGCTGGTGCTGGGCGAGGACGATCCGCCGGCGAGCGTGCTGCGCCACGCCTATGCCATTGGCGCGAGCGCGATCCGCGCGAATTGCGATTTCCTGTTCGACACCATCGACGACACGCACTGGCGTTGGCGCGAACCGGGTTTCGAACTTGCATTGCCGATGCCGCGACTGGCGGCGCCGGCGCAGGTCCGTAATGCCGCGACTGCGATCGCCGCGTTGCGTGCTTCCGATCTCGCGATTGCGGACGACGCCTGGACGCGCGGTGTCGCCGCGGCGAACGTGCCGGGGCGGCTGCAAGTCTTCGAGCGCGATGGAATCAAAATCGTCGTCGACGTCGCCCACAACCCGCAGGCCGCGGGCGAGCTCGCCGCGTGGCTGGCCGCACATCCGCCGTCGGGACGCGCGTTCGCGGTGTTCGCCGCGCTCGCGGACAAGGATGTCGCAGGCATCGTCGCCCGGCTCGCCGCGCGCGTGGATCGCTGGTGGATCGCGGGCCTGGAAGACGCGGGCCCACGCGGACAGGGCGTCGATGCGCTCGCCGCGATGCTCGCCGACACGGCGGCTTCGACGGCGATTCGCAATCGCGATGTCGCCGCCGCGCTCGCCGCCGCGCGCGCGCAAGCGCGGCCCGGAGACCGCGTGCTGGTGTTCGGTTCGTTCCACACCGCGGCCGCTGCGTTGCGGGCGCTGGACGCCTCCGGTTCATGACCAACGCAGGACGCGGCGTATAATCCGCGGGCCCACGACGCCGGTTTTCCCCGATGGATACCTCCCTGAAACAGCGCCTTTGGGGCGCCGCCGTCCTGATCGCGTTGGCGGTGATCTTCCTGCCCATGCTGGTGCAGGGTCCGGCACCGGACAGCGGCGCGGCGGACGTGCCGTTGAACATGCCGGCAACGCCAGACACGGGCATGGAAACGCGCGAACTGCCGCTCGCGGGCCCGGTCGATGCGCCGGCCGGCGGCGCGACCGGAATGCCGGTCAACGACGACGCGGCGAACCCGGCGGATTCGCAGGACTTCCCGGCCACGACCGCCGGCGGCGACTACGCCGTGCACTTCGGCAGCTATGCCAGCGCGGATGCGGCGCAGTCGATGGTCGCAGCGCTGGCGAAATCGCAACTCGCCGCCTACAGCGAAGCAGTCCAGCTCAACGGCAAGCCCGCGTGGCGCGTGCGCATCGGGCCGTTCGCGACCCAGGCCGACGCCGAGGCCGCACGCCTGCGCGCGACCCAAGTGCGCAGCGACGTGAACGCACGCGTGGTGGTGCTCGATGCCGAAACCGCGTCGCCCGCGCCCGCACCGGCAGCGACCGCGCCGATCGCCGATACATCCAAGCCGGCGGCGACGCCGCTTCCGCCCGAACCCAAGCCGGTCGCGACCAAGCCAGCGCCGGCCACATCGCCTGCGACCGCGAAAACCGAAACACCGAAGCAGCGGCCCATGGCGCCCGCGCCCCCGGCCGCAAAGCCCATGCCCACGCCCGCGCCGGCCGCCGCGAATGTCGGTTTCGTGGTGCAGCTCGCGGCATTCGCCAAACCTGCCGATGCCGAGGCCTTGCGCGATCGCGCTCGCGCCGCCGGCTTCAGCGCGTTCACCGAAAGCGTCAAGACCGACAAGGGCACGCTGACCCGCGTGCGCATCGGCCCGGTCGCCGATCGCGCCGCGGCCGACCAGCTGAAAACCCAAGTGCAGGCGAAGCTCGGCGTGGCCGGCATCGTCCGCCCGCATCCTTGATCGAAGCAGGAATCGCGACATGTGCGGCATCGTCGGAATCGTCGGCCAGAGCGAAGTCGCGGCCCAGCTGTACGACGGCCTGACCGTGTTGCAGCACCGCGGCCAGGACGCGGCCGGGATTGCCACCGCGGAAGGCGGGAAGTTGCGCGTGCACAAGGGCAATGGCCTAGTGCGCGATGTGTTCGACGCGGAATCGATGGTCGAACTCGAAGGCCGCGTCGGCATCGCCCATTGCCGCTACCCGACCGCGGGCAGCGAGGGCAGCGACGAAGCGCAGCCGTTCTACGTCAATTCGCCCTACGGCATCGCGCTCGCGCACAACGGCAACCTGATCAACACCGACGCGCTGCGCCGCGAGGTGTTCGAGCAGGACCGCCGTAACGTCAACACCGAATCCGACAGCGAAGTGCTGCTCAATGTGTTCGCGCACGAACTCGACCTGCAGAAAGCGCTGACGCCTGACGCCGCGTTCCGCGCGATCGAGGGCGTGAACCGCCGCGCGAAGGGCGGCTACGCGGTCGTGTGCACGGTGCTCGGCCTTGGCCTGGTAGCGTTCCGCGACCCGCACGGCATTCGCCCGCTGGTGCTCGGAAAGCGCGTGTCCGCGGGCGGCGACGAATACATCGTCGCGTCCGAATCCGTCGCGCTGGATGTGCTCGGCTTCGAGCGCCTGCGCGACGTGGCCCCTGGCGAGGGCATCGTCATCACCGCGCGCGGCGAATTGTTCGCGCGCCAGTGCGCGCCCGCCGAAGCGCACGCGCCATGCATCTTCGAATACGTGTACTTCGCGCGCCCGGACTCGATGATCGAGGAAATCTCGGTGCACAAGGCGCGCATGCGCATGGGTGTGACGCTGGGCGAGAAGATCCTGCGCGAACGCCCGGATCACGACATCGACGTGGTCATCCCGATTCCCGACACCAGCCGCGATTCCGCGCTGGAAATCGCCAACGTGCTGAACGTGAAGTACCGCGAGGGCTTCATCAAGAACCGCTATGTCGGCCGCACCTTCATCATGCCGGGGCAGGGCGAGCGCGCGAAGTCGGTGAAGCGCAAGCTCAACCCGATCCCGCTGGAATTCCGCAACCGCGTGGTGCTGCTGGTCGACGATTCCATCGTGCGCGGCACCACCTCGCGCCAGATCGTGCAGATGGCGCGCGACGCCGGCGCGAAGAAGGTCTACCTCGCTTCCGCGGCGCCGCCGGTGCGTTACCCGAACATCTACGGCATCGACATGCCCACGCCCGAGGAATTGATCGCGCACGGGCGCACCGAGGCCGACATCGAACGCATGATCGGCTGCGACTGGCTGGTCTACCAGGACCTCGCCGACCTCGAGGCCGCGGTCGCGGGACCGAAGTTTCCGGGACGCAAGTTCGACAGTTCCTGCTTCAGCGGCGAATACGTGACCGGCGTCGATCCGGGTTATTTCGAGCGGATCCGCCAACTGCGTTCCGACGACGCCAAGCACCAGCGCCGTCTGGCGTTGTGACTGCCGTGGCGTCGCTGTTCGACGCCGCGCGCGCCTGCCTCGACGCGGCATTGCCCGAGGCCAAGCTCGAACGCACGTTCGAAGCGGCCTCCGCGTTCGCGCACGGCGAACTCGCGATTCCCGACGATGCGCCCGCGCCGGAACCGATCCGCATGCCCGGGCGTCCCGTGAAGCCGAAACTCGTGCATCCGCGCGAACTTCCGCGCCGCGGTTTCGGCAGCGACGAGGGCCGCGCGGCGTTCATCCACGCGGTGGCGCACATCGAATTCAACGCCATCGACCTCGCCTGGGATGCGGTCTATCGCTTCCGCGGCATGCCCGGTGCGTACTACGCCGATTGGGTGTCCGTCGCGAACGACGAAGCCCGGCATTTCGCGATGTTGCGCAAGCGACTGAACGATTTCGGCCACGATTACGGCGATTTCGATGCGCACAACGGCCTGTGGGAAATGGCCGAGAAGACCGCGCACGACGGCCTGGCACGCATGGCCTTGGTGCCGCGCGTGCTCGAGGCGCGCGGGCTGGACGTGACGCCGGGTATGATCGTGAAACTGCGCGCGCTCGGCGACGAGGCGACCGCCACCATCCTAGACATCATCCTGCGCGAGGAAGTGGCGCACGTCGCCGCGGGTTCGCGCTGGTACCGCTGGCATTGCGAACGCGCCGGCGTCGATCCACGCATGCGCTTCCGCGAGCTGTTGCGCGAACACGCCGGTGGCGTGCTGCACGGGCCGTTCAATACCGAAGCGCGCTTGGCCGCGGGTTTCGACGCGGACGAACTGGAAAGCCTGCTGGCCGAGGCCGATTGATGTTCCTTCGGAGGGTTGACATGAAAACGCATCGCTTCGCCATCGCCATCGCCATCGCACTCCTCGCGCTCGCGGCCTGCGCCACGTCGGAATCGCCGGCATCGACCGATGCGCCGATGGCCAAGCGTCCGGCCGGGCAGGAAAACGTGCCGCTGCTGGCGTGGCGCGCGTTCGGTACCGAGCCGTTCTGGAACGTGCGCGTGGACGGCGACACGCTGGTGTTCACCACGCCGGACGAGCAGTCCGGGCGCACGCTCAATGGCACCTATGCACTGCAACGGGACGGTAGCGTTTATTACACGGGTACCGACGGCGCCATCGCCTTCAATCTCCACATCGCCAAGGGCGAATGCAGCGACGGCATGTCCGACAACGTATACGAGCTGATTGCGGAGTTCCGCTACGGCGTCATGGACTACAAGGGTTGCGCCGAAGCGGCGAAGTGACGCGTAGGGCGGAACCTCCCACAGGGAGATTCCGCCATCGCATCGTGATATCGACCATTGGCGGAATCGCCTTCTGCGGTTGCACCCTACGGTATTGCACTAATGCCTCGACAGACCGGTCGCGCTCAAGCGCGCTCCTACAGTTTCTCCAGCTTCGCGTTCGTCGCATCCATCCGCAGCACCGATCCCTGTTCGTACCAGTCGCCGAGCACGATGCGGGTGTTGCCGTCGCCTTCGTCGTGGATCGCGGGGCGGTGGGTATGCCCGTGGATCATGCGACGGATGCCGTAGCGCTTGAACCATTCCTGCACCGTGGCAGGCGTGACATCGGTGATCGTTTCCGATTGCCCGCTCGCGACCAGTTCGCCATAGCGCGCCTTGCTCGCCGCGCGCGCCTGTTCGGCGAAGGCGAGCCGCGCGGCCAGCGGTTGCGCGAGGAATTGTTCCTGCCAGCGCGGATCGCGGGTCTGTGCGCGGAATTGCTGGTAGGCGGTGTCGTCGGTGCACAGCAGGTCGCCGTGCAGGATGAGCGTCGGTTCCCCGTGCAGCATGATGACGGCGGGGTCGGGCAGGATCGTCATGCCCACGCGTTTCGCGTATTCCTCGCCGAGCAGGAAATCGCGGTTGCCGCGGATGAAGGACACCGGCACGCCCGAATCCGCGAGTGCGCGCAGCCTGCCGGCGACGAACGCGCCGGCCTCGGAGGGATCGTCGTCGCCGACCCAGGCCTCGAACAGGTCGCCGAGGATGTAGAGCGCATCCGCGTTCCGCGCTTCGCCGTCGAGGAATCGACCGAACAGCTCCGTCGCTGCCGGGCGTTCCGGGTCGAGGTGCAGGTCGGAGATGAAGAGCGTGGCCATGCCCTAAAATATACAGATGACGACCCGCACCCGCTTTGCCCCCAGTCCCACCGGCTACCTGCACATCGGCGGCGCGCGCACCGCGCTGTACTGCTGGCTGGAATCGCGCCACAAGGGCGGGCAGTTCATCCTGCGCATCGAGGACACCGATCGCGAGCGCAGCACGCAGGCGGCGATCGACGCGATCCTGCAGGCGATGGACTGGCTGGGCCTGGATTACGACGAAGGCCCGATCTACCAGACCCATCGCCTCGACCGTTACCGGGAAGTCGCCGAGCAACTGGTCGCGTCCGGGCATGCGTATTACGCCTACGAGACGAAAGAGGAGCTCGAGGCGATGCGCGAGGCGGCGATGGCCGCGAACGAGAAGCCGCGCTACAACGGTGCATATCGTGATGCGAACGCGGGCTTCCGCGACGATCCGAATCGCGTCATTCGTTTCCGCAATCCACTCGATGGCATCGTGGCGTGGGACGACAAGGTCAAGGGACGCATCGAGATCGCGAATTCGGAACTCGACGACCTCGTGATCTTCCGCAGCGACGGCTACGCCACCTACAACTTCGCCGTCGTTGTCGACGACATCGATATGGGCATCACCGACGTGGTGCGTGGCGACGACCACGTCAACAACACGCCGCGCCAGATCAACATCTACCGCGCGCTGGGCGCGGAGGTGCCGCATTTCGCGCACCTGCCGATGATCCTCGACGAACACGGCGCGAAGCTTTCCAAGCGCACCGGTGCCGCCGACGTGATGCAGTACCGCGATGCCGGCTACCTGCCGCACGCCCTGCTGAATTACCTCGTGCGGCTGGGCTGGTCGCATGGCGACCAGGAAGTGTTTTCGATTGCCGAGATGCAATCGCTGTTCGACCTCGCCGACGTCAACGCCAAGGCCTCGCGCCTGGATCCGGCCAAGCTCGGCTGGCTCAACCAGCAGTACCTGAAGTCGGACGATCCCGAATCCGTCGCGAAGCACCTTGCCTGGCACCTCGAACAGTGCGGCTACGACCTCGCGAACGGTCCAAAACCGGCCGATATCGTGGTCGCGCTGCGCGAACGCGCGCAGACGCTGAAGGAAATGGCGGAGAAATCGGCGGTGTGGTTCCAGCCGCTCATGCACTATGACGAAGCGGCGGTAGCCAAGCACCTGACCGCGGCCGCGCGCGCGCCGCTGGAAGATGCGAAGTCGCGGCTGGCGGCATTGCCGGCATGGAACGTCGAAGCGATTTCCGCCGCCTTGCATGCGATTCCCGAGGCGCTGGGCATCGGCATGGGCAAGGTCGCGCAGCCGCTGCGGGTGGCGATCACCGGCACCCAGGTCAGCCCGGACATCGGCTGGACCGTCTACCTCGCCGGCCGCGAACAGGCGCTGGCGCGGATCGATGCCGCCCTTGCAAAACTTCCTGCTGGCGCCTAAATCACGCCTATGGCCCACGACCACGCCTGTACCGATCCCAAGCACCACGTCCACGACGCCCAGGGCTTCGTGGCCGCGGTCGAAGCCGCCTGCCGCGAGCGCGGCCTGCGGCTGACCCCGATTCGCGCCCGCGTGCTCGGCCTGGTCGCCGAGGCCGGCCAGCCGGCGAAGGCCTACGACCTGCTGGAACAATTGCGCAACGACCGCGACGCGGACGGCGAGGGCAGCGGCGCGGCGGCGCCGCCGACGGTCTACCGCGCGCTGGATTTCCTGCTCGCGAACGGCTTCATCCACAAGCTGGAATCGGTGAACGCCTTCGTCGCCTGCCACCATCCGAACGCGAACCAGCATTCGGTGCCGTTCCTGATCTGCGACCGCTGCCATTCGGCCACCGAGCTGGAGGATGCGAGCATCGTGGCCAAGCTGGAAGCCGCGGCCCGGGGGCTGGGTTTCGCCCCGCAGGCGCAGACGCTGGAAGTGCACGGGCTTTGCGCCCGCTGCAGTGCCAAGCCGCGCTGATCCTCAGAAGAACACGCGCACGCCGACATCGAAGCTGCGACCTGGCAGCTCGACATCGTCCTTGAGGAACGAGGTGTGGACGCGCCCGACCTGGTTGGTCAGGTTGGTGCCGTCGACGAACAGCTCCCAGCCGACGTTGCCGGTGTCGAAATGCCGTGCCGCGTGCGCATCGATCATGGTGTAGCCGGCGGTCGGGGTTTCGTTCGTCGCCACCTTGTCCTGCCGGTTCACGCGCGTCGCGCCGAGCGAAGCGCGCCAGTCGCCGTTCTCCCAGCGCAACTGCGCGCCGAGGCGCGAGGGCGGGATGCGCGGCACGTTGCCGCCGCCGTCGGCCAGCGTCGCGCGGACCGTGTCGCCGAACGCGCGCAGGTCCCATCGGCCGCTGTCGTTGTCGGCAAGATGGAACGTCGCCTCGCCCTCGAATCCGCGGAAGATCGCATTCGACTGCGACCACTGCCGGATCGGCAGGTAGTCGTTTTCTTCGTCCCAATACCATTGATCGCCGGTGTCGACGAGGTAGATGAAATCCTTGAAGCGGTTGTAGTACGCCGAGACCTTCGCATCGACCAGGGAAGACTTGTACTGCAACCCGAGTTCCAGCTGGTTCGCGGCTTCCTTGTCGAGGTTCGGGTCGCCGACTTCGTAGGCGAGGGTGGCGATGTGCGGGCCGTTCGCGAACAGTTCCTCCTCCACCGGCGCGCGTTCGGCGTGGTCGAGGTTCGCGGTCAGCCGCCAGTTTTCGCCGAGTTTCCAGCCGCCGGACAACGACAGGCTCAACGGGGTGAAATCGCGGCTTGCCATCGCGTCGGGTTCGGACTTGACCTTGTCCACGCGCGCGCCGAAGTCGAGCTGGAAATCGCCCCACGAACGGCGCGCGATGCCGAACGCGCCGTAACCGCGCGTGGTGGTTTGCGGCACGAACGATTCCTCGCCGACCGCGGCGAACGTGCTGTCCGTGCCCTGCACGCCGACCGCGCCCTGCCATGCATCACGGTTGCCGAACGTCGCCTCGACGCGGCCTTCGTTGGCGTTCTTGGTGAAGGTCGTGCCCGGTTCGTCGCCTTCGAATTCGATGTGGTCGTAGTCGGTGTGGCCGAAGCTGAAGCGCAGGCCGTTGCCTTCGCCCCACAGATCCTTGAGCCCGCCCTTGAGGTCGTAGCGGTTCTGGCGCAATTGCAGGTGCACGCCGCGCTCGCCCGCCGACAGGTCGCCGGGTTCGCCCGGATTGCCGTAGCCGTCTTCGAAGCGCGACGCGGACAGGCCGACGAAACCCCAGTCGCCGAGCAGCGAACCGCCGACCGCGCCGGATTTGGTGTCGATGAACGAATTCGCCTGCACGCCGTCGGGCGTGTCGTAGTCCTTCGCGTTGCGATACACCGCATCCGCGTGCAGCGCGAAGCGGTCGGTGCCGCCGTCGATGCGCGCCATGTCGGTGGTGCCGTCCTGGTCGCCGCCGAAGAAACGCGCTTCGGCGCGGCCGCCGAAACCGTTCTCGATCGCTTCCTCGGGGATCCTGCCGTCGACGACGTTGACCACGCCGCCGATCGCGCCGCTGCCGTAGAGCAGGGTGGACGGCCCCTTCAGTACTTCGATCTGGTCGGCGAGGAAGGGCTCGATCGCCGGCGAGTGGTCCTGGCTCACGGTAGACACGTCCTCGGTCGACAGTCCGTCGGACAGTACCGACACGCGCGGACCGTCGAGGCCGCGGATGATCGGCCGGCCCACGCCCGGCCCGAAGTTGGAGCTCTGCACGCCGGGAATGCTCGAAACCGTTTCGCCGAGGCTGGAGGCGCGGTCCTCGTCGAGGCGCTCGCCGGCCAGCACGGCGGCAGGCTTGCCGAGGTCGCCCGCGGTGGTGCGCAGCGGGCTGGCGGTCACGACGACCGTATCCAGATCGACGGCGCGCTTGGATTTTTCCGCGTGTTCGGCATGGCGCGTATCGCTGGCGGGCGGGTGCGCCGCATCGTCGGAGGTTTCCGTCGCGGCCGACGAATCCGCGGCGATGGCGGATTGGGCGGCGAGGGCGCCGGCAATCGCGAGGCAGAGAGAGAGCAAGCGGGGAGAGGATCGGCGGCAGGTCATGGGTAGGCTCATGGCTATCGGAAATAATATGTTATAACATTACATTTAAGATGAATCCGCCATAAGTCATGCCCGCCCGAAACGCGGAATCGGCAGCCGGCCCTTTGCGCCAGCGAGGATTTGTCCTCAAAATGCAACGTTATAACTTCCGATTATCTGGCCCTCCCATGCGCCTTTCCCCCCTCGCGCTCTGCGTCCTTGCCTGCCTTTCGTCGCCCGTCTGGGCGGGAACGCCCGACGACCACCAACGGATCGAAGCCCTTGAAGCCCAGGTCCAGGCGCTGACGGCCGAATTGCAGGCGATGAAGGCGCAGCAGGCCACGCCCGCAGTCGCCGCTGCTCCGGTCGCGGCGATGCCCGCGCAAGGCGCCGAAGCCGAGGCCGATGCGCTCGCCGCCGACGCAAGTGATGTCGCCGCGGTCGCGCCGGATGCGGGTTCGGACCAGAACGCGGTCGCGGCGGTGGCCGCGCCGTCGGGCGATGCCGGCGGCGGTAGTGGCCCCAATGCATTCAACCCGGCGATCAGCATCATCTTGAACGGCAGCTACTCGCACCATTCGCTGGATCCGGCCGCGTTCGCGCGCACCGGCTTCCCGCTGGTGGGCGAGGGTGCGCCGAGCCCGAACGGATTCTCGCTGGGCGAAAGCGAGGTCTCGTTCGCGGCGAACATCGACGACAAGTTCTACGGCCAGCTGACCGCGACGGTCGAAAGCGAGGACGGCGAGGACCACCTCGGCATCGAGGAGGCCTACATCAGCAGCACCGTGTTGCCGGACGGCCTGAGCCTGCGCCTCGGTCGCTTCTATTCGAACATCGGCTACCTCAACAGCCACCACGCGCACACCGACAACTTCTTCGACCGCCCGCTGCCCTACCAGGCCTTCCTCGGCAACCAGTACGGCGACGACGGCGTGCAGCTGCGTTGGGTCGCGCCGACGTCGCTGTATTTCGAAATCGGTGGCGAGGCGTTCCGCGGGCAGAACTATCCCAGCGGCGGCGCGCAAAACGGCGGCCTCGGCACGAAGACGCTGTTCGCGCACGTCGGCGGCGATGCCGGCACCGACAACGAATGGCTGGTCGGCGTTTCGGCGCTGAAGACGCGCACCGAAGGCGGCGAGGACGGTTTCAGCGGCGACGACACGCTGGCGATTTTCGACGGCACCTGGAAGTGGGCGCCGCAGGGCAACTTCAAGGACGGCGGCATCACCCTGCGCACCGAGTACATGGTCGACAAACGCGACGGCAGTTACATCGACCCGAACGACCCGTCGTTCACCGCGCTTTGGAACGGCAGTCGCCGCGGCGCCTACCTCGAGGGCGTGTACCGCTTCAACCGCACCTGGGACGCGGGTTACCGTTACGACAAGCTGTGGGGCGACGACGACCTGCCGTTCGCGAGCTTCGACCCGTACCGCCACAGTGCCGAACTGACGTGGCGCAACAGCGAGTTCAGCCTGTTCCGGCTGCAGTTGAGCCACGAGAAACCCAATCCCGACGATGCCGACAACGCCGTCACCGTGCAATACCAGACGGCATTGGGCGCCCACGGCGCGCATGCGTTCTGACTTTTTCCCGGAGCCATCCATGAAGCGTTTCGCGATTCCCCTGATCCTCGCTGCGGTGTTCGTCGCGGCGCCCGCGCAGGCCAAGCTGCGCGTGTTCGCCTGCGAACCCGAATGGGCTTCGCTGCTGAACGAGCTGGCCGGCGACAAGATCGACGTCGACGTCGCCACCACCGCGCTGCAGGACGTGCACGTGGTCGAGGCGAAACCGAGCCTGATCGCCAAGGTGCGCGACGCCGACCTCGCGGTCTGCACCGGCGCGGAACTCGAAGTGGGCTGGCTGCCGCAGCTGATCAAGCAGTCCGGCAACACCAGGATCGCTGGCGGCGCCGGTTCGTTCCAGGCGGCGATGCAGGTCAAGCGGCTGGAAGTGCCGAGCAGCGTCGATCGCGCCAACGGCGATGTGCATCCGGAAGGCAATCCGCATGTCCAGATGGATCCGCGTCGCATCCTCGTGATCGCCAAGGCGCTGGATGCGCGCCTGGTGCAGCTCGATCCGGCGAATGCCGCGACCTACCAGTCCCGGCTCGCCGACTTCAGCAACCGCTGGCTCGCGGCGATGGTGAAATGGAAGGCCGAAGCCGCGCCGCTGAAGGGCCGCAAGGTCGTCGTCCACCACATCAGCTGGGTGTACCTGTGGGATTGGCTCGGCATCGACGAAATCGGCGCGCTCGAACCCAAGCCCGCGGTGCCGCCGACCGCCGCGCACATGGCTTCGCTGGTCGACATCACCAAGGGGAGCAACACGCTCGCGATCGTGCGTGCCGCCTACCAGGATCCGAAGCCGGCCGACTGGCTGTCCTCGCGCACCGGCGTGCCCGCGGTGACGCTGCCGTTCACCGTCGGCGGCGATGCGCAGTCCAAGGACCTGTTCGGCCTGTTCGATTCCACCATCGGCAAACTCGTGGCGCTGACCAAATGACACTGAACCTCGAAGGACTCGACGCCGGCATCCTCGGCCCCGCCTGCGCGGCGGGCCTGCTGGTGCTGGCCACGCACGTGCCGCTCGGCAAGCAGGTGTTGTCGCGCGGCATCATCTTCATCGACCTCGCCATCGCCCAGATCGCAGGTCTCGGCGTGATCCTCGCGCAGGCGATCGGCGTGGACGAACACGGTTTCGGTGCGCAGTTCGCGGCCGCGGCCGCTGCGCTGCTCGGCGCCGGCCTGCTGGCCTGGACCGACAAGCGCTGGCCGGAACGCCAGGAACCGCTGATCGGCACGCTGTTCGTGCTCGCCGCGACCGGCGGACTGCTGCTGCTCGCGAACAATCCGCAGGGTGGGGAGCACCTCAAGGACTTGCTGGTCGGGCAGATCCTGTGGGTGAACTACGTGCAGCTGATCCCGGTGCTGATTCTCTCGGCCGCGATCCTCGGCCTGATGTGGTGGCGGCGCGGGCGTTTCGGCGGGCTGTGGTTCTACGGCCTGTTCGCGCTGGCGATCACCGCCTCGGTGCAACTGGTCGGCGTGTACCTGGTGTTCGCCAGCCTGATCGTTCCGGCACTCGCGACCATCGGCATGTCCGGACGAAAGGGCCTCGTCGCGGCCTACGCCATCGGTGCGCTCGGCTACGTCGGCGGGCTGGTGCTGTCGGCGGTGTTCGATCTGCCCAGTGGCGCGCTGATCGTGTGGACGCTGGCCGGTTTCGCGCTGCTGGCGCAGGCCTTACCGGCACTGCGCCGCGGGCGCTCGCCCGCATTGGCGGCGGAGGCAGCCTGACATGGCGCGCGCTGCGAACGTTCATGGGCTCGCGGGCGCTGGTCGTTACAATGTAACGATGAAGCCGGATCCACGCCCCGAAGGCAAGCCGCCCAGCGCGCTGCTCGACCGCATCGGCGCGACCGGTTCGCTGGTCTGCGCCGTGCACTGTGCGTTGCTGCCGCTGCTGATCGCACTGCTGCCCTCGCTTGGCATCGCCGCGTGGCTGGGCGACGATTTCGAACGCGGCTTCGTCATCTTTGCGACCCTGTTCGGCCTCGCCATCCTCGCCTGGAGCTACCGTCGCCACCGCACCCTGCGTGCGCTCGCACTGTTGCTGCCGGGGCTCGTGGCGCTGTGGGCCGGGATTCTGGTCGCGCCGCTGCACCACTCGTTGGTGCCGCATGCGCTGGTGATGACCCTGGGCGGCACCCTGGTCGGCCTCGCGCACCTCGCCAACCTGCGCCTCAACCACGGGCACGTGCACGACGCCTCGTGCGTCCATTGATGCCCCTCCCCGCGTTACTCGCGCCATCCATGGCGCTCGCCCTGCGGGCCAGCTTCGCTGTTCTCGGGCGCTCCTGCGCCCGTGATCGGCACCCTCTCCCTGCTCGCGGGGAGAGGGAAAAGCCAGCTTGGTGCTAGAATCCGCGGCCTCGCGCGCGACGCGATCCACGCTTCAAAACAATACATTCTCGAATCGGTTCAGGAGCAACACGATGGGCAAGGGCGACCGCAAGACGGCCAAAGGCAAGCGCTATTCCTCCAGCTACGGCAACGCCCGTCCGAAGGCCGCGGCCAAGGCCGCCGGCACGGTGAAGGCGCCGGTCGCGAAGAAGGCCGCCACCAAGACCGTGGCCAAGGCTCCGGCGAAGAAGGCCGTGGCGAAGAAGGCCGCCGCGAAGGAGTAATCCTGCCGCGCCGTCCGTTCGCGAAAAGCCCCGCCGATGCGGGGCTTTTTCGTTACCGGTATCAGGCGATTCGTTTCCCGCCCGCGAACACGCCGTCGGCGAGGTTTCCGCCCAGCCAGTAGCACAGCTCCGCCGGACGACGGATCCGCCAATGCACGAAATCCGCGCGCATGCCCACGCGGAGCACGCCGCGGTCGCGCAGGCCCAGCGCCTTCGCCGCATCGGTCGTCGCGCCGCGCAGCGATTCCTCGGGCGTCAGCTTGAAATGCGTGCAGGCCAGTTGCATCGCCTGCCGCAGCGATTGCAATGGCGAAGTGCCCGGGTTGCAGTCCGTGGCCACTGCCATCGGCACGCCATGCGCGCGCAACAGGTCGAGTGGAGGAAGTTTCGTTTCGCGCAGCACGTGGAACGCGCCCGGTAGCAGCACCGCGACGGTGCCGCGTTCGGCCATCGCGCGCACGCCATCTTCGGAGGTGTGCTCGATGTGGTCGGCCGAAAGCCCGTCGAATCCCGCCGCCAGCGCCGCGCCGCCGAGGTCGCTGAGCTGGTCGGCGTGCAGTTTCACTGGCAGGTCCAGCGCGCGCGCGGCCTCGAACATGTGCAGTGTCTGCGCCGGCGAGAAACCGATGCCTTCGCAGAATGCATCGACCGCGTCGACCAGGCCTTCGGCGTGCAATCGCGGCAGCCACTCGATCGCCGCGTCGATGTAGCCATCGGCGTTGCCGGCGAATTCCGGAGGCAAGGCATGTGCGGCGAGATACGTGGTGCGGATGCCGACGCCGAGTTCCTCGCCGATGCGGCGCGCGACGCGCAGCATCTTGCGCTCGTTGTCGAAATCGAGGCCGTAGCCCGACTTGATTTCCAGCGTGGTCGCGCCATCGGCGATCAGCGCTTTCGCGCGCGGCAGCGATTCGGCCAGCAGCGCGTCTTCGCCCGCTTCGCGCACCGCACGCACGGTCGAAAGAATGCCGCCGCCAGCGCGCGCGATCTCTTCATAGCTCGCGCCCTGCAGTCGGTGTTCGAATTCCGCCGCGCGGTCGCCGGCGAACACCAGGTGGGTGTGGCAATCGACCAGGCCGGGCGCGATCACGCCGCCGTCGAAGCGGCGCACTTCGGCCGCGGCCGATTCCAGCGCGGGATCGTGCGGGCCGAGGTAGGCGATGCCGCCGTCTTTCCACGCAAGAGCGGCGTTTTCGACGATGCCGTAGCCCGCGTCCGCGTCCAGCGTCGCCAGGGTCGCGCCGACCGCGATGCCGTCGAATCGTGGAGCGCTCACGCGGCTTCCCCCGGTGGCTTCGATGGTTGCGGCAACAGGCGTTGCGCCAGCGCCTTGTACACCGGCGTGCGGCAGACCAGCGCGGATGCGCCGCGCGCGATCAGCACGGTGGCGAGGATCGGCAAGAGCATGCCGTCGCTGTTGGTGAGTTCCATCGAGATCACCGCCGAGGTCAATGGCGCCTGGGTCACGCCGGTGAGGTAGCCGCACATGCCGAGCAGGACGATGGCATTGGCCGGGGCCTCCGGCATCAGCGTGGCGATGTCGTTGCCGAGTCCCGCGCCGACCGCGAGCGCGGGCGAGAACAGGCCGCCGGGAATGCCGGCGAGGTAGGAGGCGAGGTTGGCGACGAACTTGACGATGCCGAATTCGTGGCCGACCACCGCATGGCCCTGCACCAGGCTGCGCGCCTGTTCGTAACCGGTGCCGAACGCGCCCGGGCCGAAGGCAATGCCGAGGCCCGCGAGCAGCAGCCCGCAGCCCATGGCGAACAGCACCGGGTGTCCGCCGCGCAAGGTTCCCAGCCAGCGCGGCTTGCCCTCCACTGCCGCGAGCAGCAGGCGACTGAACACGCCGCCAGCAAGGCCGCAGGCGATGCCGCACGCCAGCACCGCCAGCCAGGCCTGGCGCAAGGGCAGGGCAATTTCGACGCGACCGAAATAGGTGTAGCTGCCGAGCAACGCGAGCGACACCACGCCGCCTACGATCACGGAAGTGAGCAACGTGCCGGAGAAACGATGCTCGAACGCGCCGCCGAGTTCCTCGATGGCGAACACCACGCCGGCGAGCGGGGCATTGAACGCCGCCGCGATGCCGGCCGCGCCGCCGGCGAGCAGCAACCGGCGCGCCTGCACGTCGCCGCGCAGGCCGAACCGGCGGCCGATGGCGAGCATGACGCCGGCACCGACGTGCACGGTCGGGCCTTCGCGGCCGATCGAGGCGCCGCCGAGCAGGCCGGCCACAGTCAGGCCGAGTTTCGCCAGCGAGACCTTCAACGACAGGTGGCGTTGGCGCTCCGCCTCCGGCGTGCGCAGCGCCGCGATCACCTGCGGGATGCCGCTGCCGCGCGTGGATTCGAGTCCGCGCGTGGTGATCCACGCCAGCAACGCGAACATGCCCGGCGTGAGCAGCAGCGCCCACCACGGCGAGAATGCGATGACGCGCTTGAACAGGGAGAAGGCGAGGTCGCTGGCGCGGGCGAAGGCGATGGCCGCGAGCGCCACCGCGATCGCGCCGCCCCAGAGCACGGCGCGGCGCTTCCATATGTCCGGGGACAGCAGGGCGCCGAGGCCGGCTTCTTGCTCGTCGTGCGTCGCCATCGCCGCATTCTCGCATGCCCGCCGCGGCCGGGCTCGGGCAGAATGGCGCCATGTCCGCATCGAACGCACCCGACGACGCCCGCTGGCGCCTGCCCGGCATCGCCAACCTGCATTCGCACGCCTTCCAGCGCGCGATGGCGGGCATGGCCGAACGCCAGGGCGATCCGAACGACTCGTTCTGGACCTGGCGCGAAGCCATGTACCGCATCGCCGCGCGCTTCGATCCGGAATCGCTGCATGCGGTCGCGGCGCAGCTGTACGCGGAAATGCTCGAGGCCGGCTACACCCGCGTCTGCGAATTCCATTACCTGCACCACGCGCCCGACGGCAAGCCGTATGAGGATCCCGCGGCCATGTCGAACGCGCTGGTGCGCGCCGCGCGCGACACCGGCATCCGCATGACGTTGTTGCCGGTGCTGTACATGACCGGCGGTTTCGACGGGCGCCCGCTGTCCGCGCGGCAGCGGCGCTTCGGTTTCGACGTCGACGGCTATCTGCGCCTGTTCGAATCGCTGCGCGCGCCGGAGGACGACATGCTGCGCGTCGGCTGCGCGCTGCACAGCCTGCGTGCGGTGCCGGCGGGCGCGATGCGCGAAGTGCTCGATGCGCTGCCGCAAAACGCGCCGGTGCACATCCACATCGCCGAACAGATCGGCGAAGTGCAGGACTCGCTCGCGTTGCGTGGCGCGCGCCCGGTCGAATGGCTGCTGGCGAACGCGAACGTCGACGAACGCTGGACGCTGGTCCACGCGACCCACCTCGACGATGGCGAAATCGCCGGCATCGCGCGCAGCGGCGCCACCGTCGCGCTATGCCCGACCACCGAAGCCAACCTCGGCGACGGCCTGTTCCCGATGCGCGATTTTCTCGCCGCGAACGGCCGCTGGGGCATCGGTTCGGATTCTCACATCTCGGTATCGCCGGTCGAGGAACTGCGCTGGCTCGAATACGGCCAGCGCCTGCTCAGCCGGCATCGCAACGTGATCGCCGATGCCGGCGAACCCAGTGTCGGCGCGATCCTGCTTCGCGGCGTCGCGGAAAGTCGCGCCAGTGCGACCGGTTTCGACGACGGCGACGACGAATGGCTGCTGCTCGATGCCGATGCGCCGCAGTTCGCCGGCGCGACCGACGCCGACATCGCGGATCGCTGGATCTTCAGCGGCAACCGGCCGCTGGTGCGCGAAGTGCGGATTGGCGATGAATTGCTGGTCGCCGATGGCCGCCACCGCGATCGCGATGCGATCGCGAAGCATTATCGCGAGGCCATTTCGAAATTGCTGTAGGAGCGCCCTTCAGGGCGCGATTCGCGGGCGCGATATTCCACGGTCGCGCCCAAATGGGCGCTCCTACCGGCTTAACGCCGGCAACAACGGCGCGATGTCGCCGTCGTTCGGCAACGCGGGCACGCCGAGCAGGCGCGTGAGCAACGGATACACGTCGACGTTGTCGAACGGCGGCAATTCCACGCCGCGGCGGAAGTCCGGGCCTTCGGCGACGAAGGTCGCGTGCATCGAAGGCGATTCCGGCGCATAGCCGTGTTCGCCCTTCACCGGCTGGGCGAAGGGCTTGTCGCCATGCAGTTCCAGCAGCCAGCCTTCGTCGGCCTGGCAGACGATGGCGGGGATGCGCGGGTTGCTGCCGTAATGCCAGGCGGGCGGCAGCGATTCGCGCCGCCAGCATTCGGAATGGTCGTGGCGCCCGACCAGCTTCATCGCTTCCGCTTCATGGCCGGCGCGCGGCGCGACCAGCACGATCGGGCCATCGTCCTGGATGTCGATGGCATCGGCCGGGACGATGTCGTCGAGGTAGCGGATGTTGCCGTTCGCGACGTCGGCCATGCCGTGGTCGGAGACGACGACGAGGTCGATGCGCTGTCTGCCGGAACGCGCGGCGATGCCCGCGCGCAGTTTCGCCAATCCATCGTCCACGGCGCGTTCGGCGGCGATCGCGTCCGGGCAATGCGCGCCGCACTGGTGCGCGGCGACATCGTACTGGTCGAAGTAGGCGGCGATGAAGCGCGGGCGCTTCGCGACGGGCTGGTCCAGCCAGTCCAGCACCTGTTGCACGCGCGCGTCCACCGTCATGGTCTTGTCGAACGGGAGCCATTGCGACGGGCGTTCGCCGTGGATTTCGACCGCGGACCCGGGCCAGAACAGCACCGCCGTCGGCGTGCCCTCGCGTTCCATCGTCGCCCACAGCGGTTCGCCGCCCGACCACCACTGCGCATCGACCGTGTCGTATTGCTTGGAAACGAAACTGCCGAGTTCCGCGTCGCGCATCTGGTTGTGGACCACGCCGTGGTGGTCCGGGCGCAGGCCGGTGACCAGCGTGTAGTGGTTCGGGAAGGTGAGCGTCGGGTAGGACGGGTTCATCCAGCGCGCGTGCACGCCGTTCGCGGCGATGGCGTCGAGCGCCGGCATGTCGCCGCCGCCCAATGCATCGGCGCGCAGCGCGTCGATCGACACCAGCACGATCGTCGTTTTTTGCGACGCGGGCGAGGGCGCGGTACGCAGGCCGGCGCAGCCGGCGAGCAGGGAAACGAGAAGGAGGATTGTCGCGGCTTGGCGTATTCGCATGCGCATACCCAATGTTAGCCGCAAGCCGTGGCCATCGACGCATGCGGGAAGGCATAGTGCGGGCGACGCCCTTCAGACCGCCATGCCGGGGATTCCATGACTTCGACCCGTTTCTTCGCCGCAGTGCTTGGATTGGCGTTGTCGCCGCTCGCCGTCGCGCAAACGAGCACGTCGCCGGAACCGAAGTTGTCCGCCGCCGAATGCGAGGTGTGGGCGCGCGAGCTGGGCTTCGCGCGTTCGGTGGCAGAACACGATGGCGACGCGTTCGCCGGCTTCATCGCCGAAGGTGCGGTGTTCGGCGCCAAGCGACCGAACCCGCGGCGCGGTCGCGATGCGGTGGTCGCGGCCTGGTCCGGCCTCGTCGCCGGCAAGGAGCTGCGGCTGTCGTGGTACCCGGCCATGGTCGCCATCGGCGGCGAGGCCGACGTCGCCTCTTCGAGCGGCCCGGCGCTGTACGAGGACCTCAGTCCCGGCACCAAGCAGCGCTTCCTGCTCGGCGCCTTCCAGTCGATCTGGCACCGCGACGCCGACGGCGCCTGGCGGGTGCTGTTCGACGACGGCATCGAGCCGCAGCCGGCCAGCGAGGCCGAAGTCGCGGCGTTCCGGGCCGGGCGCCGCGAGTCCTGCTCGCGCGGCTGACAGCGCCCTAAACGTGCACGAAACGCGCAAGGCGACGGCGGGTCCGGGACGCCGCGAAAGGCGTATAACGGAGACGTAAACCCGGAGGTGCCCCATGAAACGACTGTTGCTCGCCAGCCTGCTCGCCGGCCTTGCGTTCGCCGCGTCGGCCCAGTCGGTCGGCACGACCGTGCAGCCCACCGTGCAGGACGACATCCACTCCGACGTCGCCACCCGCGACGTGCGCGACCACACCTGCCTGCGCGAGACCGGTTCGCTGATCACCACCGCGCAGAACAAGCGCGCCATGCGCCAGGCGCGCGCCAACGGCGACGCGACCGTCGAGGTGAAGTGCTCGGCCTACGGCCGCGCCTACACCCAGGACGACATCCGCCGCACCGGCGCGATCGACCTCGCCGACGCCCTGCGCAACCTCGATCCCGCGGCGCACTGACGCCGCGTCGCGGCCTCAGCCGAACAGGTCGCCCGTTTTCGGCGCGACCTCTGCCGGGGCCAGCGCGCCTTCCAGCCGCAGCAACGCGGCCTTGATCGGCAAGCCGCCGCCGAAACCCGTCAGCCCGCCGTCCGCGCCGATCACGCGATGGCAGGGCAGCACGATCGGCAGCGGGTTGCGTCCGTTCGCCGCGCCAACCGCGCGCACCGCATCCGGCGCACCGATGCGTTGTGCCTGTTCGGCATAGCTGCGGGTTTCGCCGTAGGGGATTTCGGCCAGCGCCCACCAGGCCTTGAGCTGGAACGCGGTGCCGGCCGGCTTCAACGGCAGCTCGAACGTGCGGCGTTCGCCCGCGAAATATTCCATGAGTTGCCGACGCGCCTCGGCGAGGCGCCCGGGCGAATGCAGCCACGCCGCCTGGCCATGCACTTCGTGCCGATTGGTGGCGAACAGCACGTGGCGCAGGCCGTCGACGTCGGTGGCGACTGTCAGCGGACCGATGGGCGTGTCGAAACGGTCGTACCACATGTTTTTAGTGTGCCCGATTCGTGCCGATGACGTCGCCCGGTGCGGTGCGATAATCGCGGCTTCGCTTCCGGAGCCGCGCCCCATGCCAAGCCGCCACGACCCGTCCCGCAAGATCCGCGCGCCGCGCGGCGCCACGTTGAACTGCAAGTCGTGGCTGACCGAAGCGCCGTTCCGCATGCTGCAGAACAACCTCGACGCGGAAGTCGCGGAACGCCCGGAAGACCTCGTCGTCTACGGCGGCATCGGCCGCGCCGCGCGCGACTGGGAGTGCTACGACAGGATCCTCGAAACGCTGAAAACCCTCGGCGACGACGAAACCCTGCTGATCCAGTCCGGCAAGCCGGTCGGCGTGTTCCCCACGCATCCGGACGCGCCGCGCGTGCTGCTCGCCAATTCCAACCTCGTGCCGCACTGGGCGACGTGGGAGCACTTCAACGAACTCGATAAGAAGGGGCTGATGATGTACGGCCAGATGACGGCCGGTTCGTGGATCTACATCGGCTCGCAGGGCATCGTGCAGGGCACCTACGAAACCTTCGTCGAGATGGGTCGCCAGCATTACGGCGGTTCGCTCAAGGGCAAGTGGATCCTGACCGCGGGCCTCGGCGGCATGGGCGGCGCACAGCCGCTGGCCGCGTCACTCGCGGGCGCGTGTTCGCTCAACATCGAATGCCGGCAGTCGAGCATCGATTTCCGCCTGAAGACGCGCTACGTCGACGAACAGGCGAACGACCTCGATGACGCGCTCGCGCGCATCGCCAAATACACCGCTGCCGGTGAAGCGAAATCCATCGCGCTGCTCGGCAATGCCGCCGACGTGCTGCCGGAACTGGTGCGTCGCGGAGTCAAGCCCGATTGCGTCACCGACCAGACCAGCGCGCACGATCCGGTGCACGGCTACCTGCCGGTCGGCTGGACGGTGGAACAGTGGGAAGCCGAGCAGAAGGCGAATCCGGACAAGGTGCGCGATGCGGCGAAGAAGTCCATGCGCACGCATGTCGAGGCGATGCTGGCCTTCCATGCGGTCGGCATCCCGACCGTCGATTACGGCAACAACATCCGGCAGATGGCCTTCGACGAAGGCCTCAAGAACGCCTTCGATTTCCCCGGCTTCGTCCCGGCCTACGTGCGTCCGCTGTTCTGCCGCGGCGTCGGTCCGTTCCGCTGGGTCGCGCTCAGCGGCGATCCGGAGGACATCTACAAGACCGACGCGAAGGTGAAGGAGCTGATTCCCGACGATGCGCACCTGCACAACTGGCTGGACATGGCGCGCGAACGCATTTCCTTCCAGGGCCTGCCGGCGCGGATCTGCTGGGTCGGCCTCGGCCAGCGCCACAAGCTCGGGCTCGCGTTCAACGAGATGGTGCGCAACGGCGAACTGAAGGCGCCGGTCGTCATCGGTCGCGATCATCTCGATTCCGGTTCCGTCGCGTCGCCGAACCGCGAAACCGAATCCATGCGTGACGGCAGCGATGCGGTTTCCGACTGGCCGCTGCTCAATGCGATGCTCAACACCGCCGGCGGCGCGACCTGGGTGTCGCTGCACCACGGCGGCGGCGTCGGCATGGGCTATTCGCAGCACAGCGGCGTGGTGATCGTCTGCGACGGCACGGAAGCCGCCGACAAGCGCATCGCGCGGGTGTTGTGGAACGACCCGGGCACCGGCGTGATGCGCCATGCGGATGCGGGTTACGACATCGCCAAGCAGTGCGCGAAGGAGCAGGGGCTGAAGCTGCCGATGCAGGGCTGAGGAACACCGCGTGCATCGCGTCGCCATCCTCACGCCCGATCCGACGGAAGGCGACAATGCTACGTTGTGGCCGAAGGTGCTGGCGCGCCTGCAAACGGCGCTGGATGGCGCGGGCATCGAGGCGGTGCCGACGCCGTGGACCGCGCATGTCGATGATGCGTCGGGCTTGCGGGATTTCGACCGCGTGCTGCCGTTGCTGGCCTGGGGTTACCACTTCCAGCACGCGCGCTGGTTGCGTGCCTGCGCGACATGGCAGCGCGAAGGCCTGCCGGTGGCGAATCCCGCGAGCATGCTGGCGTGGAATTCGGACAAGCGCTACCTCGCGCGGCTCGCCGAACGCGGTGTCGCGATCCCGCCGACGACGTTCACCGACGCGTTGTCGCAGGCCGTCGTCGAGCGCGCATTCGACGGCACGGGCGCCGACGAATTGATCGTCAAGCCCGCGGTATCGGGCGGTGCGTGGAAAACCCGGCGCGTTCGTCGCGGCGATGTCGTCGAGGATGCGCCTGGCACGACGATGCTGGTGCAGCCCTACATGCCGACGATAGAAACCGAGGGCGAAACCTCGTTGTTGTATTTCGGCGGGCGTTTCAGCCATGCGGTGAACAAGCGCCCGGTCGCCGGCGAGTTCCGCATCCAGGAGGAATTCGGCGGACTGTATGCGTTGTTGCCGTCGCCGCCGGCAGGTGCGGTGGCGCTGGCGGAGCAGGTGTTGGCCGCAGTCGACGAGCCGCTGTTGTACGCGCGCATCGACATGGTGCCGGACGCGGATGGGCGATGGCTGTTGATGGAAGCCGAGTTGATCGAGCCGGATTTCTACCTGGGGGTGGATCCGGGGAAGGGTGCGGGCTTCGCGCGGGCGTTGGTTGAAATGGTGGGGTGATTGCGAAACCGGAGCGGCGCAGCAGCAGGCATCCGAATGTCGTTCGCGTCGGAAATCCGTGGAACTCCAGCGAAATTCGCCGATCGGATGCAGCGCCGGATTCAACAGCGCATTTAGGTCGAAATTCCCGCCCGTTTCCGCATCTTCACAATTCGTCCACGTACTCCAACGTCAGCTGAAGCCGGGCGGTCGCGCAGGCTGAAAAGATCGCTATATTCCGACCTCCCCCGACGATGGAAGGAGAGTTGCCATGTTCCTGACCAAGAAACACCTGGCCCGCGCGCTCGGCGTGGCGATCGCTGCCCTGGCCCTGACCAGCTGCGCCACCTACAAGGACGAGTTCGCGAACATCAACACGCGCCTCGATTCGCTCGACACCAAGGTCCAGGCCGCGGCCCAGAGCGCCGACGCCGCCAACCAGTCCGCGACGCAGGCCAACCAGCGGCTGGACCAGATCGAAGGCCGCGTGCAGCAGCTCGAGATGGCGAAGGGTCGCCAGCCGCGCGGCTGATCGCTGTTGCGCGATTCGCGACCACTGGTTTGAACCGGAGACTGGTGGCCTTGCCGGCCACCGGTCTTCGCTTTTCTTTCAGGCCTCGATTCCGATGAACCGTCCCATCCGCATGCGCATATTCCCTGCAATCGCTCGTGGTGCGCTGGCGTTGAGCTTGGCGTTCGCTGGCGTTGGCGTGGCCAGCGCGAAGGATGTCGACGCGAAAGAGGCCAGCGCGAAACCGGTGGCCGCCCTCGACCAGTTGCCGCCGGACCAGCCGGTGTCGGACACGGTGACCGAGCTCGCGGGCTGGGTGGTCGCAAGCAAGGACAGCGAAGGCTATCCGTTCGCGGTCATCGACAAGGCCGCGGCGCAGGTGCTGGTGTTCGGCGGCGACGGCAAGCTTCGCGGCGCGGCGCCCGGGCTCTTCGGTTCGGCGAAGGGCGATCATTCGGCCCCCGGCGTCGCCGGTCTCGCGCTGCGCGAGATCCCGGGCCGGGATCGCACGACGCCCGCGGGTCGATTCGTGGGCGGTTTCGGGCCGTCGATCGACGCAGGGCGGGTGCTGTGGGTGGATTACGATTCCTCGGTGTCGATGCATCCGACGGCGACGGGCGTCGCGAGCGAGAAGCGCCCAGAACGCCTCGCATCGCCTTCGCCGGACGACAACCGCATCACGCATGGATGCATCAACGTTTCGCCCGAGTTTTACGAGCAGGTGGTCGCGCCGACGTTCGCGCATGGCGGGGTGTTCTACATCCTGCCGGACAAGGCGTCGCTGGCGGAGACTTTCCCGGAGTTCGCGCAAAGTCGCGCCGCGACTGCGCAACGCAAGGCCGGAAAACACTCACAACGCGCGCGCTAGCGAAGGCTGCGTTGGCGAGAACTTCAGGCGGTCTTTTCCGCCTTAGGTGTCTTTTCTACCGCAGGAATGTCGAAGACGAGTACTGTCAGTATCAGCTCGCGATTTGCATCTGCTGGATGGTGCATGACATATCGATATCCTGATTGATGCTTCCAGTTGAGCGTACGTTTGTAGAATTCGTGCGTCTCGCTTGTTGCCTTGATTTCTTCCAGAACTTTGCTCGTGTTTTTGTTCTTGTTGAATATCAAAATAGCGGTCTTTGTGTCACGCCATGAAGAATAGCCAAGGAGCTGATCGATGGTTTCTTGGTAGACCTTCTTGCCTTTCCAAAATTTGCACTCACCAATGAACACGTTTTTTCCGTCGATACGCAACAAAATATCGGTTTTTCCTCCAGCATTGAACGTTTCGCCGGTTGCTTGTCCCTCAAACTGTCCGTTGAGTTGCACGAGGTAGTGATCTCGCAGCGCTTCTTCGCCCATTGTCGCGAATGTGGATGGGCTTCGTTCCATCACTTGCGTCATGTTCTGAATCACGGTGAGCACGTGCTCGTAGTGCTCCACACTCATAGTTGGTTCTGGTTCGAAGGGCGCTGCTGATGCCTTTGGAAGAGTTGGTGCAACCTTCTTACGTATCGTTGGGGCGGCGAAGGTTTGCGGAGCATGGGAGCGTACTTTTAACGGTATACCAAGCGCAGCAACTCGACCTTGATTCGCGAGCAATCGCTCCTTGCGCTTTCGGACCGCGGTTTCGGCAACGGCATAAATACCATTGTTGAAGCCACTCATATCTTTTCTAACCCAATCCAAGTGTCGATCAATCTCATCAAGTTGACGATCCAGCGAAGGTCTGATGTCCGTATTCATGTCATGCGGGATTTCAAACGACAGGATGAGGTGCTGGCCAACCACTTTTCCTCTTGGCGGCGACATAGTAAAAGTGCTCGCTCTTGCCTTGAAAAGATCGCCTTCTCCAGCAAAAGGGACATCAATGTCGATCTGTTGACCGGGAATGTATACCGGGCGGCTTTCGTCTCTGATCCAACGATTTCCGTGATATCGGGCGTCAACTTGCGTTTCGCGTTGATCTGCCGTCATTTCATCGCGTAGTAGGCTCGGTGGCTCAATGGTGTACTTTTCGACAAAGTATTGGACCAAGTCATCTTCCGACGTATTGAGTAAGCGGTTGGCCTCAAGCCCTTCGATTTCCCTAATAATCTGATCGCGTTGATGGTCAATCACGTTCCGCAATTCGAGATCGGAAAATAGGTACCCCTTGTCATACGCGCTCATAACAAACCTCGATCACTAAGTGCGTCTTTAATTTATTTTCCCAGTTCACGTATCAATATGTGAGACTGATTCACAATGTTGACATTTCCAGCGAGCGCAGCTCGTCTAAGGTCAATTACCGCAACTAGGCGTGTGCCGCTTACCCGACTTTTGTCAGCACGACATCACGCCTTCAACTTGTACCCCGTCCTGAAAATCCACCACACCGCCAGCAGGCACAGCGCCAGGAAGCCCAGCGTCGCGGCGACGCTGATCCCCACGTTCACGTCCGACAACCCATAGAAACTCCAGCGGAACCCGCTGATCAGGTACACCACCGGATTGAACAGCGCGATCTTCTGCCACACCGGCGGCAGCATCGAGATCGAATAGAACGCACCACCGAGGAACGTCAGCGGCGTCACGATCATCAACGGGATCACTTGCAATTTCTGGAAATCGTCCGCCCACAGCCCGATGATGAAACCGAACAGGCTGAAACTCACCGACGTCAGCAGCAGGAACGCCAGCATCCACAGCGGATGCGCGATGTGGTACGGCACGAACAACCGCGCCGTCACCAGGATCAGCACGCCCAGCATCACCGACTTGGTCGCCGCGGCGCCGACATAGCCCAGCACCACTTCCAGCGGCGACACCGGTGCGGACAGCAATTCGTAGATCGTCCCGGCCCACTTCGGCATGTAGATGCCGAAGGACGCGTTCGAAATGCTCTCGTTGAGCAGCGACAGCATCAGCAGGCCGGGGATGATGAAGGCGCCGTAGCTGACGCCGTCCACGTCGCCCATGCGCGAGCCGATGGCCGCGCCGAACACCACGAAATACAGCGAGGTCGAGAGCACCGGCGAGGCGATGGACTGGGTGATGGTGCGGAAGGTGCGCGCCATCTCGAAGCGGTAGATCGCCTTGATCCCGTGGACGTTCATGCGCGCGCCTCCTTGCCGCCGCCGCGCGACTCGTCGTGCACCAGGCTGACGAAGATCTCCTCCAGCGAGCTTTCGCTGGAATGCAGGTCCTTGAAGCCGATGCCGAGGTCGCCGAGCCGGCGCAGCAATGTGGCAATCCCGGTGCGTTCGGCCTGCGTGTCGAAGGTGTAGACCAGCGCGTTGCCGCCGTCGGCCAGTTCCAGCGGTTCGCCGGTCAGTTCCTGCGGGATCGCCTGCAACGGCGCCTGCAATTGCAAGGTCAGCTGCTTCTTGCCGAGCTTGCGCATCAGCACATGCTTGTCCTCGACCACGACGAGTTCGCCCTTGCGGATCACGCCGATGCGGTCGGCCATTTCCTCGGCTTCCTCGATGTAGTGCGTGGTCAAAATGATCGTGACGCCGCTCTCGCGCAGTTCGCGCACCAGTTGCCACATGTCGCGGCGCAGTTCCACGTCGACGCCGGCGGTGGGTTCGTCGAGGAACAGGATGCGCGGTTCGTGCGACAACGCCTTGGCGATCAGCACGCGCCGCTTCATGCCGCCGGAGAGCGCCATGATCTTGCTGTCCTTCTTGTCCCACAGCGACAGCGAGCGCAGCACCTTCTCCAGGTATACCGGGTTCGGCGGGCGGCCGAACAGGCCGCGGCTGAAGCGCACCGTGGCCCACACGCTTTCGAACGCGTCGGTGGACAGTTCCTGCGGCACCAGCCCGATCTTCATCCGCGCGGCGCGGGCCTCGCGCACGATGTCGTGGCCGTCGGCGAGCACCGTGCCGGAACTGGCGTTGACGATGCCGCAGACGATGTTGATCAGGGTGGTTTTGCCGGCGCCGTTGGGGCCGAGCAGGGCGAAGATCTCGCCGCGGCGGATGTCGAGGCTGACGTCCCTGAGCGCGGTGAAGCCCGAGGCATAGGTCTTGCCGAGGTTGCGGATCGAAACGATGGGGGAAGGGTCGTTCGACATCGTGGATCCTCGGGTCGTCGCTGGCATTGTGCCCGTTGTGGGCTCGCTTGAAACCGGGCGTTCGCGCCATCATCTCCGAACGATCCTTTCCGCCGGAACCGCCATGACCGCTGCCGCCCCCGTCCCGCTCCGCATCGACTTCGTGTCCGACGTGGTCTGCCCCTGGTGCGCGGTCGGACTGGCCTCGCTGGAAGCGGCGCTGCAACGCCTGCAGGGCGAAGTCGAGGCCGACCTCCACTTCCAGCCCTTCGAACTGGACCCCAACATGCCGGCCGAAGGCATGGACGTCGCCGACAACCTCAAGCGCAAATACGGCATGGACGACGCGCGGCTCGCCGAGAACCAGGAGCGCATCCGCGCGCGCGGGGCGGAACTGGGCTTCACCTTCGACTTCAATGCGCGCAGCCGCACCTGGAACACTTTCGATGCGCATCGCTTGCTGCACTGGGCCGAAGGCGAGGGCAGGCAACTCGCGCTCAAGCGCGCATTGCTGGTCGCCAACTTCAGCGAAGGCCGCGATGTCTCCGACCGCGACACCCTGGTCGAAATCGCGACGGGCGTCGGGTTGGATGGGGAACGCGCGCGGCAAATCCTCGATTCGGACGAATTCGCCGAGGAAGTCCGCATCGCCGAACGGTTCTTCACCCAGGCCGGGATCAGCGGCGTGCCCGCGGTCATCATCGAGCGCAAGCACCTGATTTCCGGCGGGCAGCCGCCCGAGGTGTTCGAACGCGCGCTGCGGGAAACCGCTGCGTCCAAACGCGACGCGGAGTAAAGTCGCAGGCGTATCCGCCACGGAGCGCCGGCGATGGCCGACGGCAAGACCCCGCGCTACAAAACCTACAAGGCGCCGGCCGGCGGCTGGGGCGCGGCGGCGGCGACCGCGAAGGTGCTGCTGGAACAGAGCGTCGTCGGCAAGGGATCGAAGGCGCTGCTGGTGATGAACAAGCCGGGCGGCTTCAAGTGCCCGAGTTGCGCCTACCCGGACCAGAGCTGCGGCAAGAAATTCGATTTCTGCGAGAACGGCGCCAAGGCGCTGGCGCACGAAGCAACCAAGTTCCGCGTGACGCGCGAATTCTTCGCGCAGCATTCGGTGTCCGAACTCATGCAGCAGTCGGATTACTGGCTGGAAATGCAGGGCCGGCTCACCGAGCCCATGCGTTACGACGCGGCGAGCGATCATTACGTCCCGTGCAGTTGGGACGAGGCGTTCGCCATGATCGGCGATCACCTGCGCAGGCTCGACAGCCCGCACGAGGCCGAGTTCTACACCTCGGGGCGCACCGCCAACGAAACCGCGTTCCTGTATTCGATCTTCGTGCGCGAGTTCGGCACCAACAACTTCCCCGACTGCTCGAACATGTGCCACGAACCGACCAGCCGCGGCCTGCCGCCGGCGATCGGCGTGGGCAAGGGCACGGTGATCATCGACGACTTCGATCACGCCGAGGCGATCTTCGTCATCGGCCAGAACAGCGGCACCAATTCGCCGCGGATGATGACCAACCTGGTCGATGCGCGGAAGCGCGGCATCCCGATAGTGGCAGTCAACCCGATGCCGGAGCGCGCGCTGATCCGCTTCGCCGAGCCGCAGGACATCGTGCAGATGGCGACGTTCGGTTCGACGCCGATCAGCAGCGAGTTCGTGCACATCCGCATCGGCGGCGACCTCGCGTTCCTGAAAGGCATCATGAAGGTGATGTTCGAGCGCGAGGCCGCGGGCGAAACCGTGCTCGACCACGACTTCATCCGCGAACACACGGTCGGCGTCGAGGCGATCCGCGAGGATGCGATGGCGCAGGACTGGGCGAAGATCGTCGAGGCGTCCGGATTGGCCGAGGAACAGATCCGCCGCTGCGCCGAGATCTACACGCGTTCGAACGCGACCATCCTCTGCTACGGCATGGGCATCACCCAGCACCAGATGGGCTCGCAACTGGTGCGGCAGATCGCCAACCTGCTGCTGCTCAAGGGCAACTTCGGCAAGCCCGGTGCCGGCATCTCGCCGATCCGCGGGCATTCCAACGTGCAGGGCGACCGCACCGTCGGCATCGACGAGAAACCTTCGTCCGCCTACCTCGATCGCGTGCGCGAGGTGTTCGGCTTCGAACCGCCGCGCAAACACGGCCACCACACCGTGGACAGCGTCGAAGCGATGCTGGCCGGCACCGCCAAGGTGTTCATCGGCCTCGGCGGCAATTTCGTGCGCGCGGTGCCCGACACCGACCGCGCCTACGCGGCGATGGCGAAACTCGATCTCACCGTCGGCATCGCGACCAAGCTCAATCGCGGCCACCTGGTGCACGGCAAGGACGCGCTGATCCTGCCGGTGGTCGCGCGTTCGGAGCGCATCGAAACCGCGAAGGGCGAGCAGTTCGTCACCATCGAGGATTCGATGTCGAACGTCACCGCCTCGCGCGGCGTGCTGGAACCGGCCAGCCCCGATTTGCTGACCGAAACCGAGATCGTTTGCCGCATGGCGATGGCGACGCTACCGCAGAGCAAGGTCGACTGGGCGCGCTACATCGACGACTACGACGCGATCCGCGACAAGGTCGCCGAGGTGTATCCGGAGCTCTACGCCGGCTTCAACGAGAAGATCCGCAATCCCGAGGGCTTCCACCTCGACGTCGCCCCGCGCCGCCTGGTGTGGAAAACGCCGAACGGCAAGGCCAACTTCATCGTGATGCCGGGCCTGCACGCGAATGCGGAAGTCGCAGACCCGGCGATGTTGCGCCTCGCCACGGTGCGTTCGCACGACCAGTTCAACACCACCATCTATAGTTACAACGACCGCTATCGCGGCGTGTACGACGACCGCATGGTGCTGTTCATGAATTCCCGGGACATGGCGGATCGTGGCCTGGAGGAATACGACAGGATTTCGCTGGAAACCATCAGCGACGACGGCATCGCGCGCCGCATCGACGGCCTCACCGTGCTCGACTACCCGATGCCGCGCGGTTCGGTCGCCGGTTACTACCCGGAACTGAATCCATTGCTGCCGCTGGATTACTACGATCGCATCAGCGGCACGCCTGCGGCCAAATCGGTGCCGGTGAAAGTGGTGGCGACGGCGACCAACACCTGACCGGCGTCGCGGAATCCGTTATTGCGTTTCGGGTTTCGACTGCCGGCGATAGTCCACCGGTGCGGTGCCGAACTGTCGCCGGAACGCGCGGCTGAAAGCCGGTTCCGATTCGTAACCCACGCGCTGCGCGATCTGCGAGACGCGCAATCTGGTCGATGCCAGCATGTCGGCGGCCAGTTGCATGCGCCAGCGGGTGAGGTAGCGCATCGGCGGTTCGCCCAGCGTTTCGACGAAGCGCTGCGACAGGCCGGAACGCGACTGGTTCAATGCGCGCGCCAACGCTTCCACGCTCCAGTCCTTCGCCGGTTGCGCATGCAGCAATGCCAGTGCGCGGCCGACGACGGCATCGTCCAGCGCGCGGGCCAGGCTTCCGGCTTGCGGCGAGGCGGTGACCAGCCAGTGCCGCAGCGACCATACGAACAACAGGTCCACAAGCCGCGACAGCATTACCGAGCTGCCGAGCCACGGGCGATCGGTTTCCCGCCGGATCGCGGCCAGCGTCACCGACAGCCATTCGCGCGGTGTATCGGGAAATGCTGCGGGTGGTGCCGCCGCATCCGAAACGTGCAGCAACGAGGGCAGGGCATTCGCCAGCAGGGTTCCGCCCGGGCCTTCGAAACGGAAATCGCAGGTCGTGATGCGGGGCCCCGCGTCGCCATCGCCGACGGATTCCAGCGCGTGCGAACCGCCTTGCGGCAGCACCACGAGATCCCCTGGCTGCAATCGCAATTCCTGTCGCCCACTGGTCATGCGCAATCGGCATGCTGCGTTTTCGATGAAATGGAAACAGGCGGAAGATTGCGGGAAAGACAGCGGCTGTCCGGCGCGCAGTGACCGGCTGGTGGTACCTCCGCCCCTGATGCGCGCGGATTCGACGACGTCGAAGAACGCGTCGGCATCGCGCACGGCCCGGCCTTCGTTGGTGTCATGGCGTTTCGGCATGGCAATCCGGTGTTTGGGCCAACCCGGCCGGGCTGGTCGAGCGTATAGTTTCCGCCACTTTCCACGAACAGGAGCGATCGATGAGCAAGCCCGCAGTGGTTCTGGTCCATGGCTTCTGGGGCGGTGCCGCCCACTGGGCCAAGGTCATCCTCGAATTGAAGCGCATGGGTTACGACGACCTGCACGCAGTCGAAAATCCATTGACCTCGCTGGCCGACGATGCCGAGCGCACCCGCAAGATGGTCGCGCAGGTGAAAGGTCCGGTCGTGCTGGTCGGGCATTCCTATGGCGGTGCCGTGATCAGCGAAGCCGGCAACCTGCCGAACGTCGCCGCGCTGGTGTACATCGCCGCGTTCGCGCCGGATGCCGGCGAAAGCCCCGGAGGCATCACCCAGCAGCATCCGCCTGCGGCCGTGGCCAACATCGCGCCCGACAGCGACGGTTACCTGTGGGTCAAGCCGGACAAGTTCCACGAGAGCTTCTGCCAGGATCTCGATGCCGACGAAGCGCTGGTCATGGCGGTGACGCAGAAGGCGCCATTGGCCGCCACGTTCGGCAACAACGTCACCGATCCGGCGTGGAAGCACAAGCCATGCTGGTACCAGATCTCCAGCCAGGACCGGATGATCGCGCCGGAAAACGAACAGCGCATGGCCGAGCGCATGCAGCCACGCAAGATCATCACGCTGGATGCGAGCCATGCCTCGCTGGCTTCGCGCGCGGCGGAAGTTGCGGCATTGATCGACGAGGCGGCGAAGGCAACGGCCTGAGCCTTGTCCCCGGCAACGGGGATGACCGGAATGCCGGTCGTCTCCGTTCCCGCGATCGACTGCAGGTAACATCGGCCTCGACCGAGGAGGCCGCATGCAACCCACGCAATCGCCCGCAAGCACCACGGAGTCTTCGCCGCCGCAATCGCTGTGGGCCGAGCTGCGCGACGCGGTCCGCGGCACTAGTGCCGATTACACGAAGATCCCGCTGCGCCGCGCGGTGTTCCTGCTCGCGGTGCCGATGGTGCTGGAACTGGTGCTGGAATCGACCTTCGCGGTGGTCGACATCTTCTTCGTCGCCAAGCTCGGCCCGTCGGCGGTGGCCACGGTCGGGCTGACCGAGAGCTACCTGTTCCTGCTGTATTCGGTGGCGATGGGCCTGGCGATGGCGGTGACCGCGGTGATCGCGCGGCGCATCGGCGAAGGCAAGCGCGAGGAGGCATCGATCAGCGCGGTGCAGGCGATCTTCGTCGCGCTGCTGGCGTCGGTGCTGCCGGCCATCGTCGGCATTGCCTTCGCGCAGGACCTGTTGCGGCTGATGGGTGGCGACGGCTGGGTGGTCGAACACGGCTATCGCTACACGCAATGGATGCTCGGCGGCAACGCGGTGATCATGCTGCTGTTCGTGATCAACGCGATCTTCCGCGGCGCCGGCGACGCCGCCATTGCGATGCGCGTGCTGTGGCTGTCGAACGGACTCAACATCCTGCTGTGCCCGCTGCTGATCTTCGGCCTCGGCCCGGTGCCGGCGCTGGGCATCGAGGGCGCGGCCATCGCCACCTGCATCGGCCGCGGCACCGGCGTGCTGTACCAGTTGTGGACGCTGTTGCATGGCGGCAAGCACATCCGCGTGGCCGCCTCGCAGGTCGCGTGGCACGGCGCGGTGCTGTGGAACATCGTGCGCACCTCGCTGGGCGGCATCGGCCAGATGATCGTGGCGATGACCTCGTGGATCTTCCTGATGCGCATCCTCGCCAGCATCGGCAACGAGGCGGTGGCCGGCGCGACGATCGCCATCCGGGTGATGATGTTCACGATGATGCCGGCCTGGGGCATGTCGAACGCGGCCGCGACGCTGGTCGGGCAGAACCTCGGCGCACGACAGCCCGAACGCGCGGAAGCCTCGGTGTGGCGCATCGGCTGGTACAACATGGCCTACCTGCTGGCGGTCTCGGTGCTGTTCTTCCTGTTCCCGCACGGCATCACCGGCATCTTCACCGACGATGCGCAGGTCGTCGCCGTCGGCGCGGAATGGCTGCGCATCCTGTCGTACGCGCTGTTCGTGTACGGCTGGTGGATGGTCAGCGTGCAGGCCTTCAACGGCGCGGGCGACACGGTCACGCCGACGCGGATCAACGTGGTGTTCTTCTGGATGATCCAGATCCCGCTGGCGTGGCTACTGGCGCTGCACCTGGGCTGGAAGGAAACGGGTGTGTTCTGGGCGGTGTTCGTGTCCGAAACTTCCGTCGGCCTGTTCACGCTATGGCTGTTCAGCCGCGGCAGGTGGAAGAAGGCGCAGGTCTAGCGACGGATCGCGCACGGCTTGAGTCGATCCGATCCGTCCCCATTGCTGTCGTATCCCCCGCCAGAGTCATCGCCTTGACCGCTTCCCGTTGCCTGCGCGCGCCGATCGGCGACTACGCCGCTTCGCCGCAAACCGTCGCCGGCCAGTTCCGCAACGCCACGCCCAAGCCCGCGACTTCGCCCGATCCGGACGCGAAGACGATGTGGGACTTCTTCTTCAACAAGCCGCGGAACACCCAGCCGCGCGCGCCGATCCCGGTGCACCGGCTGACGCGCGCCGAACTCGACGCCGCGCCGGACCGCAGCCTGTATCGCCTGGGGCACTCGACCGTGCTGATGAAGTTGCGCGGGCAGTGGTGGCTCACCGACCCGGTGTTCTCGCTGCGCGCCTCGCCGGTGCAATGGCTCGGGCCGAAGCGTTTCCACGCGCCACCGATCGCGCTGGACGAGCTACCTCCGATTCGCGGCGTGCTGTTGTCGCACGATCATTACGACCACCTCGACAAGGCCGCGATCAAGGCGTTGGCCGCGAAGACGGACATGTTCCTGGCACCGCTCGGCGTCGGCGACCGGCTCGTCGACTGGGGCGTGCCGAAAGCAAAGGTGCGCCAGTTCGACTGGTGGCAGGACACCGCCATCGATGGCGTGCGCTTTGCGTTCACGCCGGCGCAGCATTTCTCCGGGCGCGGCCTGCGCGACGGCAACCGCACCCTGTGGGGTTCGTGGGTGATCGACGATGGCGAAAAGCGCGTGTTCTTCAGCGGCGACAGCGGCTATTTCGCCGGCTTCGCCGAGATCGGCCGGCGTTTCGGCCCGTTCGACCTCACGCTGGTGGAAACCGGCGCCTACAACGCGCAATGGCCCTACGTGCACATGCAGCCGGAACAGACCGTGCAGGCGCATATCGACCTGCGCGGGCGCTGGCTGCTGCCGATCCACAACGGCACGTTCGACCTCGCCATGCACGCCTGGTGGGAACCGTTCGAACGCGTGCTCACGCTCGGCGGGGAACGCGGCATCTCCGTCGCCACGCCTGCGATGGGCGAACGCATCGGCATCGACGCGCCGCATGCCGGCGAACGTTGGTGGCGCGAGGTCGTGGCCGCGGAAGCGCGGTTGGCCTGAGCGGCGTTCGGCAAGTCGCGGTTCAGCCGCAACACTGCAGCGTGCGCGGACCTCGACGATTCCCCGCATGACGCCCATTCCACGACGCCATCGAACCCTCGCGCTATCGGCCTCGTGCCTCGGCATCGCGATGCTTTCCGGTTGCGGCCTGTTCGACCGCGGCCCGACGCCGGAACAGGTGCGCGCCGACATCGCGAAACGCATTCCGAACGGCGTCGCGGATCGCGAAGGCTGGGCGCGCGACATCCAGGCCGCGTTCGCCGCGCAGGAACTCGAACCGAGCAGCGCGCACTTGTGCGCGGTGATCGCGGTGGTGGGGCAGGAATCGGGATTCCAGGCTGATCCAGCGGTGCCGAACCTGCCGGCGATCGCGCGCAAGGCCATCGCCGAACGCGCGGCGAAGTTCCACATGCCCGCGTTCGTCGTCGATGCCGCGTTGCAAATGCGCGCGCCCGATGGGCGCACCTACGCGGAACGACTCGATGCATTACGCACCGAACAGCAACTGTCGGCGCTGTTCGAGGAAATGACCGCACGCCTGCCGCTGGGCAGCGGACGGCTGTTCGCGCGGCTCAATCCCGTGCATACCGCCGGGCCGATGCAGGTCGGCATCGCGTTCGCGCAGGCGCATGCGCGCGGCTATCCGTATCCGCTCGCCGGTTCGTCGATCCGGCACGAGGTGTTCACCCGCCGCGGCGGCCTGTATTTCGGCACCAAGCATCTGCTGGCTTATCCGGTGGCCTATCCGAAGCTGCTGTATCGCTTTGCCGATTACAACGCCGGCTGGTACGCCAGTCGCAATGCCGCGTTCCAGCACGCGGTGTCGGTGGCGTCGGGTCGTTCGCTGGCGCGCGACGGCGACCTGCTGCGCCCGGGCGCATCGATGGATGCGCCGGGCGCGACCGAGGCCGCGCTGCGCACGCTCGGCCCGGCGCTGGGCATGGACGATGCCGCGATCCGCCGCACGCTGGGGCAGGGCGAATCGCCGCGCTTCGACCAAGGCTCGTTGTATCGGCAGGTCTATGCGCTCGCGGATCGCAAGGCCGGGAAGCCGCTGCCGCGCGCCTTGCTGCCGGAAATCGACCTGCACAGCCCCAAGATCAGCCGGCAACTCTCCACCGCGTGGTTCGCCCAGCGCGTGGACGCGCGCTGGAAACAGTGCATGGCGCGTTGACCCGCATACGCCGGCGGATCGTGACTTCCTGCGCTTGTCGACGGCGGTCGGCTTCGGCACAGTCCGCGGACCGTCCCGTCCCAGGAGCGCCCCGATGCGCCGCACCAAGTCCTTCTTCCGAATCGCGTTGCTCAGTGCGGCGCTTGCTTTCGCCACGGGCGCCATCGCCGCCGATGTACCGCAGCCCGATTTCCTCGCCTCGCACATGGACACCTCGGTCGATCCGGGCGTGGACTTCTTCGAATACGCGAACGGCGCATGGCTGAAGGCGCATCCGATCCCCGCGTCCGAATCCGGCTGGGGCATCGGCAACGAAGTCGGCGAAGAGCTGTACGCACGCCTGCGCACGATCAGCGAGAACGCGGCCAAGGCGCAGGCCGAAGCCGGCAGCGACCAGCAGAAGATCGGCGACTTCTGGTCCACCGCGATGGATACGGCCAAGGCGGACCGGCTCGGCGCGCATCCGCTGGACGCGGAACTCGCGCGCATCGACGCCATCGATTCGGTGCAGGGCGTGCTCGACACCGTGTTCGCGTTCAAACCCATCGGCGTGCGCGGGCTGTTCGGGATCGGCATCGGCCAGGACGACAAGGACAGCGCGACCATGGCGGTGCAGGTCCGCCAGGGCGGCCTCGGCCTGCCGGAGCGGGATTTCTATTTCAACAAGGAAGCCGGCGTGGCGAAGATCCGCGCCGAGTACGTCGACCACATCGCGCGCAGCTTCGAGTTGCTGGGCCGCGATGCCAAGTCGGCGCGTGCTTCCGCCGAACAAGTGATGGCGTTCGAAACCGCGCTGGCGCAATCCTCGCGCAAGCTCGAGGACCTGCGCGACCCGGAGAAGAACTACAACAAGATGGCGATGGCGGAACTCACCGCGAAGTACACGCCCTCGATCGACTGGACCGCGCGGCTCGCGGCCTGGGGGCTGAAGCCGGATTACATCCTTGTCGGCCAGCCGGAATTCCTCGCCGCCGAGGACAAGCTGCTGCAGTCCACGCCGTTGCCGGTGCTGAAGGATTACCTGCGCTACCACCTCGTCGACGATTATTCGCCCTACCTTTCGTCCGCGTTCGACGCCGAGAACTTCCGCTTCCACGGCCAGGCGATGTCGGGCAAGAAGGAACAGCGCCCGCGCTGGAAGCGGGTGATCGACGAGGAAAACGACGCGATGGGCATGGTGCTCGGGCGCATCTTCGTCAAGGACTATTTCCCCGAATCCTCGAAGCAGCGCTACTCGGCGCTGGTCGAGGCGATCCGTTCCACTTTCCACGATCGCATCGAGCGCCTCGACTGGATGGGTGCGGATACAAAGACCAAGGCGCTGGCCAAGCTCGCTGCGGTCACGCCCAAGGTCGGCTATCCGGACAAGTGGAAGGACTATTCCGCGCTTGAGGTCGGCCGCGATTCCTACGCGGCGAACGTGATGGACGCGCAGCGCTGGCAGTTCCAGGACAACCTGGCCAAGTTCGGCAAGCCGGTCGACCGGACCGAATGGGACATGACGCCGCAGACCTACAACGCCTACTACAACCCGTCGAACAACGAGATCGTGCTGCCCGCGGCGATCTTCATGGTGCCGGGCGTGGCCGACGCGCAGGTCGACGATGCGGTCGCCTACGGCTACGTCGCCGCGAGCACGATCGGCCACGAGATCACCCACGGCTTCGACGACGAGGGCCGCCAGTACGACGCGCAGGGCAACCTGTCGGGATGGTGGACCAAGGAAGACGCGGAGCGCTTCAACGCCGCCGCCCAGAAGATGGTCGACCAGTTCGATGCCTACGAACCGATCAAGGGCCTGCACATCAACGGCAAGGCCAGCCTCGGCGAGAACATCGCGGATTACGGCGGAATCCTGCTCGGGCTGGAGGCGTTCGAGAAGACCGAGCAGTACAAGCAGGGCAAGGAGATCGGCGGGCTGACGCCGCTGCAGCGCTATTTCCTCGGTTATTCGCTGGGCTGGCTGTACCAGCAGCGCGAGGAAGTGTTGCGCACGCGCCTGCTCTCCGACGTGCATGCGCCGGCGAAGTGGCGCGTGCTCGGGCCGATGTCGAATATCCCCGAGTTCTACCAGGCGTTCGGGGTGAAGCCGGGCCAGCCGATGTGGCGCGCGCCGCAGGATCGCGTGCATATCTGGTAACGGGAATGTCCTGGTGATGCGGATGGACGATGCTGGCCTCGACAACCCGTTCTTCGCCGCGCTGGACAGCCTGCATCGCGACATCGCCCTGCGCCGGGGCGATGTCGCGCGCTATCCGGCCGATGTCGCGCCGTTCCTCGGCGTGGCGCATGCAGGCGTCGATGTCGGTGACGCATTCGACGCGCTGGTGCCGGAAGGCGACGAAGCGTTGCTGCTCGGCATCGCGCCGGCGCGCATGCCGCCCGGCTGGACGCTGGAACCCTTCGCCGACCTCGCGCAGATGGTGCGCGGGGAACCGCTGGAGGAAGTCGATGGGCCGGACATCCTCGAACTCGGCGAACTCCACCGCAACGACGTGCTGGCGCTGACCGCCTTGGTGTATCCGCATTATTTCCGCCCGCGCACGATGCTGCTCGGGCGCTATTTCGGCATCTACGAAGGCGGAAGACTCGCGGCGATGATCGGCGAACGCCTCGGCGCCCCGGCCGCGCGCGAGATGAGCGCGATCTGCACGCACCCGGATTTCCTCGGCCACGGTTACGCGCGTCGGCTCACCGCATTCCTCGTCAACGACACGCTGCGCGGTGGCCGGTTGCCGTTCCTGCACGTCAGCCACGCCAACACCCGTGCCAAGCAACTCTACGAACGCAGCGGCTGGCGCATGCGCCGCGACATCCCGTTCTGGCGGCTCGCGCGCGCCTGAACGCGGCGCACGCGCGTCAAAGCACGATCATCTGCTTGAACCCGCCCCAGAACATGCGCTTGGCGTCGAACGGCATCTTCTTCGGATCCATCATCGCCGCGAGGCGCGGATCGGCCATCACCAGCTTGTTGATGCGGTCGCGGTCGCGGCGATTGCGGTAGACGATCCACGAGAACATCACCACTTCGCCGGCCTTCAGCTTCACCGCCTGCGGGAACGAGGTGGTCTTGCCCGGCTTGACGTCGTCGGCGACGCATTCGATGTATTCCAGCGCGCCGTGTTCCTTCCACACCTTGCCGCACAGGCGCGACATCTTGCGGTACTCGGCCAGTTTCGCCTTCGGCACCGGCGTCACCATTCCATCGACGTAATGCATGGCGTTCTCCCGAAGCAGGGGAGGCCGATGCTGCCGATGCGCGCGTTAGCGCGACGCGACGGTTCAGCGCCCGCCGCCACCGCCGCCGCCGCCGCCACCGCCGGAAAATCCGCCGCCGCCGCCACCCGAGGAACTTCCAGGTGGCGTCGAGGCCGATGCGATCTGCGAACTCAGGCTGCTGCCGATCGCGCTGGTGAGGCTGGACAGGTTGTCGCTGCCGACGCCGTGGTACCAGGCCATGCCCGCGGTCGCCGTCGCGGCCGCGGCCGCGCCGACCGCGAGCGTGAACTTGCGCGTCCACGCTTCCTCGACCTCCAGCGCCACCGCGTACGGCAGCAGCGCCTGGTAGCGTTCGGCATCGAGCAGGGGCGGCGCGTCGGGGCCGGGCATGCGCGCGAGTTCGTCGCGTTCGGCGACGCAGAGGTAGAGCTTGAGTCCGGCGATTTCGTCCAGCAGCTTGCGGCCCTCGGGCGTGGGCGCGCGCACGAGGATGCCGAAGGCGATCAGCGCCGCGGCCACGAGCACGCCGATGGCGATGATCAGCAGGATTCCGCCGCCGCCCGACAGCAGGAATGCGAGCACGATGCCGCCGATGCCGACCAATGCAGCGAGGCCGACGCTGCCGAGGTTGCGCTGGAACATGCGCCCGGCGTAGGCGTCCTCGAGCACCTTCTTCTGCGCGCCGATCGCCGATTGCAGCAGCGCGGCGTTGTCCTTTTCCAGTTCCAGCGTGCCGCCGTCCTTGAACAGCCCGGCCAGCAACGCACGTTGCGAGGCGGATAGCGCGGCGTGCGCGTCGTCGCCGGTGCGTTGCAGCGACCATTTGTCGCTGAGCAGGCCCTTGTCGCGTTCGATGCGCAGGCAGCCCGCGACTGCCAGCGAGAGCAGGTCGGAAGTGACACAGCGGTTGTCGCCGCCCATCTTCTGGATGAAGCGCAGCGCGGCCGGCGAATAATCCCTGGGCGGTTCGTAGCGGGCGATGACGATGCCGGGCGCCGGGTCGCGTCCGACCGCTTGCCAGCGCCGGAACGCGTACAGGCACATCGTGAACAATGCGCCAAGCGCGACCAGCACACCGCGGTTGTCCTTCAGCAACGACCACAGGCGCTGCGCCTTCGATGGCGCGGTCACGATCCCCTTGGGGAAGCTGAGCACGATGGTCATGCCTTCTTGCGGCGCGAGCGGTCGCGTGAGCTGCCAGTGCGCATGTCCGGCTTCCGGCAGGCTGGCCGCGTAGTCCTGGCCATTCGCGCCCTGTGGCCCGGTGTAGCCCTCGGCACGCATCGCGTCCACCGGTACCGCCTGGGGTAGGCGCACGTCCACGCTCGCCGATTCGATCGGGAAATCCCAGCCGGTGCCGATCGCGTTCCAGTACAGCTCGTCGTGGTCCTTGAAGAATCCGAGCTGGCGGGTGGTGCGGTAGCGCAGGGTGTAGGTGTAATCGGCCGGGACTTGCAGGAAATCGTCGTTGCCGGTGTTGAGGCGAACGCCGTTCGGCTTGCGCTCGGTGAACCATGGTTCGTTGTTGCCGTCGCGCAGCACGGATATCGGCGTGAATTCGACCACCACGCGATTGCCGTAGCGATCCTTGTAGCGGGTGGGGAAATCGCGGTAGATGCCGCGGCGGATGTCGGTGCCTTCGGCATGCACCTTGATGGTTTCGGTGACGTCCATGCTGCCGTCGGCATTCACCGCGATCGTGCTGTCGTAGGACAGGATGCGTTCCTGCGCGAACACGGGCGTCGCCAGTGCGAACAGCAACAGCACGAAAATGCGAAGTCGCATCATGGCGGCCTGCTTCATGGCGTCATCTCCACCTTCACCGCATCGCGGCTGCCGGCCTCGGCCTGGAAGAATTCCGCGCCCTTGAAGCCGAACACGCGCGCGACGAATGCGTCCGGCACGCGCTGGATGCCATTGTCGAGGTCGCGCACCGCGCCGTTGTAGAAACGCCGCGCGTACTGCAGCTGTTCCTCGACCTTCACCAGCTCCTGCTGCAGCTGCGCGAAGTTCTGGTTGGCCTTGAGGTCCGGATACGACTCCTTGAGCGCGATCAGCCGCCCGAGTTCGCGTTCCAGCGAGGCTTCGACTTCGCCCAGCCGCGCCGGTTGCGTCTGCGACAGCGCCTGTGCGCGCAGCTCGGACACCGCCTTCAGCGTCGAACTCTCGTGCCCGGCATAGGCCTGCACCGCCGCCACCAGCGAGGGTACGAGGTCGTGGCGACGCTGTAGTTGCACGTCGATGTCGGCCCAGGCGGTCTTCACCTGGTTGCGCAGGCGCACCAGCCGGTTGAAGGCGAACATCGCCCAGGCCGCGAGCACGGCGAGGAACAGCAGCAGCACGAAGATCATCATTCGCCGGGATCCGGTTGCGTTGACGAGGAAAGTAACGCAAATCCCGCCACGGGCGGGACATTCGCGCGCGCTGCGCGGCGTTCATCGCAGGTTCGTGCGCGGACGGTCGGCGGACCCTAGACTTGTCGCCATGCCCGTGCCCGCGCCATCGTTCCATATCCGTTTGCTCGGCGTGGCGTGCCTGCTCGCCGGGCTCGCGGCTTGCGGGCGCGAGCCGCCAGCGCCCGAGCCAGCGGCGCCCGCGACCCATACCAGCGCCGACAGCAGCGGCGGCGCGATCAGCGCCGCGCCGCTGGACAAGCCCGCGCCCAAGCCGACGCCGGAGGAAGTGCTGGCCGGCACGCAATGGCCCGCGGCGAAGCTCGGCGAGGGCGATGCGCGGATCAGTTGCAGCAGCGACTATTCCACCGGCGATGGCGAACTGCTGCGCAGCCTCGACTATTTCGCGATGGTCGATGCGTTGTCGCCCTGCCGCGACGCGGACGTGGTGCGCCTGCACTACCGCGGCAAGATCGATGCCGGTTTCGCCGACACGGTGGAACGCACCGCGGCGATGGCCGCGCGCATGGGCATCCGCCACCGCATCCTCGACCTCGACTCGCCCGGCGGCGTGATCGAGGACGGCATCCGCGCCGGTGACGCGATGGGCGACGAGCACTGGACGGTGTGGGTGCGCGAAGGCGCGGTTTGCCACAGCGCCTGCGTGCTGATCCTCGCTGCCGGCGACCAGCGCCTGGTGTCGGGCGCGGTCGGCATCCACCGCATGATCCGCCTGAGTTCGACCGCGACCACGCGCCAGCAACTGACGGCGGAATTGCAGCAGGTGCATTCGCAGCTCGACGATTACCTACAGCGCAACGGCGCCGCCACCGCCATCGCCGACCTGATGATGACCGTGCCCAGCCGCGACCTGCGCCTGCTCAGCGCGGACGAGCTGCACCAGTTCGGGCTGGAGGGCGCGAACCCGGTGCAGGACGACCTCGAGCGCCTGCGCGTGTTGCGCCAGTGCGGGCAGGATTTCCTGCGTCGCAAGGAAGCGTTCCAGCGCGCGCTCGACCGGGACTGCGGCAAGCCGGGGCAGCACGTCGACGCGATGCGCGACTGCGGCATCGGGTTGTTGCCGAAATTCGGTTTCCCCGACAAGCGCTGCCCGGACGAAGCGCCGATGGCCGAATACGCGCGCGCGCTGCAGGAACAGGGCGAACGCAAGGCCGACGCCGCCGACGCCGGCAAGGACGGCAAGCGCAGTGGGGAAGGCAAGGGCGCGGCGCGCACCGGAGCGCGCTGAGCGCGGCACCGCGAAGGCCGCGTATCGCGGCCCTCGCATCGTGGAATCGGCGGATCAGTCGCGTTCGAACCGTTGCAGTTCCTCGACCTGCGCCAATGCGCGGCGCAGGCTGCCTCCGGTCAGGCTGTCGTCCATCCTGCGGCCGAATTCCGCGCGTTCGGGACGACGTGCCCATCGATGGAACCACCAGCTGGCGAGCAGGCCGGCGATGCCGATGCCATAGCCGATCCAGAGCAGCGACGGTGCCTTCTGCATCAGGTCCACGTCGCCGAAACCGGCCAGCACCTGCAGGATCGCGATCCACAGGAACCACCACGGCAAGCCGGCGACCATGCCGCTGCGGATGTAGAGCGTGCGTGCGTGCAGCAGTTTCTTCTGGATGTCCATGACCGGCGCGGAATAGTCGATGCCGCCGATCTGCCCGAGCACCACGCCCGCCGCGATGACCGTCAGCACGCCGTAGGCATGCACCAGCACGCCGGCGGCGATGGTGGAGGCGTGCTGCGGATGGCTCATCCACAGCAGCGCGGCCAGCAGGATGAAGGGGATGGCGAACAGGATCTGCGCGACCTGGCCCCAGAACAGCGGACGCAGGCTGCTGCGCGCGCGGTCGAGCTCGCGCCCGCGCAAATCGCGCAGCCTCAGCTCATTGTCCAGTTGCAGGCGGCGGTCGAGCGCTTGCCAGGCGGATTTGATGTCGTCGGGTTCCATGGCGATGTCCATTGCGTGTCCGGTAGGGGTCAGAGTTCGTCGCGCAGGCGCTGTTTCAGCCGCCCGATCTTGGTGGAGACGTTGGATTCGTTAATGCCGAGGATTTCCGCGATCTCGCGTTGCGGCCGTTCCTCGAGGTAGAGCAGGAGCAGGGCGCGTTCGAGCGGCGGTTGCCGCGCGATGAAGCCCTGCAGCAGGCGCAGTTGCTGTTCGTGCTCCGGGTCGGCGGCGTTGTCGTCGGCGACGTCGAAATCCGCGTCGTCGAGCGCGACCGCGTCGTGGCGACGCCGCAGCGACTGCGTGCGGACATGGCTGATCGCCACGTTCAGCGCGATGCGGTACATCCACGTGGTCGCGCTGCGTGACGGGTCGTACTTCGGCCACGCGCGCCACAGCTGGGCGGCGATTTCCTGGGCCAGGTCGGCGCGATCCTCGGGATGGCGCGCATAGCTGTTGGCGACCTTGAACACGATGCCGGAATGGCGCTGCAGCAAGGCGCCGAAGGCATCACGGTCGATATCCACGTTCATGGCGGCGAAGGCTTGCATGGCGTCCCCGGCGCGTCGACCGCGCCCTTCGACATCATGGTTCGCGTGAAGGCGGCGGATCTCACATGCCGACGATGCGGATTTCGACCTCGCCCACGCGCACGCGCTGCCCGGCGCGGATCTTCGCGGTCTTGCGCAGTTCGACCGCGCCGTCCACGCGCACCGCGCCCGAGGCGACGAGCTGCTTGCCGGCGCCGCCCGAATCGCACAGGCCCGCCAGCTTCAGCAGCTGGTTGAGCTCGACGAATTCGCGGTCCAGTTCGAAGTCGATGGTTTGCATGTGCGATCGCCTCAACGCAACGGCAGCCGGATCGAACGGCCCTGCCAGTCGAACAGCACGCCATTGGCGTCGATGCGGCGGACCTGCATCGGCCCGACGCTGTCGCCCTCGACGTAACGCTCGCCATCGAGGATCACGAAACGCTTCGCCGGATCCGGGTCCCACATGTGCATGCTCAGTTGCAGCGGCGGCAGCGCCTTGCGCTGGTCGGCGGACAGGGCGTTGACCGCGGTTTCCGCATCGGCGGAAGGCGCGGGCGGCGGTGGAATCGCAGCGGTGGGCACGGGCGGCGGCGCGACTTGCGGCGGCGGAATTGGTGTTGCAACCGGTGGCGCCGATTGCGGCTTCGGCGGTTCGCGTTCGGCGACGCGTGGTGTCGGCGGCGGTTGTGCGACAGCGGCCCGCGGTTGCAGGCGCACGCTTTCGGCCGGCGCCGGTGTCGTCGTTGCCGTCGATGCAGCAGGTGTCGCGGCATCGTGCGACCACGGATGCAACAGCAACATCGCCACGATTCCGATCGCGGCGACGGTCGCGATCCATGGCAGCGCGCGACGCAACGCTCGCTGCGATCGCGCGGCCGGCGGTGGCAATTCCGCGCGCAGGTCGGGCATTTCGCCGCGACGGCGTTCGGCTTCGGATTTGCGCAGCGCTTCGAGGATCAAGGACATGCGATCACTCCAGCACTCGCAGCAGGTGCGGGCCGGGCGCATCGCCGGCCAGCGCCATCAGGGTTTCGGGCCCGGCGACGCCGTCGGCGCTGAGGCCGCGCGCGTCCTGGAACGCGGCGATGTCCGCGGGCAGCGCCGGATCCGGCCCGCGCCACAGCCCGGCGTATTCGCCGGTCCACGCCGATTGCAACGTAAGGCGGTCGATGTCGAAGGTGTTTCCCGATAGCGCGATACGCGCGTTGCGCGCGTCGAGGCCGAGCAGCAGCGCCCAGGCGTCGCCGGACTGGCCGTGCAGGCGCAGCAACAAGGGGCGATCCAGCGCCTGCAATGTGTCGAGGCGCGCACGGCCCTGCACGCAATGCACGTCGGCGGCGGTCGCGGTGCAGGCCGCGCTGGCCGGATCGACGGTGATCGCGGACGCCGGCAGTGTCCACGTGCCGAGTAGTGCCTCCCAAGCGGGTGCCGGTGATGCGCCGGCGGCATCGACTGCTCCTGCAAGCGCGGTCGCATCGAGGCGCGGAATCGCCGGTTTTGCAGCGACGGCGAGGGTAGGCTTTTGTGGGAGCGGCATCCCTGCCGCGACTGTTCTTGTCGCGGGACGCCAAATCGTCCAGGCAATCAAACCGAGCAGCAATACGCCTGCCGTACCGAGCAACCATGCCGTCGGCAATTGTCTACCGACCGCGTTGCGTGTCGGCAGAACTTCGCGCGCGGCGGCATCGACCAGTTTAGGATCGATGGTCGACGCATCGCGGGCATAGCCGGCGAGCAGGGCGCGTTCAGCGATCACGTTGACGAGGCGCGGAATGCCGTTCGCATGCTTGTGCACGCGGTTCACTGCCGCCGCGGTCATCGGGAAATGCCGGCCGCCGGCGACGCGGAAGCGATGGCGCAGGTATTCGCCGGTTTCGCTTTCCGACAGCGGCGTCAGGTGGAAACGCGCGGTGATGCGCTGCGCGAGCTGGCGCAGTTCCGGTTTCGCCAGCGCATCGCGCAGTTCCGGTTGGCCGATCAGCACGATCTGCAGCAGTTTCTGTGTGTCGGTTTCGAGGTTGGTGAGCAGGCGCACCTGCTCCAGCGCATCGGCCGAGAGGTTCTGCGCCTCGTCCACGATCAGCACCACGCGCAGGCCGTCGGCGTAGGCGCGCAACAGGTAGGCGTTGAGTGCGTCCACCAGCGCCTTGCCGCTGCCGCGCGCGCTCGAAATGTCGATGTGCAGTTCCTCGCACACCGTTTCCAGCAGTTCGATCGGACCGAGCCGCGGGTTCAGCAGCAACGCGACCCGGGTGTTCTCCGGCAATTGTTCCAGCAGTAGGCGACTGAGCGTGGTCTTGCCGGTGCCGACCTCGCCGGTGAGCTGCACGAAACCGCCGCCGCCGCCCTGGCCAATGCCGAACAGCAGGTGCGCGAGCGCGTCGCGATGGCGCTCGCTGAGGAACACGAAGCGCGGATCGGGGGTGATCGAGTACGGCGCTTCGCCGAGTCCGTAGTGCTCGAGGTACATGCGCGTCGCGTGGCGGAAAGGCGGCTAGCCTGCCACGAACGCGCGGCGGGTGCGATTCGCGTTCATTCGGCTGCGCCCTTGGCCTCGGAGGTGGCCAGCGTTTCCGGGTGGGAAAGGGCGCGCGGCCGCGCCAGCAGCGGGTGCAGCAACACTGCGCCGAGGATGATGGCGACGCCGGAATAGAAGGTGGGCGTGAGTTCGCGCTGTTCACCCAGCAGCAGGGCCGCCAGCGCGATGGCGTACACCGGCTCGAGGTTCACCGCGAGTTGCGCGGCGAAGGCGCTGATGTGGCGTAGCGCGACCAGCGACAGCGCGAACGGCAACAGGGTGCAGGCCAGCGCCAGCGCGAGCAGGAAGCCGAAATCGCGCGCACCGGGCAACGCGAACGGATTGCCGGCGAAAGCGGGGAAGAGCAGCGGCATGATCGGCGCGAGCACGGTCAGCAACGCGATGCCTGCGCCGAGTTCCAGCGCGGTCACCGCCAGCGGGTCGTGATGGCCGGCGAAGCGCTTGTTGAGCGAGCCGAACAGGCCGACGAACAGCGCCGACACCGCGCCGACCGCGATGCCCGCGCGCATGCCCGGGGCGACGCCGCCGGCGACCAGCGCCACGCCGGGCACCACGAGGATGCCAAGCACCAGTTCGCGGCGCGAGAACGGCCGTTTCGCCAGCCACGGTTCGATGATGGCGGTGAACACCGTCGCCAGCGCCATGCAGGTTGCACCGATCGAGGCGTTCGACAGCTTGATCGCGCCGTAGAAGGTCAGCCAGTGCAGCGCCACCAGCGCACCGATGCCGGCGTAGGCCAGCTTCTGCCGGCGTGGAATCGCCCGCAGGCCGCGCCAGCACGGCGGCAGCAAGGCCAGCGCGGCCACCACCAGCAGCATGCGCCACCACACCAACGGCAATGCCGGCAGGCCGATCAGCTTGCCGAGGATCGCGGTGAAGCCCCACAACACCACGCACAGGTGGATCTGCAGGGTGGCTTTGCGGGCATCGGGCGACATCGGGCCAGTATCGTCCATGCCGACCGCCGTCGTGCCGGGAATCCGGGGGCGCCGAGGTGGCGCCTGCGTGCCGAGCGTCTACAATCGGATCGTCGTCACGCCGGGGGCGCATGCGCCGCGCATGGAAATCGAGGAGCGCCAGGTCAGGGTGCACGAATTGCGCATCGGCATGTTCGTCAGCCGCCTCGACCGGCCGTGGACCGAAACGCCGTTCGCGCTGCAGGGCTTCCTGATCCGCAACAAGGCCCAGGTCGAACGCCTCGGCGAATACTGCGATTCGGTCTACATCGACGTGCAGAAGAGCAGCGCGGCCGATCCGTTGCCGGCGCTGCGGACCCTGTCGCCCGCCGCGGGCGGTGGCGGCACGGCCGCCGGCGCGGGGCTCGGCGCGATCGGCCCGATCGAAACCGCGAGTTCGCGCGAAGCGACCTGGATCGGCGCGGCCGAATATCCGCGCCAGGCCAGCGTCGAGGACGAGCTGCCGCAGGCGGTATCGGCGATGGAAACCGTCTCCGAGCGCGCATCGGAGATCCTCGACACCCTGCGCAGCGGCCGCAGCGTCAGCCGCGAGCAGATCACCGCCGCGGTGGAACCGGTGGTGGCGAGCCTGGTGCGCAACCCGGACGCGTTCTTCTGGCTGGAAACGCTACGCAAGCGCGACGACTACGCCTATGGCCATGCGATCAATTGCTGCGCGCTGGCCGCGGCTTTCGGCCGCTACCTCGGTTTCCCGGAAATGGTGCTCAACGACCTCGCCACCGGCGGCATGCTGCTCGACATCGGCATGACCCGCTTGCCGTCGGAACTGCTGCGGCGGAACGGACCGCTCAACGCCGAGGAAACGCGGGCCATCCACCGCCATGTCGAGGAAGGGCTGAAGCTCTACGACGACACCGGCTTGGGCAACGAGGACGTGCGCACGATGTTGCGCACCCACCACGAACGCTACGACGCGTCAGGCTATCCGGCCGGCGTGCCGATCCGGCAGATCCCGTTGCTCGGGCGCATCGCCGGCATCGTCGACAGCTTCGACGCGATGACCAGCGCGCGCCCGTTCCGCCCGGCGCTCTCGCGCGCCGCCGCGCTGCAGGTGCTGTACCGCGAGCGCGGCCACCTGTACCAGCCCGAACTCGTCGAGCAATTCGTGCAATGCCTCGGCGTATACCCGGTCGGCACGCTGGTGGAATTGAGCACCGGCGAGGTCGGCATCGTGATGGCGCAGAACCCGACCCGGCGCCTGCGTCCGAAGCTGATGCTGTTGACGAGCCCGGACAAGCGCCTGCGCGACAACTTCCAGTCGCTGGACCTCCTGACCATGCGCTATGGCGAAGTGGAGGAAAGCGACGTGCACATCGTGCGCAGCCTCGATCCGGGTGCGTACGGCCTGGAACCGACCGAGCTCTACCTCTAGCCGTCGTCCGTTGTCCCCGCGCGGTGCGTTGTGGCATTGTCCGCGTTCGCGTCGCGACCGTGGCCGGGGATCGTCGGCATGTTGAATCGAAGCGCATTGCAGGAAGCCTTCTTCCGCCAGTTGCACGGCGGCGATGCCGGCGCGGTGTTCGGCCTGCTGGTCGTGCGCGCGCTGCGGCTGCGCGAATTGGAACTCCTGTTCGGCCATGCGCTGGTCGAATCGCTCGCGGACGCGGTCGAGGCGCGCCTGCAGGCGCTGCTGCGCCCGGACGACGAAGTCGTGCGCATCGGCGAATGCGATTTCGCGGTGTTGCTGCCGCGCCTGCGCGAACGCAACCATGCCGCGTTGGCCGCGAGCAAGGTCGCGCGCGGGTTGCACGGCATGCTCGACGTCGGCGGACGCCCGATCCGCGCCAACTTCGCGGTCGGCACGGCCACGTGGCCGGCCGACGCCGAATCCTTCGAAACGCTGTGCCTGCATGCCGACCAGGCCTGCGCCGCCGCCGCGACCGGGCGCGACCGGTTCGCGCTGTTCTCCGGCACCGGGCGCAGCCGCCTGGTCGAATACGGGGAGCTGCACGCGGCCATCGCCGGCAACCAGTTGCGCCTGCACCTGCAATCGATCCACGACATCGCCTCGGGCGACCTGGTCGGTTTCGAGGCCTTGTCGCGCTGGGACAACCCGCGGCTGGGGCCGGTGCCGCCGGCCAAGTTCGTCGGCCTCGCCGAGCAGACCGGCCTGATCGGCGAACTTACGCGCTGGACCCTCAACGCCTCGCTCCGCCATTGCGCGCAATGGCTATCGACGCATCCGCGCGCGACCGTGTCCGTCAACGTTTCGCCGCTGGCCTTCGTCGACCAGCCGCTGGTGGACCAGGTCGCTTCGGCGCTGGAGATCTGGGAAGTACCGCCGCGCGCATTGACCGTCGAGGTCACGGAAAACGCGTTCGTCGAGGATGCGCCGGCGATCGCCGATGCGTTGCGCACGCTGCACGGCATGGGCGTGGGCGTTGCCATCGACGACTTCGGCACCGGCTATTCGTCGTTCTCCTACCTCAAGCGCTTCCCGGTCAGCGAACTCAAGATCGACATCGACTTCGTCGCCGACATCGTCCGCGACGAGCGCAGCGCGCGGTTGTCGGCATCGATGGTGGAACTCGCGCACGCGCTCGGCGCGGTCGCGGTGGCCGAGGGCGTGGAAAACCCGGAAACGCTGGAGCGCTTGCGCGAACTCGGATGCGACCAGGCGCAGGGTTACCTGTTCGGGCGCCCGGTCCCGGCCGAGGAAGCCGTGGCCGCGCTCGGCGCCGCACCGAAGGAGCTGGTGCCGCCGTAAGCGGGTCAAATATTCCCCTGTGGGAGCGGCTTTGCCAGCCATTCGGCTGTCAAAAGCGAAGCCGCAACACCGATGGTCGGGCCTGAAGGCCCTCCCACAGGGTAGGGGCAAGCTCAGCGGATCGGTTCGTCCAGCATCAACTCGCGCACGAAGCGCACCGGCGGCGCGCCGTAGGACAGCACCTGGTCGTGGTAGGCCTTGAGGTCGAACTTGTCGCCCAGCTTCGCCTGCACCGCCTTGCGCATGTCGAACTGCTCCTGCACGCCGACGAAATAGGTCGGCAATTGCGCGCTCGACAACTGCGCGCGCACCCACTTGCCGGCGGCCTCGCGTTCCTGCTGGAAGGCGTCGTGGGTCATGAGCCGCATCGCCTGCTCGCGGCTCCAGCCGTCGACGTGCACGCCCTGGTCGAGGATCGCATTGGCGATCGTGCGCAGGTAGAACTTGCGCTGCACCAGCTTGAACAGCGGATCGCCGTCGTCGTAGCCCGCATCGGTCATCATCCGCTCGGTGTAGACCGCCCAGCCCTCGGCGAACATGCCCGAACGCAGCACCGCGCGCAGCGTGGACGGGTAGCGGGCCGAGAACGCGCCCTCGAGGTAATGGCCGGGCATCGCCTCGTGGATCGCGAGCAACTGGATCATGCGCGAGTTGTATTCGCGCAGGAACGAATCGGTTTGTTCCTGCGTCCAGTCGTCCGGGATCGGCGAGATCGCGAAGTAGGTGTCGAGGCCCTTGTCCAGCGGACCGGGCGAATCGCAGTAGGCGACCGCGACGCCGCGCTGGAATTCCGGCATCAGGATCACCTTCACCGGGTCGTCGGGCACGGTCACGAGGTCGTGCGCGCGCACGAAGTCCGTGGCCTTCGCCAGCGCCGCCTTGGCCGCGGGCACCACCTGGTCGCGCGCGGGCTTGTCGGCGTAGGCGAGTTCGAGCGCGGCCTCGATCGCGGCCTGGCGCTGGTCGTCGCTCGGGTTTTCCGGCGTCGGCGGCGCGCCGGGGCGATCCTTCAGCACGCCGCGCGCGATGTCGTACATCTCGCCGCGCACGCGGGTCATTTCCGCTTCCGCGCGCTGCTTGATCTCGGCGCGCGAGAGCGAGGACATCAGCGAGAACTGCAGCTTCTGGTCGTACAGCTTCGCGCCGATGCGGAAATCGCCCTTGGCGTTCGGCACCAGCGTCTTGTCCAGCCAGGTTTGCTGCTCGGCCACCGCCTTGCGCAGGTTCGCGACCGCGGCATCGAGCCGCGCGCGATCTTCGCCCTGCAACTGGCCCGCGTTGGGGGTGATGAACTGGTCGACCAGGTCGATCACGCCGTTGTTCTGCTTCGCCACGGTCTGCGCATGGATCAGCGGAACGCGCTTCGGATCCAGGTTGGCGCGCATCTGCGCGAACAGCCCGGGAATCTCCTCCATGCGCGCGGTCGCGGATTTCAGCCGCTGCGGCATCGGCGCGAAGTCGCGCGCCATCAGGTTGTAGATCGCGCCGCCGGCGAGGCCGCTGTAGACCTGCGGATCCCAGGCCCAGCCCTGGTAGGTCTCGATGTTCCAGATGTCGCCCTGCAGCTGGTTGCGCAGGATCGCCGCATCGACCTGGTTCTCGCGCGACAGCGCGTTCGCGTCGATCGCATCGAGTTCGCCCAGCATCGCCTTGCTGAAATCGACGATGCGCTGCCGGCCCGGCGCGTCGAGCTGGTCGAGCTGGTCGTCGAAACGGTGGTCGCCGACCTGGGTGGCATTGACCGGGTTCAGCGCCAGCCAGCCGTCGAGCCAGCGCTTCGACACATCGGCGAACTTCGCATCGGCAGGGGACATCGCGGTGGCCTCGGTGGCGGCGGAAGCGCCTTCGCCGGCAGCGGCGGTGGCGGGGGCGCTGGTGCAGCCGGCGAGGCAGGCGGCGAGCAGCGCGGTGGCGAGCAGGGTCTTGTGCATGGCGGGTTCCCCGGGGTCAAACGCTCAGCTTAGCCGCGCCGTCATCCGGCGGCATCGGCCATTGGTTTAGGCTCGGCTTCCCACGTATCGAGGAATCCGGCATGGCCACCCACGAAGGAAGCTGCCACTGCGGCAGGATCGCGTTCACGCTGGAGGGCGAGGTCCGCGAGGCGATCGACTGCAACTGTTCCATGTGCCGGCGCAAGGGTGCCTTGCTTGCGGCTTTCCCGCGCGACGCCCTGACCCTGAAGACGCCCGAGGCGGACATGGGCACGTACCGGTTCAACAGGCATCTCATCGACCACCACTTCTGCCCCGACTGCGGCATTGCACCCTTCAGCGAGGGCAAGGGCCGCGACGGCAGCGCCATGACCATGGTCAACATCCGCTGCCTGCCCGACGTCGACCTTTCGACACTTTCGATCAAACCCTTCGACGGCGCGTCGATGTAGCGTGTCGTCGCGGCGGATCGCCGCGAACGGGGAACGAACGATGCGCATCCTGCTCGTGCCGCTGTTGTGGCTGTCGTGGTCGTGCGCATTCGCCGCGTGCCCGCCGGCGGGGCAGGATCGCGCTTCGTTGCAGGCGCTGAAGGCCGTGCAATTCGCGATGCCGGATGCTGCTTCGCGCAATGCCTTGGCCGAAGGCCTGCTCGATTGCCTCGGCGATCCCGATCCCGCCTTGCGCGACGGCATCGCCTACGAAGCCTTCAGCACGTGGATGCGCGCCGGTGCGTTCGATGCAGGCGAACTGCGCAAACTGCGCGATGGCCTGTACGCGCGCCTCGACGGCGAGGACGCCGACGGCTTCCGCAAACCGTTCGCCGCCTTGGTGCTGTCGGAAGTCGCGCGCAGCGACCGCGTCGCGCCCTGGATGCGTGGCGACGAACGCGCGGCGATGGTGGAACGCGCTTCGACCTACCTCGAATCCGTGCGCGATTACCGCGGCTACGACAACGGCGCGGGCTGGCGCCACGGCGTGGCCCATGGCGCGGACTGGGCGATGCAGCTTGCGTTGAACCCCACACTGGATCGGACGCAGCTCGACCGTTTGCTCGCGGCGGTGGCCTCGCAGGCGATGGCCGCCGACGGCCACGCCTACGTGTTCGGCGAAGGCGAACGCCTCGCGCGACCGGTGCTGTACGCGGCGCATCGCGGTTTGATCGACGATGCGGCGTGGAAGGCGTGGTTCGCGGCGCTGGTCGCCAGGCTCGGGCCACCGCAAGCCGATTACGGCGATGCGACCTGGCTCGCGCGTCGGCACGACCTGGTGCAGTTCCTCGAGGCCGCGTACATCGGCGCGGACCAGTCGCAGGATCCGGCGATCGCGGCGTTGAAACCGGCGATCGCGGCCGCGCTCAAGGCGGTGCCCTGAGTTTCAGTCTTCGTCGGCTTCCTCGAATTCCACCGCGGCGTCGAGGTCGAAGGCCAGCGCTTCCGCGGCTTCGCGCACCTTGCGCGCGGTGGATTCGTTGGGGGCGAGGATCTCGACCTCGTGCGTGCCGGGGCCTTCGTCGTCGCTGAGCCCGGCGGAGCTGGAATCGGCGTCGTCCATGCGTGGCATGAGGTCGGCGATTTCCTCGACGTGTTCGATGCCGTCGAGGCTTTGCAGCAGGTTCATGATCGCGCGGGCATCGTCGTCGGAACCGGTGATGCGAAGGCGGACTCGCGGCATCTTGGCGTGCCTCTCGTGTGGGGAGGCATAGGTTGCCGCCGCGAAAGCAAATTTGGCGTGATGGAATCTCGCCGTGCCGTCATCCTGAGGCGAAGCCGAAGGACCTGCTTTTTCCTTTCAGCTTCGTAGGTTGGGTTGAGCTTGCGAAACCCAGCATTGTCGCGGAGATGCTGGGTCTGAAGCCTCAGCCTGTGATTTCTGGTGTTTACAGAAGGCTCGGCAGAAAAACTCGCAACAACACCCTCAACGCCACAGAAACCAGAATGCCTACGCCAACGGCTAGCCATATCGATCGGAACTGTCCGCCCGCCGCAGAATGCGACTTAAAGACACTGCGCAGCAGCAAGACTGCTACGAGCCACCAAATGAAGACCTGCGGGACATGGGCCAGCAGTTCCGAAAGCGTATCCCGCGGTACGTTGTACAACACCAAAAACCACGCGACAGACGCTAGTACGAAGAAGCCCAGCGTCAAAACGGTTCTTCGGGATTCACCTTGCACTGCTCCATTGCAAGCAACAAGAGCACCGGCAGCGATAGGTCCGCCGAGCAATCCCGCAACCACGATTGAGCCAAGGCCGAACACCGGTGAGGGTGTCAGTGATTTCACAGGTGTAACGATCCGCGAGTGCATGTCCATGTGAAGCCTAACTGCAAATACATATCGGTTACACGACGATGAGCCTAATCACTTCCCCGCATCCGCCTTCACCATCGGATCTCGCGTCGGCAGCGGCACGTTGCACAGGTCGATGTGGCCAGCGGGGGTCTGGTAGAAATCGTCGACGCGGTTGCGGCGGGCTTCGGTGGCGTCGCGGAAAGCCTGGATGTCGGTGCGCAGCAGTTGCAGCGGCGTACGTTCGGATTCGGGCACGTCGCTGGCGAGTTTGATCGAGACGATCGGCGTGCGTTGTTCGGGCTTCTCGTAGAAACCCATCGGGTCCGGGCCGCGCGGGATTGCGCTGAGCAGTTCCATGCCCTTCACCACGCGGCCGACGAGGGTGAGGTTGCGGTCCAGCGCGCGCGGGGCCTGGCCGATGACGACGTAGAGCTCGGCGCCGGTGCTGCTGGCCGGATCGTTGTTGCGTCCCGCGCCGACGATGCCGTAGCAATGCGTCATCCACATCGTGCTCGTTTTCGGATCGCGCGCGACCGGGAAACCGTCGGCGAAACCGACCTGCGGCGCCCAGCCGTCCACGTCGGGAAGCTTGTCGAAGGCCACGCCTTCGCTGTTGCGGGTGAATTCGGCGGGCAGCTTGTCCTTCGCATTCGCCGGGAAGTGCTTCGCCTTCGCCGGATCGTCCGCATCCGCGTCGCCGAACTGCACGACGAAGTTGTCCTGCGAACGGTAGATGCTGGTGCCATCCCAGAAGCCGCCCTGTGCCAGCGCCTTGATGTTGGCGACGTGGTTCGGTGCGAAGCCCGGCGCGAGTTCGATCACCACGCGGCCGGCCGGCAACTGCATGTACAGCGTGTTCGCCGGATCCAGGTCGCGCCAAGCCGAGGCCGGTGCGGCGTCGATGATCTCCTTGGCGGAGCGATACGGCTTCTTGTCGGGCGTGTCCGCGACGGCGAACGTCGGAACCAGGACGGCGGCGAGGATCAGGACGCGTGCAAACGAAGGGATCGCGGCGGGCATGTCGGGTTCTCGGGCGACGGAATGGCCCGAGCATAGCCGCAGGTCCTTGAATCGTCATTCCGGCGAAAGCCGGAATCCAGCCCTTCGGAATGAGTGCTAAAAAAGCTGGTTCCCGGCTTTCGCCGGGATGACAGCGAGCACTATTTCGCGGTTTTTCTTGCCGAGGCCTTGCGCCCCGAGCCCGATTTCTTGCCGCCGCCGTCCTGCTTGTTGACCGTCGCCCAGGCGATGCGCTCGGCGTCTTGCTTGCTGCGGCCGGCCTCGCGCTCGCTTTCCTCGATGTGTTCGGCCTGGCGCTTCTGCTTGTCGGTATAGGCGGATTTGTCGCCGCGACTCATGGATTTGCTCCTTGTGGCGTGGGGTGGCCACGGCCCGACCCTGCGCCCGACGCCGGTAAACGGCGGTGAAAGTGACTACTGGCATATTCACTATATCGAACTGAGTAGTAGTGTTCGTTCCGGAATAGTGGAGATCGCCCGATGGACGAAGCCCTGCTGCGCAAGTTCCAGCGCGAATTGAGCGCCGGCACCGTCTCGCTGGCGCTGCTGGCCGTGGTCGCTGCCGCCGCCGAGCCGATGTACGGCTACCAGATCGCCAAGCGGCTGGAATCGCTCGACGGCGTGCTGTCGGGCAAGCAGAGCGCGCTGTATCCGGTGCTGCGCAACCTCGAGGCGGGCGGTTTGCTGGAAAGCTTCGTCGAACCGTCGATGTCGGGTCCGCCGCGCCGCTACTACCGCATCACCGCCGCCGGCCGCGCCGCGCTGGCCGACTGGAGCGCCGCCTGGCGCGCGACCCGCGATTCCGTCGATACCGTCTTGAAGGGGAAGACCGCATGAGCAGCCTGCCGACCACCATTCCCGATTACCTGGAGCAGTTGCGCCGTGCGCTGGCAGGCGCCGATCCGGCGCTGGTGCAGGACGCGTTGTACGACGCCGAGGAATACCTGCGTTCGGAACTCGCGGAGAATCCAAAAAAGTCGGAGGCCGAAGTCATCGCTTCAGTCGCCGGCAGCTACGGCGCGCCCGAGGAAGTCGCCGACATCTACCGCGACACCGAGGTGAAGGTGCAGACCGCGCTGCGCCCGCCGACACCCGCGCCGCGAGGCTCCGCGCCGGGGCGCTTCTTCGGCGTCATCGCCGATCCGCGCACCTATGGCGCGCTGTTCTACATGTTGCTGGCGCTGGCCACCGGCATCTTCTACTTCACCTGGGTGGTGACCGGCGTATCGATGTCCGCCGGGCTGGCGGTGCTGATCATCGGCATCCCGTTCGTGATCCTGTACTTCGGTTCGGTGCGCCTGCTGTCGCTGGTCGAAGGCCGCATCGTCGAGGTGATGCTGGGCGAACGCATGCCGCGCCGGCCGCTCTACAGCGAACGCGGCAAGCCGTGGCTGCAGCGGATATGGGCGATGTTCACCGACCCGCGCACCTGGTCGACGCAACTCTATTTCCTGCTGATGCTGCCGCTGGGCATCGCCTACTCCAGCATCGTGGTGACGCTGCTGAGCGTGTCGGCGGCCTTCATCGCCTTGCCGATCTCGCTCGTGCTCGGCTTCAACGGCAACCTGTTCGTGGACGGTTACCAGGTGCTCGACCAGTTCGCGTGGTGGGAATGGATCGCGGCGGTCCTCGGCGGCGTGCTGCTGTTGTTCGCCACGCTGCATCTGGCGCGCGGCATCGGTCGCCTGCACGGACTGTTGGCCAAGCACCTGCTGGTGAAGTCGGCGCAGTACCAATAAGTCGTCATTCCCGCGAAAGCGGGAATCCAAGGACCTTGTTACTGATGGCGAAAGTCCATGGATGCCCGCTTTCGCGGGCATGACGAACGGAATCAGCGCGAACGCTTCGCCGTTTTCTTCATCGCTTTCGCGACGGGCTTCGTCGCCCCATCGTGCGCAGCAATGAATTCCTTCACCTGCGGATACACCTGCGTGCGCCAACGGCGGCCGCTGAAGATGCCGTAGTGGCCGGCGCCCTTCACCGTGAGGTGCTTGCGGTCGCGTTCGGGGATGCCGGTGCAGAGCTTGTGCGCGGCGCGGGTCTGGCCCTGGCCGGAAATGTCGTCGAGTTCCCCTTCGATGGTGAACAACGCGCAATCCCTGATCTTCGACGGATCCACGCGTTCGCCGCCGACGTCCCACAGGCCTCGCGGCAGCAGGTGTTCCTGGAACACCGTTCGCACGGTGTCGAGGTAGTATTCGGCCGGCATGTCGAGTACCGCGTTGTATTCATCGTAGAAGCGGCGGTGCGCAGCAGCGTCGTCGAGGTCGCCCTTGACCAGGTCCTGGTAGTAGTCCCAATGCGACATGAAATGGCGTTCGGGATTCATGCCGATGAAGCCCATGTGCTGCAGGAAGCCCGGGTACACGCGGCGGCCGCGGCCCGGGAAGTTCGCCGGCACCAAGTGGACCAGGTTCTGCTCGAACCACCACAACGGCTTCTGCATCGCGAGGCTGTTGACCGCGGTCGGCGATTCGCGTGTATCGATCGGCCCGCCCATCATCACCAGCGAACGCGGCACGTCTTCGCCGCGCGCGGCCATCAGCGACACCGCGGCAAGCACCGGCACGGTCGGTTGGCAGACGCTGATGACGTGCAGGTGTTTCGCGCCGATGTGGCGGATGAAGCCTTCGATGGTGGAAACGTAATCGTCGAGGGTGAACGTGCCGTCCGACGCCGGCACCATGCGCGCGTCGATCCAGTCGGTGATGTAGACCTTGTGCGCGCCGAGCAGCGTCTGCACGGTGTCGCGCAGCAAGGTCGCGTGGTGCCCGGACAGCGGTGCGACCACCAGCACCGCCGGATCGTCCTTCATGTTGCGCAGTTCGCCGGCGTCGTCGCTGAAGCGCTTGAAGCGCAGCAGGCGGCAGAACGGCGTGCGCAGCACCTCGCGTTCGACGACCGGGCACTTGCGGCCATCGACTTCCACTTCGTGGATGCCGAACCCGGGCTTCTCGTAATCCTTGCCGATGCGATGCAGCAGTTCGTAGCCGGCGGCGGCGCGGTTCGCGCCCGGTAGCGAGGACATCCAGCTGTGCGGCGAGGACAGCATGTGCGCGTTGGCCTCGGCCCAGGTCGAAAACGGTTCGAGCCAGGCGCGGTTCCATTCGTGGAGCTGGTAGAGCAGCATCGATGCCTCCGGTTGCTGCGGCGCAGCATAGCCGATCCGGCCCGGGCCGATGTGATCGGCGCGGCAAATCGGCGGATCGGAGCCCATTTCGCTTCTGTAGCAGCGACGGGAGTCGCGACCTTTGCTGGCCGCGGCCTATCCAGTCGCGACTTCCGTCGCTCCCACGGTTAGCCGATTTCAAGTTCGCTGGCGTGGTGCGCGAGTCGCGGCGAGAGCCAGCAATGCGCGCCGATATGGCGGAAGCCCAGTGCCTCGAATCGCCGGCGGTAGAAATCCGCGCTGCGGCCGAGGAAGCCGTCTTCGTCGCCGGCGGCCGCATCCCTGCGGGTGAAGGTTTCGAGGAAGGCCACGCCGCCGCAGAGTTCGGCGAGGCCGGGCAGGCCGCGGTCGAGTTCGCGCGTGGGCACGTAATGCAGCACGTCGCTGCACACCAGCAGGTCGACGGGCGGGCAGGGCCGCAATTGCGCGAAATCGCCGAAGCGGGCGAAGCGCAGGTCGCGCGCACGCCCGTAGCGCGACACCGCGTATTCGCTGGAATCGAAGCCGAGGTAGTGCGCGTTCGGACGCAGTTTCAGCAGCGGCGCGCGCCACGCGCCTTCGCCGCAGCCGACATCCAGCACGGTGCGCAATGGGCGTTCGAGCATGTATTCGGCCGTTGCCGCCGCCAGTGCGACCTTGCGCGCCAGCCGCTGGCGGCCGCCGATGCCGCCATCGCGGTACCAGCGGTCGAAGTAGTCGCGGTCGTAATGTTTCGCCATCGTGCGATGCTATCGCGGTTGCCGAGGAGGATGTCGATGCAAACCTATTTCTGGATCAAGACCGCGCACGTGGTGTTCGTGATCGCGTGGATGGCGACGGTGTTCTACCTGCCGCGCATCCTCGTCAACCTGGCCGAGGCCGGCGACGAGCCGGCGGTCCGCGCGCGGCTGTTGCTGATGGGCAAGCGCCTGTACCGCTTCGGGCACAACATGTTCGGCATGGCGTTCGCGTTCGGGTTGGCGCTGTGGCAGGGCTGGCGCGTGTTCCCGAACGCGTTGCCGAAGATGTTCGCGGTGGAAGGCTGGTTGCACGCAAAGCTGGCGCTCGTCGTGCTGTTGCTCGCCTATTTCATCGTCGCGGGACGCTGGCTCAAGGGTGTCGAAAAGGGCCGCGCGCTGCCGTCGGCGAAGGCGCTGCGCTGGTTCAACGAATTGCCGGTGCTGTTGCTGGTCGGCGTGGTGTATCTGGTGCTGGCGAAGCCGTTCTGAGGATGTTGTTCCTCATTTCCCGTACCACTCCCGAAAGGCGGTTGTTTGCCAAAGTGGGAATCCAGTGCCTACAAACGATTCAGTAGGCCCTTTCAAGATCTTCTAGTGCCTTTAGTTCATCGTTGATGTCGCGGACGACAGGCGGGTCTTTAGAGAGGATTTCCGAGATTCTCGTCAAATGTCCGCCAATGGCGTCTTCGTAAGGATTCCATGCGAAGGCGCACTTGTCTTCGCCACTCTTGAAGTAATAAACAACACCATCGTGCCCGTACTCTCGGCTGGACATGGCGTACTTGGTATTCCGCGAGATGGCAGCCACGATTCTTTCATATTCATCTCCCGGGATAGCAATGGGTCTACGTGCTTTGGCTTCGACTTTGTCGCTTTCGAGAAAGTCAGGGCCGAATGCGGTTAATTGGGGGAAGGTGTAGCGATATACTCGATTCGAATTGAAAGTCAGGAGTTCAATATCGGCAAAGGTAGGTGCTATCAATATCTCGGTTTGCGGTATTGGTGCGCCTTGGATTTTGAGTTTTCTTTCCGCTGCAAGGATCCATCGGTTCTCATCCAGGCCGCATGGAGACAAAGCCCGCGCTTCGGAGAAACGCTTCTTCGCCCTTTCTTCCAGAACCGGCAGTTTTTCGTAAGCAACTTGTGCGGGATCGTGTTTCTCGTTCTCGAATTTGAACAACAAGATCGCGGCGGCTGATACAAGCGATACGAAAATTGCAATCCGAAAGAAGCTCGCGGACTTCATTTTCCGCTGCCCTCGAAATCTCCCGGCGTCGGCAACACCGCCGGCACGCCGTTCGGATCGCAATCGCCTTTCGCGCACAGTGCCGCGCGAAGGCGCGGGGTCGCCTGCAGCAGGAAGTGGAACACCGCGTTTTCCTCCACGCTGCCGCGCACCGCGTCGCTGCCCGGGCCGATCGCCCAGATGCCGACATCGTCGCCGCCATGCGATTCGTTGCCCAGCGGCACCAGGCTTTCCTGCATGTAGTCCGGCGCGGTGGTATCGACATTGGTCAAATCCGGGCGGCCCTGCACGGGCTTGTAGCCCTTGCCGCGATGCGGGAAGGTCTTCGGCCCCGCGGGCTGGCTGTCGCTGGCGCCGGTGTTGCCGGGACCGTTCGCGTACACCAGCGTGGTGAAGGGCTTGCCCGTACCGTCGAGCGCGTATTCGCTGTCGCCCGCGTCCTCCTCGCCGATGCCGCGCACCTTGCCGAGGATGGGGTTGCCGCGTGCCGGGTAGCCGACGAAGGTCAGGGTGTGCGAATGGTCGGCGGTGACGAGGATCAGCGTGTCGTCCGCGGACGTCGCTTCGGTCGCGGCGCGCACGGCGTCGCTGAGCGCGATGGTGTCCGTGAGCGCGCGATAGGCATTGCCATAATGATTGGCGTGGTCGATGCGCCCGCCTTCGACCAGCAGCACGTAACCGTTGGCGTTCTTCGACAACCGCGCGATCGCCGCCTGCGTCATCTCCTTCAACGACGGTTCGCCGGCGCCATCGGTCGGGCGGTCGTGTTCGAAATGCATGTGGTCGGGTTCGAACAGGCCGAGCAGCGCGCCATCGTTCGACGCGGATTGCAGTTGCGTCGTGTTCCACACGTACTCGCCACCGGGATGGCGCGCCTGCCATTCGGAAATCAGGTCGCGGCCGTCGCCGCGGCTGCCGGCTTGGTCGGGATATTCGGGATCGTGCGTGGTGTTCGGCATGAATTCGCGGCGCCCGCCGCCCATCAGCACGTCCGGGCCGTTTCCGAAGGGCGATTCGACCATCTGCCGCGCGATGTCGATGCAGCCGGCTTCGCGCGCGGCCGCGGGCAGGTCGGTGTCGTTCTCCCAGTTGCGGTTGGCAGAATGGCTGAAGGTCGCACCCGGAGTGGCATGCGTCACGCGCGTCGTCGTCACCACGCCCGTGGCCATGCCGCTGGATGCGGCGAGTTCCCACAATGTCAGCAGTTGCGCGCCGAGCGCGGCCTTGCAGTTGTTGCGCGCAGCCTGCTGGCCGATGCTGAGCACGCCCATGCGGGTTTTCGCGCCGGTGGCCATCGCCGACATCGTGCCGGCCGAATCCGGCGTCTGGTAATCGGTGTTGTAGGTGCGGCTGAGCGCGGTGTCCGGGAAGTTTTCCCACGCAAGGCGATGTTCCTCGCCGCTCTGGCCCTGCAGCTGGCCTTCGTAGATGCGCGCGGCCGCGACCGTGGCCAGGCTCATGCCGTCGCCGACGAACAGGATCAGGTTCTTCGCATGCCCGCGCATTGCCCCGCGCGAAGCCGCTTCCGCCGCACCTTCGCGGAACCACCATTGCGCGCTTTGGCCATCGGGATGGTGGATCTGCGGAACCGCGATCTGCACGGACGCGGGCTGTTGCGAAGCCGCGCCGCCGGCACTGGCGCAGGCGGCGAGCGTGCCGGTCGTGATCGCAAGAATCGCGGTTCGAAACGAAACGGAAACCTTCATCACGCGTCCCATGGCTGGAAACGCCCGATCATAACCGCGAGAAATGCCACGACTGCATGCGTCCGTCGCGGTACGGCATCACCCCGTGGAACGGGCGCGGATCGGCGTCGAACACCAGGGGCAGGAAATGGGTATCGCCTTCCCACATCGGCAATTCGTGCATGCGCGCGATTTCGACCCATTCCAGCGTGCCTTCCGGATTGGCTTCGAACGGCACGCCTTCGAATGCATCGATGAGGAACACGAAGCCCAGCCAATCCTCGCCATGCTTGCCGAAGCCGGGCCAGCTGATGGTGCCGCGCAGCTGCATCGAAACGCATTCGATCCCGGCTTCCTCGCGGATCTCGCGGCGCATGCCGGAAAGCACGTCCTCGTCGCGCTCGAGCTTGCCGCCGAGGCCGTTGTACTTGCCGATCTGGTGGTCGTCGGGGCGCGCGTTGCGATGCACCAGCAGCACGCGGCTGCGATCGGGCGACAGCACGTAGCCGAGCGTGGCGACGATCGGGGTGTAGACGGCCACGCCTCAGGCGACCGGCTTGCGGCCGCGCACCAGCCAGGCGCCGAACAGCGCGGCCGGCAGCGGCAGCAACACGCCGGCGATCGACATCCACATCGGGTGCGGAACCATCGCCACCATCAGGAATGCGCCCAGCATCACCAGCATGCCGACGACGATGGCGGGTACGCGGCGTTTCGAGATCGAGGCGGCAACGAGGCCGCCATCGAGCGCGCCGACCACCCAGCCGGCGAGCACCAGCGCCAGCGCGCCGACCGGCATCTGCGCGATGAGCGCGGCGAGTTGTTGCGGATCGCGCACGTCGACGCCAGGCGGCGGCGGGAAGGCGTGCATGCTCGCGAATTCGAACAGCGAGACGGTGATCCAAGCGACCACGAGGCCCGCGAGCACGGCCAGGATCGAACGCAGCATGGCGAATCCCCTTTTCGGTAATCGTGTCCGCAGCTTGGCGCGTGCACGCGCAGCCCGCAAGCTACGGCGCATACTGGACCGAACCAGGTCGAACGGATTCCACATGAGCGGACAGCAGCGCGCCCTGACCATGCGTTTCCTCGCCGAACCCACCGACGTGAATTACGGCGGCAAGGTGCATGGCGGCATCGTCATGAAATGGATCGACCAGGCCGGCTACGCCGCCGCGGTTGGATGGAGCGGGCGCTACAGCGTGACCGTCGCCGTCGGCGGGATCCGCTTCGTCGCGCCGATCCGCATCAGCGACCTCGTCACCGTCACCGCCACGCTGGTCTACACCGGCAGCAGCAGCATGCACTTCGCGGTCGAGGTCAATGCGCGCGACCCGATGCAGGACGAGGGTGCGGAACGCCTGTGCACGCATTGCGTGATCGTGTTCGTTGCGCTCGACGGCGTCGAGGGCAAGCCGACGCCGGTGCCGGCGTGGACGCCGCAGGACGACGAGGACCGGCGCCTGGCCGAATACGCGACTCAGGTAATGGCGCTGAGCAAGGGCATCGAGGACACGGTCGCGCGTTATCGCCCGGCGGATGCCCCGGACGGGGGCTGACCGCAGTTCGCGCCGCACCGCGTTGTCATTTGGAACGCGGTTCCCAACGGGAGAAACCCATGTCGAAGCATTCCAGCCGGAACGCGGTTGCCGCGGCGATCGCCGTTGCCGCCATCATGGCCATGGCGCAGCCGGCCCATGCACAGGCCACGGACGGACTGTCGACGGCCGACCGCGCCGCGATATTCAAGGCGGCCGGGGCCACGAAGCAGAAGGACGGCCGCTGGGTGATCTGCACCGACGATCCGCAGACCAGCGGCGCCAGCATCGACGAAGTCCGCGACCTCAACGGCGATGGCCGCCCGGAGGCGGTCGTGAACGAGGACGGCACGTTCTGCAACGGCATGGCTGGCACAAGGTTCGCGCTGGTCAGCAAGCAGGCCGATGGCAGTTGGCGCAGCATGCTCGATTCGGAGGGCATGGCCGAATTCCTCCCGGCCAAGGGCAAGGACGGCTGGCCGGACGTCTCCGTCGGCGGGCCCGGGTTCTGCTTCCCCGTGATGCGCTGGAACGGCAGCGGATACGCCTTCAACCGCAACGAGTACGAAGGCAAGCGCTGTACGCCGTGACCGGTGTTCGCCGTAAACGAAAAGGCCGCCCAGCGGGCGGCCTTTCCTTCGAAGCGGGATCGGCCCCGGTCAGAGGCCGGCGACGCGTCGCGCTTCCATGAACTTGCCGCTCCAATAGCCCTGGTCGAGGCGCGAGACCATCACGTCCTTGCCGGTGCTCGGCGCGTGCAGGAACTGCCCGTTGCCGACGTAGATGCCAACGTGGTCGACGCGCTTGCCGTGGACCTTGAAGAACACGATGTCGCCGGCGGTGAGCGAGGAACGGTCGATGCGCTGGCCGGTGTTGGCCATGTCGCGGGAGACGCGCGGCAGTTCGATGCCGAGCGCGGTCTTGAACACGTAGCCGACCAGGCCGCTGCAGTCGAAGCCGTTGGTGGCGGTGCCGCCCCAGCGGTAGGGCGTGCCGAGCAGGGCCAGCGCACGCTTGAGCAGGGTCTGCACGCCGCTGTCGGGCTTGGTGGCATCCGCCGCGGGCGCGTTCGCAACGGGCTTCGCCGGGGCGACCAGGTCGGTGGCGAGGAACAGCGCGCGGTCGCCGGTCGAGGTCGGCTCTTCGGCAGCGGCCTTGGCGGCGGCGGAGATGTTCTCGAGGCCAATCCCGGGCACGATCGCTTCCTGCGCCAGCGCCGGGAAGGCGAGGCCGAGGACGGCGGCGGCGAGGAGAAGACGGAGAACCCGGAACGGGTAACGGGTGGCGGCAGGGCGGCCTGGGGCAAGGTCGGGTGTCGTCACGGGCGGGTTCAGGGCTGTCAACGAGGCGTGAGGATGCCCCAGCCCACCGGCCAGGAAGTTCAAATTTCGTAAAAAAACCGCAACAACCCCGTGATTTTCCTCACATTTCTGCCGCAAGGCGCATTCAGCTTGGCCGCTGCTCAGTGCAGAACGCGTTTCGCGCCGCTGTAGTGGTCGCGCCAGTAGGGGCCGTCGAGGCGGTCGAGGCGCACGGTTCCTCCCGTGCTCGGGGCATGCACGAAGCGGCCCTCGCCGACGTAGATGCCGACGTGGCTGACCGACCCGGAACTGCCGAAGAACACCAGGTCGGCCGCGGCCAGTCGGTCGGTCGGGATGCGCGGCCCCTGGTACGCGGCGAGTTCGCGTGAGGTGCGCGGCAGGCGCAAGTCGAGCATGTCGCGGAACACGTAATTGACCAGCCCGCTGCAGTCGAAGCCGCCTTCGGGCGAATTGCCGCCCCAGCGATAGGGCGTGCCGACCAGGCTGATCGCGCGCATCAGCACCGCGTTCGCCGCTTCCGGGTTCTCCGGACGCACCTGTGGCCAACTGCGCTGCGGAACCTGCGACGCGCGCGGCGGAGGTTTGCGGACTTCCTCGTGGCCGCAGGCAGCAAGCAACAGGCAGGCGAGGACGACGGGAGCGAAGCCACGCCACGCTGGCATGGTCGAAGGCGAGCCGGGATAATGCGCGGCATTCATCCGGCCGCATCTTGGCCGTCGCGCGCGGCGCGCACAAGCCGCTTTCCACGGATCCGCTTTCAACGGAAGGTTCATGAAGATCGAAAAAGACCGCGTCGTGCGCTTCCACTACAGCGTCGCCGAAACCGGGCAGCCGGAGCAGGAGACCTCGCGCAACGGCGAGCCGCTCGCCATCCTGATCGGCCACGGCAACATCATCCCGGGCCTGGAGAAGGCGATGGAAGGCCACGAGGCCGGCGACCATTTCGGCGTGGACGTCGTGGCCGCCGATGCCTACGGCGAGCGCCGCGAGGGCCTGGGCCAGCGCATTCCGAAGAAGCATTTCGGCAACCAGCCGCTGCAGCCGGGCATGCAGGTCGTGCTCAACACCAACATGGGCCCGCGCGCGGTCACCATCGAGAAGGTCGGCATGACCGTGGTCGACGTCGACCTCAACCATCCGATGGCCGGCAAGGACCTGCATTTCGACATCGACATCGTCGATGTGCGCGAAGCCACGCCGGAGGAGCTGGAACACCACCATGTCCATGGTGATGGCGGACATCACCATTGATCCATGCTGCGCACGGATCAATCCCAAAATTTGCTGCGCAAATTTCGGGCCCCGGCCTGCGCTTCCACACCCCCATTCGCGCCCGTGGCGCGAATCGCCCCCTGACTCAGGGGGCTGTTGCTCGGTGACGCGATGAGTCCGCGGAGCGATGTCCTGATCGTCGGCGCAGGGGTCGTCGGGCTGGCCGCGGCGATCGAACTGCTGCAGGCGGGTCGCAGCGTGCTCGTCGTCGATGCAGGACGCATCGGTGGCGGCAGTTCGCACGGCAACTGCGGGACGATCACGCCAAGCCACGCCGCGCCGCTCGCCGAGCCGGGGCAAATCGCGCGCGCGCTGCGCTGGCTGCTGACGCCGGACGCGCCGTTCTACGTGCGTCCGCGCTTCGATCCCGCGCTGTGGCGCTGGTTCGCGAAGTTCGCCTCGCGCTGCAACGCGCGCGACTGGCGCGAGGCGATGCGCGGCAAGGCCGCGTTGTTGCAGGCATCGCGCGCGTTGTTGCAGGAACGGATCGAACGCCACGCGCTCGACTGCGAATTCCTCGCCTCTGGCACCGATTACGTGTTCCGCGACGAACGCTCGCTCGGGCATTTCGCCGCCGAACTCGATGCGTTGTCCGAACTCGGCGTCGCTTCCGAGTGCATGGCCGGCGACGCGTATTCGCGCGAGGAAACCAGCCTGTTGCCCGGCGTTGTCGGCGCCGTGCGCTTCCCCGGCGATGCGCGCCTGCGGCCGGATCGCTTCGTCGCCGAACTCGCGCGCGTCTGCAAGGCGCTCGGCGGCGACATCGTCGAGTACTGCGCGGTCGAGCATGTCGAACTCGGAAACGACGGTGCACGCGTTCGTTCGAACGGACAAACGTTCATCGCACGGGAAGTCGTGCTCGCCGCGGGTTCGTGGTCGCCGTCGCTGGCGCGCGATTTCGGTTTGCGCATCCCGATCCAGCCGGGCAAGGGTTATTCGATCACCTACGACCGCCCGGCCACGGTGCCGAAGCGACCGCTGGTGCTGTTCGAACGCAGTGTTTGCGTCACCGCCTGGGACAGCGGATTCCGCCTCGGCAGCACCATGGAATTCTCCGGCTACGACACCAGCCTCAACCGGCGTCGGCTCGATGCGCTGGAACGCGGCGCGGCCGAATACCTGCGCGAACCGGTTGGCCCGGTGCGGCGCGAGGAATGGTTCGGCTGGCGGCCGATGACCTGGGACGACCTGCCGCTGATCGGCCCGGTTCCCGGCAAGCTCGGCGCATGGATCGCGACCGGCCACGGCATGCTCGGCGTGAGCATGTGCATGGCGACCGCGACCCTGCTCGGCGACGTGATGCTGGGGCGCGAACCGCTGGTCGATCCGCGTCCGTATCGTCCCGAACGCTTCGGGCGGAATCGCTAGACTGCGCGCATGGATTACGCCTGCACCCTGCACCGCGGCACCGTGCCATTGCTCGTCAGCCTGCCGCACGACGGCACCGAGTTGCCGCCCGGGATCGCCGCGCGCATGACCGAGGCCGCGCGCGGCGTGCCCGATACCGATTGGCATGTGTCGCGCCTGTACGCATTCGCGAACGAGCTCGGCGCATCGATCCTGGTGCCGCGGTACTCGCGCTACGTGGTCGACCTCAACCGTCCGCCGGACGACGCTTCGCTGTATCCCGGCCAGAACACTACCGGCCTGTGCCCGATGCAGCGCTTCAGCGGCGATCCGGTCTATCTGCCGGGCCAGGAACCGTCCGAAGACGAAGTGCGCGAACGCGTCGAAGACTACTGGCGGCCGTACCACGATGCCTTGCACGCGGAACTCGAACGCCTGCGCACGCTGCACGGCCACGTGTTGCTGTGGGAAGGGCATTCGATCCGCGGCAGCGATTTGCCGTTCCTGTTCGAAGGCCGCTTGCCCGACCTCAACCTCGGCACCGCCAGCGGCGCGAGTTGTTCGCCGGCGTTGCAGGCGAAGCTCGAAGCGGTGCTGTCGGCGCAGTCCACTTACGACTGGGTCGCGAACGGCCGCTTCAAGGGCGGCCACATCACCCGCCACTACGGCGATCCGGCGCGTGGCATCGATGCGGTGCAGCTGGAAATCAGCCAGCGCAACTACATGGACGAGGATTCTTTCGAATACGACGCGGCCAAGGCGGCGAAGCTGCAGGCGCTGCTGCGCGAATTGTTCGAATCGGCAATGTAGAGCGGCTTTAGCCGCGACCGTTTTTCGCAAGGACTTGTCGCGGCTAAAGCCGCTCCTACAGGAGCGCGCCTCAGACTTCCAGCGTCGCCAGGTCGCCCTTCTGTTCCAGCCAGGCCTTGCGGTCGCCGGCGCGCTTCTTCGCCAGCAGCATGTCCATCAGCGAATGCGTTTCCGCGCCGTCGTCGACGGTCAGCTGCACCAGCCGGCGCGTGTCGGGATGGATGGTGGATTCGCGCAACTGCTGCGGGTTCATTTCGCCCAGGCCCTTGAAGCGGGTCACGTTCACCGCGCCCTTGAGCTTCTCCCGCGCGATCTTCTCCAGAAGCAGGCGTTTCTCCTCGTCGTCGAGAGCGTAGAACACCTGCTTGCCCACGTCGACGCGGAACAGCGGCGGCATCGCCACGAACACGTGCCCTGCCGCGACCAGCGACGGGAAATGCTTGAGGAACAGCGCGCTCAGCAAGGTGGCGATGTGCAGTCCGTCGGAATCGGCGTCGGCGAGGATCACCACCTTGCCGTAGCGCAGGCCGTCGATGTCGGCCTTGCCCGGGTCGCAACCGATCGCGACCGCGAGGTCGTGCACTTCCTGCGATGCGAGCACCTGTCCGGAACCGACTTCCCAAGTGTTCAGGATCTTGCCGCGCAGCGGCAGGATCGCCTGGAATTCCTTGTCGCGGGCCTGCCGTGCGCTGCCGCCGGCGGAATCGCCTTCGACCAGGAACAGTTCGGTGCGCGAGAGGTCCTGCGAAATGCAGTCGGCGAGCTTGCCGGGCAGGGCGGGGCCCTGCGTCACCTTCTTGCGCACGACCTGCTTTTCGGTCTTGAGTCGTGCACTGGCGCGTTCGATCGCGAGCTGCGCGATCTTTTCACCGGCCTCGACGTGCGTGTTCAGCCACAGCGAGAACGCATCGTGCGCGGCGCCCTCGACGAAGCCGGCGGCCTGGCGCGAACTCAAGCGCTCTTTCGTCTGCCCGCTGAACTGCGGATCGGTCATCTTCAGCGACAGTACGAAGCTCACGCGATCCCACACATCCTCGGGCGCGAGCTTGACACCGCGCGGCAGCAGGTTGCGGAAATCGCAGAACTCGCGCAACGCGTCGGTGAAGCCGCTGCGCAGGCCGTTCACGTGCGTGCCGTGCTGCGCGGTCGGAATCAGGTTGACGTAGCTTTCCTGCACCAGTTCGCCGTCCGGCACCCAGGCCACCGCCCAGTCGACGATCTCGGTGTCCTTTTTCAGCGCGCCGACGAACAGTTCCGCCGGCAGCAGTTCGCGTTCGACCAGTTCGCCACGCAGGTAATCGCGCAGGCCGTCCTCGTAATGCCACTGCACGCGCTCGGCCGTCGCTTCGTCGAACAGGGTGACGGTCAGGCCGGGGCAGAGCACCGCCTTGGCGCGCAGCAGGTGCTTGAGCGCGCGTAGGGCGAATTTTGGCGTGTCGAAGTATTTCGCGTCCGGCCAGAAGCGCAGGCGCGTGCCGGTGTTCTTCTTGCCGACCGAGCCGACGACCTCCAGTTTCGAGGCCGCGTCGCCGTCCTTGAACAGCATCCGGTATTCGTTGCCGTCGCGCTTGATGTAGACCGCCACTTCCTTCGACAGCGCATTCACCACGCTCACGCCGACACCGTGCAGGCCGCCGCTGAAGGTGTAGTTGCGGTTGTTGAACTTGCCGCCCGCGTGCAGGCGGGTGAGGATCAGTTCGACGCCGGGGATCTTCTCCTCGGGATGGATGTCGACCGGCATGCCGCGGCCGTCGTCGGCCACTTCGCAGCTGCCGTCGGCGTGCAGCACCACGTCGATGTTGCGCGCGTGTCCCGCGAGCGCTTCGTCCACCGCGTTGTCGACCACTTCCTGCGCGAGGTGGTTCGGGCGCGAGGTGTCGGTGTACATGCCCGGGCGACGCCGGACCGGGTCCAGCCCGGACAGGACTTCGATGTCGGCGGCGTCGTAGCGTGCGGTCATGCGTGGCGATGCGTATTCATGGTCGAAGAAAGCGATTGTCGCGCATCGCGCCGCGGAAGTTAAAAGCCCGTTGTTCAGTCGCGGGCATGGCAAGGGTCGCTAGGGTCGATCCCCGGTCGCCGAGGGGCGCGGCCAGATGGCAGCACGACTGCAACAACTTTTTCCTTTTCGAATTCGGGAGATCCCCCATGAACCATCGCACCTCGCTTCTTGCCTTGCTCATCGCCGGCGCACTCGCCGCGCCTGCCGCCTTCGCCCAGGACGCCACTGCCAGCCAGCAGACGCCGCCAGTCTCCGGCCAGGCCGACGCCTCCGCGCAGCAGTCCACTTCGGCCGACGCGTCCGCCACTTCGGGTGATGCCAGCGCGGCGGCCAGCGACCAGGGCCAGACCTCCGGCGACGCTTCCGGCATGGCCACCAACGCATCGACCAGCTCGAGCTACGACTCGTCCCCGACCACCGACCAGGACAAGCAGGACAAGGACGACCAGTCCCAGCAGCACTGAGCCGCTTCGGGATACAGGCCGGACGCCGTTCCGGCCGCGCGACGCCCCGGTCAAGCCGGGGCGTCGTCGTTTCCGGGCAGGGGAACCGGCCTTTGCGTTCAAGGCCTTGCGCCGGTCCGGTCGCTGTCGCGCGGCCGAGCCGGTAAACTATGGCTTTCTGGAAGCGCGCTTTCCCATGGCCCCCGCCCGTTCCGCAACGCCCCTCGTGTTCGTCACCGGCGGCGTGGTGTCTTCGCTCGGCAAGGGCATCGCCGCCGCGTCCCTCGCCGCCATCCTCGAAGCCCGCGGCCTGCGGGTGACGATGATGAAGCTCGATCCCTACCTCAACGTCGACCCGGGCACGATGAGCCCGTTCCAGCACGGCGAGGTCTACGTCACCGACGACGGCGCCGAGACCGACCTCGACCTCGGCCACTACGAGCGCTTCGTCAACACTCGGCTCTCGGGCCTGAACTCGATCACCACCGGCAAGATCTACGAGTCGGTGATCCGCAAGGAACGCCGCGGCGACTACCTCGGCGGCACCGTCCAGGTGATCCCGCACGTCACCGACGAGATCAAGCGCTGCATCGATGCCGCGACCGAGGGCTTCGACGTGGCCCTGGTCGAAATCGGCGGTACCGTCGGCGACATCGAATCGCTGCCCTTCCTCGAAGCCATCCGCCAGCTGCGCACCGAGCGCGGCCCGGACATGGCCATGTTCATGCACCTCACGCTGATCCCGTTCATCGCGGCCGCGGGCGAACTCAAGACCAAGCCCACGCAGCATTCGGTGAAGGAACTGCGCAGCATCGGCATCCAGCCCGACGTGCTGTTGTGCCGCAGCGAGCAGCCGCTGCCGGACGGCGAGCGGCGCAAGATCGCATTGTTCACCAATGTGCCGGAGCGCGCGGTCATTTCCGCCATCGACCTCGACAACATCCACAAGATCCCGCGCTGGCTGCATGGCCAGCAGCTCGACCAGCTGGTCGTCGACCAGTTGCGCCTCGGCGACAAGGTGAAGGAAGCCGATCTGTCCGAATGGGACGCGGTGGTCGATGCGGCCGAGCACCCGATCGACGAAGTGACGATCGCCGTGGTCGGCAAGTACGTCGACCACAAGGATGCGTACAAGTCGGTCGGCGAGGCGCTCAAGCATGGCGGCATCCGCCAGCGCACGCGCGTGAACCTGAAGTGGCTGGAATCGCAGGACATCGAACGCGAAGGCGCGGACAAGGTCCTCGCCGGCGTCGACGGCATCCTCGTGCCCGGCGGCTTCGGCGACCGCGGCTTCGAAGGCAAGGTATTGACCGCGCAATTCGCGCGCGAAACCAAGGTCCCGTATTTCGGTATCTGCTATGGCATGCAGGCCGCGGTGGTCGACGTGGCGCGCAATATCGCCGGGCTGGAAGGCGCCAACAGCACCGAGAACGACAAGCAGTCGCCGAACCCGGTGATCGGCCTGATCACCGAATGGCGCACGCAATCGGGGGATATCGAGCGCCGCGACGAGCATTCCGACCTCGGCGGCAGCATGCGCCTGGGCCTGCAGGAACAGCGCGTCAAACCGGGCACGCTGGCGCACCGCATGTACGGCAAGGACGTGGTCGGCGAACGCCACCGCCACCGTTACGAATTCAACAACCGCTACCGCACGCAGCTGGAACAGGCGGGGCTGGTGATCTCGGCCAAGTCGATGGACGACCTGCTGGTCGAGATGGTCGAACTGCCGCAGGGCGAACACCCGTGGTTCCTCGCCTGCCAGGCGCATCCCGAATTCCTGTCCACGCCGCGCGGCGGCCATCCGCTGTTCGTCGGATTCATCCGTGCCGCGCGCGAGCGCAAGGCCGGTGGAAAACTTCTCAGCGAGGCGGCGGCATGAAGCTTTGCGGGTTCGATATCGGCCTCGACCAGCCGTTCTTCCTGATCGCCGGGCCTTGCGTGGTCGAAAGCGAGCAGTTGCAGGTCGACACCGCGGCGACGCTGAAGGAAATCACTTCCGAGCTCGGCATCAACTTCATCTTCAAGTCGAGCTTCGACAAGGCCAACCGCACGTCGATTTCGAGTTTCCGCGGCCCGGGCATGGAAGAAGGCCTACGCGTGCTGGCCGAGGTGAAGCGCCAGCTCGGGGTGCCGGTGCTGACCGACGTGCACGAATACACGCCGATGGACGAAGTCGCCTCGGTCGTCGACGTGCTGCAGACGCCGGCCTTCCTCGTGCGCCAGACCGATTTCATCCGCAAGGTCTGCGAAGCCGGCAAGCCGGTGAACATCAAGAAGGGACAGTTTTTGTCGCCGTGGGACATGAAGCCTGTGGTCGAGAAGGCGAAGTCCACCGGCAACACCAACATCATGGTCTGCGAGCGCGGCGCTTCGTTCGGCTATAACAACCTCGTCTCCGACATGCGTTCGCTCGCGGTGATGCGCGAAACGGATTGTCCCGTGGTGTTCGACGCGACGCATTCGGTGCAGTTGCCGGGCGGGCAGGGCAGCAGCAGCGGCGGCCAGCGCGAATTCGTGCCGGTGCTGGCACGCGCGGCGATCGCGGTCGGCGTGTCCGGCGTGTTCATGGAAACGCATCCGAATCCCGAGAAGGCGCTCAGCGACGGTCCGAACGCGTGGCCGCTTGGCAAGATGCGCGCGCTGCTCGAAACCATGCTCGAACTCGACGCGGCGACCAAGCGCGGCGGTTTCCTTGAAACGAATGCCTGAAATTTTTTGCCGCGGATGACACGGATCAATGGATAAAGCGAAGTCGGTTCCAAAAGCCTTATCCGCGTTCATCAGATTCGATCCGTGGCAAAACAGGCTTTTCCCTTGCAACATGACAAGACGAGACAGATGACGACGATCGCCAAGGTCCACGCCCGCGAAATACTCGACAGCCGCGGCAATCCCACGCTCGAAGCGGAAGTCACGCTCGCCGACGGCAGCTTCGGCCGCGCGATGGTGCCCTCGGGCGCGTCCACCGGCACCCGCGAAGCGGTGGAACTCCGCGACGGCGACAAGACCCGCTACCTCGGCAAGGGCGTGCGCAATGCGGTCGAGAACGTCAACGGCGCAATCGCTACTGCGCTGAAAGGCTTCGATGCCGCCGATCAGCAGGGCCTCGACCGTCGCCTCATCGACCTCGACGGCACCGAGAACAAGGGTCGCCTGGGCGCTAACGCGCTGCTCGGCGTATCGATGGCGAACGCGCATGCAATGGCGGCGTCGAAGAAACAGCCGCTGTGGCAGTACCTCGCTTCGATCAGCGAACACCCGAACGGCTGGCAACCGACGCTGCCGGTGCCGATGATGAACATCATCAACGGCGGCGCGCATGCCGACAACAACGTCGACCTGCAGGAATTCATGGTGCTGCCGGTGGGCGTGGGCAGCTTCGCCGAAGCGCTGCGCGCGGGCACCGAGGTGTTCCATGCGCTGAAGTCGGTGCTGAAGGGTCGCGGGCTGTCCACCGCGGTCGGCGACGAAGGCGGTTTCGCACCGGATCTGCGCAGCAATTCGGAAGCGCTGGACACCATCCTCGAAGCCATCGGCAAGGCCGGCTACAAAGCGGGCGAAGACATCCTGCTCGGCCTCGACGTCGCCAGCAGCGAATTCTTCGAGAACGGCAAGTACAACCTCACCGGCGAGGGCAAGCGCCTGTCGAGCGAGCAGTTCACCGATTTCCTCGCCAACTGGTGCGAGCAGTACCCGATCGTCACCATCGAGGACGGCATGGCCGAGGACGACTGGGCCGGCTGGAAGCTGCTCACCGAACGCCTCGGCGACAAGGTGCAACTGGTCGGCGACGACCTGTTCGTCACCAATCCGAAGATCTTCAAGCAGGGCATCGAGCAGCGCGTGGCCAACGCGATCCTGATCAAGGTCAACCAGATCGGCACGCTCAGCGAAACCCTGGAAGCCATCGCCATGGCCGACCACGCGAAGTATGCGGCCATCGTTTCGCATCGTTCCGGCGAGACCGAGGACACCACCATCGCCGACATCGCCGTCGCGACGACCGCGACCCAGATCAAGACCGGTTCGCTGTGCCGCAGCGACCGCGTGGCCAAGTACAACCAGCTGCTGCGCATCGAGGAACAGCTGGGCGCTGCCGCGCGCTACGCCGGCCGCGGCGCCTTCGTCTCGTTGCGTCGCTGAGCCAGCCGACGCGGATGCGCGGATTGCGGATCGTCCTCCTGCTGCTGGTCGCGCTGTTGGCGTGGCTGCAGTGGCGGCTGTGGTTCGGCAACGGCGGCCAGCGCGAGGTCGAGGCCTTGCATGCGCAAGTCGCGGCGCAGCAGCACGAGAACGAAGGCCTGAAACAGCGCAACGACGCACTCGCGGCGGAAGTGCGCGACCTGAAGTCGGGCGAAGCCGCGGTCGAGGAACGCGCGCGTAGCGAACTGGGCATGATCAAGCCGGGCGAGACCTTCTACCGCGTCGTCGACGATCGCCCGACACCGCCCGCTGACGCGAATTCCGCCGACGCGGAGACTAAGCAGTGAACCCGGATCACGTCTGGGGCAGGCTCTGGGCCGTCGTTCCCGCCGCGGGCATCGGCCGCCGTTTCGGCGGCGATGTCGCCAAGCAATACACCGAACTCGATGGCCAGCCGCTGGTCGCGCATGCGCTGCAGGCCTTGCTCGCGCATCCTTCGGTCGATGGCGCAGTGGTGGTGCTGGCTGCGGACGATGCATCGTGGCCGGGCTGGACGGAAATCTCCGGCAAGCCGGTCGCGACTTGCATCGGTGGCGCTTCGCGCGCGGAATCGGTGCTGGCCGGGCTCGCCGCCTTGCCCGAGTCCGTGCGTGCCGACGATTTCGTCCTCGTCCACGACGCCGCGCGCCCCAACCTGCAGCAGGACGACCTCGACGCGCTGCTCGAACGCGGGCGCGCCGACCCGGTCGGCGCGATCCTCGCCGCGCCGGTGCGCGACACGCTCAAGCGCGCCGGCGACGACGGCGGCATCGATGGCACCGAGCCGCGCGAACGCCTGTGGCGCGCGCTCACGCCGCAATTGTTCCGGCGCCTGCAGCTTTCGCGCGCGCTGGAAGCGGCGTTCGCCGATGGCATCGAAGTGACCGATGAATCGATGGCGATGGAACGGCAGGGCTTGCGTCCGTTGCTGGTGGAAGGCCGCGAGGACAACCTCAAGGTGACCACGCCGGCCGACCTCGCGTTGCTGCGGGCCTTGCGGGCATGAGCGGGACTGGGGAGGGAACGATGCCGCAAACCGACCACGAATCGCGTTCGCTGCCGCGCGAAGTCGCACGCGATTTGCGCCCTGGTTCCGGGCATTACCTCGCGTACGTCGGGCCGCCGCGCCAGTACGACTTCATGGGCGCGACCCAGTTCCGCCTGCTCACCGCGCTGGGCCTGCGCGAACACCATCGCGTGCTGGATTTCGGCTGCGGTTCGTTGCGTGCCGGGCGCCTGCTGATCCCGTATCTGATGCCGGGCCACTACCACGGCATCGAGCCGAACAAGTGGCTGGTGGAGGATGCGATCGAGAACCAGGTCGGCGCCGACATGGTGCGGATCAAGCAGCCGCGCTTCGACGACAACGCGGAATTCCGCTGCGACGTGTTCGGCACCGATTTCGACTTCATCGTCGCCCAGTCGATCTTCTCGCACACCCTGCGCGATCTCGCGGTGCGCGGCCTGCGCAACTTCCGCACCGCGCTCGCGCCCGGCGGCCTCGTCGCCTGCACCTTCGTCGATGCCGCGCCGTCGCCTCCGCCCGCGAACGTGAGCGCCGACGGCTGGGTCTATCCGGACTGCGTCGGTTTCGCGAAGGATGAAGTCGCGGGCATGTTCGCCGACGCTGGATTGGTCGGCATGCGCCTGCCGTGGTTCCACCCGCGCCAGGCCTGGTACCTTGCCGCGACCGAGGCGACGCATTTGCCGTGCGAGGAGGAACTGCGGCTGCTCGACGGCGCGGTATTGCGCGATCCCGAATTCGCGGCCAGCGTGCATCCGCGATGAGCACCGATTTCCGCATCGGCCAGGGCTTCGACGTGCATGCCTTCGGCGATGGCGACCACGTCGTGCTCGGTGGCGTGCGCATCCCGCACAACCGCGGCGTGCTTGCGCATTCCGACGGCGACGTGGTCATCCATGCGCTGTGCGATGCGATGCTCGGCGCGCTGGCGCTGGGCGATATCGGCGTGCATTTTCCGCCATCGGATCCGCGCTGGAAGGGCGCCGACAGCCGCATGCTCCTGCGTCATTGCGATGGCTTGCTGCGCGAACGTGGCTGGCGCGTCGGCAATGCCGACGTGACCGTGGTTTGCGAACGCCCCAAGGTCGGGCCGCATGCGACGGCGATGCGTGCCAACCTCGCCGCGGACCTCGGCATCGACATCGATACGGTGAGCGTGAAGGCGACCACCAGCGAGAAGCTCGGCTTCACCGGCCGCGGCGAAGGCATCGCCGCGCAGGCGGTGTGCCTGCTCGTGCGAGCGTGACTGATTCACGATGAAAAGCTTGGTCTTGTTGCCGGGTGTATTACTGCTCGCGGCATGCGCAAGCCAACCCGCGCTACCGATCGCGTCCGGGGTTTACCGGTTCCAGCAACGCTTCGCCGAACAGCCGTCGATGCCGGGGGCGGAATTGAAGGCGACCATCGACGGTCGCCATATCGAGCTGGTCAACATCGGGGATTCGACGATTTTCCCCAAGGGCGTGATCGAAGACGGCGTCCTGTCCTGGCACGCGCGTTCGCGGCAGTGGATTATCGTTTCGGACCCGGGCGACGCGCGCGCCGAGGATGTGGGCGGCTGTTCCGGCGGCCCGGCCGTCGTGGACCTCGTGGCCAGGATCTACTGGACCTGCTGAGGAATGGACGCATCGTTTCCCCGCGCGCACGGCGCCGCTGTTTGTAGCGCGACGATCCGCGCATCGCCCGAGGACTTCTTCGTCGAGGAAATCGCCTCGTTCGAACCCAGCGGTAGCGGCGAGCACCTGCTGCTGACGGTCGAGAAGCGCGGGATGAACACCGCGTTCGCCGCGAAGCGCATCGCCGCGTGGGCCGGCGTCGCGGAATCGGCCATCGGCTACGCCGGGCTGAAGGACCGGCACGCGGTGACGCGCCAACGCTTCAGCGTGTGGCTGCCGAAGAAGATCGCGCCGGACATCGCGGCGTTGCAAGCCGATGATTTGAAAGTGCTTGAGCACGCCTGGCATTCGCGCAAGTTGCCGCGCGGCGCGCTGGCCGGAAACCGTTTCGAGCTGCTGTTGCGCGATGTCGTCGGTGACCATGCGGAAATCGATGCGCGGCTGGAAACGATCCGTGCGCGCGGCGTGCCCAACGCGTTCGGAGTGCAGCGCTTCGGTCGCGAAGGCGGCAACCTCGACAAGGCGCTGGCGATGTTCGCCGGCCGTCGGTTCAAGCGCGAGGAGCGTTCGCTGCTGCTGTCCGCGGCGCGTTCGGCGCTGTTCAACGACATCCTCGCGCGGCGCGTGGCCGGCGGCAGTTGGGACCGCGGCGCCGAAGGCGAGGTGTGGATGCTCGCCGGCAGCCACAGCGTGTTCGGGCCCGAGCCGCTGGACGAGGCATTGCGCGCGCGCGTCGAGGCGTTCGACATCCATCCCACCGGCGCGATGTGGGGCGCGGGCGAATTGCGCAGCATGGATGAAGCCCGCGCACTCGAAGCCGGGGTCGCGGACGGATTCGCCGATGGCCGGTTCGCCACCGGTCTCGCCAAGGCCGGCCTGAAGCAGGAGCGCCGCGCCCTGCGGATCGCGGTCCCCGACCTGCGCCGGGAATGGATGCAAGCCGATTGCCTGCGGGTCGCGTTTTCCCTGCCCGCGGGATCCTACGCCACCGCCGTGCTGCACGAACTGGGCGAGATTCGCGACGCCGGGGGTTGAATCCCGACCGTTCGTCGGAAACGCACGGACGGCACATTCCCCTCCGGAGCGGAAGCGTATAAGCGAGCCACGGGTACCCGCATCGGGCGGGTATTTTCAGTGGAGGAGGGAAGGCCATGAAGACCTGCACACGCATCCTGTTCCTGTCGTTGGCGGTTTCCGCGCTTGCCGCGTGCGCCGGCACCCAGGACAAATCGACCCTTTCGAGCGCAACCCGCGTCGAAGCGCCTTCGAACCTGACGGTCGACGACGCATACGTGGCCCGCGTGGAATACATGGCACGGCAGCGCGGCGTCGAGGTTCACTGGGTGAACATGCCGACCAAGCACAGGACCACGTCCCAGTAACCGTTCGCCGACTCGCCAGGCGCGACGCTGGGCGCCGCGCCGGCGTTCCCCCGCCCCGATCCGCGAAGTGCGGTCGGGGAGGCGGAGTGCGTTCGATCGAACGCATTCAATCGGGTGAAGCCGGTGAAGCCCGATCCGTGATCGCGGCCCCTCGTTGATCGCAAGGCATTCCGATCCTCATTTCCCGGCGTGCTGCCCCAGCAGTACCAGCACCGCGCCGGCGCCGCCCTGCGCGGGCGGCGGCGAATGAAAGGCGAGCACATCGGCGCGATGCCGCAGCACGCGATCCACCAGGTTCTTCAGCACGGGCAATCGTTCTTCGGAATTGCGGCCCTTGCCATGCACGATGCGCACGCAGCCCACGCCGTGGGTGCGGCAGTCGCGCAGGAATTCCCGGAGCAACGATTCGGCGTCGCGCGCCGGCAGCCCGTGCAGGTCCAGTTCCTCCTGCGCCGCGTATTCGCCGCGGGCAAGGCGCCTGAGCACCTGCGGCGGGACTTCCTCGCGGCGATAGCCCAGCGCATCGCCGGCTTCGAGCGCTGAGATCGCGCCATGCCGCAATTCTTCGCGCGCCTGGTCGTCGTCGCGGCGCGCCATCTTCGTCGAGGGCTTGGGTTTCGGCGCGGCGGGCGGTGCCGACGTGGCGGGCAGGGCACGCACCTTGCCGCGATCCGCGCCGATCGCGGCGCGGAACAGTTCGGCGTCGTCGCGATCGTCCGGTTCTGGCGGGGCCTTGCGCATCGCCGCAGGTTAGCGCAGCCGGGAAGCCGCGGGCCGCATCCGTTATCATGGACCGCATGCAGAATGTTCCGATGCCGTAAGGCGCCATGCGGATCCTGGTCAGCAACGATGACGGCGTCGACGCCCCCGGCATCCGCATCCTCGCCGAGGGCCTGCGCGGCGCCGGGCACGAGGTCTGGGTGGTCGCGCCGGACCGCGACCGTTCCGGCGCCAGCAATTCGCTGACGCTCGACCTGCCGATACGCACCCGGCGGCTCGACCCGCACACCATCCGCGTCAACGGCACGCCGACCGACTGCGTGCACCTCGCGTTGACCGGCATGCTCGACTTCGATCCCGACATCGTCGTGTCCGGCATCAACAATTCGGCCAACCTCGGCGACGACGTGATCTATTCCGGCACCGTGTCGGCGGCGATGGAAGGACGCTTCCTCGGCTTGCCGGCCGTGGCGATGTCGCTGGTCACCACCGACCGTGCGGCGAAACACTACGAAACCGCCGCGCGCGCCGCGGTCGAGATCGTCGCGCGGCTGAAGTCCGATCCGCTGCCCGCCGACACCATCCTCAACGTCAACGTGCCGGACCTGCCGTGGGAAGACGTGGTCGGTTTCGAGGTCACGCGCCTCGGCAACCGCCACCGTTCCGAGGACTGCATCCCGCAGCGCGATCCGCGCGGCGGCACGGTGTACTGGATCGGCCCGGCGGGTCCGGAACAGGATGCCGGCCCCGGCACCGATTTCCACGCGGTACGCACCGGCAACATCTCGATTTCGCCGATCCACGTCGACCTGACCCGCTTCCAGGCGCTGGAGCAGGTCGCGAGTTGGGTCGGCGGGCTCGCCGCTTCGCTGGAACGCGGCGCATGACCGCGCGCATGCACCTGCAGCCGGCCGCGCTCGGCCTGGGCATGACCGGGCAGCGCGTGCGCGATCGCCTGATCGAACGCTTGCGGGAAAACGGAATCCGCGACGAGCGCGTGCTGAACGCGATCCGCACCGTGCCGCGGCATTTGTTCGTCGACGAGGCGCTGGCCGCGCGCGCCTACGAGGACAACGCGCTGCCGATCGGCCACGGCCAGACGATTTCGCAGCCGTGGGTGGTGGCGAAGATGACCGAATCGCTGTTCCTCGACGGCGCGCAGCCCAAGCGCGTGCTCGAGGTCGGCACCGGCTCCGGCTACCAGGCCGCGGTGCTCGCCGCGCTCGGGCTGGAAGTGCACACGGTGGAACGCATCGGCGACCTGCTGCGGATCGCGCGCAAGCGTTTCCGCACCCTCGGCCTGAACGTGCGCAGCAAGCACGACGACGGCCGCATCGGCTGGCCCGAGCACGCGCCGTTCGACGCCATCGTCGTCACCGCCGGTGCGCCGGTGCTGGAGGATGCGCTGGTCGCGCAACTCGCGTCGGGCGGGACCCTGGTCGCGCCGGTCGGCGGCGCGAATGCGCAGGGCCTGCTGATGCTGCGTAAGGACGCGGACGGCAAGGTGCAAGAGCGCAACCTCGCGCAGGTCGTGTTCGTGCCGCTGCTGTCGGGAACGGTCGGCTGATGCGCCTGTTCGCGCCGCTGTACGAAAAGGCCATCGGCTGGTCGCGCCACCCGCGCGCGACGTGGCTGCTCGCCGGATTGAGCTTCGTCGAGGCGATCTTCTTCCCGGTGATGCCCGAGGTGATGCTGGCGCCGATGTGCCTGGCGCAGCCGAAGCGCGGCTTCCGTTACGCCACGATCAGCCTCGCGTGTTCCATGCTCGGCGCGGTCATCGGCTACCTGCTCGGCCATTACGCGTTCGAGGCGGTGCGTCCGGCGCTCGACGCCCTGGGCATGCTCGACAAGGTCAATGCGGGCATCGCCACGCTGCAGGCGAAGATGGCGCATTCGCCATGGTCGGTGTTCGGATTCCTCGTGCTCGGCGGCTTCATGCCGATCCCGATGAAGGTGTTCACCTGGGCCTCGGGGATCGTTGGGGTGCCTTGGCTGCCGTACCTCGCGAGCATGGCGGTGGGGCGCGGCAAGCGAGTGTTCCTGGTCGCGCTTGCGATCCGCCTCGGTGGCGAACGCGCCGAACGCGCGCTGCACAAGTACATCGAACCAATCGGCTGGGCCGTCGTCGTCCTGGTGCTGGCGCTGCTCGGTTGGTTGCTGTTGCGCGGGCATGCGGCATGATGGGCCGCATGCGTCCGGTCCTTGCCGTCATCGCCACCGCGTCTGTCGTGCTGTTGGTCGCATCCTGCGCCAGCAGCCGCGTCGTGCGCGGTCCCTCGTCTTCGCGCTCGGTGCGAAGTTCCCCGCCGCCGGTGCGGGTCTCGACACCGCGCTACGGCGCCACCGCGGTCGTGCAGCGTGGCGACACGATCTACCACATCGCCACCGTCAACGGCATTACCGCGCTCGACCTCGCGCTCTGGAACGGCATCCCGCCGCCGTACACGATTTATCCCGGACAGCGATTGCGCCTGTATCCCGGCGCCGCGCCGGTCGTGCGCAGCACGACGCCATCACGCACCGTGCCTTCGACACCCTCGGCACCAATGCCGCCGCCGGCCGTGTCGACTCCGGTGAATGCGCCGTTCGCATGGCGCTGGCCGACCGATGGTTCGCTGGTCGAAAGCTTTGCCGCAGGCGATCCCACGCGGCAGGGCATCGACATCGCCGGCAACGCGGGACAGCCGGTGCGAGCCGCCGCCGACGGCGTGGTGGTGTATTCGGGTTCCGGCCTCGTCGGCTACGGCGAACTGATCATCGTCAAGCACAACGACCAGTGGCTGTCGGCCTACGGCCACAACCGCGCGCGGCTGGTGAACGAGGGCCAGCTGGTGAAGGCCGGGCAGCAGATCGCGGAGATGGGCCGCAGCGGCGCCGCGCGCGACATGTTGCACTTCGAGATCCGCTACAACGGCAAGCCGGTCGATCCGCAGGCGTTTTTGCCTAAGAAGTGACGGAATCCATGATGAAGATCATCGTGTCGGCCATCCTTTTGTTTTTGCCGGCCACGTTGCTCGCGCAGACATTCAAGGTCACGCCCGCGGGCAACTTTGTCGTCAATGACACGCTAATAATCCCGGCGTACGTGGTCTCCACTGAAGATGCGACCAGCGAGACCGGCGAGTTGATGACGCCAGACTTGCCCCAAAAGAACATGACTGCACGGGCGGAAATTTCTCCGGAAATGGCAAGCCAGCTTTCGGTTTACTGGACATACGACGGTTGGGTGCTCGTGCCGCGAGGATGGCAGCTTGTCAGGGCGGCAGTCGGTGCCGACAACAGTTCAGTCTATGAATTCAGGGAGCCGAATAACGGCGCAGGCGTGGTTTCTCTTTACGATTCTGGCGGCGCTTGTGTCGGGTGTGCGCTAAGTCTGGCCGCGCCATATTTCCCGGATGCCAAAAAGGAAGCAGACGACATGTTCGGGCAGTCTGCTTCCGGCCTTGAAGCGCAGATTCATACAGTCAAGCTGGGCAAGCACACGCTCGCGTATAGCCGCAAGAATGCAAAGGGTCAATCAGTTGATGGCCTTGCTTACTACCAAGCGAGCGATGACTACGAGGCTTTCACTTTCGAAGTTTCTTTGCCGCAAGGCCAACAAGCGCTGGCTACAGCCATTTTGAATTGGCGGTTGCCACCCAAGGACGAGCGATAGGCGCCACGCTACGCGCCACCCTCTCCCATGAATGGGGAGGGAAAACTAGCCGATCACGAACCCCGCGACCACGCGCCGACCTTCGCCAGCAAGTACGTTGAACGTGCGCGCGGCGGCGGCATTGGTCATCGCTTCCAGGCCGATGCCGCGTTGCAGGCAGGCGGCCATCACCTCCGCGGGAGGGAACGCCTGTGCCTCGCCGCTGCCGAGCACGACCAGTTCCGGTTCCAGCGCGAACAACGCATCGAGGTCAGTGGGGCGCATCGACGTGATATCGGAAACCGGCCAGTCTTCGACCAGCGCATCGGGCGCGACGATGAAACTCCGCGTCAGCGTGCGCTCGTTGACGAGCGCATGGCGGCCGTCTGCGCCGCGCAGGCTGTAGGCGTAGTCGGGGCGCTCGAGGACGAGTTGCATCAGGCTCGCGGCAGGACGATGTGTCGCTTGTCCTTGCTGGGTCGATAGAGGATCGCGGTATGGCCGATCCGCTGCACCAGCGCCGAGCCGGTGCGGCCGGCGAGTTCGTCGATCATCGCGTCGCGTGCATCGCGGTCGTCGCCGCCCACCTTCACCTTGATCAGCTCGTGGTGTTCCAGCGCGCCGTCGACCTCGCTCACCAGCGCGTCGGTCAGGCCCTTGCCGCCGACCTGCAGCATCGCCTTCAGTCCATGGGCCTGGCCGCGCAGGAAGCGGGTCTGGGCCGAGGTCAGCATGGTCGTCATGCGGCGAAAAAGGCTGCGGAAGGGGTCGCAGGTTATCATGCGGGCCTGATGGCCACCCGCAGCAAATCCAGCCAGCGCTGGCTGCAGGAACACTTCTCCGATCCCTACGTGAAGAAGGCGCAGGCGGAAGGCCTGCGTTCGCGCGCCGCGTACAAGCTCGAAGAACTGGTCGAACGCGACCGGTTGCTTCGGCCGGGCATGGTCGTGGTCGATCTCGGCGCCGCGCCCGGCGGTTGGTCGCAGTGGGTACGGCAGGCGCTTGGCGATGACGGACGGGTGATCGCGCTGGACATCCTCGAGATGCCGTCGCTGGCCGGCGTCGAGTTCCTTCATGGCGATTTCAGGGAAGATGCGGTCCTATCCCGGCTGGAAGCCACGCTCGGCGGGCAGGCGGTCGACCTTGTCCTTTCCGACATGGCCCCCAATAAAAGTGGCATGGAGGCGGTCGACCAGCCGCGGGCGATGCACTTGGCCGAACTCGCGATGGAATTCGCCGACGGCCACCTCAAGCCCGGCGGCGCGTTCCTGATCAAGCTGTTCCAGGGAACGGGTTTCGACGATTACCTGCGGGAACTGCGCCGGCGCTATGCCAGGGTGGCGATCCGCAAACCGGCGGCCTCGCGCAAGCGTTCGCCGGAAGTGTATGCACTCGCGCAAGGCAAGTTGACGGTGAGGAAGTGAAATGACGCAACGCCAGGGAGCCATCCGATGAACGACATGTTCAAGAACCTGCTGCTATGGGTGGTGGTGGCGGTCGTGCTGCTGGTGGTGTTCCAGAGCTTCTCGCCCAGGCTGAACGGCGACGCCGGGCCGATGGCCTACGACCAGTTCGTGCAACTGGTGCACGAGGACAACGTCGCCAAGGTGACCATCGGCGCGGACCACACCACGATCAGCGGCGAGCGCAAGGATGGCGGCAAGTTCACGACCTACGACCCGGGCGACAAGGACCTGGTCAACGACCTGATCAAGTACAAGGTCGCGATCGAGCAGACGCCCCCGCGCACATCCCCCACGTTCCTGGAGATCGTGTTCACGATCCTGCCGTACGCATTGATGGTCGGGTTCTTCGTTTTCATCATGCGGCAGATGCAACAGGGCGGCGGCAAGGGCGCGATGTCCTTCGGCCGCTCGCGCGCCAAGTTGCTGAACGAGGACCAGACCCGCGTCACCTTCGCCGACGTCGCGGGCTGCGACGAAGCGAAGGAGGAAGTCGAGGAACTGGTCGAGTTCCTGCGCGATCCATCCAAATTCCAGAAGCTCGGCGGCAAGATCCCGCGCGGCGTGCTGATGGTCGGCCCGCCCGGCACCGGCAAGACCTTGCTGGCCAAGGCCATCGCCGGCGAAGCCAAGGTGCCGTTCTTCTCGATCTCCGGCTCGGACTTCGTCGAGATGTTCGTCGGCGTCGGTGCTTCGCGCGTGCGCGACATGTTCGAGCAGGCCAAGAAGCACGCGCCGTGCATCATCTTCATCGACGAGATCGACGCGGTCGGCCGCCATCGCGGCGCCGGCCTCGGCGGCGGCCACGACGAGCGCGAGCAGACGCTCAACCAGTTGCTGGTCGAGATGGACGGTTTCGAGGGCGGCGAGGGCGTGATCGTGATCGCCGCGACCAACCGCCCCGACGTGCTCGATCCCGCGCTGCTGCGACCGGGCCGCTTCGATCGCCAGGTCGTGGTCGGCCTGCCGGACGTGAAGGGCCGCGAGCAGATCCTCAAGGTGCACATGCGCAAGGTGCCGCTGGCCGACGATGTCGAACCGATGACCATCGCGCGCGGCACGCCGGGCTTCTCCGGGGCCGACCTCGCCAACCTCGTCAACGAAGCCGCGCTGTTCGCCGCGCGCGAGGGCGCGAAGGACGTTCGCATGGTCCATTTCGACCGCGCGCGCGACAAGATCCTGATGGGCGCCGAACGCCGTTCGATGGCGATGAGCGAGCAGGAAAAAACGCTCACCGCCTACCACGAGGCTGGCCATGCCATCGTCGGGCGGCTGGTGCCCGAACACGACCCGGTCTACAAGGTCACGATCATCCCGCGTGGCCGCGCATTGGGCGTCACGATGTACCTGCCCGAGGGCGACAAGTATTCGTACAACCGCACCACGATCGAATCGCAGCTGGCTTCGCTCTATGGCGGCCGCGTCGCCGAGGAACTGATCTTCGGCGAGGACAAGGTGACGACCGGTGCCTCCAACGACATCGAGCGCGCGACCAAGATGGCGCGCAACATGGTCACGAAGTGGGGCCTGTCCGAACTCGGGCCGATCACCTTCGGCGAGGAGGAGGACGAAGTGTTCCTCGGCCGTTCCGTCACCCAGCACAAGAACGTGTCCGACGAGACAGCACGCAAGATCGACGAGGTCGTGCGCGGCATCCTCGACCGTGCCTACGCGCGCACCACGCGGATCCTCACCGAGAACATCGACAAGTTGCACGCGATGGCCAGGGCGCTGCTCGAATACGAAACCATCGACGTGCCGCAGATCGACGCGATCATGGAAGGCCGCGACGTGCCGCCGCCGATGGGCTGGGGCAAGAACGGCAATGGCAAGGCCGGCAGCGATGCCGCGCCGCCCGCGCCGTTGGTCGGTGGACCGGCGACGCAAACCTGATCGCCCGTCGATGCGGAGCGCATGGAAAAGGCCGGGAATCCCCGGCCTTTTTCGTTGGACCGCCTGTGCGTGCGCCCGGCTTCAGCGCCGGGTCTTGCGCTGCTTCACCGCCGGGCTGCCTTCCTGCAACAGGCGCAATTCCCACCCGCCGCCGGACCGAAGGTTGAACGGATTGGTCATGCCGGCGATCACGCCGCTTCCGTCGTCGAGCGGATACAGGGCGCGGATCCCGTAGTTGTAGGTATCGCCCAGGCCGGAGTAGTTCTCGTTCACCGCCGGCGCATCGGACGAATCGAAGCGCCACAGGTCCGCACCGTACTGCGCCGCGGCGCCCGCGCCCTGCAGGACCGAAGCGTCGTAGGTTCCGACGAACAGGTGGCCGTTGAACACGGTCATCTGCCATGTGTATTCGTTGCCGCGGTTGCCGAAGCCGGATGGGCCGTACAGCGGGGTCCAGCCGGTCGGAGTCATGGTGAAGGTCTTCGGCGCCGTGCCGGCGGGCAGTTCGCTTTCGCCGTACAGCAACTGGACTTCGCGCGTGTTCGGGTTCTCGAGGTTGCGCCCGCGCCAGAACGACGTGGAGCGATAGACGCCGTCCCGCAGGGCCTGCAGTTCCTGCGGATTCGCCGGAACGCCAAAGCAGGTCGGCAGCGTGCACGTCTGGTGCACGCTGAACGCCTTGCTGCTCTGCAGGTGGATGGTGCCCCAATACAGCCAGCCGTCGTAGTACTGCACGGCGCCGCCCGCGTAGCCGAAACGCGCCACGATCGGATCCGGGTCGTACTGCGACGGGCTCCAGATTTGCCGCCAGCTGTTCAAGTTGGCATTCGTCAGGCCGCCGGCGGGAATCACGGGGCTGATCCAGACGCCGGTGCCGGCGCCGCTTCCGCCCGAAGGCGTGCGGATCGGCACGGTGCTGACCGCGAGGCGATCCTTGCCTTGGCCATCCACGTACAGGGTGATGTTGGCGACATCGGCGGTGAGCTTGCCGACTTCGGTGAAGCTGCTGCACAGGTTGCCGCCCAGGCCGCCGTTCCAGCGGAGCACCGCACCGTGGTCCGCCGTGCCGACGCCGACATAGAGCACGCCATCGACCGTCTGCCAGCCGCGGATGTAGTCGTAACCGGTAAGCGCGCACGAGCCCATCGACTGCCCGGTGTCGGCCTGGAACGCGAAGATGTTCACGCTGGAATGGTTGAGGCTGGGCCCGCCGAGGAAGGCGATGTTGTCGATCGACCCGGCACCGCGGAAGCCGAGCGTGTTCTTCAGCAACGGCGTCAATACGGTGTGGTCGACGAGTTCGCCGGTCGCGAGGTCATAGGAATAGACCCTCGGTGGCCGCCAGTCGCCCAGCGAATCCGGGATCGACGGGAAGGTGCGCGCGTACTGGCTCTGGCCGAACTCGCAGGCGAGGATGCCGTCGCGGTTGGTGGGTTGCCCGCCGCCGACGCCATCGAGGATGCAGCCGGCGTTGGCCAGCGTTCCGAACCACAACTTTCCGCTCTCTTCGGTGAGCCCCCAGATGTACGACTGGTTGGTTTTCGGCTGGCCCTGCGAACAGGTGCCATCGGAATTCATTGCCGGGTAGTCGACGCCGAGGCCATTGAAACACTCGTCGGGGATCGCCTGGGCCAGCAACTGGTTGATCGTCATGATCGGTTGCGGCGTCGGCACCGGAACCGCGGCATGCGCCTGCGGGGACGGATTGGCCCAGAGGGCCGTTGCCCCGGCGATCGCGGCCAGCGCGCGCGCCACCGAGGTCGAAAAACGGGTCGAAAACATCGTGTTCATCCGAATCTCCGTGAATTCCCGGTGCCCTGCCTTGGGCCGGCATGCCGGGAGGGTCTTCTCGAATCGCCGTGCGGGACTTGTTCCCGGATGGCCCGGTGCGTTCCGGCACTGCCCGTCCGGCGCCAGGGCCGGAGCGAACAGGTCCATGGATTAGACCAGACCTTTCGATGGAATTGGAACGGAGGTCACGGTTATTTCCGGACATGGCCGTGTCCGGATTCCACCCCGGCCTGCGTGGCAGCGGACATGGGATTTCCGAACGGAGGCGGATGGCCGATGGATGCGACGGAGGGCAGGCGGAAAACGCCGTGGGCGGGAAGGGCCATCCTCGCCGCGATCGCGATGGTGGCCACCACCGCCGGGGCACAGGCGATCCCCGGGGAATCGCTGGTGACACGGCAGCCCGACCTGCTCGATTGCGAGATCAGCCAGGCCCGGAACAAGATCGCCTGGGTCGACCGGTACGGCGCCCTGTGGATCGCGGACGTGGATCCGCAGACGGGCCTGTTCGTTCCCGCCAACGGCAAGGGCACCCTGGTCGACGCGGAGGCCATGGCCACGGCCGACCTGCGGATCCTCGGCAACGGCCCGGAATGGATCGCCACCGCGACCGGCGACCAGATCGTCTACACCAAGTTCCTCGCCGGGCTGCCGCACGTGCGCACCAATGCACGGCTCGCGCTGGCGCAGCAGGTGAGGGACGGATCCTGGCGCAGCGGTTACCTCGCCCCATCCGGCTTCATGCGCGCCGCGCCGTACGCCAGCCGCGACTGGCGCGATCCGGCGCCGCGCATCAGCTACGTCGATCCGAACGGCAACCATTACTGGCGCAACCTCGACGATCCCTACAGCGAGCAGCGGATCGAGTCCTATCCGGGGTCGCAGTACTACTACGCGCTGCGCTTCGCCGATGGCGAGCGCGGAGCCTCGTTCCCGGCGGTGGTGGATGGTGTGTCGCAGGTGTTCTACCGCGACCTCGATGCGGGGACGGAAACACAGCTGACGTTCGATGCCGGCCAGAAGGACTTGGCCAGCCGCGCATGGATCTGGCGCGCGCCGGAGTTCGGCGGCGACCTGGCCATGTTCACCGTCGTCGACAACGTCGAATTGCGCATCTATCGCGAAAACCCGGGCCAGCCACAGTGGACTTTGGTCCACCGCATACGGACTCCGCGGGGCGGCATCATCAATTCGCCGGAATATTTCATCTACAACGGCGCTTCCTACGTGTTCTTCGTCGCCAGCGTCCCGCCCGCGGCGTATCCCTCCGAACTGTTCATCGCCAACATCGACGCAGCCAACCCGTTGTTGCTGCAACTGACTCCGGATTCCCCGCGCAGGATCCGTACCGATCCCGAGGTCTTCATCGCGGCCGATGGCCCGTACATCTATTTCAACCGCCAGACCATCGACGCCGCGGGGAACCAGTACTGCCTGTCCTGCAACGAAGGGATTTTCCGCAGTTATACCGGGCTCGCGCCGCCCTGAGCCTTGCGGCGCTTGCGCGGAAGCGCCAGAGTCCGGGCCTGCTCCCGACGATGGCGTTCCCGCGATGTTCGACACCTCCCCGCAACTCGACTGCGCCGGCCGCATCCTCAGGCTCGACGTGCCGCGGGTGATGGGCATCGTGAACGTCACCCCGGATTCCTTCGCCGACGGCGGCGAGCATGCGACGGTCGATGCCGCGATCGCACACGGATTGAAACTGGTGGAGGAGGGCGCAGACGTCCTCGACGTCGGCGGCGAATCCACGCGCCCCGGCGCGGATGATGTGTCGGTCGAAGAAGAATTGAATCGCGTGGTCCCGGTTATCGAAGCGTTGGCGAAGCGCGTTCCGATCCCGATCAGCATCGACACGTCCAAGCCCGAAGTGATGAGCGCCGCGGTCGCGGCCGGCGCGGGCATGATCAACGATGTCTACGCATTGCGCCGCGAAGGCGCGCTGGATGTGGCCGCCGAACTCGGCGTGCCCGTCGTGCTGATGCACATGCAGGGCGAGCCACGCACCATGCAGGCGAACCCGCAATACGACGACGTGGTCGCCGACGTGCATCGATTCCTCGCCGAACGCATCTTCGCCGCGGAGATGGCCGGCATCGTGAAGAAGAACATCGTGGTCGATCCGGGTTTCGGCTTCGGCAAGAACGCGCAACACAACCTGCAATTGCTGGCGCAGCTGCGACGCCTCACCGAACTCGGCGTGCCGGTGCTGGCCGGGCTTTCGCGCAAGAAGACGATTGGCGAACTGACCGGCCGCGACGATCCGCATGATCGCGTCTTCGGTTCGGTCGCCGCGCACCTCATCGCCGCGCAGAACGGCGCGACGATCCTGCGCGTGCATGACGTGGCCGCGACCGTGGACGCGCTCAAGGTCTGGAACGGGGTCGCCGCGATGCCGGCGCCTCGCGCCGAGGCGAAGCCGGCGATCCGCTGGCCGGACGAGGACTGAGGCTTCCGCGCCTTGCGCGCCCGGTCGCGCGGCGCTTACGCTCAACGTTCCGTCCACCCGGGGAGCCGCATGGGCCCTGCGTCCACCGCGACCGCATCCCTCGAAGTGGCGCTGGCGCATGCGGCGCGGCTGCTCGAGGCGGAGCCCGTGCTGGCAGAGGAACAGGCCACCGAAATCCTGCGCGCGGTCGGCGACCATCCGCGCGCACTGCACCTCTTCGCGATGGCCCGCGTCCGCCAGGGCGACGACCAGGCCGCGGTCGGCGTCCTCGGGCCGTTGGCGCGCGACTGCCCGCGCTGGGCGCAGGTGCACGCCGACCTCGGGGTCGCGCTCGCACGGCTCGGGCGCATGGACGAAGCCGCCGCCGCGCTGCGGCATGCGGTCACGCTGCAACCCGAATTGCCGGGCGCCTGGCTCGCGCTGGCCGATGCCCTGCGCGCGAATGGCGACGAGGCCGGAGCCGGCGCGGCCTGCCTGCAGCATGTGCGGCAGTCGGCGAAGGATCCGCGGCTGCTGGCGATCGGCAAGGCGCTGTTCGAGAACCGCCTGCCGGAAGCGGAAGAACAGCTGCGCGCGCGCCTCGAATGCGCGCCGAACGACGTCACCGCGATCCGCATGCTGGCCGAAGTCGATGCAAGGCTCGGCCGCGACGACGAAGCGCTGGCGCTACTGACCCGCTGCCTGGAACTCGCGCCCGGGTTCCACGCAGCGCGCAAGAACCTGGCGCAGGTACTCAACCGCGGCAACCGCCAACCCGAGGCGCTGGCGGAAATCGACACGCTGCTCGAGGCAGAACCCGCGCACCCGAGTTACCGCAACCTCAAGGCGGTGGTCCTCGGCCGCGTCGGCGATTACGCGCAAGCGATCGCGATCTACGAGGAACTGGTGTCCGCCCATCCGCGACATCCGCAATTGTGGATGAGTTTCGGACACGCGCTCAAGACCGCCGGCTTCCTGGATCGGGCGATCGACGCCTATCGGCGCGCGATCGAAATCGACGCGGCCTGCGGCGAGGCGTACTGGAGCCTGGCCAACCTCAAGACCGTGCGCCTCGACGCCGCCGACATCGCGGCGATGCAGGCGCAATTGCAGCGAATCGACCTCGCCGACGAACCGCGCCTGCATTTCGATTTCGCCCTCGGCAAGGCGCTGGAGGATGCCGGCGAATACGAACGCTCGTTCCGGCACTACCTCGGCGGCAATGCGCTGCGGCTGAAGCTGGTGCCGTACAGCGCCGACGACAACGCCGGCCGCGGCCGCGCCGCGCGCCGGGTCTATACCCGCGAATTCTTCGCCGAACGCGAAGGCTGGGGCTGCGATGCACCGGATCCGGTCTTCATCGTCGGCCTGCCGCGCGCGGGCAGCACTCTGGTCGAACAGATCCTGTCGAGCCACCCGGCGGTGGAAGGTACGATGGAGCTGCCCGAGATCATTTCGCTCGCCCGGGCGCTGCGCCGTCGCGCGGAATTGCCGCAAACCACGTCCTACCACGACATCCTTGCCGGCATCGACGCAGGCGAAGCGCGCGCGCTCGGCGAACAGTACCTCGAACGCACGCGCATCCACCGCAAGCGCGGCGCGCCCTTGTTCATCGACAAGATGCCGAACAATTTCGCGCACGTGGGCCTGATCAGGCTGGCCCTGCCGAACGCGAAGATCATCGATGCGCGCCGGCATCCGCTGGCCTGCTGCCTGTCCGGTTTCAAGCAGCATTTCGCGCGCGGCCAGGATTTCACCTACTCGCTCGACGACATCGGCCGCTACTACCGGGACTACGTCGAGCTGATGGCGCACTTCGACGAAGTGCTGCCGGGCAAGGTGCATCGCGTCATTTACGAAGACATGGTGGCCGACACCGAGGCCGAGGTGCGGCGCCTGCTCGATTACTGCGGATTGCCGTTCGACGAGGCCTGCCTGCGTTTCTTCGAGAATCCGCGCGCGGTGCGCACCGCGAGTTCGGAGCAGGTGCGCAGGCCGATCTACCGCGACGGCGTCGACCACTGGCGCCATTACGAAGCCTGGCTTGGACCGCTGGAACAGGCGCTCGGGCCGGTGCTCGATGCCTATCCGCAAGCGCCACCGCAAACATCGCCGCGAACACCGGGCGCCTGATCGATCCACGACGAGGAGGGGAGGGAGATGGGGAACAAGGCACGCAACACACGGCAACGACGGACGGCTTCGGCGCTGGCGCGATTGCCGCTGGCAATGGGCATCTACCTTGCGTTCGGTTCGATGGCCTGGGCGCAGGACGCATCGACGCAGGCGCCGCCCGCCGACGCGGGGCAGCCCGCGAAGGATGCGCAGGGCAAGACGCTGGAAACGATCACCGTCACCGCGCAGAAGCGCACCGAGAACATGCAGAAGGTGCCGATCAGCATCCAGGCGATCGGCGAGACCACGCTCAAGCGCCAGGACATCCAGGACTTCGACGACTACGCCAAGCTGATCCCGAGCCTGTCCTACAGCTCGATCGGCGGCGGCGTGTTCTCCGGGCCCGGCTTCGCCCAGGTCTACATGCGCGGCGTCGCCAGCGGCGGCGACGGCAACCATTCGGGTTCGCAGCCGAGCGTGGGCATGTACCTCGACGAACAGCCGATCACCACCATCCAGGGCTCGCTCGACATCAACATCTACGACGTCGCGCGGATCGAGGCGCTGGCCGGGCCGCAGGGCACGCTGTACGGCGCCAGTTCCGAGGCCGGCACGGTGCGCATCATCACCAACAAACCGGACCCGAGCGGGTTCGCCGCCGGCTACTCCGCCGAGGTCAGCGCGACCGAAGGCGGCGGCATCGGCCACGTGGTCCAGGGCTTCGTCAACGCGCCGCTGAGCCCGGCCGCGGCGATCCGCCTCGTCGGCTGGGAGAAATACGACGCCGGCTACGTCGACAACATCCACGGCACGCGCACCTTCCCGTCCTCGGGCGTGACCATGGACAACGCCGCGTTCGTCGACGAGAACTACAACTGGGCGAGGACCGCCGGCGCGCGCATCGCGGCCAGGTTCGAAATCAACGACGACTGGTCGATCACGCCGCAGATCATGGGCCAGCGGCAGAAGGCCAACGGCAGCGCCGGCTTCGAGCCGAAGATCGGCGACCTGCAACTCCACCACTACTTCCCCGAGAACTCGGACGACCACTGGACGCAAGCCGCGCTGACCGTCGAAGGCAAGATCGGCAATTTCGACCTGACCTACGCCTTCTCGCACCTCAAGCGCGACGTCGATTCGCAGGCCGATTACAGCGACTACTACTGGTACGACCAGGATCCCATCTTCTACGGACAATACTTCTACGACGACGACGGCAACCTGGTGCCGCCGGCGCAGCACATCGACGCCAAGGATGGTTACACCAAGACCAGCCACGAATTGCGCATCACGTCGCCCAAGGAGAACCGCCTGCGCTTCGTCGCCGGCCTGTTCTGGCAGCAGCAACAGCACGAGATCTTCCAGGACTACCTGGTGGATGGCATTGCGTCCTCGATCGAAGTGCCGGGCTGGCCCGACACCATCTGGCTGACCGCGCAGGAACGCGAGGACAACGACAAGGCGGTGTTCGGCGAATTGTCGTTCGACCTCGTGCCGGGGTTGACCGCGACCGTCGGCGGGCGCTGGTTCCATACCGAGAACAGCCTCAAGGGCTTCTTCGGTTACGGCGCCGGCTTCAGCAGCGGTACCGGCGAGGCGGCGTGCTTCTCGGACGTGCAATTCCACGGCGCGCCCTGCACCAACCTCGACAAATCGACCAGCGAAAGCGGTTCGCTCGGGCGCTTCAACCTGAGCTGGCAGATCGACGACGACAAGATGATCTATGCGACCTGGTCGGAAGGCTTCCGCCCCGGCGGCATCAACCGCCGCGGCAACCTGCCGCCGTACAAGTCGGATTTCCTGACCAACTACGAGTTCGGCTGGAAGACGACCTGGGCCGACAACGCCCTGTCGTGGAACGGCGCCGTGTTCCAGGAAGACTGGAAGGACTTCCAGTTCTCCTACCTCGGCGCGAACGGCCTGACCGAAATCCGGAATGCGGGGCAGGCGCAGATCCGTGGACTCGAAACCGACCTGCGCTGGGCGGCGACCTACAACCTCGCCATCACCGGCGGACTCGCGTTCTACGACGCCAAGCTCACCGAGAACTATTGTGGCTGGTTGCGCGAGGACGGCAGTTCGGAAACGGTCTGCCCGGCGGGCACGCTCAATCCGAACGGTACCTTCGACGACCCGAGCGACGACTTCCCGGTCGACGGACCGCAGGCGCCGAAGGGTTCGCGCCTGCCGGTGACGGCGCGCTTCAAGGGCAATCTGACCGCGCGCTACACCACCGACATGTGGGGTGGCGAAGGTTTCGCGCAGGCGGCGTTGTCCTACCAGGGCAGTCGCAAGGTGGACCTGCGCGAAGACGCGGCCGCGACCTTCGGCGACCTCGCGGCGTACACGCTCACCGATCTGTCGGTCGGTTTCAGGCGCAACAACTGGTCGGTCGACCTGTTCCTGAAGAATGCGTTCGACAAGCGCGCGGAACTGGCGCGCTTCGCCGAGTGCAAGATCGAAACCTGCGGCGCCGAGACGTACACGGTGGTGACCCAGCCGCGCACGTTCGGCATCCGTTTCTCGCAGGAGTTCTGACGCAGTGCACGCCGGGCCCGCCACGCGCGGGCCCGGCATCGCGCTGGATCGATTCCGCTTCCACGACGAATATCCACGAGGCTCACATGCAGTCATGGCTCCGCCGCAAGGACATCGACCGGGTCACGGTCCACGAGGAAGGGCGCAGGCTGGTTCCGACGCTGGGCTGGCCGCACCTGGTCGCGCTCGGCATCGGCGCCATCGTCGGCACCGGCATCTACACCTTGATCGGTGTCGCCGCGAACCTCGCCGGTCCGGCGGTGCTCGTTTCGTTCCTCGTCGCCGGAATCGTTTGTGCCTGCGCCGCGCTCGCCTATGCGGAAATGGCCACGCTCATGCCCGCGGCCGGCAGCGCCTACACCTACAGCTACACCGTGCTCGGCGAAACCATCGCCTGGGTCGTGGGCTGGAGCCTGATCCTCGAATACACCCTGGTGGTGAGCACGGTCGCGGTCGGCTGGTCCGGCTATGCGGTCGGCTTCATCAAGGGCCTCGGCATCGATTTGCCGACGGCGCTGACGGTCGGCCCGCACGCAGGCGGGCTCATCAACCTGCCGGCGATCCTCATCACCTGGGTCGTCGCCGGCGCGCTGATCGCCGGCACCCGCGAAAGCGCGACGGTGAATGCGTTCCTCGTGGTGTTCAAGCTGCTCGCATTGGCGGTGTTCGTCGCGATCGCGCTGCCCGCGTTCGATGCCTCGAACCTGCATCCGTTCATGCCGCACGGATTCGTCGAAAGCATCGGCCCGGACGGCAAGAAATACGGGGTGATGGCGGCGGCGGCGATCATCTTCTTCGCGTTCTACGGCTTCGACGCGATTTCCACCGCGGCCGAGGAAACCAAGGATCCCGGCCGCAACCTCAGCATCGGCATCGTCGGTTCGATGGTCGGCTGCACCCTGATCTACATGATCGTCGCGCTGGCCGCGGTCGGCGCGATGAACTACGGCGTGTTCGGGCAGAGCCCGGAACCGCTGGCGCTGATCATGCGCGAACTCGGCCATGGCGCGGCGGCGAAAATCGTCGCGGCGGCGGCGGTCATCGCGTTGCCGACCGTGCTGCTCGCGTTCTTCTACGGCCAGAGCCGCATCTTCTTCGTGATGTCGCGCGACGGCCTGTTGCCGCGTTCGCTGTCGAAGGTCGGCAAGCGCGGCACGCCGGTGGCGATCACCGTGTTCACCGCCATCGTGACCTCGGCGCTGGCCGGCGTCGCGCGCCTCGACGAAATCGCCGCGCTGGCCAACGCCGGCACGCTGATCGCCTTCGTCGCCGTCGCTGCCTGCCTGCTGGTACTGCGCAAGCGCGACCCGAACCGCCCGCGCGTGTTCCGCACGCCGCTGGCCTGGATCGTCGGCCCGGTCGCGATCCTCGGCTGCATCTACCTGTTCATGAGCCTGCCGACGCGCACGCAGTTGTGGTGCCTGTTGTGGAACGCGTTCGGCCTGCTCGTGTATTTGCTGTATGCGCGGCGCAGCAGCCTGCTGGCGCGGGGAAGCGATGCCTGAGGAGTTTCTGTTGTCATTCTGAACGCAGTGAAGAACCTGCTTTTCATCAGCAGACGAAAAAGCAGGTCCCTCGCTACGCTCGGGATGACATGATCGAAAGATGAGCGCCGATATCCGCCCATCCGCCGTTGCGGTGATGGGCCCGACCGCGTCGGGCAAGACGGCGTTCGCGCTGGAACTGGCCGAACGCTTCGATGGCGAGATCGTCAGCGTCGATTCGGCGCTGGTCTATCGCGGCCTCGACATCGGCGCGGCCAAGCCGATCCGCGAAGAGCAGGCCCGCGTTCCGCATCATTTGATCGACGTGCGCGAACCGTGGCAGCCGTATTCGGCCGCGGAATTCGCCGAAGACGCGCGTCGCGCCGTCGACACGATCCTTGCGCGCGGAAAACTGCCGATCCTCGCCGGCGGCACCGGCCTGTATTTCCGTGCGCTGCTGCACGGACTCGCCGACATGCCGGAAGCAGACGAAGCGATGCGCGCCGAAATCGCGTCCGAAGCCGAGGCGCTTGGTTGGGCGGCCTTGCATGCGCAACTCGCGCAGGTCGATCCCGAAGCCGCTGTGCGCATCCACGCCACCGATGCGCAACGCATCCAGCGCGCGCTGGAAGTGTTCCGGCTCACGGCAAAGCCGATCAGCGCATGGCAACGCGAAGCGCGCGGCGAACGCCTGCCGGTGAAGGTGCTGAAACTCGTCCTCACGCCGCAGGATCGCGCGACCTTGCATGCACGCATCGAAGCGCGTTTCGACGCGATGCTCGCCGCCGGCTTCCTCGACGAAGTGCGTGCGCTGCGCGATCTGCCTGAATTGCGTTCGCATCCCCGCCCGCTGGAGTTGCCGGCGTTGCGTGCGGTGGGGTATCGGCAGGCATGGGAATATCTGGATGACCCCTCTCCCGGCGCTACGCGCCACCCTCTCCCTCAAGGGGAGAGGGAAAAAACTTTCCGCGACCACGCGATCTTCGCCACGCGCCAGCTCGCCAAGCGCCAGTTCACCTGGCTGCGCGGCGAAACCGATGCGCTGTGGTTCGATCCTGCGACGCAGCGCACGCAACTGGACGCCGCGACAACGGCTTTCCTCGGCGCCACGCGCAGGCCGGTCGGGTAAGATCGGGGCGTCGCCGCCGCGGGGAGTGCGGGTCGGGCGATGCGGATCCGGCAAGACCGGACCGGACACAACAAAAACCAAGTTGGGGAAAGCCATGTCCAAGGGCCAGTCTTTGCAGGATCCGTTCCTGAACGCGCTTCGCCGCGAACGCGTGCCGGTGTCGATCTACCTCGTCAACGGCATCAAGCTGCAGGGCACCATCGAATCCTTCGACCAGTTCGTGGTCCTGCTGCGCAACACGGTCAGCCAGATGGTCTACAAGCACGCCATCTCCACCGTGGTCCCGGCACGCAATGTCCGCGTCGGCGCCACCGCGGCTACGGCCGCGGGCGACGACGGCGGTTCCGACGAAGGCGGCGACGAGGCGGAATAACCCGCTGCAACGGCTTGGTTTCGGGGCGATCGCCCATAATTCGTCCCGATGCCGACCCAATTGTTCGAACGCTCCCGCAAGGGCGAAACCGCCCTGCTGATCCAGCCGCATGCCGGAGGCAAGCCGGACGAGGGCGTGGTCGAGGAATTCGCCGACCTCGCGCGTTCGGCCGGGGCCACCGTCGCGCACCTGCTGCACGCGCGCATCGACCGCCCCAACCCGGCCACGCTCATCGGCAGCGGCAAGCTGGAGGAAGCCAAGGTCGCCTGCGACGCGACCGGCGCCGACCTGGTGCTGGTCAACCACCAGCTCACCCCGGTGCAGGAGCGCAACCTCGAGCGCGCGCTGGAACGGCGCGTGGTCGACCGCACCGGCCTGATCCTCGACATCTTCTCGCAGCGCGCGCGCAGCGCCGAAGGCAAGCTGCAGGTGGAACTCGCCCAGCTCAAGCACATGGCCACGCGCCTGGTGCGCGGCTGGACCCACCTCGAGCGCCAGCGCGGCGGTTCGATCGGTTTGCGCGGCCCCGGCGAAACCCAGCTCGAAACCGACCGCCGCCTGCTGCAGAAACGGGTGGACATGCTGCAGAAGCGGCTGGAAAAGGTCGAAGTGCAGCGTACCCAGATGCGCCGCGCGCGGGTGCGCAGCGAATTGCCGCGCGTGGCGCTGGTCGGCTACACCAATGCCGGCAAGTCCACGCTGTTCAACGCGCTCACCGGCGCCGAGGCCTACGCCGCGGACCAGTTGTTCGCGACGCTCGATCCCACCGTTCGGCGAATCGAGCTGCCAGGCGGCGGCGTGGTGCTGGCCGATACCGTGGGTTTCGTCCGCGACCTGCCGCACGAACTCGTCGCCGCGTTCCGTTCCACCCTGAGCGAAGCGCGCGAGGCCGACCTGCTGCTGCACGTGATCGATGCCGCCGACCCGTTGCGCGCCGAACGCGTCGCCCAGGTCGACGAGGTGCTGCGCGAAATCGGCGCCGGCGAAATTCCGCAACTGATGGTGTTCAACAAGATCGACCGGATCGAAGGCGCGACGCCGCGCGTCGACGCGCACGGGGACGAACGCACCGCGGCGTGGATGTCCGCGCGCGACGGCGATGGCCTCGGCCTGTTGCGCGAGGCGCTGGGCGAACGCCTCGGCCTGCGCCGCGTCAGCGGCGAAGTCCTGCTCCCGACCGATGCCGGCCGCCTGCGCGCGCGCCTGCATGCGCTGGAAGCGGTGCGCGGCGAATCCCACGACGACGAGGGCTGGCGCCTGCACGTGGACCTCGCGTTGGCCGACGCCGCGCGCCTCGCGGCGCAGGCCGATGGCGCGCCGATCCGGGCGCTTTTGCCCGAAATCGAAGCCGAGTAGGGCGGGTCTCGACCCGCCTTCGTCGGCTTTTCATGATCACGTAGAATCGCGGCAAGACCAGCAACGGAGCCTGCATGGCCTGGAACACACCCGGCGGCAACGATGGCGGCAAGCGCGGGGACGACTGGCTCTCGCGCCTGTCGGGCCCGTTCCGCGGTATCGCCGGCGACGGCGGCTACCTGCGCTGGATCGCGATCGCGGTGGTCGTGATGCTCGCGCTCGACAGCTTCGTGCTGGTGACCGAACAGCAGCGCGGCGTGGTGCTGCGCTTCGGCCAGTTCGCGCGGGTGATGCAGCCCGGTCCGCACCTGAAGATGCCGTGGCCGGTCGAACGCGTGATCAAGGTCGAAGCCACCCAGATCCAGACCTTCAGCGACAACGTGCCGGTGCTGACCAGCGACGAGAACATCGTCAAGGTCGAGATCAACGTGCAGTACCGCGTGCGCGACCCGCAGCTGTACCTGTTCGGCACGCGCGATGCCAGGGAAGTGCTGGCGCAGGCCGCCCTCAGCACCGTGCGCGAGCAGGTCGGGCGCTCCAACCTCGACACCGTGCTCGGCGCGCGCGAGGCGTTGGCGGTGTCCGCGCGCCAGCGGTTGCAGAAATCCCTCGACGCCTACCGCACGGGCCTGGTCGTGACCGAGCTCAACCTGCCCAACGCGCGTCCGCCGGAAGAAGTGAAGCCGGCCTTCGACGACGTCAACAGCGCGCAGCAGGACCGCGACCGCCTGGTGAGCGAGGCCCAGGCTTATGCCGCGCGGGTCGTGCCCGAAGCCCGCGGCAAGGCCGCGCGCGTGCGCACCGTGGCCGAGGGCTACAAGACCGCGGCCATCGCCACCGCGACCGGCGATGCGCAGCGTTTCGACCTGCTCGTCGCGCAATACAAGGCGGCGCCGGAGGTCACCCGCAAGCGCTTGTGGCTGGAGACCGTGCAGGACGTGCTGTCGCGCAACCGCACCGTGGTCGGCGGCGACGGCCGCCAGCTGATCTACGTGCCGATGTCGGCGCCCACGCAGGCGCCTGCCGCGACTACGCCCCCGTACTTGCCCGACGTGCTGTCGCCGGCGGTCACGGCCACGACCGTCGCCGACGACGTGCGCCCGGGCCGACAGCCGCGCAGCGACGATCGCGAGGTGAACCGATGAACCGCCGGCTTCCGCTCGTCGCCCTGGTCGTGCTTGTCCTGGCCTTGTTCGGTTCGATCTACGTCGTGGGCCAGGGGCAGAGCGCCATCGTGCTCAACCTCGGCAAGGTCGTGCGCAGCGACATCGGCCCCGGCCTGCACTTCAAGTGGCCGTTGATCGAAAGCAGGCTCGTGTTCGACCGGCGGTTGCAGGTCATCCCCGCCGATCCGGAGCGCTACCTGACGCTGGAGCGCAAGGACGTCAGCGTGGATTTCTTCGCGGTCGGCATGATCGAGGACGTGCGTGCGTTCTACCGCGCCACCGGCGGCGACGAGAAGATCGCGGTCGAGCGCCTCGCGCCGATCATCAAGGATTCGCTGCGCAACGAGATCAATTCCCGCACCCTCGCGCAGGTGGTGTCGGGCGACCGCTCGCAGATCATCGGGCCGCAGCTCAGGGGCATCAACGAGGGTGCGTCGAACATCGGCGTGCGCATCGTCGACCTGCGGATCAAGCAGATCGACCTGCCCACGGACAGCGACGTGATCAAGCAGGTCTATGCGCGCATGAGCGCGCAACGCAAGCAGGTCGCGGCGGGGTTGCGCGCGGAAGGCGCGGAACAGGCCAACGAGATCAACGCCAAGGCCGACCGCGACCAGACCGTGATCATGGCCGAGGCCGAGCGCGACGCGCAGAAGCTGCGCGGCGAGGGCGATGCCGAGGCCGCGCGGATCTACGGCGAGGCGGCTTCGAAGGATCCGGGCTTCTATGCGTTCCAGCGCAGCCTCGAGGCCTATCGCAAGGCCTTCGACGGCGGCAGCGACGTGATCGTGCTCGAGCGCAACGACCCGTTCCTGCAGTACATGCGCAGCGACCACTGACCGATGTCGGATTTGTGGAGTGCGCTCTGCCTCGTGGCCATCCTCGAGGGGCTGTTCCTGTTCGCCGCGCCGGGCGCGTGGAAACGCGCCGCGGAACAATTGCATGCACTGCCCAACGAACGCCTGCGCCAGGTCGGGGCGGCGCTGCTGATCGCCGGGCTGGTGGCACTGTGGCTGGTGCGCGGGGGCTGAACAGCCCGCATCCGCGGCTCGCACCCGGGGTCCGAACCCCGTAGAATGTCGAAAAGCCGGACGGGGCCATTCCCGCCGGCTTTTTCCATGTCTGGAGCAAGCAGATGGGTCAGTCGGTCGTGGTGCTGGGCGCCCAGTGGGGCGATGAAGGCAAGGGCAAGATCGTCGACCTGCTGACGCAGGACATCGGCGCGGTGGTGCGCTTCCAGGGCGGCCACAACGCCGGGCACACGCTGGTGATCGGCGGCAAGAAGACCGTGCTGCACCTGATCCCGTCCGGCATCCTGCGCGACGACGCGCTGTGCCTGATCGGCAACGGCGTGGTCCTGCACCCGGGCGCGTTGCAGAAGGAAATCGCCGAGCTGGAAGGCAACGGCGTGGAAGTACGTTCGCGGCTGAAGATCTCGCCAGCGACGCCGCTGATCATGCCGTACCACATCGCCCTCGACCAGGCGCGCGAAAAGGCCGCCGGCAAGGACGCGATCGGCACCACCGGCCGCGGCATCGGCCCCGCGTACGAGGATAAGGTCGCGCGCCGCGGCATCCGCGTCGCCGACCTGCGCTATCCGAAGGAACTGGCGGAGAAGCTGCGTTCCACCCTCGATTACCACAACTTCGTGCTGGCGAATTACCTCAAGGTCGAGCCGGTCGATTTCCAGAAGACGCTGGACGAAGCGCTCGCGTTCGGCGAATACGTCGAACCGATGAAGTCCGACGTCGCCGGCATCCTGCACGAGCTGCGCAAGCAGGGCAGCAAGGTGCTGTACGAAGGCGCGCAGGGTTCGCTGCTCGACATCGACCACGGCACCTATCCCTACGTCACTTCGTCGAACACCACCGTCGGTGGCGCGCTTGCCGGCACCGGCGTCGGCGCGGATGCGATCGACTACGTGCTCGGCATCGCCAAGGCGTATGCGACGCGCGTCGGCGGTGGCCCGTTCCCGACCGAACTGCACGACGAGGTCGGCCAGGGCATCCGCGATCGCGGCCAGGAATACGGCGCCACCACCGGACGCCCGCGCCGCTGCGGCTGGATGGACATCGTCGCGCTCAAGCGCGCGGTGGCGATCAATGGCATCAGCGGCCTGTGCATCACCAAGCTCGACATCCTCGACGGGATGGAGACGCTGAAGATCTGCATCGCCTACGAGTACCACGGCAAGCGCAGCGAATACGCGCCGCTGGACGCGCAGGGTTGGGAAGAATGCACGCCGGTGTACCTGGAGTTCCCGGGCTGGCAGGAAAGCACCCACGGCATCACCGAATGGGACAAGCTGCCGCCGGCCGCGCGTGCCTACCTGCGCGCGCTGGAGGAACTGGCCGGCTGCCCGCTGGCCATCGTCAGTACCGGTCCCGACCGCGACGCGAACATCGTCCTGCGCGATCCCTTCGCCTGATCGCGACGCCGTTCGCCGGGGCATGACTTTCGGGCATGCCCCGGCGCGCCCGCGAACGCGATGATGCGGGGTCGGGCGGCCGGGTGGCCGCTGCCACGGAGCCCCGCATGCGTCGCCCCCTGATTGCCGCCATCGCCCTCGCGCTCGCCGCGGGTCCCGTCGCCGCGTTCGCACAGGAAGCCGCCGCGCCGCCGGTGGTGAACGCGACCACCCAATTGCCGCGTGGCGTGAGCCCGACGCACTACGCCATCGAAGTCACGCCGCATGCGGAACGGATGACGTTCGACGGCAAGGCGAAAATCGACCTCGTCGTGGCCGAGGCCACCGACCGCATCGTGTTGCAGGCGATCGACATGACGTTCGCCAACAGCCGCCTCGCCGCCGCCGACGGCAGTTCGATGCCGGCGCAAGTCACCGTCGATGCCGACGCGCAGACCGCGACGTTCGCGTTCGACAAGCCGCTCGCGCCGGGCCGCTATACCTTGTCCACCGACTACAGCGGCGTGATCGGCACCCAGGCCAACGGCCTGTTCGCGCTGGATTACCCCACCGATGCCGGCAAGAAGCGCGCGCTGTTCACCCAGTTCGAGAATTCCGATGCGCGGCGCTTCATCCCTTCGTGGGACGAGCCGAACTTCAAGGCCACCTTCGACCTGACCGTGAACGCGCCGGCCGGCGACATGGTGGTCAGCAATATGCCCGCGGCGTCGACGAAGGACATCGGCAACGGCATGAAGCAGGTGGTATTCCGGACTTCGCCGAAGATGTCCACCTACCTGCTGTTCATGGCCATGGGCGATTTCGACCGCAGCACGATCCGCGGCGAGAACGGCACGGAAATCGGCGTGATCGCGCAGAAGGGCAAGGTCGAGCAGGCCCGCTACGCGCTCGAAGCCAGTCGCGACGTGCTGCGCGAATACAACGACTACTTCGGCGTGCCATACCCGTTGCCCAAGCTGGACAACATCGCCGCCCCGGGCCGCAGCCAGTTCTTCAGCGCGATGGAAAACTGGGGCGCGATCTTCACCTTCGAATATTCGCTGCTGCTCGACCCGGCCATCGCCAACGTTTCCGACCAGCAGCGCGCCTTCACCGTGGCCGCGCACGAAATCGCGCACCAGTGGTTCGGCGACCTGGTGACGATGGCGTGGTGGGACGACCTGTGGCTGAACGAAGGCTTCGCCACCTGGATGGAAGGCCGCACCACGCGCAAGCTGCATCCGGAATGGGACATCGACGGCGTCGACGCCGCCTACACCAGCCGTGGCGCGATGGGCCGCGATGCCTATGCCACCACGCATCCGGTGGTGCAGCACGTCGAGACCGTGGAGCAGGCCAGCCAGGCCTTCGACGGCATCACCTACGGCAAGGGCTCGGCGGTGATCGGAATGCTCGAGGATTACGTCGGCGCCGATGCCTGGCGCGATGGCGTGCGCAGCTACATCAAGCAGCATGCCTACGGCAATGCGGTGACCGACGACCTCTGGCGCGAGATCGACAAAGCGGCGCCGGGCAAGGATCTCATGCAGGTCGCGCACGATTTCACCCTGCAACCCGGCGTGCCCTTGATCAAGGCCAGCGCGAGTTGCGAGGCCGGCGCGACCAGGGTTGCGCTGGAACAATCCGAATACACCGTCGATCGCCCCGGCAAGGCGCCGCTGCGCTGGCATGTGCCGGTCAGCGTGCGCGGCGGCGACGGCAACGTGGCGCGCGTGCTGGTCGATGGCGAGGCCAGCGTGACGCTGCCCGGTTGCGGCGCGCCGGTGGTGGTGAACGCGGGACAGAAGGGCTATTACCGCACCCTGTACGCGCCGGCGCAGTTCAAGGCGCTGGGCGATGGTTTCGCGAAGCTGCCGGTGGTGGACCAGCTCGGGGTGATGATGGACGCCAGCGCACTGGCGCAGACCGGGCAACAGCCGGAATCAGACCTGCTGGACCTGGCCGACAAGGTGCCGCTCGATGCCTCGCCCGACCTGTGGCAGATGGTCGCCGGCGTGCTCGGCGGCATCGACGACATGTACAAGGGCCAGCCGGAACGGCAGGCCGTGTTCCGCGAGTACGCGCTGTCGCGGCTGTCGCCGAAGTTCGAACAACTCGGCTGGGAAAGCCGCGAAGGCGATTCGTCCACCGTCAAGGACCTGCGCACGAGCCTGATCGGCACGCTCAGCGGCATGGGCGATGCCAAGGTGATCGCCGAGGCGCGCCGGCGCTTCGCCGCTTCGGCCAGCGATCCCGCGGCGATGCCGCCGGACTTGCGGCGCACGGTTCTGGGCATCGTCGCCTACAACGCCGATGCTGCGACCTGGGACAAGCTGCATGCGATGGCGCGCGGCGAACAGTCGTCGATGATCCGCGACCAGTATTACGGACTGCTCGCGCGCACGAAGGACAAGGCGTTGGCGCAGCGCGCGCTGGACATGGCGCTGACCGACGAACCCGGCGCCACCAACGCCGCGGGGATGATTTCCGCGGTGTCGTGGGAGCATCCGGACATGGCCTTCGATTTCGCCCTGGCCCATCGCGAACAGGTCGACACATTGGTCGACACCACTTCCCGCGCGCGCTACTACCCCGGGCTGGGCAGCGGTTCGACCGATCTCGCGATGGTGGACAAGATCCGCGCGTTCGCCGACAAGTACATCGCCCCGACCTCGCGCCGTTCCGCCGAGACCGCGATCGCCTCCATCCAGACCCGGCTCAAGCTGCGCGCGCAGCAACTGCCGCAGGTCGATGCGTGGCTGAAGGAACACGGCGGCTGAGCCATTCGCGACGGGCCACGTGCGGCCCGTCGTCGCCTCATTGGCCGTTCGCGCGGGCGCAACGCGTGTGCATGGGAGAGACCGCAGGGAACGGCCCATGCGCAATGCCATCCGCTTCGCTTTCGCCATGGTGCTCGCGGCGTCGCTGGCCGCGTGCGAGAACAGCAGTTTCGAACCGCCCGAGCGTAGCGGCCCGATCGGGCTGGTCGACACCGGCAGCGGCAAGCAGGCGTGGTTGACGACCAGCCAGGAGGAAGAGCGCTCGCGGCATGTCGGTGGTGGCAGCCGGCGGGTTGGAAAGTGGGTCACCGAGTACTACTACCACCTGCGCCTGCAGGCACATGACCCCGATACCGCGCGGCGCCTGTGGCTGAAGGAGCTCAAGGTGCTGCGCGACAAGGAAGGAGGTCGCGGCGCGGGACTCCGCATCCTTGGACAGCAGGGCGGCATCGTCTGGGTCTGGGTGCACGACCAGGTATTGGCCTTGTCCGCACGCGATGGCGCCGTGGTGGCCGATCGCGCCAGGATCGTGCAGGCCAACCCCGGGATCGCCGATGCGCTGCCGAGCGAGTTGAAGTTCCATACCTTCGTGGGCGAACTGGTGATCACCCTGGCCGACGCCAGGCGCGTGCGCATCTCGCTACCCGATTTCCGGGCGATTCCGTACCAGGCGCCCGACGAAAAGCAGTTCAGCCAGGCAGTCAGCATGGGTACGACCTGGAACGGCGGATACCGGACCGAGGAGTTCGGCGTGCGCCATGGACGCTTCGATGGCGCGTGGATCGGCCTGCTCAGCGAGCGCGAGGCGCGCGACGGCGAGAACGACAAGTGGGGCGACAATTACGCGGATTCCGCCGATATCGACGACGAGGGCGAACTGGCCCGGCGCACGTTCTGGCGGGTGGCGGACACTGCCTGGAACGACGATTTCCTGGCGCACGGAGGACGCAAGGGCGTGCAGGGCTATTGCGAGGACCGGATCTCGATCGTCGAGAACCAAGAGGATATGCAGCGCCTGATGCAGGCCAACGACATCGAGCAGTACGCCCGCAACCGAGGTGCAGACCAGGGCACGCGACGCCAACGCATGCGCGATTGCGTCGAGAATTTCGACGAGGAGCGTTTCAAGCGGATCGAGAAACTGGATCGCATCGCCGGTGCCGGCGAATGGCTGCAGGGCCGCCTGTTGAAAGCGCAGGCGGTGCCCGGTTCGCCGCAGTGGGTCCAGCGCGGGATCGTGATGAAGCCGGCGGTGCGTCCGCCGCTGCGCCTGGAGGATCCGGATGGCGTCCTGGTGCTGCATCGCACCCGTATGGACGCGCAGGGGCGGCTGGCATTGTCGCGACTGGACGCCAGCTTTTCGAAAACGCTGTGGACGGCGGTGTTGCGCTACACCGAGCTGAGCAATCGCTGGGAAAACGGTTCCCACCTATTGCTGTACGGCAACTGGAACGCGGGCCAGCCCGGTTCCAGCGACATGCACGAGGCGCTGCTTTCGCTCGATCTGGACACGGGTCGCTGGAGCGGCTGGGACATCGGCGCGGAGGCGGCGATCGCGCCGCCGTCCTGATTCGCTTCGCGCGCGGTTCGCGCGCATCGACGCGAATCGCTAGGCTTGCGTTTCCAGTCGCCGGAGGAAGTCGCCATGCGTCGAATCGCAATCGCCGGGATCGCGTTGCTGGCGTCGCTGCCGGTGCTGGCCGCGGACGCACCGAAGCCGGTTCGCCATCCCGAACTCGATGCCATCGCCGCCGCGGTCTCGCCGAAGTCGCTGCGCGAATTCGATGCGGCATTGGTCGGTTTCGGCACCCGCCAGACACTGTCCGACACGAAATCCGATACGCGCGGCATCGGTGCCGCACGGCGCTGGGTGAAGTCGCAGTTCGAAAGCTTCTCTACCGATTGCGGCGGCTGCCTCGAAGTGGTCACGCCTTCGCAGGTGTTCACCGGCAAGCGCACGCCGCCGCAAGGCGTGGAAGTGATGGACGTGGTCGCGATCCAGCGCGGAACCAGCGATCCGGATCGCGTCGTGGTCATCACCGGCCACCTCGATTCGCGCTGCACCGACGTGATGGATATCGAATGCGATGCGCCCGGCGCCAACGACGACGCTTCCGGCGTGTCCGCCTTGCTCGAGGCCGCGCGGGTGCTGAGCAGGCACAAGTTCGCCGCGACCATCGTGTATTCGGCCGATTCGGGCGAGGAGCAGGGCCTGTACGGCGGCAAGGTGATCGCGCAGTATGCGGTCGACCACGGCTGGAAGGTCGAGGCCAACCTCAACAACGACATCGTCGGCAGCCCGCTCGGTGGCGACGGCCAGCGCGATGCGAACTCGGTGCGGGTGTTCTCCGAAGGCACCAAGACCAACGAAACCGCGGAACAGGCCGACTACCGCCGCTACCATGGTGGCGAAGTCGATTCGCCTTCGCGCAACATCGCGCGTTTCATGCAATCGTTGGCCGAACGTCACCTCGGCGATTTCCGCGTGCGCATGGTCTACCGCACCGACCGCTACGGCCGCGGCGGCGACCAGGTCGAGTTCCTGTCGCAGGGTTTTCCGGCGGTGCGGGTGACCGAATCGCACGAGGATTACACCCACCAGCACCAGGACCTGCGCACCGAAGGCGGCGTGCGCTACGGCGACACCATCGATCATGTCGATTTCGACTACCTCGCCAATGTCACCCGGCTCGATGCGATCACGCTCGCCGCGCTGGCGAATGCGCCAGCGCCGCCCGACGGCATCGAGATCAAGGGCCAGCTCGACTACGACACCACGCTGTCGTGGCAGGCATCGCCTGGCGCGACCGCTTACCGCGCGTGGTGGCGGGATACCACCGCGGCGCAATGGCAATCATCGCGCGACGCAGGAAATGCCACGTCCATCGTGCTCAAGGGCGTGAACATCGACGACTGGTTCTTCGGCGTCTCCGCGGTGGGCGCGGACGGTTGGGAAAGCCCGGTCGCGTTCCCGGGCTTCGCCGGCAGCTTCACCCGGTCGCCGCCGCCGGATGCAAATCCTCCGGCGAAATGAGCCTTCGAGCGGGCATTCACGCAATGCAGCCGGCATTCGTGCGATGAACAGCACATGGATCTCAAGAGCGGCTATCCCTGGTGGGCGGTGCGCAACGGGCTGTTGCATGCCTTCCCGCGGCTGGAGCGCGACTTGCGCTGCGACGTCGCGGTCGTCGGCGGCGGCATCACCGGTGCGCTGATCGCCAGTGAATTCGCGGGCCATGGGCACGACGTCGTCGTGGTCGAGGAACGCGACGTCGGCTGGGGCAGCACCGCCGCCAGCACCGCGCTGCTGCAGTACGAGATCGACACCCATTTGACCGACCTGGCGGAACGCGTCGGCGAAGGCGATGCCTTGCTCGCCTATCGCGCCTGCGTGGCCTCGGTCGAGGCGCTGCAGGCCATGCTCGGGCGCATGCGCGACGTCGGCTTTCGCAAGTCGGACAGCCTGTATTTCGCCAGCCGGCGCCGCGACGTGCGCGATCTGCGCGAAGAGTTCGCGATGCGACGGCAGCACGGCTTCGACGTGCGCTGGCTCGCGCAGGCCGAGGTGCGCGAACGTTACGGCTTCGACGCGCCCGCGGCGATCCTCAACCGCCCGGCCGCCGGCGTGGATCCGTATCGCTTCGCGCTGCACCTGTTGCAGGCGCTGGAGAAATCCGGCGCGAACGTGTTCGACCGCAGCCGCGTCGCCGCGATCGAGCCGCGCTCGCGCGACGTGCTGCTGCGCACCGAGGCCGGTCCGCTCATTGCCGCGAAACACGTGGTGCTGGCCGCCGGCTACGCGACGCAACAATGGCTGCCGGAAAAGGTGGCCAGGAACCGCAGCAGCTATGCGTTGATCGGCGATCCGCTGGATCCCGGGCCGCTGGATGCGTTCCGGCGGACGATGGCCTGGGACACCGCGCGGCCCTACCTCTACTTCCGCATCACGCCGGACAACCGCCTGCTGGTCGGCGGCGAGGACGATGCGGTCGACATCCCGGCGCGGCGCGACCGGCGCGTTCCGAAGAAAGCTGCAAAGTTGCTGAAGCGCATGCACGCATTGTTCCCGGACGCCGGAATCGTGCCGGCATTCTCGTGGGCCGGCACCTTCGCCGAAACCGAGGACGGGTTGCCGTTCTTCGGGCCCCACCGTGCATTGGGCCCGCGCGTCCACTACGCCATGGCCTACGGCGGCAACGGCATCACCTACTCGATGCTCGGCGCGGGCCTGCTGCGCGCATTGGTCGAACGCACGAAGCATCCGCTGGCGAAGCTGTTTTCGTTCGCGCGCGTGGGCGCGGACTGAATCGACGTCGAAGCAAGCGAAAAGGCCCCGCGGTGCGGGGCCTTTCGTCGTTCCTGTCAATCCGGTTCAGGACGCCATCGGCTCGCTGAAGGCTTCCGGTTCGTCCTTGAAGTCGCCGATCGGCACGCAGGAACAGAACACGTTCTTGTCGCCGTAGACGTTGTCGACGCGCGCGACCGGCGGCCAGTATTTCAGCTGCTTCAGCGTGGCCAGCGGGAACACCGCCAGTTCGCGGCTGTAGCCATGCTTCCATTCCGCCGCCGCGGCCTGCGTCGCGGTGTGCGGCGCGTGCTTGAGCGGGTTGTCCTCGCGGTCGAGTTCGCCGCGCTCGACCATGCGGATTTCCTCGCGGATCTGGATCATCGCGTCGATGAAGCGGTCGAGTTCGTGCAGCGATTCGGACTCGGTCGGCTCCACCATCAGCGTGCCGGCGACCGGGAAGCTCAACGTCGGCGCATGGAAGCCGAAGTCGATCAGGCGCTTGGCCACGTCCTCGGCGGAAATGCCGGTGTCGTCCTTGATCGGGCGCAGGTCGAGGATGCATTCGTGCGCGACCAGGCCATTGCGGCCGGTGTACAGCGTCGGATAGTGCGGCGCGAGGCGCTTCGCCAGGTAGTTCGCGTTGAGCATCGCCACCTGGGTGGCCTTGCGCAGGCCGCTCGCACCCATCATCGCGATGTACATCCACGAAATCGGCAGGATCGATGCCGAACCGAACGTGGCCGCCGACACCATCGCGCCATCGCCGGTGCCGGGCGTGCGGATGCCATCCTTGCCCAGTGCGCCGGGGAGGAACGGCGCGAGGTGCGACTTCACTGCGCAGGGGCCGACGCCGGGGCCGCCGCCGCCGTGCGGGATGCAGAAGGTCTTGTGCAGGTTGAGGTGCGAGACGTCCGAACCCCACTTGCCGGGTTTCGCGACGCCGACCAGTGCGTTCATGTTGGCGCCGTCGGTGTACACCTGGCCGCCGTGCTGGTGCACGATCTCGCAGATCTCGACCACGTCTTCCTCGAACACGCCGTGCGTGGATGGGTAGGTCATCATGATCGCGGCAAGGCGGTCGCTGAATTTTTCCGCCATGCGCCGGATGTCGTCGACATCGACATTGCCGTTCGCATCGCACTTGGTCACCACCACCTGCATGCCGCACATTTGCGCGGACGCCGGGTTGGTGCCGTGCGCGGATTCGGGGATCAGGCAGATGTCGCGTTTGGTGTCGCCGCGCGAGGCGTGGTAGGCGCGGATCGCGAGCAGGCCGGCGTATTCGCCCTGCGCGCCGGAATTCGGCTGCAGGCTGACCGCGTCGTAGCCGGTGCATTCGACCAGCATCTTCTCCAGCCCGTCGATCAGTTCGCGGTAACCCTGCGCTTGGTCGGCCGGCGCGAACGGATGCAGCTGCCCGAATTCCGGCCAGGTCACCGGGATCATCTCCGCGGTGGCGTTGAGCTTCATGGTGCAGCTGCCCAGCGGGATCATGGTGCGATCCATCGCCAGGTCCTTGTCCGCCAGCGAACGCATGTAGCGCAGCAGTTCGTGCTCGCTGTGGTGGCTGTTGAACACCGGATGGGTGAGGAATTCCGACTTGCGCCGCAGTTCGGCGGGAATCAGCGATGGCGCGCTGGTGTCGAGCGCGTCGATGTCCGGCAGCTTCGCATCGTCGCCGCCGAAGATGCGCCACAGCAGTTCGACGTCGGCGCGGGTCGTGGTTTCGTCCAGCGCGATGCAGATGTATTCGTCCCAGGCCTTGCGCAGGTTGACGCCCATCGACGCCGCGCGCGCGACCAGCGCATCGGCCTTGTCGCCGACCTTGAGCGAAATCGTGTCGAACGCGGATTCGTGGTGGCCCTGCACGTAGCCGAGCTGGCGCAGGCCGTCGCGAAGGATCGACGCGAGGCGATGCACGCGATGGGCAATCCGGGTCAGTCCTTCCGGCCCGTGGTACACGGCGTACATCGAGGCCATCACCGCCAGCAGCACTTGCGCGGTGCAGATGTTGGACGTCGCCTTCTCGCGGCGGATGTGCTGTTCGCGCGTCTGCAGCGTCAGGCGATACGCGGGCTTGCCTTCGGCATCGACCGAAACGCCGATCAGGCGACCCGGCATCGAACGCTTGTAGGCATCGCGGCAGGCCATGAACGCCGCGTGCGGACCGCCGAAGCCGAACGGCACGCCGAAGCGCTGGGTATTGCCGATGACGATGTCGGCGCCCATTTCGCCCGGCGGCTTGAGCAGCACGAGCGCGAGCAGGTCGGTGGCGAAGATCGCCAGCGCGTTCTTCGCGTGGATCTTCGCGACTTCCTCGCTCCAGTCCACCAGCCAGCCGCTGGACGCCGGGTACTGGACCAGCACGCCGAAGAAATCGCCCTTGTCGATCGCCGCCTGCCATTCCTCGGCCGAATTCGCCAGTTCGATGGCGATGCCGAGCGGTTCGGCGCGCGTGCGCAGCACTTCGATGGTTTGCGGATGGGTGTCGCCGAACACCAGGAAGGTGTTCGACTTCGACTTCGCCGAACGCTTGGCCAGCGTCATCGCTTCCGCGGCGGCGGTGGCCTCGTCGAGCAGCGAAGCATTGGCGATTTCCATCCCGGTCAGGTCGGCGACCATGGTCTGGAAGTTGATCAACGCTTCCATGCGCCCCTGCGAGATTTCCGCCTGGTAGGGCGTGTAGGCGGTGTACCAAGCCGGGTTCTCGAGGATGTTGCGCAGGATGACGTTCGGCGTATGCGTGCCGTAATAGCCCTGGCCGATGAAATTGCGGAACACCTGGTTCTTCGCTGCGATCGCGCGGATCTTCGCCAGCGCCTCGACTTCGGTGGTCGGTTCCGGCAGCGCCAGCGGCGCGGCGGACTTGATCGAGGCCGGCACGATGGCGTCGGTGAACGCGTCGAGCGAATCGTGGCCGACGACCTCGAGCATCGCCGCGATCTCGGCGTCGTTCGGGCCGATGTGGCGTTCGATGAAGGCGTCGTGGTGCTCGAGCGAGCGGAGCGAAGGCTGGGTCATGGCGGCATCCGGAAGCGCACGAGGCGCATGAAGGGGATGCCCGCTCTGTCCTTCTGCCTGAGAGTTTGGAAACACGCGGCGGGGAGGGAGGGCCGCACGGTTTCTTGCCCCTTCGGCGCCGGCATCGCTTCATCCGAGGCGATGCCGATCTCTCCAGAGTGTGGTCACACGGCGGTCTTGGGCCTGAGCGATTCCGGGCGGTTGCGCCTTCGGCAGCGGCGCAGGCGCCGCTTCTCCCTCCGTGCAGGCGGAATTATAGCCCGGGGCCGGGGTCAGTCCGGGCTGAATTCGTAGTTCGTGAGCAGGTCGTCGAGGTCGCGCAGATAGGTGCCCTCCAGCCGGGCGCCGCCGCAGCCACCCTGTTGCAGGACGGTGGCCGCCTTCTCGGTGAAGTGCACCGTCAGCGCGCAGCCGTCCGCCGGGGCCTGGCCGTCGGCGTCGGCGGCCTCGAGGATGAAGGTGTCCGGGCCGTCCCATTGGAAGGTGTCGCGCTGCAGCTGCGGCAGGCCGGTGCGCTGCGCTTCCGCCTCGTCCTGGGCGGTGGCGATGATCTTCGAGTTCCTGCGGTCGTACAGGCGCAGGCGGATGTCGGCGTTGCGGATGGCCTGCACCAGCAGGTTGCCGCCACCGTCGCTGCGCTGGTACACGCCGCTGTTGCGATAGCCGGAGCTTTCGATTTCGTCGGTGCGCAATTGGTATTCGCGGCGCAGGCAGGGCAGGTCGCCCTCCGCGCAGTTCGCTTCGATCTCGCTGTCGTTCTTGTCGATGCGGCGGATTTCGGACAACCAGTGGCGCTGGTCGTTGCGCACGTAGGCGCGGATCGCGCCGTTCCATTCGTCGAGTTCGCGCTTGTAGGCGGCGGCGATGCGTTCGTCGTATTCCGACAGCTTCGGGTCGGCGCAAACGGCCTTATCCACCCCGGTGCGCGCCTTGGCGCAATCGAAGCTGGCGGCCTGCGCGGTCGCGATTCCAGCCAGCGACAGCAAGGCGAACATCAGGGCGCGCAGGATGGCCATGGCGTGTTTCCTCGTGGAAGGCGATGCGGATGGAAACGTCGAATGTCGGCCATCGGGGTCAGGCCTTGCGCCGCATCCACAGATACACCGGCAATCCGGCCAGCAACAGCACCGCGCCCCAGGCCAGGGCTTCGGCGCCGGTGCCGATCAGTGCGTACACGCTGTATGCAAGTGCGAACAAGGCGATGAACCGTCCCTTGCGGTCGCCGCGCCACAGCCATGCCGCGCTGTCCACCAGGTAGGGCAGGAGGATGGCCGCGGTGGACAGCAGGATCGAGAACGTGAACAAGGCCACCAGCGAACGACTGAAGTTCGCGGCGATCAGCAGCGAGGCGAGCAGGCTGCTGGCGACCAGCCCGAACGCCGGCGTGCCGCCCTTGTCGAGCATGGTGAAGGGCTTCGGCATCAGGCCGTCGCGGGCGGCGGCGAACGGAATCTGCGCGGACAGCAGCACCCAGCCGTTCAAGGCGCCGAGGCAGGAAATCGCGGCGACGATCGCGATGCCGATGCCGGCCCAGGAACCCCACAGCATGCTCGCCGCATCCGCCATCGGTGCGGTCGATGCCTTCAGCTGTGCAGCCGGCACGATGCCGATCACCGCGGTGACCGCGACCACGGTCACCACGCCGGCGAGCAGCGTGCCGATGATCGTGGCGCGCGGAATGGTGCGCTCGGGCTGGTCGATGGCACCGGCGGGGACGGTGGCGACTTCCACGCCGCACAACGCGAACAGTGCCAGCGCGACGCTCGCATTGACGGCGCTCGGCAAGGACTCGCCGCTCGGATTGAACGGAACGAAGCGGTCGGCGTCCACGAACCACACCGCGATGCAGGCGAACAGCAGCAATGGCACGAACTTCAACACGGTCAGCAGTAGCTGCATGCGGCCGGCCTCGCGCACGCCGACCAGGTTCACGCCGGCGCACAGCCACAGCCCGCCCAGCGCGAGCGCGGCCGCGCGCAGCGGCGTGGCCGTGGCCGCGGGGAACAACGCGCCCACGCTGCCGGCGAAGGCCACCGCGATCGCGGCGTTGCCGCACCAGATCGAGATCCAGTAGCTCCATGCGACGAAGAAGCCAGGTGCGTCGCCGAAGGCATTGCGTGCGAATACATACGGACCGCCGGTCTGCGGCCAGCGTTTCACCAGCAGCGAGAACGTCCATGCCAGCGCCAATGCGCCGGCCAGGGTGATGCCCCAGCCGAGCAGGCTGGCGCCGCCGTATTGCGCCATCGACGCCGGCAAGAGGAACAAGCCGCTGCCGATCATGCTGCCGACCACGAGCGCGGTCGCCATCCACAGGCCGAGCGGTCTGCTTTCGGTGCTCATGCGATTTCCCCCTGGCCCCGGTTTGATGAACGCTAGGCGTGGTCCGGCGCGGCCATGCGATACGCCGCGCGCAGCAGTTCGTGGAAATGGTGTACGCCGGTTTCGCGCAGGGGATTCAATCGTCCCGGAACGTAGCTGCCCGAGGCGAAGCCGCGCTGCACGTCCTCGCAGATGCCGAGGTCCTCGTGCTGCACTTCGTCGCTGAAGTCGAGGTCGGCGTCGCGCTTCGCCTCGTCCGCGCCGGGCGCGTAATAGCTGTCGAACATCACCCGGCAACGATCCACGCCGAGCGGGACGACCGTGTTCGTCTGCAAGCGGCCCGGCAGGACGTTCAACATCGTGTTCGGCCACAGCCAGTAATACAGCGCATCGCCATTGCCGTAGAGAGAGGCGTCGGCGCTTTCATCAGGCACGCGCAGCGGGCTCCACTGCAGCGAATACCAATCCGAAAGCTCGGTGCGGTAACTGCGGTAATCGAGCAGCTTGTTCAGTCCGGGATGGACATGCGGGACGTGGTAGCCCTCGAGGTAGTTGTCGACATACACCTTCCAGTTGCAGGCGATGTCGTAACTCGCGCGATGGTGGTTGCCGTAATGCTCCAAGCCGCGATCCGCGCCGAGCCGTGCATCGATGCCGGCGACGAATGCGTCGAAATCCGGTGCGTCCGCAGTGTCGACCGCGGCGAACACCATGCCCTGCCACACCTTCACCGCGAGTTGCGGCAGGCGGATGTCCGCAACATAGAAATCCACCGCGTCCTTCATTTCCGGCGCGGAACGCAGCTGTCCTTCCAGCGTGTAGGTCCAGCCGTGGTAGCGGCAGCGCAGCGCCTTCGCGCCGAGGCCGTCGCATTGGGCGATGGGTCCGGCGCGGTGCCGGCAGACGTTGTGGAACACGCGGATGGCATCGTCCGCGCCGCGCACCGCGATCACCGGCAATCCGCCGAGGTTCGCCACCACGTGGTCGCCGGCGCCGCGCAGTTGCGAGACGTGCGCGACCAGCTGCCAGGCGCGGTCGAAGATCGCGCGGCGGTCGACGCCGGCCATTGCGGGCTCGACGTAGAACCGCGCGGGCAGGGCAGTGGCGGTGGCGGCGGGCTGCGAGGCGAGGTCGTCCATGGCGCGAGTATGGCGCGGGGGCGGCTTGTCGTGTCCACCGCCCAGGGCAGGCGCAGGCGATGCCGCATCGATCCGAGTTGCGAAGCGGCCCCAGCCGGGCTTCAACCGTGGGCAATCGACCGAGCGGGCCGTTGCCGCACCAGCGCCACCATGCCCGCCATCACCGCGAGCAAGGCCAGCGAGGCGACGTAACGGCTGAGCGCGAGGCCGCCGTGATCGACCGGCTTGTCGAGCAGGTCGCCAAGCACCGCACCCAACGGGCGGGTCAATACGAACGCGGCCCAGAACAGGGCGATCCGCGAGAGCGTCGTCCACCGGTACAGCAGCAGCCACAGCGCCAGCAGCAGCGTGCCGAACACCAGCGCGCCGCCGGCATAGCCGAGGCCGAGGCTATCCGCGGTCCAGTCGCCGAGCGCGGTGCCCAGCGTCTGCGAGCACATGATGGTGAGCCAGTAAAAGAATTCCGATTTACCGCTGGAAACCGAGCCGAGTTGCAGCGAACCGGTCGCGCGATGCCAGGCGTAGAACGATGCCATCAGCAGCGCGAACAGCAGGGATGCACCACCCGGATAGCCGATGCCCAGCGAACGGTCGGCGAAGTCCGCCAGCGTCGTGCCCACCGTGGTGGCGCCGACCATCGCCAGCCAGTACAGGCTCGGGCGGAACGCGGAAGCGGAGATCTGCGCGGCGACAGCCGCCAGGAACAGCACGCCGAAGATGGCGCTGCCGAGCAGGTAGCCGGCGTGCATCGACATGGTGACCGCGTCGCCACCCGTTTCGCCGAGCGTGGTGGCCAGGATCTTGGTGATCCAGAACACGAGCGTGGCTTCGGGCACCTTGCTCGTGGTCGTCATGTTCACGAACTTCGATCCCCATCGTTCGCGGCTTGCATCCCGGGATGCACTGTCCGGCGCACGGAAAGCCGGTGGATCGCGAGCGCGACGAACCAGCAGATCGCGAGCGTCCACAGGTCGTGCGAGAGGTAGTGCGCGCCGCGCAGCTGCTGCGCGATGCCGAGGATCGCGCCGGCGCCGATGCCGATGGCAAGGCCGATCCGTCGCCACGCGGGGCGCACGCTGGCGAAGAAGAAATACAGCGCCACCCAGGCGTAGCCGGCACTGGCCTGGCCCGCGGGGAAGCAGCCGCTGGGTTTGATGCCGGCCGGCCGCGCCTGCAACAGGGTGAAGTAGGGGTGCGATCCGCCGTAGATCGCGGCATCCCACGGGCAGTCCATGCGGGTGAGGTGCTTCAGGCTGGACACCAGCAAGGTCGAAACGGCGACCGACAGCAGCAACACCAGCAAAGGACGACGCAAGGGTTTCCAGCGTGCGTCGATGGTCGCGCGCAAGGTCATCGCCAGCACGCCGAGCCACGCGAGCGTGCTCAATGCCTTGCCGCCGCCATGCAGCACGCGGGTCAGCACGAAGCTGCCACGCAAGGTCCAGTGCGCGCCCTCCGCGGCGAAGATGCGGTCGGCGATCCAGCGGTCGCCTCCCATCGGGACCAGCACGATGCTGGCCAGCAGCAGCGCGGCCAGCGGCGCGGCGACCGGCGAACGCCACCATGCGGACGACCCGCCTGTACGGTTCGGAATGTCCCGGCGGGGCTGGGTGGTGGAAACGAGCGGGATCGTGGACAAGTCGGCATTCCGGGCCATGACGTGGTGATGCTCGGCACCGGCGTGTCGGAACACGGTCGGAGGAATCGACGCCGCCGGTCGTACACTGCAATCACGCGTGGTGCGACGGGATGCGGCGACGGTGCGATTGCTGGTGGTCGAGGACAACCGGGAACTGGTCGCGAACCTGTTCCAGTACTTCGAGGCGCGCGGACACGTGCTCGACGCCGCGCCCGACGGCGTGGTCGGCCTGCACCTGGCCACGAACCACGCCTACGACGCGATCGTGCTCGACTGGATGCTGCCACGCATGGACGGCACGGAAGTACTGCGCAGGCTGCGCGGGGAACACGGGTCGGACGTGCCGGTGATCATGCTGACCGCGCGCGGGGAACTGCCGGACAAGGTGCATGGCCTGCGCTCGGGCGCCGACGATTACCTCACCAAGCCGTTCGCATTGCTGGAACTGGAGGCGCGGCTGGACGCGCTGGTGGCGCGTTCCACCGCGCGTTCGCGCCGGCGCGTGCTGCAGGTGCACGACCTTCGCTTCGACCTCGACACGCACGAGGTGCGCCGCGGCGACGCGCTGCTGCACCTGTACCCGGCCTGCCGGAAATTGCTGGAAACGCTGATGCGCGCGAGCCCCGCGGCAGTCGGCCGCGAACAGCTCGAACGCGCGCTGTGGGGCGACGATGCGCCGGACCGCGACATGCTGCGTTCGCACGTCTACGACCTGCGCCGCGCCATCGACGGCCCGTTCGAAACCAAGTTGCTGCATACCATCCCGCGCGTCGGCTACCGGCTCGCGATGGCCGGGGAAGGCGATGGCGGCGAGTAAGCGCAGCCTCAGCCTGCGCATCACCCTGTGGGTGGTGCTCTACATGCTGGTGTTGTCGGTGGCGGTCATCGCGCTCGGCAATTCCATCAACGAACATGCCGAACGCATGGTCTGGAAGTCCATGCTGCATTCGGAAATCGACCATTTCGACCGCCGCCGCATCGACGACCCGAGCTACCGCTGGCGCGACATCGAGGGCGCGTCCCTGTTCGGTTGGGGCAGCGGCAGGCCGATGCCGCCGGAACTCGCGCGCTTCAAACCGGGCCTGCACGACGACGTGCGCTTCGAAGGACGCGACCATGTGTTGCTGGTGCGCATGGTGGACGGCCAGCGCCAGGCGCTGATGATGGATATCGGCGAGTTCGAACGGGACGAGTTCAGGCTGTCGGCGGCCATGCTCGCGGGCGTGGTGCTGGTGCTCGTGCTGCTCGGCGCCGGGATGGGCTGGACCTTGCGGCGGCTGGTGCGTCCGCTCGCGGACATGGCCGGCGACATCGGTCGCCTGCGCCCGGACCACGCCGGCCAGCGCGTCGCGCCCGCGGCCAACGCCAGTTCCGAAATGGTGGTGATCGCGAACGCGCTCAACGATTACCTTGCGCGCAACGAACGCTACGTCGACCGCGAGCACCAGTTCATCGCCACCAGCAGCCACGAGTTGCGCACGCCGGTCGCGGTGATCGCCGGCGCGGCGGAACTCGCGCTCGACGGCGGATCGGTGCCCGACGCCGTCCGCCACCAGCTCGAACGGATCCTGCGCACCGCGCGCGGCGTGGAGCAGTTGATCGCGCTGCTGCTGGTGCTCGCGCGCGATCCGGCGCGGCTGTCCGCGATCAGCGAGACGTTCCGGCTCGATGCGATGCTGCCGGAGCTGGTCGAGGACCATCGCCACCTGTGCGCGGGCAAGGACCTCGAGCTGGCGATCGCCCCGTCGCCGCCGTGCACGCTGCACGCGCCCGCGGGCATCGTGCGCGCCGCGATCGGCAACCTGCTGCGCAACGCCATCGAGAACAGCGACCGCGGCACGATCACGCTCGCGCTCGGCGACCGTGGCGTGGTCTCCATCGAGGATCCCGGCCATGGCATGGCACCGGAGGAAATCGGCGCGCTGTATGCGCGGATGGCGCGCGAGGGCGATGCGGGTGCCGCGCGCAGCGGAGGCGGGATCGGCCTCGAACTCATCGCGCGCCTGTGCGAGCACCTCGGTTGGGGCCTGCGCATCGAACCGCGCCCGCCGCAGGGCACGCGCGTCGTCCTCGAGCTCGGCGCGGCGCTGGCGGCGGCGTAATCGCGATCAGGACTTCTGCGATTCCTGGTAGCGCTCGAGGTAGTACTTGTATTCGTTCCAGAGGTGCGAATAGCGCGGTTCGAACGTGCGCCGCAATTCGTACAGCATCGCGATCCGCGAATCGCGACGTTGCAGCATCTCCTGCAGCAGCGTGATGTCGTCCGCGTCCAGGACGTGGCCTTCGGCGAACTCCGGCGGCAGTCCCGGCTCCACGTATTCGGTGTTGCGCCGCTTGATCTCCTCGGCGCCATCGCGGTCGCGGGTGTAGTAGTAGATCGACCATGCGCGCCGCGCGAATCCCTCGGGCGCGCGGATGCGATCGAACGCGTGCCAGGACGTTTCCGAAGTCTCGAAGATGAAGACCCGGTTTGCCATCGGCGCGAACGAGGCGACCATGCTGGCGTCGCCATACACGTTCGGGTCCAGGTGCGCCTGGATGTTGCCGCCCCATTCCGGTTTCCATTCCGGATTGAGGTAGAGCAGGAAGTTGAGGCGGCGGTGCGAAAGGGTTTCCGGGTGGTAGTTAAAGTCGAGGTGCGGCGGCAGCATGGCGCCGTTGCGGCTCTCGCGGATGCCGGCGCCGAAATAGGCCGGGTCGGCTTCGAAGGCGGGAATGCCGGTGAGGCGCGTCAGGTAATCGAGGAACTCCGGTTCCGCGCACACCGCGTCGAGCTCGCGGAACGCAGGCGGGAAAGTCGCGGGCTCGCTGTTGGCGTAGTTGCGGCGCGGGCCTTCGCTTTCGCCGGCGCAGAAGCGGTCGTATTCGGGCGTTCCGGAAGCGGGGAAGCCGGCGATCAGGCGCTGGATGAATTCCGGGCGGAAGAAGCCGTCGATGCTGACATGCGGGAACGGGTACGCGCCCTGGAATTTTTCGGCGAGCCGGGCGCATTCGCCTTCGTCGCGCACCGCGACGAGCTGGTTGAAGGTCGACATGCGCGGCTGCTCCTTTCCGATAACGGGATCTTACGTTCCATCGCCCGCAGGGAGCGGGGCCAGGCGCCGCGTCGCCTCGTCGGCCAGTCCGCGCGCCCGCAACCACGCCCAGGCCGATTCCGAATCCCGTTCGAAATAGGCCCGGGCCGAACCCAGGCGGAAGGTGTAGCCCCAGGCATCCATGTCCGCCAGGACGCGCTCGCGCCCGACGCCGGGCAGCTCGTCGCCGAGCAGCGCCTGCAGCACGCACACCGCGTCCTCTTCCTCGATCGAATCGGTGGCGTCGGTGTGCACCACCGCGCGCCGGTCCGGCGGCAATACGATCAGGTGCGCGGCTTCGTGCAGCAGCGAATGCACCGGCGTGTCGGCGCGCGCATGCACGGCATTGCCGACGAGGCCGGCTTCGCATTCGCCCCAGTAGCTGCCGGGTATCGGTTCGCCGTCCGCGATGCGCACCAGTTCGAGGCCGTAGCGCGCGAGCAGCTCGGAAGCATCGTCGAAGCGGATGTCCGACATCCGCAGGACGATCGGTTCCACGAATGTGGGAGCGACGGAAGTCGCGACGCTTTCGTTCACCATCTGGTCGCGACTTCCGTCGCTCCTACAAAAGCAGGATCAAGCCGCGCTCGCGCGCTCGTCCGGCAGCGCGACCGAGATGTCGAGGATGTCGTGATCGCCTTCCTTGACCACGTCCACCTTGACCGCGTCGGCGTCGATGCTGACGTACTTGCGGATCACCTCCAGCAGCTCCTGGCGCAGCAGCGGCAGGTAGTCGCGGCCGCCGGCCAGGGTGCGCTCCTGCGCGATGATGATGCGCAAGCGGTCCTTGGCGATCGAGGCGGTGTTCTTCTTCGTGCCGAAGAGGAAATCGAACATTCCCATGTTCAACCCCCGAACAGCTTGTTGAAGAAGCCCTTCTTCTCCACCGTGGTGAAGCGCATCGGGCGTTCCTCGCCCAGCAGCCGCGCGACCGCGTCGTCGTAGGCCTGGCCGGCGTTGGATTCCATGTCCATGATCACCGGTTCGCCCTTGTTCGAGGCGTTGAGCACGTCGCCGGATTCCGGGATCACGCCGACGGTCTTGAGGCCCAGCACTTCCTCAACGTCCTTCACGCTCAGCATTTCGCCGTTCTCGACGCGCGAGGGGCTGTAGCGGGTGAGCAGCAGGAATTCCTTGACGCGCTCGCCGGCTTCGGCGCGGCGCGTCTTCGAGGCGAGCAGGCCGAGGATGCGGTCGGAGTCGCGCACGCTCGACACTTCCGGATTCACGACGACGACCGCCTGGTCGGCGAAATACATGGCGAGGAACGCGCCCTTCTCGATGCCGGCGGGCGAGTCGCAGACGACGTAGTCGAAGCCGTCGTCGGAGAGTTCCTTCAGCACCTTCTCCACGCCTTCCTTGGTCAGCGCGTCCTTGTCGCGGGTCTGCGACGCGGCGAGCACGAACAGGTTGTCGAAGCGCTTGTCCTTGATCAGCGCCTGCTTCAGCGAAGCCTCGCCCTGGATGACGTTGACGAAGTCGTACACCACGCGGCGTTCGCAGCCCATGATCAGGTCGAGGTTGCGCAAGCCGACGTCGAAGTCGATGACCGCGACCTTCTTGCCGTGGCGTGCGAGCCCGCTCGCGAGCGAGGCGCTCGTGGTGGTCTTGCCGACGCCGCCCTTGCCGGACGTGACTACGATGATTTCTGCCAAAACACTTCTCCTTCGTGGTCGCTCATTCGAGCGCGTCGATCCTGAGTTCATTGTCGTGGAGCGAGATCTGCACCGGCTTGCCGTGCAGTTCGCGCGGGATTTCGTCCAGCACCTTGTAATGGCCGGCGATGGCGACGAGTTCGGCGCGGAATTCGCGGCAGAAGATGCGCGCCTGCTCGAAGCCCTGCGCGCCGGCGAGCGCGCGGCCGCGCAGCGCGCCGTAGATGTGGATGGAACCGTCGGCGATGACCTCGGCGCCGGCGCCGACCGCGGCGAGCACGGTCAGGTCGCGGTTGTCGGCGTAGACCTGTTGGCCGGAACGCACCGGCAGCACTTGCACGAAGCCGGGATTCGCGTTCGATGCAGAAGTCGCGGGAACCGGCTTTGCAGGAGCGGGCTCGACCGCGGCCGGCTGTGCCGGTGCAGTCGTGGCCGAAGCCCCTCCCACGGGTTCGTATTGCGCGCGAAACTTGGCCAGCAGCGGCAGGCCGAGCTGCACCGCGAGTTGTTCGTTGTCGCTGCTGCCGTAGGCCAATGCGACCGGGATCACGCCGGCATCGCGCAGCGCGTCGACCAGCGCGCGCGCGTCGGCGAGCGCAGGCGTGCCGGGCAGGCCGCCGAAATCGACGATGACCGCGGCGCGCGAAAACAGCTTCGGCGCACGGGCGACGCGGTCGCGCATCTCCTCCGCGAGCTTCTCGACATCAAGCGTGCGCACGCGCAGGTTGGCGATGCCCACCTGGCCGATCTTGAGTTCGCCCGCCTGTTCGTAGTTCGGGTTCGCGGCCACGTCAGTGCCCGTTGGTGCCGGTGGCGGGAAGGGTGCCGCCGCCGATGCGCGGCTGCGAGATCCAGGGCGCGTCGGGCAGGCGCTCGCCGTAGGTTTCGCGCACCCAGGCGTAGCTGCACAGCTCCTTCATCAGCATCGCCGCGCGCACGTCGTGCCCTTGTCCATCATGGGCGGGCATGACCCGCTGGCCGACTTCGCGGAAGCCGAAGCTGCCATGGAACAGCAGCGCCGGGTCGTTGCCCTGCTCGAGGAACACCTCGCAGGCCAAGTGCGGGTAGCGCAGTTCGGCGTGGCTCTGCACGTCGGCGTAGAACACGCGGCCGAGGCCACCGCCACGGCGGCGGCTGGCGACCACGATGCGGTCGATGTAGAGGAAACGCGGGTAGCGCTCGCGGAACCACGCGTAGTTGCCGCTGTCGTGCTCGGCGTCCGGGCCGAAGCCGACGAGGAAGCCGGCAATGCCCCCGTCGCGTTCGGCGACGCGGAAATATTCGGCGGTGCGGAAGAAGCGACGGAGGCGGTTCGCGTCCAGCGGGAGGATGGCGGGGCCGGCGGCGTTGTTGAGGGCGAGCACGGAATCCAGCTCGTGCTCTCGCACGTCGCGGACGACAATCGACATTCCTGACTCCGTTTTTCTGGTGGTCCCGGCCATCGTCGCGGCCGCCGCGGATTATCGCACGGCACCCCGCCGCGGGCGACCGCCGCGGCATGACTTCCGATGCACTCGGCCGCAACGGGCTTGCGCCTAAGATGGCGGCATGCTTGCGCGCCTCGACCATACCCGCCTGTTGCGCTACGCCGGCCTGTTCACCTGGGCGGTGGTGGCGCTGCCGCTGGTGTCGCTGTGGCTGCACCCGATCGAACCCTCGCTGGACCTTGGCGAGGAAGCGGCCGCGACCCCGGTGCGGATAGGCGTGGTCGCATGGTCGGCATACCTAGGTTTCGGCCTGATCTATGCGTGGCTGACCCGCGGGCTGGGTTCGCGCCGGGTAGGGCCGGTGAACTTGCTGCTGCTGACGCTCCTGACCGGTTGCGCGGTGGCGATCAGCTACTACAGCGCCAGTGGCCTCGGCAGCATCCTGCTAATGGTGGTGGCCTGCGTATTGCCGTGGCTGTTGCCGCTGCCGCTCGGCATAGCGTGGTTGGTAGTGAGCCAATTCCTGGTGGTACCGGTGTACGTGCGCGGACTCGGCTTCACCTGGACCGATGCGCTGATGCAGTCGGTGCTGTATGCGGGTTTTTGCGTATTCGTATTCGTCACCAGCCTCGTCGCACGGCAACAGTCGCAAGCGCGCGAGGACCAGCGCCGGCTGAATGCGGAACTGCGCGCCACCCGCGCGTTGCTGGCGGAAAGCGCGCGGGTGAACGAGCGCACCCGCATCTCGCGCGAACTGCACGACCTGCTCGGCCACCACCTGACCGCGTTGAGCCTGAACCTGGAAGTCGCCGGGCACCTGGTACGGGGCACCGCGCAGGAACACGTGAACCAGGCGCACACCCTGGCGCGGCTGCTGCTCAGCGACGTGCGCGAGGCGGTCAGCCGGCTGCGCGACGACGACGCCATCGACATGGCGGCGACCCTGCTGCCGCTGGCCGATAACGTGCCGGGGTTGCGGATCGACATGCACATGCCCGAACCGTTCCTGCTCGACGACCCCGAGCGCGCGCACGTACTGCTGCGCTGCACGCAGGAAATCATCACCAACGCGGTTCGCCACGCCCAGGCTTCGGTCCTCGAGCTCGATTACCGGGTCGAAAACGGCGTCGTCCGGCTGCGCGCACGCGACGACGGCCGTGGCGCGCAGGGCGCGGCCATGGCCGGCAACGGCCTGCGCGGCATCCGCGAGCGGCTCGACGGCTACGGCGGGCGGCTGGACATCGATCCGGCGCCAGCGCGCGGCTTCGCCCTCGATCTGTCGCTGCCGCTGCAGGCGGACGCGGCGGCGGTGGCCGCCGTGGTGCCCGGCGAACGCGTGGCGGCGACCGGATGAACCGCGTCCTGTCCCGCCGGCATTCCTCTCCCCATTCCCCGCAACGGGAGGTTCCATGATCCGTGTCTTCCTCGTGGACGACCAGACGCTGGTCCGGCAGGGCATCCGCTCGCTGCTGGCGCTGGCCGAAGGCATCGAAGTGGTGGCCGAAGCCGGAGACGGGCGCCAGGCAGTGGAGCAGATCCCGCTGGTCCGCCCCGACGTGGTGCTGATGGACATGCGCATGCCGGCGATGTCCGGGCTGGAGGCGCTGCAGACCTTGGCGCGCATCCAGCAGTTGCCGCCGACCATCATCCTGACCACCTTCGACGATGACCAGCTGGTGCTGGCCGGGATCAAGGCCGGCGCCAAGGGCTACCTGCTCAAGGACGTGTCGCTGGAGCAACTGGTCGGTGCGATCGAGACCGTCGCCGAAGGCGGTTCGCTGGTGCAGCCGGCGGTGACCCAGCGCCTGCTCTCGGGGCTGGAACACATGCGCAATGATTTCGTCAGCCTCGATCGCCCGGATCCGCTGACCGAACGCGAGACCGAAATCCTGCGGCTGATGGCCGGCGGATTTTCGAACAAGGAAATCGCCAACTCGCTGGGCGTGGCCGAAGGCACCATCAAGAACCACGTTTCCAACATCCTGAGCAAACTCGGCGTCCGAGATCGCACCCGCGCCGTGCTCAAGGCCTTCGAGTTGCAGTTGGTCTGAACGACCGGATGTCCGGCCGCTGTGCTGCATCGCAGCGGCCGCTCACCCCGAGCAAACTCGGTGTCCGCGATTGCATCCGCGCCGTGCTCTAGGCCTTCGAACCGCAACCGGCCTGATCCGGGCGGTCGGCCCCGCCACTGCGACCGGCCCGGCCGGCTTCGATCGGTTCCCGTCGGGCGGCGGGAATTGCTAGGATTGCGGGTCTGCACCCCGGTACGGCCGTGGTCCCTGGAGAATCCTGAATGCTGACCCGTTTGATCGAGATCCTGATTTCGCTGGCGATCGTGGCCGTGCTGTTCGTGCTCGTCAGCCTGGTGCTCCCGTCCCATCGCCATCTGAGCAAGGACATCGAGACCAATCGCAAGCTGACCACCGTTTACGACACCCTGAACAGCCTGAAGCGGTTCAAGGACTGGAACGTGGTGCCGCTGCGCGACCCGCGCATGGCGCTGAAGCTGTCCGGCCCCGAGTCGGGCAACGGCGCGCGCCTCGACTACGACTCGGACAAGCCGAACCCGGGCCAGGGCAGTTGGCAGATCGTCGCCAGCACGCCCGGCGAGAGCGTGACCTATGCGCTGACCAACCCCGAGCGCGGCAGCGACAAGAAGATGACCTTCAAGCTCGAGCCGACCGGTCGCGGCGGGCGCAACGTCAAGATCACCCAGACCTACGACGTCGACTACGGTTGGGACCTGCTCGGCCGTTACGCCGGGCTGTACGTCGGCCGCCATGTCGGCGACGACATGAAGCTCGGCCTCGAGCGCCTGTCGAACATGCTGGCCTCGGTGCCGAACGTCGATTACAGCAACATCCAGGGCATGTCCGAGATCCATGTCGCCGACGTTCCGGCGATGAACCTGCTGGTCGTGAGCGCCGGCTCCATCGATCGCGATGACGACAAGCTGCAGGCTTCGATGCGTTCCAACATGGAATGGATCAACCGCAACCTCGCCGCGAACGGCCTGAGCGCCGCCGGCCCGATGCGCATCATCACCAGCGAAATGGGCCGCGAGAACTACACCTTCGACGTGGCCGTGCCGGTACGCAAGGGAGGCGCATCGACCGCCAAGGCCGACGACAAGTCCGCCCCCGCCGCGGCGACCCCGGCCCCGGCTCCGGTCGTGGCCAGCGCCGGGCCGCTCACCGGCCTCAAGCTCACTGGTCCGGTGAAGTACGTGCAGGTGCCGGCCGGGCGCGCGGTGACCGCGACCTACACCGGTTACTGGGCCGGGCTCGAAACCGTGCACAACGCGCTGCGTGCCTGGGCGATGACGAATGGCTACGAGCCGACCGACCGGCCGTACGATGCCTACACGGGCGGCATCGACAATGCTTTCACCGAGAACGGCAAGTACGAAGCCTACTGGGGCCTGAAGTAATCGAAGCCATGCGCCTCCGCGCAACCGCTCCGACGAACGCCGCGCATGTCGCGGCGTTCGCTTTTGCGCCGCGGGAAACGTCGCGGTGATGCGTGCGTTTGCCGCCGTTGGCGCATGGCTATGCGCGACCGCGGTCGCAACGTCGGCCTACGCCGCGCATGCGGTCGAAGGCGCGCAGCAGGCGCGGTTGCAGACCGCGGCGTTGTTCGCGTTCGGGCATGGTCTTGCGCTGGTGGTGCTCGCGCCCCGCGTCGCGTCGCGGGCAATGCGGATCGGCCTGGTTGCGTTGCTGGCCGGCGTGCTGCTGTTTTCGGGTAGCCTCGCGGCGGAAGCGCTGTCCGGGGTGCGCCCGCGCCTGGCGCCGTTCGGCGGCACGCTGCTGATCGCCGGCTGGCTGCTGCTCGGCGCGGCGATGCTGAAAAAGGAAAAATGACGATGCCCCGGCATGCACGCGGGTTCGACACCGAAGCCGCCACCAAGCATCTTTCGAAGGATCGTCGCTTCGCGCCATGGCTGAAGAAGCTGCCGGTGATCGAAGCCGATCCGCGCTGGAAGAAACCGTTCGACCCGGTCGATGCACTGGCGCGCGCGATCCTCTACCAGCAGCTCAGCGGCAAGGCCGCGGCGACGATCGTAGGCCGGGTCGAAACGGCGATCGCCAGCGATCGCTTCCATTGCGACACGCTCGCGCGCTGCGACGACGCGGCGATCCGCGCCTGCGGCGTGTCCGGCAACAAGCTGCTGGCGCTGCGCGACCTCGCGTTGCGCGAACAACGCGGCGAAATCCCGACGCTCAGGCAGATGGCGACGCTGGACAACGACGCGATCATTGCCGCGCTGGTGCCGATCCGCGGCATCGGCCGCTGGACGGTGGAGATGATGCTGATGTTCCGCCTCGGCCGCCCGGACGTGCTGCCGGTCGACGATCTCGGCATCCGCAAGGGCGTGCAGGTGCTGGACAAGCTCGAGGAAATGCCGACGCCGAAGGAACTGCTGGCGCGCGGCGAGCGCTGGGCGCCGTTCCGCAGCTACGCCAGCTTTTATCTGTGGCGCATCGCCGATGCGGGCGTGCAGGCGAAGACGCCGACCAAGCGTTCGCAGGATTGAGGATCTTGCTGTTGTTTTCCGTCATCCCGGCGAAAGCCGGGATCCAGCCTTTGTCGTCATTCCAGCGCAAGCTGGAATCCATGTTGTTCTTGTTGTTGATTCTCGATCATCAAGACAAGATCAAAATGGGTCCCGGCTTTCGCCGGGATGACGAGCATCAAACGGTGTGGTGCCAATGCCACGGCTCGTACACGATGCCGTGCGGGTTGTCGCGCGGATAGCTCATGGCGAAACCGTATCCACCGGCATTCGCCCGCAGCCACGCGAAAGCCGGGGTTTTTTCGAACGATTCCTCCGCTGGCGGTTCACCGGGCGTGCCGATGTCGAGCGCGGTGCCGGCATGGTGTTCGCTGAAACCGGGCGCGGCGTTCACCGCGAGGATCTCGTCGACGGCCTCCCCGCGCGCGAGCTTGCGTTCGAAGATGCCGAGTTGGTAGTCGTGGCTGCGGTAGCCGGAAATCGCCTCGAGCACCACGTCGTCGCGCAACGCGGCTTCGCGCAGGTGCGTCCATGCGCGCATGGACGGTGCGAGCAGCCACAGCGGGCGGCGCCAGCGGTCGAAGCCGGCGAAGGCCAGCCATTCGGGTTCCGGCACGAGCGCGAGTCCGCTGCGTTGCGCGTATGCATCGGCATCGAGGCCGAGCGAGTCCAGGCGTTCGTACAGGCGCGACAGCGGCAGGGTGGCGACGTCGTGCCCGATGCCGGCGCGCCGTTCCTCGCCGTGCACGCGCGAAGCATCGAGCGCATCCAGTGCGGCGTCGAGCCCGGGCTCGGACTTGAGGCGGGGCACCAACGGCATGAGTCCATCGCGTGAATCCGCGGCGAGGTAGCGGCCGTCGCGCTTGCGCCGCAGCACGGTGTCCGCGCGCGACAGCACGCGTGCATCGTGGTTGCTGCGCGCGCGCAGCAGCGACGCCGGCCAGAGTTCGATCTCGGGCGTATTGACCAGCCGCGATGCGGGGCGCCTGCGCATGCGCGCAGCTTAGCGCGTCGGCGAAGCCAGTTCGCGCAGGCGTTCCAGCAATCGTTGCGGGTCGCGCGGCTGCAGCAGCAGGTCGAAGCCGCGCGTGGTCGGCAGCCACAGCAGGCGTTCGCCGTCGCTGGCCGCGACGAAGGCCTTGTGCCAGTTGCGCAGGCGGAACCAGCCGCTGCGGAAGCCGGGCAGGGCATAGCCGTTGCTTTTCAGCAACGGGCGCAATTCCGGATGTTCGTCGAGGCGCACGACGCGCGCAGCATCGAGCTTCATGTCCGGGAATGCGATGCGCTGCTTGTAGAACGTGGTGGCGACTTCGATGCCGCCGGCATCGAGCAGCAGGCGATGGCGTTTCAGCATCCGGTCGAGGAACAGGGCGATGGCACCGGTCACGAGCGCCACCACCAGCGTCGCGATCAAGGCATCGGCGCCGCGATTGCCGATTCCCCACCATGATTCGCCGGTGAGGGCGTGGCCCATCGCCACGCCAACCATCGTCACCAGCACGGGTGCGCCGATGGTGATCGCGAACAAATACGCACGACTGCGACTGCTGGCCGGAACCAGCTGCAACGCGGAATCGTTGCCGGAATCCTTGCGCATGGTCGTCGGTTCAGCGCGCACGCCAGCCCCAGAACGCCAACAGGGCGGCCACGACGCACGCGACCCATGATGCCACGGATGGCACAATCCATTCGCCGATTGCGATGGTGGTGCCACTGATCACGCGCCACGCATGTAGCGCGGAAACAATGAAGAAAATCAGAGCAGAAACGCGGGTGTAGCTGCGGGTGGATGCGTTCATGGCGTTCCTCCTCGATGCGTATATCGCTTCAGTGCGCCTTGATCCAGGCCGCGGTGTCGTCGATCAGCCGCTGGTCGACGTGGCCCGGCGTGCCGTATTCGGCGAGGCTGCCTTCGCCCTCGCCGGCGATGCCGAGGTGGTTGAGCTCGTCATACAGCTTGAACGTCACCTTCGGGTCGTCGTGGAACGCGGCTTTCCAGTTTTGCCAGTCGGCATCCACCACCTGGATGTCGCGCGCGCCCTGCAGTACCAGCATCGGCAGCGCGTCGGTTTCGGCTTCCTTCACCGGATCGAGCGCATCGACGCTGCGCCAGTAGCCGACCGGCTGGCCGAGAATGGATTTCGTCGCCGGATCGGTTTTCGGATCGCGGACGAGACGCACCTGTTCGACCAGGGCATTGATCGCATCACGTTCGGCATCGCTGGTCTTGCCGTCGTCCAGCACCGCGAGCCGTCGGTTCTGTTCGATCACGATGTCGAGCAACGAACGCGAGGGCGCGGCCATCAGCACCAGTCCGGCCACATGGCCGGATTTCGCGGCGATGCGCGGCGCCATCATCCCGCCCTGGCTGTGGCCGAGCACGAACACGCGCGCCGGATCGATGCCGGGCGCCTTGCACAACGCGGCCACCGCGAGCACGGCGTCATTGGTGGTTTCGTCGTCGACGCCGAAATCTCCGCTGGCGAAATCCTGCGGTCGTGCGTGCGTGCGTTTCTCGTAGCGCAGCACGGCGATACCCTGCGCGGCGAGGCCGCGCGCGATGTCGAGGAAGGGCTTGTTCGCGCCGATGGTTTCGTCGCGATCCTGCGGGCCGGAGCCGTGCACGAGCACGACAGCGGGGAACGGTCCATCGCCATTGGGCATCGCCAGCGTACCGGGCAGGGCGCGTTCGCCTTCGCCGACGCTGAAGTCGGTTTCGTGGAAGTCCGCATCCGCGGCCACCGCCGGTGCGGGCGGTGGTGGCGCTGGCTGGATCAGGAAACCGACGATCTTGCCGTCATCCCCCACCGCGACCTTCGCCACCAGCTCGCCCTTGGCGTAGTGCAACGGGATCGTCGCCAGTTGCGCGCCGTTCGCCGATTCGACCACGGGTTCGCCGCGGCCTTTCGCTTCGCCGGCCTGTGCGGGCAGCGATTCCCACACCGCCTGCAGCTTGTCGACCGGAACCGCGGCGGCCATGTCGGCGCCGAACATCGCTTCGGCCTGTGCGTATTCGCCGGAGTCCATGTGCGCGAGCAATTGCCGCGCGGTGGCTGCCGCATCCGGCCGCTTCGCTTCGCCCTCCTGCGCGGCCGCGGCCAGCGGAACCAGCATCGCCAGCGCCAGCAGCACCGACTTCATCCGTTCATTCGCCATCGTCTTCTCCTTCGCTTGCGGGCGATTTCAACCGTCCGGCCTTGCGCAGCGCCTCGCGCAGCGCGTATTCGATCTGCGCGTTGAGGCTGCGCAACTCGTCGTCGGCCCAGCGCTGCGCCGCGGCCAGGACCTCGGCGTTGATGCGCAGCGGATAGGCCTTTTTCTCCGCCATGGCGCGGTCAGTACAAGGTGCCGGCGTTGACGATCGGCTGCGTGCTGCGCTCGCCGCACAGCACGACCAGCAGGTTGCTGACCATCTGCGCCTTGCGCTCCTCATCGAGTTGCACCACGCCGTTCTTCTGCAGTTCGGCCAGCGCCATCTCGACCATCCCGACCGCGCCCGCCACGATCCGCGTGCGCGCGGCGATGATCGCGTTGGCCTGCTGGCGCTGCAGCATCGCCTGCGCGATTTCCGGCGCGTAGGCGAGGTGGCTGATGCGCGCGTCCAGCACCTGCACGCCGGCATCGGCGAGGCGTTCGGCCAGTTCGTCCTTGAGGTGCTGCGAGATTTCGGTCGCGTGGCTGCGCAGCGCGACCTGGCCTTCCTCGTGCTGGTCGTAGGGGTAGCTGGTCGCCATCGTGCGCAGCGCCGATTCGGACTGGATGTGGACGAAGCTCTCGTAGTCGTCGACGTTGAACACCGCCTCGGACGCGTCCACCACCTGCCACACGATCACCGCGGCGATCTCGATCGGCGAGCCGTCCAGCTCGTTGACCTTGAGCTTGCCGCTTTCGAAGTTGCGCACGCGCAGCGAGATCTTCTTCTTCGAATAGAAGGGGTTGTTCCAGCGCAGGCCGTTGGCCTTGACCGTGCCCACGTACTTGCCGAACAGGCTGATCACCGCGGCCTGGTTGGGCTGGACCGTGTATAGGCCGATCAGGCTGAGGAAGGCGAGCAGGCCCAGCAGCAGGCCGCCGACGATGCTGCCGCCGGAGGCGACGCCGGCGTTGTCCGGATCGGGGCCGATGCCGGTCGCGACCAGCCAGACGGCGACGGCCAGCGCCACCACGACGCCGAGCAGAAAGGGAATGCCGGACAGGGAACGGATGGGGTTTTCTTTCATGTGCGTTTCTCGCCGCCCGGAATGGGCGCGAGAGAATGATATCGAATTGATATCAGAATTCAAGAGCCGGGATCAGCCGCCCCAATCAATCTCCAGCGGGATCGAGGTAAAAGATCGGGGCCGGCCGGAATTCGCCACTGGCGTAAAGCCCGGCGCCGTTCGCCGACCAGGCCAGGGCTTCGGCCTGCGGCAGCAGCGCCGGCAGGGGCTCGATCCGCGGCTTGCGCGCGACCACCTGTGCCCAGGTTTCGCCGGTCTTGCGCGGGTAGAACAGCACGTCCTGGTAGGTGAGGACGGCCAGGGTGCGGCCATCCGGCGACACGTCGGCGGCGGTGACCTGACCGACCAGCCGCGCGGCCTTCGGGCGATCGCGCAGCGACTGCGCATCGGCCTGCGGCACGCCGGCGAGGCTGCCGATCCGGCGCGCGACCACGGTCGCGCCGGCGGCAGGCCGCAGCGGCACTTCGAACAATTCCGGCGGATGCCGTTTCTTCGAAATCAGCAGCACCTTGCCAGCGGCCGCGTCGACGAACGCCGCCTCGCAGTCGCGCGGGCCGTCGGGCCAGCGGAACGACACCGACCACGCCGGGCGCAGCGCCGTGTCCTCCAGCGATGCCGGTTCCTCGACCACGTGCAATTGCAGCGTGCGGCGCAGGCCACCGTTGTCGCCGGTGTCCGCGATCAGGATGTAGTGCTTGCCGTCTAGGTCGAACGCGTCGAGGTCTTCCCAGTCGGTGTTCGCCACGCCTTCCACTCGGTCGCTCGCGAGGAGGCTGCCGCGTGGGCTCACCGCATACAGCACCGGCGTGTTGCCGCCATCGTTCTCCACCCACAGCACGTCCGTGAGGCGGCGTGATGCGGCCATGCCGCTCACTTCGCCGAGAGCGTCGTCGACCATCAGCCCGGACAGGCGCGCGAACGGCTCGCGTTCGTCGCCGCAACCGGCGAGCAGCGCGAGCGCGAGCGCGCAGGCGGGGCATCCGATGCGGGGGAAGGTGGATCGGCGCATGCGCGAAGCATCGCAGATCGGCGCGTCCTGGCGCATCCCGTGGTGCGGGTACACTGGTCGCCGAACTTTGCCCGCCGCGGCGCGGTCGAAACCGTGATGCACAAAAATGCCCCTCACCCGCCTTCGGCACCCTCTCCCCATCGCATGCAATGGGGAGAGGGAAGGCACAAAAGGATGATCCGATGAACGACAGTACCGGTTACGCCGTGTTCTTCTTCCCGCCCGCGCTCGAGGCGCTGGGCGATGCGATCAAGCCCTACCTGCAGGAAGGCCCGCTCGGGCCGCACGTGCCCTGCCGCGAAGTGGACACCGCCGGTGCCTTCATCGAGATGACGCTGGAAGGACAGACCGCGAAGGGCGAGAAGGTCGCGCTCGAATTGATGGTGCCGGGCAGCATGGTGCGCATGATCGTGTCCGCGCACAGCGACAGCGAATTCGGCTTCTACGTGCGCGGCAAGCCGGCGATGCTGGAGCCGGGCATGACCACGACCGCGGCTGCTTCGCAACCCGCGCCGCAATCCGCGCCGGACGCGGTCGTGGCGAAGGACGCGCCGAAGTCGTAGCGTTCAGCGCTCCGATCCGACTTCGACGACCGGACCGTTGTCGAACTCCAGCCGCTTCCATTGCCGCCCGTCGAATCCCTCCAGCGGCGCGAAACGGCGCTTGTAGTCCATCTTGTCGTGGCCGGCGATCCAGTAGCCGAGGTAGAGGTGGCTGCGCGCGTCGCGCGCGGCCCATTCGAGTTGCCTGAGGATCGCGAGCGTGCCGAGTCCGCGCGCGGATTCGTCGGGATCGTAGAAGGTGTAGACCGCCGACAGCGCATCGGGCACGAGGTCGGTGACCGCGACCGCGAGCAGGCGATGGTTTTCGGCTTCGCGCAATTCCAGGAAGCGCCCGTCCGACCAGCTGCCGACGAGGAACTGGTCGAACTCGGCGGAGCCGTGGTCGTCCATGCCGCCGCCGGGGTGGCGCGCGCGCAGGTAGCGCTGGTACAGCGCGATGTGTTCGTCGCGGCGTTCGGCGGGCAATACACGCGCGATGACATCGGCGTTGCGCGCGAGGCAGCGGCGCTGGCCGCGATCCGGACGGAAACCGGCGACGGGGATGCGCACCGCGACGCAGGCCCGGCAGCCGTGGCAGTGCGGGCGATAGACGATGCCGCCGGAACGACGGAAGCCCCAGCCCAGCGCGACCGGATAGGCCTGCGCCAGGCGCGGGTCGCGCGGATCGATGACGAGGTCGCGGGCGATGCGCTCGGGGAAATACCCGCAGACGTGGTCACCGGTGTGGAACACGCGCAGTTGTTCGGTTTCGCGCATGAACGGAGTCTAGCGCTGCGCGGTCGCGCTGGTCGCGACGGTCAACCGCCACCCGGCCGGGGCGTTTACCGTGGCAGGCGACGCCCCCCGTCGCCACGAGGATCACGATGAAAAACCCCATGCCCCATCCCCGCGCGCTGCTGGCGCTCGCGTTCGCCGCCGTACTCGCATCGACCGCTGCCTGCGCGCAGCAGGCGGCCACGCCCTCGACCTCCACCGACGCCCCGCGCCAGCGGCTCGACGCCAACGGCGATGGCATGATCGACAAGAGCGAAGCGGCCAAGGCCCCGCGCCTCGCGCAGAAGTTCGACCAGCTCGATACGAATCACGACGGTCGCTTGACCGCGGACGAATTACCGCACGGCCAACGTGGCGATCGCGGCGGACGCGATGGAAACGATGGCTCCGGCGGCGGCATGCACGAGCGCATGATGCAGCTCGACACCGACCACGATGGCCGCATCAGCAGCAAGGAAGCAGCGGCGAAGCCGGAACTGGCGCAGCGTTTCGCCCAGATGGATTCCAACCACGACGGATTCCTCGATCGCAGCGACTTCGAGGCGCGCAGGCAACAGAAGCGCGATGAGTGCTTCGCGAACGCGGATGCGGACAAGGACGGAAAGTTGAGCCGCAGCGAGTACGACAGCGCGCACCAGCAGTGCCAATCGCACGGGGGCATGCGCGGTCCGCGCGGCGGCGGCGACACGCCTACGCCCCCGCCCGCGGGCTGATCAGCGCGGTTTCGGCTGCGCCTCGGCGACGAAGCTCCACTGGCCGTCGTCGAGGCGCAGGTCGTAAGTACGGTCTTGCGGTTGCAGCGGTTGTTCCGTGCGCCGCAGGACCACGCTGCCGCCTTCGGGCGTGCGCACGTAGTCGCGCAGCGCGAGCAGGATCGCCGGCTGTTTCGTCGCACGGACGCTGATGCCACCGACGTCCTGCACGCAGGCCGACAGCGGCGCGACCCGCGCATCCGCCTTCGCCAACCGCGCGAGCATGTCCGGCGACGGATCATTTCCACCAAGACCGATGCAGGCGGTGCGGTCGCCGAGGTCGGCGAGTTCGCCGAGCAACAGCAATTCCGCCATGCGATCGGGCAATGCAGCCGGAAGCGGTGAATCGACGGTCGCGGTCGAAATCGGCGCCTTCGGTTTCGAGGCATGCCGCACCGTGAAGCTGCCGACCGCCACCGCAATGGCAATCGCCGCGAGCAGCACCAACTTCAGTCGCCCGCTGCGCTTGCGCGGCTTCGAGTCTTCGCCATCCCCCGCGGGCAGGTAGCTGTCGAGCGGCGTGCGGGTGGAATCGAGCAGGCCGGCGCCGCGCATCAGTTCGCGCGCACGCGGCTGGTCCTCGGCGTTGACGATCCACACCGCCGGTTCCGGCCCTTCGCGCGCGTCGTCGCGATAGCTGAAATTGCCGCGGATCGCGCCGCGGTAGGAACGCCCGTCGGTGATGCGCACCTCGATGCCGTGTCCTTCGAGCAGGCGCGCGACGCCTTCGACGTTTTCCAGCCGCGGGCTGGCGAAGATGCGGCGCATGTCAGGCCTTCTTGTCCGGAACCACGCGGATCATGCCTTCCTGCACCGTGCTCGCGACCAGCCGGCCGTCGCGGTCGTAGATGAGGCCGCGTGCGAGGCCGCGCGCGTTCTGCGCGGTCGGGCTGTCGATGGCGTACAGCAGCCAGTCGTCGGCACGGAACGGGCGGTGGAACCACAACGCATGGTCGAGCGAGGCCATCGCCACGTTCGGCTGGTAGTAGCTGATGCCGTGCGGGAAAGTCGCGGTGCCGAGCAACTGGAAATCCGACGCATACGCGAGCAGCGCGCGATGCAGTTCGGGCGCGTCGCCGACCTTTTCCGAGAGGCGGAACCACACCTGCTGGAACGGCGGGCGCTTGGTCGGATTGAGTTCGTCGCGCGGATAGATGTGGCGGAACTCGAACGGGCCGGTGCGGTCGAGCCAGCGCTGGACCTTGGTCGGCAGTTTCGCCAGCACGTCGAGCGGGATCGCCGGCGCCGGGGCGAGGTCCTCCGGTTTCGGAACTTCGGGCATGGACATCTGGTGTTCGACGCCTTGTTCCTCCTGCTGGAACGAGGCGGCGCAGAAGAAGATGACCTGGCCGTGCTGGATCGCGGTGACGCGGCGCACGGAGAAGCTGCCGCCGTCGCGGGTGCGGTCGACGTTGTAGACGATGGGGTGTTCGATGTCGCCGGCGCGCAGGAAGTAGGCGTGCAGGGAATGCGCGGCGCGCGGTTCGCCGGCCGAATCCATCGTCGCCTGCGCGGCGGACAGCGCCTGGCCGAGGACCTGGCCGCCGAAGACGTATTTGGTGCCGATGTCGCGGCTCTGGCCGCGGAACAGGTTGTCCTCCAGCCGTTCCAGCGACAGCAGGTCGATCAGTTCGGAGACCGGGGAGGTCATGCGCGGCTCGCGGGAAGGGGCGCGTCAGTATACGGGGCGGCGCGGGTCGGATCGCAGCCGGATCCGGGTTTGCAGGGTAGGATCACGGAATATCCCTGTGCATCGTGATCGTTTGTTGTCTATGAAGATATTTCAGGCCTTGGAAGCAGAATATTCGGCGATCCGTTCCTTGAATTCGGATGTCGGAGATATTGCCTCAAGGATTTTTGCCAATGCGTTCTTGGCCGCCCAACTAGCCCCTGTGTTTTATTCCTTTCTGCTGCGGGCCGGACTTTCCCAAGGCCGTGGTGTTTTCTTGATTGCCAGCGGAGTCTCGTTCGCGATTACATATGCCGTTGTGAAAATAAAAGGACGTGATTCCGGCGATACCAAGATTTTACTGCGACCGAATGCTGATAAGCGCGAGCGGCTCATCCTTGTCGCCTTCTTGATCGCATTCCCCATCGTAGTGACTGTTGCTTCAGTTCACTCACCGTGGCTCGGCGCGATTGTTTACGTCCTTGTTTCTTCGATTCCATTGCAACGGTGGCTGGCTCCCAGAGCCGAGTAAGTCGCCTTCGATCTTGGACTTACGGCTTCAACCGCTCCAGCTTCACCTGCCGCATCACTTCCGGCCACGGGAACAGCGGGCCCGGATCCAGTTTGCGCGCGACGAGGATGTTCGGGTCGTCGAAGGCGGTTTCCTGGTCACGGTCGAGGTCTTCGTGGCCGGCGATGAAGTGCAGGTTCGGGAGTTCCTTCTGCAATTCCTTCAGCAGCGCGACCAGCGCGTCGATCTGGGCTTGTGGATACGGTTCGGTCATCGCCTGGTGCTTGGAATCGCGCCAGTAGGGATAGCGCCCGGTGTTGACGAGCTCGATCCCGACCGAGCGCGTGTTGTAGCCGCGCACGTGGTTGGCGATGCGCTCGGGACGCACGTACATCACCACGGTGCCGTCGCGGTCGATGTAGTAGTGGCCGCTGTTGCCGGTCTGGCTGCCGGAATACAGGATACGTTCGCCGTATTCGCGCGAAAGCTGCAGCGTCGGCACCTCGGTGCAATGGATCACGACCAGGTCGATCTTCGACAGCGGACGCGGGTCCAGCCGTTCCTCGTAGGGCAGCGGTTCGAGCAGCACGGGCGGCGGCGGAAGGTCTGGAAGCACGGGCCGGATGCTAGCATCGTTGCATGAAAGGGCATTGCATTCTCTCGCACGGCTTCGAAAGCGGACCGGACGCGACCAAGGTCACCGCACTGGCGGAGGCGGCCGAGCGCCTCGGCTGGAGCCACGAGCGTCCGGATTACACCGACCTCGACGCGAAGCGCGAGATGGGCGAACTCGGCGACGTGGCGGCGCGGCTGGAACGCCTGCTCGAACTCGCAGCCGAATGTGCGGCGAAAGGTCCGTTGGTACTGGCCGGTTCCAGCCTCGGCGCATGGATCTCGGGCGCGGCCTCGCTGCGGGTGCCGGTGCGCGGCTTGTTCCTGATGGCGCCGCCGGTGGCGATGCAAGGCGCGCTGCCGCTCGATGCCGCGCGCGTGCCGACCTCGATCATCCACGGTTGGCACGACGAGCTGATCCGGGCCGCGGATGTGGTCGACTGGGCGCGCGAACGCGATGCGCGATTGCTGCTGGTCGACGATTCGCACCGTTTGAGCGATCACGTCGCGGCGAGCGCGGAGGCGTTCGCGGCTTTGCTCGCATCGCTCTGAACCGATGAAATTCTTCGCATCCTGCGGCAAGGGCCTGGAGTACCTGCTGGCCGACGAACTGGTCGCGCTTGGCTGCGCGCGCGCCACCGCGACCGTCGCCGGCGCGAACGTCGAGGGCGAATTGCGTGATGCGCAACGCGCGGTACTGTGGTCGCGGCTCGCGAGCCGCGTGCTCTGGCCGATTTCTGAATTCGACTGCGGCGACGAACACGCGTTGTACGCCGGCGTCGCCGAAATCGACTGGACGCGGCACGTCGCCAGCGGATACAGCATCGCGGTCGATGCGCACGTCTCCGGTTCCGCGATCACCCATGCGCGTTACGCCGCGCAGCGGGTCAAGGACGCGGTGGTCGACGTGCTGCGCGACGCGACCGGCGAACGGCCCGATGTCGATGTCGAATCCCCGGATGTGCGCATCAGCCTCGTCATCCGCAAGGGCAGGGCGACGCTGTCCATCGACCTCGGCGGCGGGCCTTTGCATCGCCGCGGCTGGCGCGGCGCGCAGGGCGAAGCACCGCTCAAGGAAAACCTCGCCGCGGCGGTGTTGCTGCGCGGCGGTTGGCCGCAGACCCATGCCGAAGGCGGCGATCTGCTCGATCCCATGTGCGGCAGCGGCACGTTGCTGATCGAAGGCGCGCTGATGGCCGCGGACGTCGCGCCCAACCTGCAGCGTTTCGAACGCGCAATGCCGACACGCTGGCTGGGTTTCGATGTCGAAGCATGGAACGCATTGCTGGCCGAAGCGCGCGAACGCGCCACGCGCGGACTTGCCGCGCTGCGGCCCTGCATCCACGGCAGCGACCTCGATCCGCACGCGATCCGCATCGCGCAGGCGAATGCACGCGCGGCCGGCGTCGAAACCGACATCGATTTCGCGGTGCGTGATGTCGCCGACCTTCCCGCGATGGAGAATCCGCGCGGCGTGGTCGTGTGCAACCCGCCCTACGACGCGCGCCTCGCCGCCGATCCCGCCTTGTATCGCGCGCTAGGCGACGCGTTGAAACGTGCGGCGCCCGATTGGCGCGCGAGCCTGCTGTGCGGCGATTTCGAACTGGCGAAAGCCACCGGCCTGCGCGCGAACAAGCGCTACCAGCTGTTCAACGGCCCGATCGAATGCAGCCTGATCGTCTGCGATCCGGTCGCGCCGCCCATGCGCGAGTCCGCCGCACCGCGCGAGCTGTCGGATGGCGCGCGGATGGTCGCGAACCGGCTGCGCAAGAACCTCGACAAACTCAAGCGCTGGCGCCAGCAGGACGGCGTGGCCTGCTTCCGCGCCTACGACGCCGACATTCCCGAATACGCCTGCGCGGTCGATGTGTACACCACCATCGGCGACGACACCTGGCTGCACGTGCAGGAATACGCCGCGCCGGCCGAGATTCACGAGGCGACCACGCGCAAGCGGCTCAACGAATTTCTGTCCGCGCTGCGCGAAGTATTCGAGATTCCGCGCGAGCGCGTCGCGGTGAAGACCCGAAGCACCGGCAAGGGCGGTTCCAAATACGGCAACCTCGACCATCGCGGCGAGTTCCTCACGGTCGAGGAAGGCGCGGCGAAGCTCAAGGTCAACCTGTTCGACCATCTCGACACCGGCCTGTTCCTCGACCATCGCCCGCTGCGCGCGCGCATGGCGCTCGAATCCCGCGGCAAGCGTTTCCTCAACCTGTTCTGCTACACCGGCGCGGCCACGGTGCAGGCGGCGGTGCAGGGCGCGACGGAGACCACCAGCGTCGACCTGTCGGCGACCTACCTCGAATGGCTGGCCGACAACCTGCGCGAGAATTCCATCGGCGGCACCCGGCATCGCATCGTCCAGGCCGACGCATTGCGCTGGATCGAGCTTGACCGCGGCGAATACGACGTGGTGTTCTGCGACCCACCGACCTTCTCCAATTCCAAGCGCGCCGACGACTTCGACGTGCAACGCGACCACGTGCGCCTGCTGCGCGCCATCGTGGCGCGGCTCGCGCCGGGCGGCGTGCTGTATTTCTCCAACAACTTCCGCCGCTTCAGGCTGGACGAAGCCGCGATTGCGCAATTCGCCGGGGTCGATGACATCTCCGCCTCGACCATTCCGCCGGATTTCGCGCGCAACCCGCGCATCCACCGCGCATGGCGCATCGCCGCGCTTCACGAAACCGCCATCGACGCGCGCGCATGATCGCGGCCTGACCACGGAACCGACGCATGCCCCCGCATTACCGCGATCGACTTCGCTTCTTCGCGCAATGGCTGCGCAACCCGCGGCGGACGGCGGCCGTCGCGCCCTCGGGCACGGAGCTCGTGGCCGCGATCCTCGCCGAGTTGCCCGATGGCGCCCGCCGCGTGATCGAGCTCGGCGGCGGCACCGGCGCCGTCACCCGCGCGCTTCTCGCCTCCGGCATTCCGGATGCGGGATTGCTGGTGGTCGAATTGAACGCCGCGTTGCAGGCGCAATTGAGGATCGAATTCCCGGAGGTGCGCGTGGCGCTCGGCGATGCCGCGGAACTGCCGCGGCTGGCGCGCGAATCCGGCTACCTCGACGCCGGCCCGGCCGATGCGATCGTCTCCGGCCTCGGCTTGCTGGCGATGGAACGCGAGGCGCAGGCGCGGATCCTGCGCGCGGCGTTCGAATGCCTGCGCCCGGACGGTGCGCTGGTGCAGTTCACCTACGGGCCGCTGTCGCCGGTGCGCGACGAACTGCGCGACGAACTCGGCCTCATCGCGCGCCACGGCGCCTTCGTGCTGCGCAACGTGCCACCGGCGACGGTGTGGGTGTACCGGCGCAACCGCGCGCGCGCGATCAAGCCGCGCAGCGTGGCGAGATAATCGCCCCTCTCCTGGCCTGCGGCCACCACGCCCCGGCCCGTCGGCCTGCATGCCGACGGGCGTTCGCGGGCTCGCAGCTTCGCTGCTCGAAATCCCCGCTTACCCCACGAGGGGAGAGGGGATGGCAATCGACAATTATCTCAGCGCTGGTCGCCGACGACGTCCGGGCGATCCGGGCCCAGCCATTTGTAGATCAGGCCGCCGATGATGCCGCCGACGATCGGCGCGACCCAGAACACCCACAGTTGCGAAATCGCGCCGGAACCGGCGAACAGCGCGACGCCGGTGGAACGCGCCGGGTTCACCGAGGTGTTCGTCACCGGAATGCTGATCAAATGGATCAGCGTCAACGCGAGGCCGATCGCGATCGGCGCGAACCCGGCGGGAGCCTTGCGGTGGGTCGCGCCCATGATCACCACGATGAACATCGCGGTCATCACGATTTCGCACAACACCGCCGCGGCCATGCCGTAGCCGCCGGGCGAACGCGCGCCAAAGCCATTCGTGGCGAATGCGCCGGCCGCGTTCGGGTCGATGGCGAAGCCCGGCGCGCCGCTGGCGATCTGGAACAGGATGAAACCGGCGAGGATGGCGCCGAGCACCTGCGCGACGATGTAAGGCACGAGGTCGCGGGTGGGGAAGCGGCCGCCGGCCCACAGCCCGAAACTCACCGCCGGGTTGAAGTGCGCGCCGGAGATGTGGCCGAAAGCGTAGGCGCCGGTGAGCACGGTGAGGCCGAAGGCCAGCGACACGCCGAGCAGGCCGATGCCGAGCGGGTTGCCGTCGCCACCGAAGTTGGCGGCGAGCACGGCGCTGCCGCAACCGCCGAGCACCAGCCAGAACGTTCCCAGGAATTCCGCTGCGAATCGCTTCATGTGTCGCTCCCCGATGGCCGGACGCCCGGCCTGCGAGCGGAGCATAACCCGCTGTTGTAGGAGCGGGCTTGACCGCGACTGCTCCTGTGGGAGCGACTTCAGTCGCGACAAAATCTCGCGGGATTCGCCCCTCACCCGCGTAACTCGCGCCATCCATGGCGCTCGCCCTTCGGGCCAGCTTCGCTGTTCGCGGGCGCTCCTGCGCCCGCAGTCGGCCACCCTCTCCCTCAAGGGGAGAGGGAATTATTGGACCTGCAGCGTGGCCTTGGGCGCGTCGCCGCGTTCGAGCGCTTGCAGGGTGATGGTGCGGCCGTTGGCGTCGAAGGATTTGGGATCGAGGTTGGTGTGCAGGACGAAGTCCTGCGCGGTCATCGCGTTCGCCGGTGTCCAGCGCATGGCGATGGTGGCATCGCCGGCCCAGACGCATTGGACGTCGGGGCGGCAGCGGGAATCGCCGTTGAGTTTGATGTAGTCGAGGCGGCTGTTGTCGGCGAGTTGTGCGGATTGGCTGGGCGCGAGGGTGATGGTGCTGCCGTCGGCGACGGTGTTCGCATCCGCCGCGGGCGAGGCCGGCGCGGTGGTGCAGGCGGCGAGGGCGAGGAAGGCGAGGGTAGTCAGCAGGCGCATGGGGAGTTCCGGTCTGAAAGAGCAGTCAGGCTACATGACGCATGTAAAGCCACGTCAAAAGCGAAACCACGCTGGCTCCCTAAAGAGAAAGCAGACGCCTGACAAAGCGGCCGTCCAAATCGTAAAGATAGAAAGCTCCCATTCCGGGGGCGCTCACGCATGACTTCGCCTCCTCGTTTGGAGTTGCCGTGTCCATGCCGACAACAATGTTCTTTCCATCTTTGCTTGGTGCGACCGAGTAGGCGCATTGCCAAATCGTTTCATGACAGCCTTTCCAAGTTCTTGTCTTCGCATCCTCCAACGCCAGCTTTTCTTCCTTACTCAGATTCTTTTCGGATTTCGGATTCGGATAGCAATCAAGATAGTACGGTTGCTGTGAGCAGCCGCACAAAAGACCGATAGATACCGCCAGTATGCCAAAGCGCATGGATATGGCTGTCTTGGCCGAAAGGTGATTGATACTGCGCCTGCAAATCCAACTCGGTCAATCGGATGATCGATCCCGCCTCGACGCAATCCGATCTGCGAGGCGTGTCGGTTCCGGCAAGCGATACGTGGTGACGTAGCGCATCACCAGTTCCGGCGCGGATGCCATCGCCACCTTGTGCCCTGGGGAAACGATCAGCGGCAGGCAACCCACCTTGCTGCGCAGCAGCCAGCCGATCTGCTCGCTCTTGTCGCGCAAGGGCGTGAACGCGCCGCGCATGTCGTGCAGGGCCATGCGCGCTTCGCCGATCAGGATCTTCTTCGCCACGCCGATGCTCGGCAATCCCGTCGCGACGCCGAAATGCGCGGCGATGCCGAGCCGGCGCGGATGCGCGATGCCGTGGCCGTCGACGAAGGCGAGGTCGGGCTTCGCCTTCAGCATCTCCAGCGCGGCGAACAACGCCGGCAGTTCGCGGAAACTCAGCAGGCCGGGGATGTAGGGCATCGCCGTCGGTAGGCGCGCGACCTGTTGGTCGAGGACTTCGCGTATGTTGGCGTCAAGCAACACGGCTGCTGCACAGGTTGTCGCGCCTTCGTCCTCGAAGCCGACGTCGAACCCGGCGATGGTGCGCAGCGGCTTCGCGAAGCCATCGCGCAGCGAGACCTCACCCGCAAGTTCGCTTTGCAGCTTGCGCAGCTCGGCGGCGTTGTGGTTCCAGGTCGGGATTTCGCGAGCCATCCGATTCCCCTTGTTCCGTCATCCCGGCGAAAGCCGGGACCCAGTCTTTTGGGTTTCGGCATCCAGAGCTAGGTTCCGGCTTTCGCCGGAATGACGATTTTAATTGGTCGCGAGTGCAGTCAGCAGGCCACGTGCGGCGTTGAAGCGCGTCGCCGCATCCGGCAGGTCGAGCGAAATCCGCAGTTTGTCCGGACCATCCATTTTGTAATGCTTCGGCTGGCCCTGGATCAGGCGGATCACGGTCATCGGATCGACGTTGGGTTTCGCCTCGAACTGCAATCGCCCGCCTTCCGCGCCGAGCACGAGCTTGCGGATGCCGAGCACGGTCGCCTGCAATTTCAGTTCGGCGATGGCGAACAGGTGCTTGGCTGCATCCGGCAACAGGCCGAAGCGGTCGATCATCTCGACCTGCAGCTCGCGCAGTTCGTCCGCATCGCGCGCACCGCTGATGCGCTTGTACAGCGTCAGGCGCGCGTGCACGTCGGGCAGGTAATCCTCGGGGATCAGCGCCGGCACGTGCAGTTCCACCTCGCTGCCGCGGTGCTCGGTGGCATCGAAGTCCGGCAGCTTGCCGGCCTTGATCGACTTGACCGCGCGTTCCAGCAGTTCGGTGTAGAGGCTGAAGCCGACTTCGGCCATCTGCCCGGACTGGTCTTCGCCCAGAAGTTCGCCGGCGCCGCGGATTTCCAGGTCGTGCGTCGCCAGGGTGAAGCCCGCGCCGAGTTCGTCCATCGATGCGATCGCGTCCAGCCGCTTCTGCGCGTCGGCGGTGATGCTGCGGTGGTCGGGCACGACGAGGTAGGCGTAGGCGCGGTGGTGCGAACGGCCGACGCGGCCGCGCAGCTGGTGCAATTGCGCGAGGCCGAAGCGGTCGGCGCGCTCGATGATGATGGTGTTCGCGTTCGGGATGTCGATGCCGGATTCGATGATGGTCGAGCACAGCAGCACGTTGAAGCGCTGCTTGTGGAAATCGAGCATCACCCGCTCCAGCTCGCGTTCGGGCATCTGCCCATGTGCAATCCCGATGCGCGCCTCCGGCACCAGCGCCTCGAGCTGCGCCTGCATGCGGCCGATGCTCTCGACGTCGTTGTGCAGGAAATACACCTGGCCGCCGCGGCCGAGTTCGCGCTGGAAGGCTTCGCGCAACTGCTGGTCGTCCCAGGCGGTGACGAACGTCTGCACCGCGAGCCGGTGCGCCGGTGGTGTGGCGATGATCGAGAGGTCGCGCAATCCCGCCATCGCCATGTTCAGCGTGCGCGGGATCGGCGTCGCGGTGAGCGTGAGCAGGTGTACGTTCGCGCGCAGCGCCTTCAGCGCTTCCTTCTGGCGCACGCCGAAGCGCTGTTCCTCGTCGACGATCACGAGGCCAAGGTCCTTGAAGCGCACGTCCTTCTGCAGCAGGCGATGGGTGCCGACGATGACGTCGATCTTGCCTTCGGCGAGCTTGACCAGTTCGGCCTCGATTTCCTTCTTGGTCTTGAAGCGCGACAGCACTTCCACCTTCAGTGGCCAGTCGGCGAAGCGGTCGCGCATGGTGCGGTAATGCTGTTCGGCCAACAGCGTGGTCGGCACCAGCACCGCGACCTGCTTGCCCGCCGTCGCGGCGACGAACGCGGCGCGTACCGCGACTTCGGTCTTGCCGAAGCCGACATCGCCGCAGACCACGCGATCCATCGGTTGCGAACTGGCGAGGTCGCGGATCACTGCCTCGATCGCCGCGTGCTGGTCGGGGGTTTCCTCGAACGGGAACGCGGCCGCGAACGGTTCGTACAGCGCGCGATCCGTCTCCAGCGCGAGTCCCGCGCGCGCCATGCGCCGCGCCTGGATGTCGAGCAGTTCCGCGGCGACGTCGCGGACTTTCTCCGCGGCCTTCCTCTTCGCCTTCGCCCACTGCTCGCCGCCGAGCGAATGCAGCGGCGCGGTCTCGGCCGAGGCGCCGGAATAGCGCGCGACCAGGTGCAGTTGCGCGACCGGCACGTACAGGCGGTCGCCCTTGGCGTATTCGATGTCGAGGTATTCGCCGGAAATGCCGCCGGCTTCCAGCGTCACCAGCCCGCGGTAGCGGCCGACGCCGTGGTCCTCGTGCACGATCGGCGCGCCTTCGGCGAGTTCGCCGAGGTCGCGGATGATCGCTTCGGGTTCGCGACCCGCGCGTTTCCGACGGCGCGGCTGCGATGCGCGTTCGGGGAACAGCTCGCGCTCGGTGAGCACGCAGAGTTGCGGCGCATCGAGGGCGAAGCCGTCGTCGAAGGGAGCGACGGTGATGGCGAAGTTGATGCTGTCATCCCGGCGAAAGCCGGGACCCAGTTTTTGCGTTTCGGAATCGAGAGCTGGATTCCGGCTTTCGCCGGAATGACGAGCAAAAGCAAAGGATTGGAAATCCGCGACGACCGCCGGCTTCAGTTCAGCCGCGGCCATCACCTCCAGCAGCGCTTCGCGGCGGCCGGCGGAATCGGCGGCGACGAGCACGCGGCCGGGATAGCTGGCGAGGAAGCTGCGGATCGCGTCGCCCGCCGGTTGACCGCGTGGTGCCAGCGGCAATTCCGGCGCCGGTTGGGTGCCGGTGCCATGCGCTTCGGCGTAGCGCGGATGGTCCTTGGCGCAGACCTCGATGCAGGGCTGCGCGTTGAAACGCTCGCGCAGGGTTTCCGGCGACAGCCACAGCTCCGTCGGCGGCAGCAGCGGGCGTTCGATGTCGTGGCGGCGTTGTTCGTAGCGTTCGCCCGCCTGCGCCCAAGCATGGTCCGCCGCGGCGCCGAGGCCATCGCCGAGCAGCGGCAGCGTGTTCGCGCCGAGGTAATCGAACAATGTCGCCGTCTTGTCGAAGAACAGCGGCATCCAGGCTTCGATGCCGGCCGGCGCGAGCCCGGCCTTCAGGTCCTGGAACAGCGCGCTGCGCCGGGTGTCGATGTCGAAGCGGTCGCGCAGGGCTTCCATCGCGCGTTTCGTCGACATCTCGTCCAGCGGCACTTCGCGACCTGGCAGCATGCGCACCGCATCGACCTTGTCGAGCGAGCGCTGCGTTTCCGGATCGAAGGCGCGGATCGAATCGATTTCGTCGTCGAGCAATTCCACGCGATAGGGTTCGTCGGCGCCCATCGGGAACACGTCGAGCAGGCCGCCGCGGATCGCGTAATCGCCGGGATCGAGTACCTGCGGCACCAGCCGGTAGCCGCCGGCCTGCAGGCGCAGGCGTTCGGCGTCGAGATCGAGTTTCTGCCCGACCGCGACATCGAAACTGTTGCCGGCGATGTAGCTGGTCGGCGGCAGGCGCTGCATCAGCGTCGCCACCGGCACGATCACCACGCCGCGTTTCAGCGTCGGCAGTCGCTGCAATGCCGCGAGCCGGCGCGAGACGATTTCCGGATGCGGGCTGAACTGGTCGTAGGGCAGGGTTTCCCAATCCGGGAAATGCACGACCGGCAGCGATGCATCGTCGCCGAGCAAGGTGAGCACGTCGGTTTCCAGCCGGTCCGCGGCGTGGTTGTCGGCGAGCACCAGCAGCAGCGGGCCGGCATGCGCGCGCGCGGCTGCGACCACCGCCCAGGCCAGCGCCGAGGACGAGCCGGGCGAACGCCACCAGGCGCGGCGGTGTCCGCCCGAAGGCAGGACCGGAATGAAGGAAGTGGGGTTCGACATCGAACTCGCGATTTTAAGCGAAGCCCGCCGCTCGACGTGGCAGGCGACCGCTCAGTGCGGCATGTTCAATGCGGATGCGGTGCGCGCAGTTGCAGCACCATGCGCACCAGCGAAGGCTGGTCGGGCGAGGCTTCGCGCTTGAAGTCCAGCGATTCGGCCAGCGAGATCATCGGGTGGTTGTGGTCGAGCACGTCGCCGTAGAGGCGTTCCAGCCGGCGACCCTTGGCCCAGCGCACCAGCCGCCGCATCAGGTGCCGGCCCAGGCCCATGCCGGTGAGGTAGTGGCTGACGAGGATCGCGAATTCCGCGTCGCGGGTGCCGGGATTGATGGCCGCGCGCGCGACCGCGCCGACCAGGGCTTCGCCCGGCGGTAGCGGTTCCGCGGCGACCAGCGCGAATTCGCCCTTCGGGTCCGGCCGGGTCAGGCGTTCGGCCATGGCCGGGCTCAATTCCGACATCGCGTGCAGGAAACGCTGGCGCACTTCCTCTGGTTGCAGCAGCGGGAACGCCGCGCGCAACGGGTCGGCGTCCTCGGGACGGATCGGGCGAACCAGCACCCGGCGGCCATTGCGCAGCCGGAGTTCTTCGTGCCAGGGGGGAAGGCGGTTGCGGGCGACCATCCGGACATGCTGCCATGGACAAGGTTAAGACTTGCTTGACGGATATCCCGCGCGCGATTGCTAAACTGCCGCGCTCCACGCGACGATCCCCCCGACCATGGCCGGCAACGGCGATTCCAACCGCGCGATCGTGTTCGCGCTCGGCGCCAATTTCGCCATCGCCTGCGCCAAGGGCGTGGCCGCGTTCTTCACCGGCTCCAGCGCGATGCTGGCGGAAACCGTGCATTCGCTGGCCGATTGCGGCAACCAGTTGCTGTTGCTGCTGGGCATGCGCCAGGCACGCCGCGAGGCATCGCCCGAACACCCGCTGGGGCAGGGCAAGGCGATCTATTTCTGGTCGTTCCTCGTGGCGCTGATGCTGTTCACCGTCGGCGGCCTGTATTCGCTGTACGAAGGCTGGCACAAGCTCGCGCACCCGGAACCGCTGCGCCAGTGGTGGTGGGCGGTGGGCGTGCTGGTCTTCGCCATCGTCGCCGAGGGCGTCTCGATGCGCGCCTGCCTGCAGGAAGTGGCGCGCGCGCGCAGCGGGCGTTCGCTGTGGCAGTGGTTCCACGCCAGCCGCCAGGCCGAACTCGTGGTGATCTTCGGCGAGGACCTGGCCGCGCTGCTCGGCTTGGTCTTCGCGCTGGCCGCGGTGCTGCTGTCGGTATTCACCGGCAACCCGGCGTGGGACGCGATCGGCACGCTGGCCATCGGCGCGCTGCTGGTGGTGGTGGCGGTGTTCGTCGCGGTCGAGGTCAAGGCATTGCTGGTCGGGCAGGGCATGGATCCGGAACGCGAACGGGCCCTGCGCGATTTCCTGCGCCAGCGGCCAGAAATCGCCGAAGTGATCAACATCATCAGCCTGCAGCTCGGCGACCGGGTGATGCTGTCGGTGCAGGCGCGGATGCGCGAGGAACGCGATGCAGCGCTGTTGCTGCGGCAGATCACCGCGGTCGAACGCGCGGTGAAGGCGGAATTCCCCGAAGTGCGCTGGAGTTTCTTCGAGCCGGAAGCGCCGGGCGCGGAATGACGATGCGCCGCGTCAGTCGCGCGGCTTCGCCCAGGCGATGCGCGCGTCGCCTCGGCCCCCACCTTCCACGAGCATCGCGCGCAGCGCGGCAAGCGTCGCGGACAGGCGCGATTCGATGCCGAACGGCGGATTGAGCAGCAGCATCCCCGAGCCGTTCATGCGCAGCGGCGAATCGTCGGGGCGCACCAGCAATTCCGCGAACAAGGAAGACTTCGCCGGCAAGGTCGCCGCCTCGCGCAGCATTGGCTGCAAGTCCCGGCGCTGCTTGATCGGGTACCACAGCGCGAACGTCGCCTGCGGCCAGCGCGCGAGGCCTTCGCGCAGCGCGGCGAAGGCGGCGTCGAATTCCGCGAGTTGCGCCTCGAAGGGCGGGTCGATGAGCACCAGTCCGCGCGCGAATCGCTCGCCATCCACTTTCGGCGGCAGCAACGCCTTGATCGCCACGTAGCCGTCGCGCGCATGTACCGCGACGCGCGCGTCGCCGGCGAAATTCGCCTTCAGCGCCGCGGCTTCCTGCGGTTGCAGTTCGCAACAGGCGATGCGGTCCCGTGCGCGCAGGGCATGCGCGAGCAACCACGGCGAGCCCGGGTAGGCGTCGTCGCCGTTCGCGGCCCGGCAGGCGGCGATGGCGTCGAGGTAGCGATCGACGGCGGGATCGACGCCGGTTCGAAGTCGGGCGACGCCTGCGTCCGCTTCGCCGGTACGTCGTGCTTCCTCGCCTTCGAGCCGGTACAGGCCACGCCCGGCGTGGGTATCGAGTGCGAAGCAGGCCGCCGGTTTCGCCACCAGCGCCTCGCACAGCGCCAGCAGCACGACATGCTTGAGAACGTCGGCGTGGTTGCCGGCATGGAAGGCGTGGCGGTAGTTCATGCGGGGATTCTAATTGCTCGCGGGATCACGCCCCTCGGCCCGTGGCCTCGGTGCGCTCCTGCTTCACGCCGGCCACGCAAACGCCGCCGCCGCGTCGGCTACGATGCCGGCATGCCGACGATCCTGCTGGCCGAGGACGAAACCGCCATCGCCGAAACCGTGCTGTACGCGCTGCGTGCGGAGGGCCTCGCGGCCGAGCACGTGTTGCTGGGCGGCGAGGTGCTGCCGCGGTTGCGTCGCGGCGGCGTCGACCTGGTGATCCTCGACGTCGGCCTGCCGGACCGCAACGGCTTCGATGTCTGCCGCGAATTGCGCGCGGAAAGCGAGGTGCCGGTGCTGTTCCTGACCGCGCGCGACGGCGAAGCCGACCGCGTGCTCGGGCTGGAACTCGGCGGCGATGATTACATGTCGAAACCCTTTTCCCCGCGCGAACTGGTGGCGCGGGTCCGCGCGCGCCTGCGCCGCAGCGCGCCTGCGGACGACGGCTGGCGTCGGCTCGGGCGCTTCGACCTCGATGCCGCCGGCCATCGCATCCGTTTCGATGGCGTGCTGCTCGAGCTCACGCGCTACGAATGCGGCCTGCTGGAAACGCTGCTGGCGCGCCCCGGGGCGGTGCTGGAACGCGCGAAGCTGATGGATCGCGTCTGGGGCGATGCGCTCGATACCGGCGAACGCACCGTGGACACGCACGTGAAGACGCTGCGCGCGAAACTGCGCGCGATCGCGCCGGACGCCGATCCGATCCGTACCGTGCGCGGGCTCGGTTACTCCGTGCACACGGAAGGATGAACGATGCGCATCGGCCTGCGCGTGCTGCTCGGCTACTTCCTGATCGTCGCGCTGGCGGCGCTGCTGGTGGGCAAGGTCTTCGTCGAACAGGTCAAGCCGGGCGTGCGCCAGGCGATGGAAGGCACGCTGATCGACACCGCCAATACCCTGGCGGAACTCGCGACCGACGACATGCTCGCCGGGCGCATCGCCGACGGCCGTTTCGCGCAAAGGGTGAAGCAAGTTTCCACGCGCAAGGTCGGTGCCGACGTCTGGGGCTTCGCCAAGGACCGCGGCGGCTTCCGCGTCACCGTCGTCGACGCGCGCGGCATCGTGGTGTTCGATTCCGAAGGCAGGGACCTCGGTCGCGACAATTCGCGCTGGAACGACGTGTATCGCACTCTGCGCGGCCAGTACGGCGCGCGTTCCACCCGCGATGATCCGAACGACGAAAACAGCACGGTGATGCATGTCGCCGCACCGATCTACGACAACGGTGGAAAGATCGTCGGCGTGCTCACCGTGGCCAAGCCCAACCGCGCGATGGCGCCGTTCATCGCGCGCAGCCAGAACATCATTGCGCGCTGGGGTTTCGTGCTGATGGGCGCGGCGCTGCTGATCGGCTTGTTTGCGGCGTGGTGGCTGTCGCGCCAGCTCGGCACGCTGCGCCGCTACGCCGATGCGGTGGCCGCGGGCGAACGTGCGCCGCAGCCGCGCGCCGCCGGCGAGTTCGGCGACCTCGGTCGTGCCCTGCACGACATGCGCGAGAAACTCGAGGGCAAGCAGTACGTCGAACAGTACGTGCACGCGCTGACCCACGAACTGAAGAGCCCGCTGGCCGCGATCCGCGGCGCGAGCGAACTGCTCGAGCAGCCGTTGCCCGAGGCCGATCGCGCGCGCTTCGTCGCCAGCATCCGCGCGCAGGGCGAGCGCATGGCGCAGATGGTGGACAAGCTGCTGGCGCTGGCCGCGGTGGAGCATCGGCGGATGATCGAGCAGCCGCAGCGGATCGGGGTTGCGTCGCTGTTGCACGAAGCCGCGGATGCGCTGCGCCAGCGTGCGGAATCAAGCGGGATCGAATTGCGGGTCGATGCGGCGAATGCTTGCGTCGTGCAAGGCGATCCGTTCCTGATGCGGCAGGCGCTGGTCAACCTGCTCGACAACGCGCTGGATTTCGCGCCGCGCGGATCGGTGGTCGAAGCTCGCGTATCGCGCGAAGGCGACGAAGTCCGCTTCGAAATCGCCGACCGTGGCCCGGGCGTTCCCGATTACGCGCGCGAACGCGTGTTCGAACGCTTCTATTCGCTGCCGCGCCCGGATGGCGGCAGCCGCAGCAGCGGCCTCGGCCTGCCGTTCGTGGCCCAGGTCGCATCGTTGCACGACGGCCGCGTCGAGCTAAGCGAACGCGAGGGCGGCGGTACCGTTGCCGCATTGTCCATTCCCTCGGCCTGATCGGTTTTTTTGTGGGAGCGGCTTTAGCCGCGATGAATCCAGCCGGAAAAGCAGTCGCGGCTAAAGCCGCTCCCACAGAGCTTCACCGCCACTTCACCGTCGCGCCATCGCCCGCACGTCCCGCGGCGCGAGCATCTCCGCACCACCACCGGAGATGCGGCCATGCGCCTTGCGCTGAAATTCGCGATCGTGTTGTTCCTGACGCTGGCGATCCTGCTGCCGCTGGCGATGATCCGCGGCACCATTTCCGAACGCCAGCAATTCCGCCAGCAGGCGGTGGAAGAGGTAACCCGCAGCTACGCCGGCGCGCAGAACATCGCCGGGCCGGTGCTGGTGGTGCCGTACGCGGAAACCGTCGAAGTCGAGGAGCGCGATGCGAATGGCGTGCTGCACAAGCAGCTACGCCAGCAGGACCGCACGTGGAAGTTTTTCCCGAAGACGCTGCAACTGCAAGGACAGGTCAAACCGTCGATCCGCAAGCTCGGCCTGCACGAAGTGCGCGTCTACGACCTGCAGTCCACGCTGGATGCGGCGTTCGACGTGCAGCTTCCCGCGGTCGATCCGGCGAAGCCGCGTACGCTGGGTACGCCATGGATCGACTTCGGCATCGGCGACGTGCGCGGCCTGGTCGGGGCACCGACGCTGCAGGTCGCGGGCCGTTCAACACAGGTGCTGCAGGGCCAGCCCGGCCACGACGGTGGCGGCGTGCACGCGATGCTGGCGGACGGAACCGGCGCCGATGGGCGCATCGCGTTCCCGCTGCGGCTGCAGTTCGCGCTGCGCGGGACCGAGGCGCTCTCGATCGTGCCGTTGGCCGACGACAACCATGTCGAACTCGATTCGCCGTGGCCGCATCCGCAATTCAACGGCGATTTCCTCCCGCGCGCGCATCGCATCGATGCCAAGGGTTTCCATGCCGAATGGGACGTGTCCTCGCTCGCCAGCAACGCGCAGGCGCAGTACCGCGCGGGAGGCGACAAGCACGCCGATGCCATCGGCCTGTCGCTGGTCGAGCCGGTGAACCTTTACTCGAAGGTCGATCGCGCGACGAAATACGGCCTGCTGTTCGTGCTGCTGACCTTCACCGGCTTCTTCATGCTGGAGACGATCAAGCAGTTGCCGATCCACCCCATCCAGTACGCGCTGGTCGGGCTCGCGCTGGCGATCTTCTTCCTGCTGCTGCTCAGCCTGTCCGAGCATATCGCCTTCGGTTGGGCCTATCTCGCCGCCGCGGTGGCTTGCGTCGGGCTGATCGGCTTCTACCTCGGTGCGGTGTTGCGCAGCCGCGTGCGCGGCTTCGGTTTCGCCGCGATGCTCGGCCTGCTGTATGCCGCGCTGTACGGCCTGCTGGTGTCGGAGGACAACGCACTGGTGCTGGGCGCGGGCCTGCTGTTCGCGATCCTCGCCGCGATCATGGTCGCCACGCGCAAGGTCGACTGGTACCAGGTGTCGGTGCGGCAATGAAGTCCGCGTGCTGTCGCGCGATCGCGTTCGTGCATCGGTTTCCGGGATCGGATCTATCTGGATTCGTGCTACGACAGGAATGCGATGCGCGTCACGGAGCGGATTCGCGAACGGCGGGTCGATCCGCAATTCGCGTGCGAAAACGGATTGCGAATCCTGTCACGGATCGGGCAACGCGCGATGGAATGTGAATTATTACCGACGTTTTTCGCATCAACGGCTTATGCGGTCTTTTTGGCGGGAAGCCGTTTTTCTTCACGAGCGATGAACATTTCCGGGCGTAGCCACGAACCTGCGGGCAGGGGCAATGGAGAGTTGTTCGTTCCCGCCCGCATCCGTCCATTCCAGGGGAGTACGCCATGTACGATTCGAAGTTGCGGTACGCCGCGCTCGCGGCTTTCGTGGCAGCCTTGTCCGTTCCCGGGTCCAGCCATGCCCTCGACCTGTTCGCGACGAACATCAGCAATGCCGCCGGCAATTGCCAGATCACCGATCCCAGCGTCGCATCCAGCACCCGGGCGAAGGCGCTTTCGCTCGACAACCTGGGTACCAACAGCGTCTGGGTCACCTGCGGATTGATGAGCGACAAGACCTCGGCCGGCATCACCTCGCTCACGATTTCCCTGCACAACCAGAATTCGGTGCCATCCACCCTCAGCTGCACCGCGGTGATCGGCAGGTCGAGCTCGCCCGCGACGTATTACCCGAAGTCGGTCGCGATCGGGCCAGGCGCCGAGAACCAGATCACGTGGACCGCGGCCGGGGATGGCGGCGGGATCCTGTTCCCGCATCCGGCTTCGGTCACCTGCATCCTGCCGCCGAACACCGGCATCACCACCGACGAGATTTCCTACGCAATCGAGTTGATCTGAATGCCCGGAAAGTGCATCGAAAGGCCCCGGCATGCCGGGGCCTTTCGTTTCCGGTTCGCGTTCAACCCAGCAACGTCGCGCCAGGCACAAGCCACAGCGACACGCCCGCCAGCGTGCTGCCGATCGCGGTCGCGGCCAGCACGTCGCTGGGATAGTGCAGGCCGAGCACCACGCGCGACGCGGCGACGCTGGCGCTGAAGGGCACCAGCAGCCACGCGAGCAATGGGTAATAGGCCAGTGCGACCAGGGTGAACGCGACCGCGTGCAGCGTGTGCCCCGACGGAAAACTGAATTCGTCCAATGGCGCGACCCAGGCACGGATGCGTCCGTCGCGCGCGAACGGCCGCGGTCGCCGCGTCCAGCGCTTCAGCGATTTGTACAGCAGCAAGGTCGCGAGCCCGGTCGCGGCGAGGTGCGCGGAGACGCGCAATCCGTGCAGGCCGTCGACCGCGACCAGCGCCAGCATCAGCGCGTACCAGAACAGTCCATCGCCGAGCCGGCTGATCGCGGCGAAGAAGCGCAGCGCGCCGCGGTGCGCGCACAAACCGTTGCTGCGCAGGCACCAGCCCGCGTCCTGCATCGCGATGCGCTCAGGCAGGGGTCGGTTGCGCATGGCGTGCGCTCCGGTCGCGGGCGATGCGCCGCAACAGTTCGTCGAAATCCGCGGACACTTGCGCCGGCCGCAGCTTCGACACCGCTTCGCGCGCCGCGATGCCCATCGCCCGGCGCAACGCGTCGTCTCCGGCGATGCGCAGGGCCGCGGCGACGAAGGCGTCGTCGTCCTCGCCGGCAATGGCTGCGCCGTGCTCGCCGTCGACCAGGTGTTCCTTCGCGGCTCCGTAATCGAACGCGACCGTGGCCACACCGCTGGCCATGGCTTCCAGCGTCACGTTGCCGAAGGTTTCCGAATGGCTGGGGAACAGGAACAGGTCGGTGCTGGCGAAATGCGCGGCGAGGTCTTCGTCGCGGCGCAGCCCGCAATACACGAAGTCCGGGTTCTCGGCGCGGATGCCGGCAAGCTCCGGTCCTTCGCCGACCCAGACGAACTTCGCATCCGGGCGCTGTTTCGCGATTTCCCGGAAGGCGCGGATCGCCAGCGGCAGGTTCTTCTCCGCAGCGATGCGACCGAGGTAGACCACGGCGAGGTCGTGTTCGCCCAGCCCCCAGCTGGAGCGCAGTTCCGTGCTGCGCCGTGCCGGCTCGAAGCGCCGCGTGTCCACCGCGCGCGGCTGGTGCACCACGTCGCTGAAGCGTTCGCCGCGCAGGAAATCCGCGAGTTCGCAGGTCGGCACCAGGGTCGCGTCGGAAGCGTTGTGGAAACGGCGCATCCAGCCCAGCGCCAGCGGTTGCAGGAAACCGACGCCGTAATCGCGGGTGTATTCGTCGAAGCGGGTGTGGAAGCCGGTGCTCACCGCGATCCCGAGCTTGCGCGCGGTGCGCAGGGCGGACCAGCCGAGCGGGCCTTCGGTGGCGATGTAGATCGCATCGGGCCGCTGTGCTTCCCAATGCCTGCGCAAGGTGCGCAGCGCGGGCAGGCCGAAGCGCATGCTCGGATAGCCGGGAATCGGCAGGCCGGGCACCAGCAATTCGTGCGCGACGCCTTTTTGCCCGCGCGATTGCCGCGGGCGGATCAGTTCGACATCGTGCCCGCGCAGCCGCAGCCCCTGTTCCTTGGCCTGCACGGTGAGCGCGACGCCGTTGATCTCCGGCGGGTAGGTCTCGGTGACGATGGCGTAGCGCATGCGCTTCTCCGCCGGCTTTTGGCAGGGGTGCACAGAAGCGTGGCCTTGCCGGATGAAACCGCGGTGTCAGTGCGATGACGCGCTGGTGACGGCGGGCCAATCGTTGGAAGAGGGCAGGTTTCCGGTCGTCAGGCGCGGTTCTTCAGCGATTCGATGAAGAACATGGCGGTTTGATGGACGAACGCGTATGTCCCCGGCGCCGAGCTTTCGCGCGGACCGGCGACGTTGAGCGTCCTGACTCCAGCGTTAGCAACGAATATCCGCAATATTTCACCTGCCTGTTTCGCAGCCACCGTCGAAGCGTCGATGAGCTTGTACGGCTTCGACAGCTTGATGCATTTCGCCAGCGTCAGTTCGGTTCCGCCGCGCGGCCGATCGAAATAGGAAATAGCGGTTCCATCGCTGTCCTCGATGTTCTTGAAGGTGCGCTGTCGGTAACCGCCGCCGACGAGCTCGACGAGCGGATACAGAGCGGCGATTTGCCCGTCTTCGGCTAGACGGCCTTCGGGGCACCAGCCACCGCATTCGATGCCGGCGGAGAGCGCTGCATCCAGTGCAGCCCGATCCGCGCCGGTTTGTCCGCCACTGATGATCCGGATGGGAGACATCGTTCCCCGATCAGACCCAGACATCGTTCGGTGCCGTGTACGCACCACCCGCGTCGCCGGTGTTCACCGTGCCGCGGGGTTCGACCAGCATCACGCAGCACTCGCGCGCCGCGACCGGACGATGCTCGACGCCCCTCGGCACCACGTACATTTCCCCGGCGGCGAGTTGTACGGACCTGTCGCGGAACTCCAGGGTCATTTCGCCCTCAACGACGATGAACACCTCGTCGGTATCCTCGTGCGCGTGCCAGACGAACTCGCCCCGGAGCTTCGCCAGCTTGAACTGGTAGTCGTTCATCTCCGCGACGACGCGCGGCGACCAGTGTTCGGAGAACTTGGCGAGCTGGTTGCGCAGGTTGATGGCGGAATCGGTCGTCATGCGCGCTCCAGGTCGCCGGGCACCAGCGAGAATACGACCGCATCGGCGGGCTCGCCACGCACCACCAGCCGGTTGCGGAATTCGCCTTCACGCGTTGCGCCGAGTTTCTGCGCCACGCGCTGGCTGGCTGCGTTGTCGGGCAGGGTGACGATCTCGATGCGCACCAGGCCGAGCTCGCCAAACCCGGTGGTTGCGACCTGCCTCGCCGCATCCGCCGCCATGCCGCGACCACGGTGCGCTTCACCGATCCAGTAGCCGAGGTTGGCGGAATGGTGCGCGCGGTTGACCTGGTTGAGGCCGACGCAGCCCAGCAGTTCGCCGTCCGCGGCGAAGATGCCGAATGCGAATTCCTCGCCGCGCGCGCGGGCCGCCGTGCAATGCGCGATGCGCGCTTCGGCATCGGACAATGCATATCCGGCATGCGCCCACGGGAACCAGTGCGACAGCGATGCGATCGATGCCTGCACCGCCGCGTGCAACGCGGGGGCGTCGCCGCTGGCGAGCGGACGGATCGTGATGGCGTTGCGCACGTGAATTTAGTGTGCGCGCCCGATCCGCTTGCGCAGGGCGAACACCACGCCGACCGGGACGAGGAAGTTGATCGCGAGGAAGGGCAGTTCCTCGGTGACGGCGTAACCGGCGGAGGACACGCCGACCCACATGTTGTACAGGCAGAACGCGAGCCAGAGGATGGCGAACGCCAGGAATGCAGTGCGCGGCGATTTGCGAGCCTTGCGCATGACCCACATGGTCAGCAGGCCGACGAGGATGCCGATGGCGATGATGATGAGGGTGCGCATGGCGAAGGCTCCAGCTTGAACGAGTCGTCAGATGCTGGCGATCTGGCCAAGCATCCCATAGGAAAAGCCCCAATAAAGCAACGGTGCGCTGATAAGCCAATAAAGTGCGACACCCAAGACGACAGAGGCTATGTTGAAACCGGGCGAGAGTTCCGGGTCAGGCTCGTATTGCCTTCGGCCGCGTTCACTCGAAACCAACAGCCAGGCGAGCCCTGCAATAAACAAGAAAGGGGATGCTGCACCCAAGGTGGATCGAACAGGGGCTAACCAATAACCGAGAGCAACGACGATCAGACAGATCTCGGAAATCAGCTCTATCGCCATGTATGGTCGCTCGGGCCGATCCTTGAATTCGCTTTTCAGCCACGCCGCAAGAAAGCCGGCGAAGAAGACGAAATATAAAGTTGCCCACCAAGGCATAGAGAGTATCCAAGGCCCGTTCCGTAGGTCGGGATCAAGCGTAGCGCACTCTCAGCGTCCTGAAGTCTGATGTGGCGCTTGCCCCTCATCCGGCCTGTCGGCCACCTTCTCCCCGCGCGCGGGGAGAAGGAAAAGGCCGATCAATCCGCCCGAATCTCCAGCGCAATTCCGAGCCCGGCCATGTCCGCCGGTTCGCCGCCGAGATCCGCGCGCAGCAGCGGGCGCTGGTCCAGCCAGCGCGCGGGCAGGGTGAGCGACAACTGGTCGCGTTTCGCGCTGGCACGCAGTTCCGGAAGTTCCGCCGCTTCGTGCGAACGGTGCAGCAGCACAGCGAGACGCAGCAGCGCGGCGATGCGCTTGGTGTCGGCGAGGAGTCGATCCGGGATCGCGTCGAAGGCCTTGTTCGGCACCTTGCGCCGGTGGCTTCGCACCAGCGCCGCCAGCACCTGCTGCTCCTGTTGCGAGAAGCCGGCGATATCGGAGTTCTGCAGCACGTAGGCGCCGTGTAGCTGGTACTGGCTGTGCGCGATGGCGAGGCCGAGTTCGTGCAGGCGCGCGGCCCAGGCCAGCATGCGGCGCGCGTCCGCATCGAGCTTCCAGTCGCCGGCGACGCGGTCGAACAGCATGAGCGCCGTGGCTTCCACCCGAGCGGCGTGCGCCTCGTCGATGCCGTAGCGCTGCATCAGCGCCGCGACCGAAGCCTCGCGCGGATCGTCGGCGCCGCCGCGGCCGAGCATGTCGTACAGCGTGCCCTCGCGCAGCGCGGCCTTGCTCACCGCCATGCGCGCGAGCCCGAGCGCGGAGAACGCCGCCTCGACGATCAGCAAGCCGCCGGCGATGATGGGGCGGCGATCATCGGAGAGGCCGGGCAGGTCGATGGCTTCGATGCGCTCGGCGCGCAGCAGGCGTTCGCGCACCTGCGGCAACGCCTCGGCGGTGATCGAGCCTTTCGTCAGCTTCATCGCCACGCAGACCTCGGCGACCTGCTTGAGCGTGCCGGAGGAACCCAGCGCCTCGTCCCAGCCGACGTTGCGGTAGGCGCTGGCGAACTGCTGGAACTCGACGCCGACTTCCACCAGCGCTTCCTTCCAGCGCTTGCGCGAGAGCTTGCCGTCGCCGAAGAAGCGGCGCGTGCTGGCGACGCAACCGACCTGCAGGCTTTCGCGTTCGATCGCATCGAAGCCGCTGCCGATGATGCATTCGGTGGAACCGCCGCCGACGTCCATCACCAGCCGGCGTTGCCCCGGTTTCGGCGGTTGCGCATGCGCGACGCCGAGGTAGACCAGGCGCGCTTCCTCGCGGCCGGACACCACTTCGATCGCGTGCCCGAGCGCGGTTTCCGCCGGCACCAGGAAGGCCTGCGGCCGCGCCAGCGCGCGAACGGTGTTGGTCGCCAGCGCGCGCACGCGCTGCGGCGGGATGTCGTGGATGCGCTGGCCGAAGCGCGCGAGGCAGTCCAGTGCGCGTTGCTGCACCTGCGGCGCCAGCCCGCCGCGCTCGTCGAGGCCTTCCGCGAGGCGCACCATCTCGCGCAGGCGGTCGACCACGCGCAACTGCCCGAGCACGTAGCGCGCGACCACCATGTGGAAGCTGTTGGAACCGATGTCGACGGCGGCGAGCAGGTCGCCGTCCTGCAGCGCGGGCTGCATGGTGCTGCTGTGGGACCGGCGCGCGGCGTCGTTCATGCGGACAGTTTCGCAAGCAACGCCGCCTGCGCGGAATGCGCCGCCTCTCCGGGGCCGGGCGAACGCCGCAGGTATTCGCCATCCGCCTGCAGTTCCCAGGCCTCGATGTTGTCGGCGAGGTAGTTGTCCAGCGTCTCCGACTTCACCCGTTCCGCGAGCGCCGGGTCGAGGATCGGGAAGCAAGCCTCGATCCGGTGCAGCAGGTTGCGTTCCAGCCAGTCGGCGCTGGCGCAGAACAGTTCCGGTTCGTCGCCGTTGGCGAACCAGTACACGCGGCTATGCTCGAGGAAACGACCGACGATCGAACGTACGCGGATGTTGTCGGAGACGCCCGGCACGCCGGGCCGCAGGCAGCAGGCGCCGCGCACGATGAGATCGATCTCGACGCCGGCCTGCGAAGCGCGGTACAGCGCGCGCACCACTTCCGGTTCGCTGAGCGCGTTCATCTTGGCGACGATGCGCGCGGCGCGGCCGGCGCGTGCGTGCCCGGCTTCGCGTTCGATCCGCGCCAGCACGCCGGCGTGCAGCGTGAACGGCGATTGCAGCAGGCGCTTGAGCCGGATTTCCGGCGCGAGTCCGGACAGTTGCTGGAAGATCTGGTGCACGTCATCGCCGATGTCCGGATCGGCGGTGACCAGGCCGATGTCGGTGTAGGCGCGCGCGGTGCCGGCGTGGTAGTTGCCGGTGCCCAGGTGCGCGTAGCGACGCAGCTTGCGCCCTTCGCGGCGCACGATGAGCAGCATCTTGGCGTGGGTCTTGTAGCCGACCACGCCGTACACCACCTGCACGCCGGCCTGCTGCAGGCGGTCGGCGAAGGCGAGGTTGGCCTCCTCGTCGAAGCGCGCGCGCAGTTCGATCACCGCGGTCACGTCCTTGCCGTTGCGCGCGGCCTGCACCAGGTGCTCGACGATGGCCGAATCCTTCGCGGTGCGGTACAGCGTCTGCTTGATCGCCAATACGTTCGGGTCGTCGGCGGCCTGCTTCAACAGTTCCAGGACCGGGCCGAAGCCGTCGAACGGGTGGTGCAGCAGCACGTCGCCCTCGGCCACGCGCTCGAACAGGCTGTCGACGCTGCGCATCTGCCGCGGGATGAACGGCGGGAACTTCAGTTCCGGGCGCTGCACCAGGTCGTACACCTGGATCACCCGGTTGAGGTTCACCGGGCCGTCGATGCGGTACAGCGCGTGCGAGGGCAGTTCGAAATTGCGCAGCAGGGTGTCGACGATGGGCTGCGGGCAGTCGCGGTCGATCTCCAGCCGCATCGCGCGCAGGTAGCCGCGGCCGACGAGTTCGTCGCGCAGGGCGAGGGCGAGGTTCTCGACTTCCTCCTCGTCCACGATCAGTTCGGAATTGCGCGTCACGCGGAACTGGTAGGCGCCGGTGACGCGCATGCCGGGGAACAGCTCGCCGACGAATTGCGAGAGCGCGGTGGACAGGAACACGAAATCGTGGAAAGCGTCGCCATCGCCATCACGATCGGGCAGGCGGATGATGCGCGGCAGCGAACGCGGCGCGCGCACCACGGCGAGGTGGCCTTCGCGCCCGAACGCGTCGCGGCCCTCGACCGTCACCACGATGTTCAGCGACTTGTTGAGGATGCGCGGGAACGGATGCGCGGGATCCAGCCCCAGCGGCGACAGCACCGGCATGATTTCGTCGCGGAAATACGTGCGCAGCCATTCGCGCTGTTCCGCGTTCCATTCGTTCGGCTGCAGCAGGCGGATGCCGCGTTCGGCCAGTTGCGGCCGCAGTTCCTCGTTCCAGCAGCGGTATTGCGCGTCGACCAGTTCCGCGGCGCGTTCGTGGATGCGGCGCAGGATCGTCGCCGGCGCCTGCCCGTCGGCGCGCGCGGCCATGCCGAAGTCCTGCGCGTGGCGCACGGTCGCGGCGCGGATCTCGAAGAATTCGTCGAGGTTGGTGCAGCTGATGCACAGGTAGCGCAGTCGCTCGAGCAGCGGCACGTTCGCGTCCTGCGCCTGCGCGAGCACGCGGAAGTTGAAGTCGAGCTGCGAGAGTTCGCGGTTGAAGTACAGCGCGCTGTCGTTCAGCGTGATGTCCTGCAGCGCGGGTTCGACGGGATCGCCGGCGTGGTTCATGCGGATGCGGCCTCGGCGCGCCGCAGCACCCGTTCGGGCCCGAACACGCAGGTGAAGGTGCTGCCCGCGCCGACTTCGCTCTCGATGGCGAGGCGCGCCTGGTGCAGGCTCAGCACGTGCTTGACGATGGATAGCCCGAGCCCGGTGCCGCCGAGTTCGCGCGAACGGCTGGTGGACACGCGGTAGAAACGTTCCGTGATGCGCGGCAGGTGCGACGCGGGGATGCCGTAGCCGGTATCGCGCACCGACAGCGCCGCGCCACCGTCCGGCGTGGGCGCGTAGCGGATCGCGATGTCGCCGCCGGCGGGCGTGTAGCGCACCGCGTTGCTGACGAGGTTGGAGAAGGCGCTGTGCAGTTCTCGGGTGGAACCGCGCAGGTCGGCGTCCAGCGCGGATTCGACGGTCACGTGGTGCCGGCCCTGGCTCAGTGCCTCGGCTTCGCGTTTCAGCGTCGCCAGCATCGGCGCCATCGAGACTTGGTCGTCGGCGATCTCGTCCTGCGCTTCCAGCCGCGACAAGGTGAGCAGGTCTTCCACCAACTGGGTCATGCGTTGCGACTGCCGGCGCATTTCGTCCAGCAACGGCGCCCATTCGGGCTTGTCCTCGGGTTCGAGCAGGTCGAGGTAGCCGTGCACGACGGTCAGCGGCGTGCGCAGTTCGTGCGAGACGTTGGCGACGAAATCGCGGCGCACTTCCTCCAGCCGCATCAGCTTGGTCACGTCGCGCGCGACCAGCAGCCACAGTTCCTCGGAATAGGGGATGAGGCGCAGGTTGAGGCGGATCGCCGGATCGGTCGGCGAAACCGCGTCGATCATCGGTTCGGCATTGCGCCCGGCGGCGAGCCAGCGCGCTACCGGCAGCGGTTGCAGGCAATCGCCGAGCGCGCGGTCGATGTCGCGCGGGTGGTGCAGGCCGAGCAGCGGCGTCGCCGCTTCGTTGAACCAGACCACGCGCTGGCTGTCGCGGTCGACGATGACCACGGCGTCGGGCAACGCGGCGGCGGCGGCGCGGTAGGCGCGCAGCATGTCGAGCAGCCGGCGCTTGCGCGAACGCATGTCCTGCTGGCCGCGATGGAGCAGGCGGTCGAGTTCGTTCCACACGCCGTCGCCGGAAGGCGGGCCGATGCGCTGGCGCGCGGTCAGGCGCAACAGCACGCCGCGCAGCTTCCAGTAATGCCAGGCGACCACGCCGAGCGCGGCGAGGGTGAGCGCCGGCCATGGCTTGCCGATCAACAGGCCGATGGCGAGGCCGATCGCGAGCACCAAGGCGAGCAGCCCAAGGGTGCGGAACCAGGCGTTGCGGGCTTGGGGCGGCATGCGGGGAGTTTAAGTGCGCGGTTGGTGGTTGGTCGTTGATAGTTGGAAAAAGCTGCGATCAGGTGACCGTTCGCGCCCGGCCAACCACCAACGACCAACTACGAACCGGCGTTCAGAGCGCGGCCGAGAAGCGGTAACCGCTGCCGCGCACGGTCTGCACCATGCCGTCCAGCCGCGCCGGTTCCAGGGTCTTGCGCAGGCGGCGGATGTGCACGTCCACGGTGCGTTCCTCCACGTACACGTTGCCGCCCCAGACGTGGTCGAGCAGTTGCGTGCGCGTGTACACGCGTTCGGGATGGGTCATGAAGAAGTGCAGCAGGCGGTATTCGGTCGGGCCGATCTGCACCGGCGCCTCGCCGGCGAAGACGCGGTGCGCGGCGCCGTCGATGCGCAGCGGGCCGGCGCTGACGTTGCCGTCCTCGTCGTCTTCGCGCGAACGGCGCAGCACGGCGCGGATGCGCGCCAGCAGTTCGCGCGCCGAGAACGGCTTCACCACGTAGTCGTCTACCCCGGCCTCGAGCCCGCCGACGCGGTCGTTCTCCTCGCCACGCGCGGTGAGCATGATGATCGGGATCTCGCGGGTGAGCTGTTCCTTGCGCCAGCGCCGCGCGAGTTCGAGGCCGCTGGTGCCGGGCAGCATCCAGTCGAGCAGGATCAGGTCCGGGACGCGTTCGGCGATGGCGGCCTGGGCCTCGCGGGCATCGCCGGCGTGCACCGGCATGTATTCGCCCTTGCGCAGGGCGAACGCGACCATGTCGCGGATCGCGGGCTCGTCGTCGACGATCAGGATGTTCTTCTGCATGTCGGTTTTGCCGGGCGTTCCTGCCGGGCTGGCCGGGAGACGGGGCGATTAGACGACGTTTTCGTGACGATCGCATGACACCGTCACGTGGGCGCTCACTGCCGGTGCAAATCCTCGTCGCGGATGCCCTGGCGTTGCAGTTCCAGCACCACCGGGGTGATGGCCGCGATGCGGGCGTCGATCCGGGCCCGCGCGTAGTAGTCGAGGTCCGGGCGCTTCTTCAGGTTGTTGAGCTGCACCAGGGCCTGTTCCGGGCGGCCATTGAGGTAGGCCGCTTCGGCATAGGCTTCGCCGGCGCGGACCGCGTCGCCGGCCATGTCGCTGGCGCGGGCGAATTCGGCCTGCAGGCCGGGATCGTCGGCATTCGCGTTCAACAGCGGGCGCAGGACTTCCTGCGCGCGGCGGCCGGCGGCCGGGGTGCCGCGTTCGTTCAGCACCGACGCGTAGGTGCGGGCCACGGCGAGGTTGTTGGGCAGGCGCGCGACCAGCGCGTCGAAGCGCGCATCCGCGGCGGCGCGGTCGTTGCCGTGGGCCCCGGCCTGGGCGATGCCCAGTTCCAGCCACAGGTTGTCGGGATGCCTGGCCAGCAGTTGCGACAGGTCGTCCATCGCGGCCGGACCCTTGCCTGCGCGGATCTGCGCCACCGCCAGCCCGTACTGCTGCGCATCGCCGAGTTTGCCGGCGCGGCCCATCTGTTCGTATTCGCGGATCGCCTGCGTCGGGGTGTCGGCCGACAGTGCGCGCAGGCGTTCCTGTGCCCATGGGAACAGCCCGTCGTCGCCGCCGCCACTGGCCCGGATGGAGAAGTTGCCCGGCAGCAGCGGGTTGTCGCTGTTGCCCATCGTCGAGGTGACAGACCCGATGCCCGAAGCGCGCAATTGGTCCGCGCGCTGGATCGCCTCGCTGATGCGGCTGGTCGTCACCGGGTGGGTGAGCAGGTAGTCCGGCGTACGCTCGCGTTCGCCGCCCTGGTTGCTGCGGCTGAGCGCGAGCATGCGCTGGAACATCTTCGCCATGTCGTCGGGATCGAAGCCGGCGCGATAAAGGGTGCGGATCCCGAGCCTGTCGGCCTCGGCTTCGCCCGAGCGCGTGTAGTTGATCTGGCGCTGGATCATCAATCCCTGCGCCGAGACCAGCGCGGCCATCGCGCCGTTGCTGGCGGAATCGCTGTTGCTGCCCTGCGCGACCGCGATCGCCCCGAGCATCGCCAGCAGGATCGGCAAACTGTCCTTCTTCGCCGCTTCCACCGAACGCAGCACGTGCTGCTGGGTGACGTGGGCGAACTCGTGGCCGAGCACCGAAGCCAGTTCGCCCTCGTCCTCGGCGGCGAGGATGAGGCCGGCGTTGACCGCGACGTAGCCGCCGAGCGTGGCGAAGGCGTTGATCTCGCGGTCCTTGAGCAGGAACACGGTGAACCGCTGGTCGGGCTTGTCGCTGGCCGCGCCCATGCGGTTGCCGAGCGCCTGCAGCCAGTCGTTGAGCAACGGGTCGTCCAGCGTGTAGTTCATGTTGCGCAGCTGGGCGAGCGTCATCTCGCCGTATTCCTGCTGCTGGGCCGGGGTCAGCAGTTCGCTGGCCGAGGAACCGATGTCCGGCAGCGACTGCGATTGCGCATCGGCGCCGGGCGCGAGCGCCAGGACGAGGCTGGCGGCGAGGAGGACGGCCGGGAGCCGTCGCGATGCGAGTGCGGTCATGCTGGCAGGATGCTGCGTTCGGATGGCGTCGATGTGAATGGGGGTTGAGCGGGTGGAAAATAGCCTCCCCGGCCCGCATATTCGACTGCAACCCGCCGTACTTGTTCCCGGAGACTGCCTTGAGCGACGCCCCCGCCATCACGATCTACACCACCGCGATCTGCCCGTACTGCGTCGCCGCGAAGAATTTCCTGAAGAGCAAGGGCAGGGACTGGACCGAAGTACGCGTCGACACCGACCCGGCCGAGCGCGAGAAGATGATCGCGCGCACCCGCCGCACCAGCGTGCCGCAGATCTTCATCGGCGACACCCACGTCGGCGGCTACGACGACATGATGGCGCTGCATCGCGCCGGCAAGCTCGAAGCCCTGCTCGAAGGCGCCGGCGCATGAGCGACGCGAACGAGAAGGATCGCGTTTCGGAGTTCACCGAATTCCGCAAGCGCATGAACGAACGCATCCTCGCCGAACCCAACCAGGTGGTGCGGCGCTTCTTCGCGCTCGACACGCAGACCTATGCGGCCGGCGCGCTGGACGTGAAGACCAAGGAACTGTGCGGGCTGGTCGCGTCGATGGTGCTGCGTTGCGACGATTGCATCAGCTACCACGTCGCCCAGTGCCGCGACGCCGGCGTGAGCCGCGACGAGATGTTCGAAGCGTTCTCCGTCGGGCTCGTCGTCGGCGGCAGCATCGTGATCCCGCACCTGCGTCGCGCCGTCGACTTCCTCGACAAGCTCGAGCAGGGCGGGGCGGGAACGCCCGCCGCGCACGACCACGGCTGAGCCTCGAAGGGCGGTCTGGCGTCGCGTCTGGCATAATTCGCGCCCCATTCCCCCTTGGAAACGCGGGTTTTCCGCGGTTTCCACCCTGTCTGGAACTTTCGAAGAATGACGACGATCACGGTTCTCCGCGGCGACGGCATCGGCCCCGAGATCATGGATGCCACCCTGCACGTGCTCGATGCGATGCAGTTGGGCCTGCAGTACGAATTCGCCGGCGCCGGCATGGTCGCGCTGGAAAAGCATGGCGAACTGCTGCCGCAGGCGACGCTCGATTCCATCGCCCGCAACAAGATCGCGCTGAAGAGCCCGCTGACCACGCCGGTCGGCGAAGGTTTTTCCTCGATCAACGTCGAATTGCGCAAGCGTTTCGACCTGTACGCCAACGTGCGCCCGGCGAAATCGTTCCCGAACACCAAGTCGCGTTTCCCGGCGGGCGTGGACCTGGTCACGGTGCGCGAGAACACCGAAGGCGCCTACATCGGCGAAGGCCAGCAGGTCAGCGACGACGGTGCCACCGCGACGCTCACGCAGAAGGTGACGCGCAAGGGTTCCGAGCGCATCGTGCGCTACGCCTTCGACCTCGCGCGCAACACCGGGCGCAAGAAAGTCACGGTGGTGCACAAGGCCAACATCCTGAAGTCGACTTCGGGCCTGTTCCTCAAGGTCGCGCGCGAAGTGGCGGCGCAGTATCCCGAGATCCAGTGCAACGAACTGATCGTCGACAACTGCTGCATGCAGCTGGTGATGAAGCCCGAGCAGTTCGACGTGATCGTCACCACCAACCTGTTCGGCGACATCATTTCCGACCTGTGCGCCGGACTGGTCGGCGGCCTGGGCCTCGCGCCGGGCGCCAACATCGGCGAGCACGCGGCGATCTTCGAGGCGGTGCATGGTTCGGCGCCCGACATCGCCGGCAAGGGCATCGCCAATCCCTGCGCATTGCTGCTCGCGGCCGGGCAGATGCTCGATCACCTCGGCCAGCCGGAACAGGCCGCGCGCCTGCGCAGCGCCATCGTCGCCACGCTGGAAGCGAAGGATGCGCTGACCCCGGACCTGGGTGGCGAGGGCAACACGCTGTCGTTCGCCAAGGCCATCGCCAGCCGGCTCTGAACCGCGCGGTTTGACGCTCGGGGCCGCGTTCCGGACAATGCGCGCCCGACCTCGGGGTGTAGCTCAGCCTGGTAGAGCGCCTGCTTTGGGAGCAGGAAGTCGCAGGTTCGAATCCTGTCTCCCCGACCAGGTTGCGGCGGTGGAACGATGCGACAATCCGGACGGGCGCCCGTAGCTCAACCGGATAGAGCACCGGCCTTCTAAGCCGGTGGTTGTGGGTTCGAGTCCCGCCGGGCGCGCCATGCGTCGGCAGGTTTTCCATACAAAGAAGTTCCAGTGGTGGCTGTAGCTCAGTTGGTTAGAGTCCTGGATTGTGATTCCAGTTGTCGGGGGTTCGAGTCCCCTCAGCCACCCCAATTTTCGTGTTTGCTATACTTCCCGCCTCGGGGCCGTTAGCTCAGTTGGTAGAGCAGTTGACTCTTAATCAATAGGTCCAAGGTTCGAATCCTTGACGGCCCACCAATCCCGAAACGCCCGGCACTGCCGGGCGTTTTCTTTTCCGCCGCCGCCAAGTCTTCGAACCTGCGGTTCGCCCGCTGCGCGGGCCCGGCCACGCGCTGGACGCGTGGCGTTCGCGCGGACGCGAACCGATGGTTCGCGATCCGTCCGCGCTCACCCTTGACGGCCCACCAATCCCGAAACGCCCGGCCTTGCCGGGCGTTTTCTTTTGCGATCCGCGATCCCGCCGCCAGCTAGAATGCCCCGGCGCGAAAGTGGCGGAATTGGTAGACGCACTGGATTTAGGTTCCAGCGGGTAACCCCGTCCGGGTTCGAGTCCCGGCTTTCGCACCAGATTCCCATCGCGAAAGCTGGCGGCGGGGCACCAATTCGGGGAAAATCCCCGGTTCCCCGCACCTAGCGCGGATCCCAGCCGGCGCCCGCGCCAAGAACCATCGGAACCCGCAGCCGACACCGCGGGCAGGAGCATTACCAGCATGCAGACTTCGGTCGAAACCATCGGAAACCTCGAACGCCGCATCACCTTCCAGCTTCCCGCCGGGCAGCTCGAGGGCGAAGTCGGCGGCCGCCTGCGCGAGATCGCGCGCACCGCGCGGATCAAGGGCTTCCGCCCGGGCAAGGTGCCCGCCAAGGTCATCGAACAGCGCTACGGGCCGCAGGTGCGCGCCGAAGTGCTCGACGGCCTGCTGCGGGAAGGTTTCGACCAGGCCGTGCGCGGCAACGACCTGCGCATCGCCGGCAGCCCGTCGATCGCGCCGGGCGAGGCGAAGGACGGCGAACTTGCTTACGTGGCGACGTTCGAGGTGGTGCCCGAGTTCGGCGACATCGACGTGGCCACGCTCGACGTGGTCCGCCACACCGCCGAGGTCAGCGAGGAAGACATCGACCGCATGGTCGAGAACCTGCGCCTGCAGCGCCGCAGCTGGAGCGTGGTGGAACGCGAGGCCCGCGAGGGCGACGCGGTCGAGGCGCAGACCTGGTCGCTGGTCGATGGCGAGCGCCTGCCGCCCGAAGGTTCCGAGCGGATGCTGACCGTGATCGGCTCGGGATCGGTGTTGCCGCAACTCGAACAGGCCCTTTCCGACATGCGTGCCGGCGAGGAAAAGACCGTCGAGGTCGCGTTTCCCGCCGACTGGCGCGTGATGCAGCTGGCCGGCAAGACCACGCAGGCGCACCTCACGGTCGAACGCGTGTCCGAGCCCGCGCTGCCCGAGGTCGATGCCGCGTTCATCCGCAGCTTCGGGGTCAAGGGCGGCGAGATGGAGCAGTTCCGCGCCGACATCCGCAGCAACCTCGAGCGCGAGCTCAAGGGCGCGCTGATGGGCCGCCTGCGCCGCGAGGTCAGCGAAAAGCTGGCTTCGGCCTATGAGCATGTCGAGATGCCGCCGCGCCTGGTCGAGAACGAAGCGCGCATGCTGGCCCAGCAGGCCGCCGAGCAGGTTCGCCGCCAAGGCGGCAATCCGCAGTTGCCGGAAAACGCGCACGAAGCCTTCCTCGACGGCGCGCGCAAGCGCGTGCTGGTCGGGCTGCTGGTCGGCGAAGTCGCCCGGCGCAACCAACTGCGCCTGGATCCGGCCCGGGTGAACGAGACCCTGCGCCTGATCGCCTCGACCTACGAGGAACCGCAGCAGGTCATTGAGATGTACCGCGACGATCCCCAGCTCATGTCCAGCCTGCAGTCGCGGGTGATGGAAGAGCAGGTGATCGACTGGATCGCCGAGCGCGCCCGCCACCGCGACGAGCCCTTGTCCTTCCAGGAGGCGATCTCGCCGTCGGCGTGACGCCCCGTCCAACCCGAGGAACGCCATGAGCCACGAGACCAAAGCCCTGAACCTGGTGCCGATGGTGGTCGAACAGACCAGCCGCGGCGAGCGCGCCTACGACATCTATTCGCGGCTGCTCAAGGAGCGGGTGATCTTCCTCGTCGGCGGCATCGACGATGCCGTCGCCAACGTGATCGTGGCGCAGCTGCTGTTCCTCGAGGCCGAGAACCCCGAGAAGGACATCAGCCTGTACATCAACTCGCCGGGTGGCATCGTCACCTCGGGCATGGCGATCTACGACACCATGCAGTTCATCAAGCCGGACGTGTCGACCATCTGCGTCGGCCAGGCCGCCTCGATGGGCGCGGTGCTGCTCGCCGCCGGCGCCAAGGGCAAGCGTTACGCGTTGCCCAATTCGCGGGTGATGATCCACCAGCCGCTGGGCGGCGCGCAGGGCCAGGCCGCCGACATCGACATCCAGGCGCGCGAGATACTGTCCATGCGCCAGCGCCTGAACGAGATCCTGTCCAAGCACACCGGCCAACCGATCGACACCATCGCCCGCGACACCGACCGCGACAACTTCAAGTCGGCGGAAGCGGCACAGGCCTACGGCCTGATCGACCAGGTGCTGGAGAGGCGCCCGGACGAGACCATCCAGCCCGGCTGATAGTTGCGCAACTGGCTGATTTGAAACTGTTTTTTTTATTGAAACCGGGGCCGGAGTCGATCTGGCCCCTTGTGCTATTCTCGGGCCGAAACCGGCTCCAAGCATCGGGTAATTCGGAATGAGCGACGACCGTCAGGGGCGTTCGGGCGAAAGCAGCAAGATCCTCTACTGCTCCTTCTGCGGTAAGAGCCAGCACGAGGTGCGCAAGCTCATCGCCGGCCCCAGCGTGTTCATCTGCGACGAATGCGTCGAACTGTGCAACGACATCATCCGCGAGGAACTCGAGGAGAAGTCGCAGTCGGCGCGCAGCGCGCTGCCCAAGCCGCGCGAGATCCTCGACGTCCTCGACCAGTACGTGATCGGCCAGTCGCGCGCCAAGAAGACGCTCGCGGTCGCGGTCTACAACCACTACAAGCGCATCGAGAGCCGGCAGAAGTCGGACGAGGTCGAACTCGCCAAGTCCAACATCCTGCTGGTCGGTCCGACCGGTTCGGGCAAGACCCTGCTCGCGGAAACGCTGGCGCGGCTGTTGAACGTGCCGTTCACCATGGCCGACGCCACCACGCTCACCGAGGCCGGCTACGTCGGCGAGGACGTGGAGAACATCATCCAGAAGCTGCTGCAGAAGTGCGACTACGACGTCGACAAGGCGCAGCAGGGCATCGTCTACATCGACGAGATCGACAAGATCTCGCGCAAGAGCGAAAACCCGTCGATCACCCGCGACGTGTCCGGCGAAGGCGTGCAGCAGGCGCTGTTGAAGCTGATCGAAGGCACGGTTGCATCGGTTCCGCCGCAGGGCGGGCGCAAGCATCCGCAGCAGGAATTCCTGCAGGTCGACACGCGCAACATCCTGTTCATCGTCGGCGGCGCGTTCGCGGGCCTTGAGAAGATCATCCAGCAGCGTTCGACCGAAGCTGGCGGAATCGGTTTTTCGGCGAAGGTGAAGTCGAGCGAGCGCAAGGCCGAGGTCGGCAAGGTGCTGGCCGATGTCGAGCCCGAGGACCTGATCAAGTTCGGCCTCATCCCCGAGTTCGTCGGACGCCTGCCGGTGGTCGCCACGCTCGAGGAACTGGACGAGCCGGCGTTGGTGAAGATCCTCACCGAACCGAAGAACGCCATCACCAAGCAGTTCCGCAAGCTGTTCGAGATGGAGGGCGTGGAGCTCGAATTCCGCCCCGACGCATTGACCGCGATCGCGCGCAAGGCGCTGAAGCGCAAGACCGGCGCGCGCGGCCTGCGCACCATCGTCGAATCGGTGCTGCTGGACACGATGTACGACCTGCCTTCGCTGGAAAACGTGAAGAAGGTCGTGGTCGACGAATCGGTGGTCGAACACAAGTCCGAGCCCTACCTGATCTACGAAACCCCGCCGGCCGCGCCGAGGGTCGCGGCGGCCGAATAACGGCCGCCATCGGGCGGTGGCGCGGCGCTTGCAAGCGCCCGGCACCGGCCCCATAACGGCAGGACCGGCGCGCGTCGCCGGGTCTCTCCTTCCTGCCGGAGCCAGCATGCCCCAGTCCGCCGATCGCCTCGTCCTGCCGGTCTTGCCGCTGCGCGACGTGGTGGTGTTCCCGCACATGGTCATCCCGTTGTTCGTCGGCCGCGAGAAATCGATCGCGGCGCTGGAACAGGCGATGGCCGCGGACAAGCGCATCGTGCTGCTGGCGCAGAAGTCGGCCGAAACCGACGACCCGGGCGCTTCCGACCTGTACGAGGTCGGTACCCTGGCGCAGGTGCTGCAACTGCTGAAGCTGCCCGACGGCACGATCAAGGTACTGGTCGAAGGCAACACGCGCGTGCGCGTGTCCGCGATCCGCGAGGTCGATGGCGCGCTCTCGGGCGAAGCCGTCGCGATCGGCGACGGCGACCAGGAAGCCACGCGCGAGACCGAGGCGGTGGCGCGTTCGCTGCTTTCGCTGTTCGAGCAATACGTCAAGACCAACCGCAAGCTGCCGCCGGAGCTGCTGCAGACGCTGTCCGGCATCGACGAGCCCGGCCGCCTCGCGGATACCGCATCCGCGCACCTCGGCGTGCGCCTGGCCGAGAAGCAGCGCCTGCTGGAAACGCTGGACGTCGACAAGCGGCTCGAGTTGCTCGTCGGTTTCGTCGATGGCGAGATCGACGTGCAGCAGATGGAAAAGCGCATTCGCGGCCGGGTGAAGTCGCAGATGGAGAAATCGCAGCGCGAGTACTACCTCAACGAGCAGATGAAGGCCATCCAGAAGGAGCTGGGCGAGATCGACGAAGCGCCCAACGACATGGACGAGCTCGCGCGCAAGATCGCCGAGGCCGGGATGCCGAAGCCGGTGGAAGCCAAGGCGAAGAACGAACTCAACAAGCTCAAGCAGATGTCGCCGATGTCGGCCGAGGCCGGCGTCGTGCGCAATTACCTCGACTGGCTGCTCGGGGTGCCGTGGAAGAAGCGCACCAAGGTCCGCAAGGACCTGAAGGCCGCGCAGGACGTGCTCGACGCCGATCACTACGGCCTGGAAAAGGTCAAGGAACGCATCCTCGAATATCTCGCGGTGCAATCGCGAGTGGCGAAGATGAAAGGCGCGATCCTGTGCCTGGTCGGGCCGCCTGGCGTGGGCAAGACCTCGCTCGGCCAGTCGATCGCCAAGGCGACCAACCGCAAGTTCGTGCGCATGTCGCTCGGCGGCGTGCGCGATGAAGCGGAAATCCGCGGGCATCGCCGCACCTACGTTGGTTCGATGCCGGGCCGCATCGTGCAGAACCTCAACAAGGTCGGCACCAAGAATCCGCTGTTCGTGCTCGACGAGATCGACAAGATGTCGATGGACTTCCGCGGCGATCCGTCCTCGGCGCTGCTCGAGGTGCTCGATCCGGAGCAGAACAACGCGTTCAACGACCATTACCTCGAAGTCGACCTCGACCTGAGCGAGGTGATGTTCGTCGCCACCTCCAACTCGCTGAACATCCCGGGGCCGTTGCTGGACCGCATGGAAGTGATCCGCATCCCCGGCTACACCGAGGAGGAGAAGCTCAACATCGCGATGCGCTACCTCGTGCCCAAGCAGCTCAAGGCGAACGGGCTGCGCGAGGGCGAGCTCGCCATCGCCGAATCCGCGATCCGCGACATCGTGCGTTACTACACGCGCGAATCCGGCGTGCGCAACCTCGAGCGCGAGATCGCGCGCATCGCCCGCAAGGTGGTCAAGGAGATCGCGCTCAAGGGCCCGCAACCGACGGCGAAGAAGGGCGCCGCCAAGCCGAAGACGGTCAGCGTCACCGGCAAGAACCTCGACAAGTACCTGGGCGTGCAGCGCTACGACTTCGGTCGCGCCGAAGCCGAGAACGAGATCGGCCTCGTCACCGGCCTGGCCTGGACCGAGGTCGGCGGCGACCTGCTGCAGATCGAATCGACCCTGGTGCCGGGCAAGGGCGCGTTGATCCTCACCGGGCAGCTCGGCGACGTGATGAAGGAATCCGCATCGGCCGCGTTGTCCGTCGTGCGCGCGCGCACCGACCGCCTCGGCATCGACCTGGACTTCCTGCAGAAGCACGACGTGCACGTGCACGTTCCCGATGGCGCCACGCCCAAGGACGGCCCCAGCGCCGGCATCGCGATGGCGACGTCGCTGGTGTCGACGTTGACCAGGATCCCGGTGCGCAACGACATCGCCATGACCGGGGAAATCACCTTGCGCGGCAAGGTCACCGCGATCGGCGGGCTCAAGGAGAAACTGCTTGCGGCGCTGCGCGGCGGCATCAAGACCGTGCTCATTCCCGACGAGAACCGCAAGGACCTCGCGGATATCCCCAAGAACGTCACCCAGCACATGAAGATCGTGCCGGTGAAGTGGATAGACGAAGTGCTCGACCTCGCGCTCGAGCGCGCACCGATCCCGCGCAGCGCACCGCAGCCGGCCGAAGGAGAGGCGCCGCCTGCCGGCGACAAGTCGTCGCCATCGGCGCTGGACATCACGCATTGAACATGCTTGCGCCGAAAAAACGCCTTATTGCGCTGAAAACCCCGCTGGTATAACGTTTTCGCCGGATGTTCGCTGGCGGATGCACTTGCGTGTCCGCCCGCATGGAGGGAATGCGTTTTCCATCCATGCTCCGCATTCGCTGTTCCACGCCGCGTCCATGCGGCATTCCCCAATCGCCCGCGAGCGTGGCTCGCACACGGAGACACCACATGAACAAGAACGATCTCATCGACAAGGTTGCCGACGCGGCCGGACTGTCCAAGGCCGACGCCACGCGCGCGGTCGATGCGTTCACCGGTGCGGTGAGCAGTGCGCTGAAGGCCGGCGACAGCGTGGCGCTGGTCGGCTTCGGTACTTTCGAAGTGCGTTCGCGCAGCGCGCGTACCGGCCGCAATCCGCAGACCGGCGGCACCATCGAAATCCCCGCGTCCAAGGCGCCGGCGTTCAAGCCCGGCAAGGCGCTGAAGGATGCCGTGAACTGATCCCATTGGGGTCGTGTCGTGAAAACCCGGCCACGCGCCGGGTTTTTCGTTGTAGAGTCCCGCCGCGGCGCGCCCTCACCCCTTGCCCTCTCCCGCGCGGCGGGAGAGGGGGAGTGATACTCGCGCTGCGCGCGAGTGCGTTATTGTTTTGAAGCGGGGCGCTTAGCTCAGCGGTAGAGCGGCTCCTTTACACGGAGCGGGTCGGGGGTTCGATCCCCTCAGCGCCCACCAGATCGGTTGCATGCAGCGGCGACGGTCTGTACCATGCGCGGCTCCGCGGAGTGGTAGTTCAGTCGGTTAGAATGCTGGCCTGTCACGCCGGAGGTCGCGGGTTCGAGTCCCGTCCACTCCGCCACTGTTTTCGCGAAAGGCGCCCGATGGGCGCCTTTCTTCGTTTCCGGCCTGCACGCGCGGCCCGCGCAGGCTAAACTCGCGGGCTTCGTCCCAAGCCCTATCCAGCACGATGCTGCAGAAACTCCGCGACAAATCCTCCGGCTGGCTCGCCACCACCGTGCTCGGGATCCTGGTGGTGCCGTTCGCGTTCTTCGGCATGGAGCAGTACCTGTTCCAGAACAACGACACCTTCGCCGCCAAGATCGAGGCGCCGCCCGCATGGTGGCCATCGGCGCCGGCGTTCTGGCCGGTCACCATGCTGTGGCAACGCGATGAAATCGGCGTGGAGGAATTCCGCAACCAGTTCGCACAGGCGCGCCAGCAGCAACGCGCGCAGCAGGGCGACGCATTCGACAGCGCCGAGTTCGAATCGATCGACAACAAGCGCAAGGTGCTCGACTCGATGGTCGACCAGCGCGTGTTGCGCATGGCAGTCGATCGCAACGGGATCACCGTCGGCGACGCGCAGGTTCGCGCGGAAATCGAGAACATTCCTGCGTTCCAGGTCGACGGCAAGTTCAACGCGCAGCAGTACCAGGTGGTGCTGCAGTCGCAGGTTCCGCCACGCTCGCCGCGCGAGTTCCAGGAAGACGTGCGCGCGAGCCTGAAGCAATCGTTGATCCCGACCCAGGTCGCCGATTCCTCGTTCGTCACCGACGCCGAGCTCGACCGCCTGTTGCGCCTCACCGGCGAAACCCGCGACGTGAGCTTCGTGGTGCTGAATCCGCCGGCGGCCGACGCCACGCCGGTGACGGATGCGCAGGTCCGGGCCTGGTACTCGGCGCATGCCTCCGCCTATCGCGCGCCGGAAACGGTCACGCTGGAATACGTCGACCTCGACGCATCGAAACTCGTCGTGCCGGCGCCGACCGAGGATGCGCTGCGCCAGCGTTACCAGCAGCAACAGGAACACGCGGCCGGGGCCGACCAGCGCCTCGCTTCGCACATCCTGGTCAAGGTCGACGCCGGTGCGAACGAAGCCGCGTGGAAAGCAGCCGAGGCCAAGGCGAAGAAGATCGCCGAGCAGGCGCGCCAGCCGGGTGCCGATTTCGCCGCGCTCGCGCGCGCCGATTCGGACGACGACGGTTCCAAGGCCAGCGGCGGCGACCTGGGTTGGGTGGAAAAGGGCGCGATGACCAAGCCGTTCGAGGACGCGCTGTTCGCGATGCAGGCGGGGCAGGTGAGCGAACCGGTGCGCACCGAGTTCGGCTGGCACGTGATCCAGTTGCGCGAGATCAAGACTGGCACGCAGGCGACCTTCGAGCAGATGCACGACCAGCTCGCAAAGGAACAGGCCGATTCCGACCGCGACCGCGCCTACAACGACCTCACCGGCAAGGTGGTCGATGAAGTGTTGAAGAATCCCACCACGCTCGCCGCCGCGGCGAAACTCGCCGGCCAACCGGTGCAACAGCTCGGGCCGATCGCGCGCAACGCGAAGCCCGATGCCAAGGCTGGCCTCGCCGGCAATGCGGCGGTGCTGCGCGAAGCATTCAAGGACAGCCTGGTCGAGGACGGCACGGCCAGCGATCCGATCGAGGTCGGACCCGGCCACAGCGTGCTCGTGCGCGTGCTGCAGCACACGCCGGAACGTGCGTTGAAACTGGACGAGGTCCGTGACCGCGTGGTCGCGGCGATCCGCGCCGACCGCGCGGCGAAGACCGCGGATGCCGCCGCCGAAGCCATGCTCGCCGATGTCCGCGCGGGCAAGCCGTTGCAGGACCTCGCGACCGCAAGCAAGCTGCCGATCGCGAACATCCCGGGCGTGCCGCGCGGTGCGCCGGTGCCGGACATCGACGTCGCCGATGCGATGTTCGCGGCACCCGCGCCGGCCGGGAGCAAGCCGTCGGCGGGCAAGGCGCGCATGGCCGACGGCCGCTTCGTGGTGTTCACCGTGGGCAAGGTGACCCCCGGCGATCCGGCCCAGGCGACCCCGGAACAACGCATCCAGATGCGCCAGCAGATCGCCGACGCGGCCGGCTATGGCGAGGCGATGTCGCTGGTGAAGGATTTGCGCAAGAAGATGAAGATCACCGTTTCCGAAAGCCAGCTGTAACCGGCGCGATCCGAGCACGAACGAAAAACCCGGCGTTCGCCGGGTTTTTGTTTGCCGCATCCGCAATGCGGTCAGTGTTCGTCGTCGATGCCGGTCATGCCGAGGATGTTGTAGCCGGAATCGACATAGGTGATTTCGCCGGTGACGCCTGCGGCCAGGTCCGAGCACAGGAACGCGGCGACGTTGCCGACCTGCTCGATGGTGACGGTTCGGCGCAGCGGCGCATTGTCCTCGACGTGGCCGAGGATCTTGCGGAAGCCGGCGATGCCCGCCGCGGCCAAGGTCTTGATCGGGCCGGCGGAGATCGCGTTCACGCGCGTGCCTTCCGGGCCGAGGTTGTAGGCGAGATAACGTACGGTCGCTTCCAGGCTCGCCTTCGCTACGCCCATCACGTTGTAGCCGGCCAGCGCGCGTTCGGCACCGAGGTAGCTGAGGGTGAGGATGCTGCCGTTGCGGCCCTGCATCATCGGTCGCGCGGCCTTGGCCATTGCGGCGAGCGAGTAGGCGGAGATGTCGTGTGCGATCGCGAAGTTCTCGCGGCTCAGGCCGTCGAGGAACTGGCCGGCGATAGCTTCGCGCGGCGCGTAGGCGATGGCGTGGACGAGGATGTCGAAGCCGTCGCTCCAGTGCTTGCCAAGTTCGCTGAAGCAGTTGGCGATCTGTTCGTCGCTGGAAACGTCCAGCGGGATCACGATATTGCTGCCGTATTCCTCTGCGGCCTTCTCGACGCGCGACTTGAGCTTGTCGGTCTGGTAGGTGAACGCCAGCTGCGCACCTTCGCGATGCATGGCTTCGGCGATGCCGCTGGCGATCGAACGCTCGCTGGCGATGCCTGTGATCAGAGAGCGCTTGCCTTGCAGGAATCCCATGGCGTTCGTCCTCGTTGCGAAGTCACAAGTGTGCCTCGCAATGGCCGGCGCGGCTACTCGCGGCCGATATCCAGCACCATTCCGGGGCGCACGGTGTCGTCGGCTTCCAGGCCGTTGCGCGTGGCCAATGCACGCGTCGAGAGTCCGTTGCGGTGGGCGATGTCGGCCAGGGATTCGCCCGCGACAACCACGTGCACGCGCCGCGACCAGCCGTTGTCTCGCACCACCGGTGCGGTCCGTGGCAGGAAGGCGCGCACCGGCGGCTTGCCCGTCGCGGCGATGGCGGGGGTGAGCAGGTCCGGGATGCGCCCGCCGAGCACGCCGCGCGGGAATGCGGGGTTCATCCGTCGCAGGGCGTTCGCATCGAGACCGTGGCGCGTGGCCCATGCGTCCAGCGAGCCGCTGCCCGCCGGCAACCGCACGTCGACCAGCAAGGGCACCGGGCGGTCGATGGCATCCTGCCACGCGGCGCGCGCATGCGCTTCCTGCAGCAGGCAGGAGAGCGCCTGCAACTTGCGCGCATAGGCAAGTGTGATGGGCGAGAGTCCGGTGAGCGCGCCGGCATCGGCATCGCGCACGCCGTGGCCGCTACGCCGGATCGCGCCGAGCACCGCGCCTTCGCCGGCGTTGTAGGCCATGGCCACGAGTCGCCAATTGCCGGCGAACGTGCGGTCGAGCAGCTTGAGGTAGCGCACCGCCGCGCGCGTGGATTCCACCGGCGACAGACGACCGTCGTAACCGTTGCGGATGGACACGCCCTGGCGGCGCGCGGTGAGCGCAATCATCTGCCACAGCCCGGCGGGGCCGCCGTCGCTGCGCGCTTCCGGGTGGTAGCGGCTTTCCACGAACGGGATCAGCGCGTATTCGGTCGGCAGGTTTTCCGCGCGCATCGCATCGACCACGTAGCCGAACAACGGCATGGCGTCGTCGCGCGCGTTCGCCAGGCGCTGCGTGGCGTTGGCGTAGTGCGCGCGCCAGCGTGTGCTCGCGCCGTCTTCGCAGCCGGGTTCGGCGAGGCCGTCCTCGAATGCGGCGTAGATGTCGCTGCCGCTGCGGGTGGCGTCGATCGCGTCGGTCGTCGCATTGGGCACGATCGAGGCTGCTGGCGGATCGGGTTCGACGAAGATGATGTTAGTGCTGGCCGGCGCCGCGGCGGCGACAGTCGGTGTCGGCGAAGGAGTACGCGTGCAGGCGGCCGCCAGCAGCACGATGGCGAACGCGGATCGAAGCGATTTCATCCGCGGAAAACGTCCTTCCATGCGCGCAGCGCGGCGAAGGCATCGACCGCATCTTCGGTGTCGCGACCGAGGCGAGTCGCCAGCGATGCGCGGATTTCCGGCGCATCCACGCGCAGGAAGGGATTGCAGGCGCGTTCCAATTCCAGCGTGCTCGGCAGGCTCGGATGGCCGTTGGCGCGCAATTCGCGCACCGCATCCGCATGTTCCCGAAGTTCGCGATTGCCGGGTTCGACCGCCAGCGCGAAACGCGCGTTGGCCTCGGTGTATTCGTGGCCGCAGCAGACGCTCGTGTCCGCCGGCAATGCGGCGAGGCGCGACAGCGAGGCATGCATCTGCGCCGGCGTGCCTTCGAACAGGCGCCCGCATCCGAGGCTGAACAATGTGTCGCCGCAGAACAGCAGGCCTTCGCCGACGTAGGCGATATGGCTGCGGGTGTGGCCGGGCACGGCGACGGCATCGAACGTCCAGGGACCGATCTCGATCCGTTCGCCGTCCGCGATCCGTTGGCAGGGTTCGGGGATGCGTTCGTCTTCGGGCGCGAACACCACGGCCCGGGGCCAGCGTACGAGCAGGGCCGCGGTACCGGCGATGTGGTCGGGATGGTGGTGGGTCAGCAACACCGCGACCAGGTCGAGGCCGGCCGACGCCGCCAGCACCGGAGCGGCGTCCCCCGGATCAACGACGAGCGCCCGGCCGGCTTCGTCCGCCAGCAGCCAGATGTAGTTGTCCTGCAGGGCGGGCAGGGGACGAAGGGACATGCCGTGGTCGGTCGGTCCGGTCGGGCCGATAGAATGCCGGACATGTCGTCCCTCGTCGTGAACCCCGCCCAGGCCTGGTTCGAAAGCCCCCACGGCCGCGCCCTGCTCGACAGCGAGCAGGCCCTGGTCGAAGCCGCGCTGCGCGAACGCCCGGCGCAGGAATGGCTGTGGCTGGCTCCGGACGCGGGCGAAAACGGGTCCACGGGCGGGCAGCGCCTGTCGCCGACGGGCTGGGACCGGAATCCGCGCTACGCCACGCCGTTTTCGATTCCCGCCGAATCGCTGGGCACGGTGGTGCTGCAGCACGTCGCCGATGGCGCCTGGGATCCGGCCCTGCTGGCCGAATGCCGGCGGTTGCTGGCCCCGGGCGGACGGCTGTGGCTGTTTGCGCTGAATCCGCTGGCGCCGTACCGCTGGAACTGGCGCGGCACCGGGCTCGGCGGTACCGAGCCGGTTATCTGGCGCCGTCGCCTGCGTCGCGTCGGCTTCGTCCCCGAAGCGGTATCGCAGGGCATCGGCCCGCGCTGGAACCCGCGGGTCGACGACGCATTGCAATCGGGCGCGGGCATCCGCGCGGCCTACCTGCTGCGTGCGGAGAAGCGCGCATTCGGGCTGACGCCGATCCGCAGCGGACGCCGTCAATCGCCGGGCACGGTTCCGGCCACCGCGTGAAACAGGTCGAAATCCATACCGATGGCGCCTGCCTCGGCAATCCCGGTCCCGGCGGCTGGGCGGCGTTGCTGCGCTACGGCGCGCACGAACGCGAGATCGCCGGCGCGGAACCCGATACCACCAATAACCGCATGGAACTGATGGCGGCGATTTCCGCGCTGGAATCGCTGACCGAACCCTGCGGCGTCGACCTGACCACCGATTCGCAGTACGTCCGCCAGGGCATCACCGACTGGATGCCGAACTGGATCCGTCGCAACTGGAAGACCGCGGGTGGCGATCCGGTCAAGAACCGCGACCTGTGGGAACGACTGCATGCGGCGACCGCGCGACACCAGATCGCCTGGCACTGGGTGAAGGGCCACAGCGGCGATCCCGACAACGAACGCGTCGACGTGCTGGCACGCGCGGCGGCGGAAAGCGTGCGCGAACGCGCGCGGCAAGGAGCCTGAAACACATGCGGCCGGAGCTTCCATGAGACAAGTCGTGCTCGATACCGAAACCACCGGGCTATACGCCGACCGCGGCGACCGCGTCGTCGAAATCGGTTGCGTGGAATTGCTGGAACGCCGGCCCAGCGGACGCACGTTCCACACCTACCTCAACCCCGACCGCGAGTTCTCCGCCGGCGCGCAGGAAGTCACCGGGCTGACACTGGAATTCCTCGCCGACAAGCCGCGCTTCCACGAAGTCGTCGACGAATTCCTCGCCTTCGTCGACGGCGCCGAACTGGTGATCCACAACGCCGCGTTCGACATCGGTTTCCTCGATGCCGAACTCGCGCGGCTCGGACCGCAGTCCGGGAACATGAAATCGCGTTGCGCGGTCGAGGATTCTCTGCTGCTCGCGCGCGAGCGTTATCCCGGCCAGCGCAATTCGCTGGATGCGTTGTGCCGCAGGCTCGGCGTCGACAACACGCACCGGCAATTGCATGGCGCGTTGCTCGACGCGCAGTTGCTGGCCGAGGTCTACCTCGCGATGACCTCGGGCCAGAGCGAGCTCGGCCTGGCTTCCGGTGCCATGGGCGCGGCAACCACGGCCACGGCGGCACGTGCGGCGGAGTTCGAAGCCGGCGGCGAACGTCCGCGGGTCAGGGTGGAAGCATCCGACCTCGAGGCGCACCGCGCGCGGCTCGAGGCGTTGCAGAAGAAGGCGGGGCGCTGCTTGTGGCTGGAGATCGAAGCCTCCGGCCCCTGACGTCCAATCAGTGTCGGCGCACCAGCAGCACGGTCACGTTGTCCGAACCGCCGCCGTCGAGCGCGGCCGCGACCAGCCCGTCGACGCATTCCTGGGCGCTGCATTCGGTATGCGAGAGCACCTGGCCGATCGCGCGGTCGTCGACTTCCTCGGTGAGGCCGTCGCTGCACAGCAGTAGTTGCATGCCCGGGCGCAGGTCGCCCGACAGCGTTTCGACGTTCAGCGCGGAGGGATCGGTCACGCCCAGCGCCTGGGTCACCACGTTGCGGTGCGGATGGCTGCGCGCCTGGTCGCTGCTGATCGCGCCCTGCGAAATGAGTTCCTGCACGTAGCTGTGGTCCTGCGAGAGCTGGGCCAGCTGGCCGTCGTGCCACAGGTAGACGCGGCTGTCGCCGACCCAGGCGACTTCGAAGCGGTTGTCCTGCACTCGCGCGGCGACGACGGTGGTGCCCATCGGCAGTGCGTCGTTGCGTTGTCGGGACGCACGGATGATCTCCTCGTCGGCGATGCGGATCGCCTGCGCCAGCGGCGTGCCCTGGCGGATCTCGCGCACGATGGCCTCGCGGGCGAGGGCGCTCGCGACTTCCCCGTATTCGTGCCCACCCATGCCGTCGGCGACCAGCCACAGCCCGAGTTCGCTGTCGCCGTAATACGTGTCTTCGTTCAATTCGCGCCGCAGGCCGACATGGGTGAGGTGTCCGAATTCGATCATGCGACCTCGATGGGGGCCTTTTCCGGGTTAACGAAGGCCGGCGGGATTTCCGGACACGCCCGCGGGCGGTCGGAAGGCGCGTGGCCGGCATGCATTTTGCGGGGGTGGAAGTGAACGTGGTCTTCGCGTCGGAACGCGAGGGACACGCCATCGGGCATCGCGACGGGGAGGGATGGACGCGGCACATCCTTGTGCCGCGCCCTTCGGGCAGCCTTCGGCTGTCCTGATTCGTTCCAGACGAATCAGTCGAACCCGCGAGGCTTCTCTTCCGTCACTTCCCGCAGACACTAAAAAACGCCCGCGTGGGGCGTTTTTCAGTGTCTGGCGGAGAGGGAGGGATTCGAACCCTCGAAGGGCTATAAACCCTTGCCTGATTTCGAGTCAGGTACAATCGACCACTCTGCCACCTCTCCAGACGTGGCACGCGGACGGCGAGCCGGCCGCGGGGGCGCCATGATACGGATGCGCACGGTCGCCGACAAGGCGAGGGCGCTAAACTCCGGGCTCCCGATGCCCCTGGATGGCCGCATGTCCGAACTCCTGGTTCCCGTGTCCTACGGCGAGTTGCTGGACAAGATCGCGATCCTGCAGATCAAGTCGGAGCGCATGAGCGACCCGGCCAAGCTGGCCAATGTCCGCAACGAGTTGTCGGCGCTGGAAGCGACGTGGATGGCGCATCCGGCCGCGGGCAAGGACATCGCCGAGCTGCGTGCGCGGCTGAAGGCGGTGAACGAGCGGCTGTGGGTGATCGAGGACGACATCCGGCTGAAGGAGAAGGCGCAGGCCTTCGACGCGGAGTTCATCAAGCTGGCGCGCAGCGTGTATTTCGAGAACGACGAACGCGCGCGGATCAAGAAGGACATCAACCTCGCGCTGGGCTCGGCCTACGTCGAGGAGAAGTCGTACGAGGATTACGGTTCGAAGCCGAACGGGAATTGATTTTTATGAGGAGCTTTCCCTCTTCGCGCGATATCTGGAAAGGAATCGATTTCACAGAATCGATGAAGCGCGCGCGGCGGCAATGCCTAATAACGGTGGTGATCTTGATCGTTATTGGTACGATTTTCAGCGGCTACATTTTTTTTGGCGAGTATCGTGCAGCGGGAATTTCAGCGGCGGATTACTGGTTTGCATCAGTGATCGGCTTGGGCTGCCCCTTGGCGAGTTGCCTTTCGGCGCTTTCGATTCTGAAGGACAGCTCCGATTTGCCACCGCCTGCTCGGATTGTGTGCAGCCGCATTCAGCCGTTTGCCGGCGCGGTTACTTGGTTATTCGTTGTCGCAATGGTTTTCCCGAATCCGGTTTCATCGGATCCACCATGGAAGCTATTGTTGGACCGGCCATGGACGTTGATTGTTCTCGTATTTGTAGCTTCTATCTTCAGTCCAATAATCTTGATGCGTGGTTGGTTATTATTTCAAAGGATTCGAATGAAGTTCGATCCGAAGTTCCGCGCGAATGCCGAGCGGTTGTCCAAGGTCATCGAAGATCATCGATGACTTTGTTTCAATAGAGTACGTAGGATGGGTTGAGCGTAGCGATACCCATCGCACCACGCGCCCGACTGCTAAATGATGGGTTTCGCCGACGGCTCAACCCATCCTACGGTTGGTGATCAGACGCGTACCGCTCAAACGCCTCGACCGCATCTTCGACGGTGACAAGATCCATCACGCCATCGAATTCGACCTTCGTTCCCCATTTCAGCGCCTCGGCCGGTTTGCCGAGGAACTTGCGCGCGGCTGAGTCGTAGCGGTCCACGCAGTAGCGGATGTCGGAATACGGCCCGCTGCGGCGCGGGTTGCTGGCGGCGTGCAGGCCAAGCACTTTCGTGCCCATCGCGTTGGCGATGTGCATCGGTCCGGAATCCGGGGTGACGAGAAGATCGGCGCGCGCGAGCACGGCGGGAAGCTGTTTCAGCGTGTCCTTGCCGATCAGATCAATCACATTTGATGCTGGCGCGGGATGCTTCATCGCTGCGAGGATCGCGTCGCCGGTGGTGCGCTCGAGTTCGCTGCGGCCGCCGCAGAGCACGATGCGCCAGCCTTTCGCCGCGGCGTGGTCGGCGAGTGCGGCGTAGCGTTCGGCGCGCCAGTTGCGCAGCGCGTGGCTGGAGCAGGGCGAGATCATCAACACCGGGGTGCCGTCGTCGGGCCATTGCCGTGCGGCCCATTCGAACGCCGCGTCCGGCACCGGCATGTCCCACACCACTTCGGTCTGCTTCAGTCCCAGCGGTTCGCAGAAACTGCCGATGGCATCGAGCACGTGGATGCCGGGACGATCCGGGATGCATTCGTTGACGAACAGCCCGTGCAGGTCCTTGGACCGCGATTTGTCGTAGCCGATGCGGCGCGTGGCCGGGATGAACGCGGACAGCAGGTTCGCGCGCGCGGCCACCTGCATCTGCAGCAGCGCATCGAAACGCTGGCCGGCGAGTTCGCGGCGCAGGGCGCGCATGCCGGCGAGGCCGGACTTCTTGTCGTATTCGAGGAAGCGCACGCCGGGCAGGCCGTCGAGCAGGCGATGTTCGCCCTTGCCGATCACCCAGGTCAGTTCGACGCCGGGCCAGGCCTTGCGCAGCGTGCGCACCAGCGGCAGCACGTGGGTGACGTCGCCGAGCGCGGACAGGCGCAGCAGGCAGACCGACGCCGGTGCGGCGTCGCGGCTTGCTAGACTCGATCCATGGTCGCCGCCAGTGCGCAAGACGTCCTCGCCCGTTTCCACGATCCGCGTGGTGATGGCGCGATTCTGTTCGACCCGACGAGGCAACGGCAAGCGACTCCGGAACAGTTCGACCCGGAACATTGGGGCGAACATGCGCAGCGCGTCGGCAGCGGTGGGCGCGGCGGCGCGTGGTTCGTGGATGCGGACGGACGCGGGCTGGTGTTGCGGCGCTATCTGCGCGGCGGTTTCGCCGCGCGCCTGAGTCGCGACGCCTACGCGTGGCGCGGCGAATCGCACGTCCGCAGCTTCGCCGAATACCGCCTGCTGCGCGAACTGCGCCAGCGCGGACTGGCGGTGCCGGCGCCGCATGCGGCCTGCTACTGGCGGCGCGGGCGCACGTATCGCGCGGCGATCCTGGTCGAACGCATCGCCGGCGCGCGCAGCCTCGCCGAACTCGCGGCACAAAAAGGCAGCGCCGCGCCATGGGCGCAAACCGGGCGCCTCATCGCCGCGTTCCACCATGCCGGGCTCGACCACGCCGACCTCAACGCGCACAACGTGCTGTTCGACGGTGGTGGTGCGGGCTGGCTGATCGATCTCGACCGGGGCCGCCTGCGCCGGCCCGCGCGCGGTTGGCGCGAACGCAACCTCGCGCGACTGCTGCGTTCCCTGCGCAAGTTGCGCGGCGAACGCGCGGTCGCCGATGTCGATGCGGATTTCGCGAAATTGAAGATCGCCTACGAACAAGCCTGGGAGCAAGGCGCATGAGTGAATGGCGAATGCGCTTCCTCGGGGTCGGCAATGCATCGGCGGCCGGCGAACTCGGTTCGGCCTCGGCGACGATCGAACGCGACGGCCGGCCGTGGCTCACCATCGACTGCGGCACGGAAGGGCTGGCCGCGCACGTGGCGCGCTACGGCGCGATTCCCGACGCGCTGTTCGTCACGCATACGCATTTCGACCACATCGGCGGTTTCGAGAAGCTGTTCGTCTCTGCGTATTTCGATCCCGCGCGCCGCGGCCGCGTGCGCGTGTACGTGCCCGCGAACGTGGTGCCGCTGCTGCACAAGCGCGTGGCCGAATACCCGAACGTGGTCGCCGAGGGCGGCGCGAATTTCTGGGACGCGTTCCAGCTCGTCGCGGTCGGCGACCATTTCTGGCACGACGGCGTTCGGCTGGAAACCTTCGCGGTTCGCCACCACTGGCCGCAGACCGCGTTCGCGCTGCGCATGCCGGGCAGCATGGTCTGGACCGGCGACACCCGCCCGATCCCGGAGCTGCTCGCGCACTACGCCAGCGAGGGCGAACTGGTCGCGCACGATTGCGCGTTGCACGGCAATCCCTCGCACAGCGGACTCGACGACCTCGAACGCGAATACCCGCCGGAACTGCTGTCGCGCTGCGTGCTGTACCACTACGGCAGCGCGGCGGAGGCACGGGAAATGCGCGCCCGCGGCCATCGCGTCGCGGACCCGGGCGAGGCACTCGCGCTGGCCGAACCGCGCGAACCGCCGGCGGCCTGAACGCGTGGTTCACCAGAATGGCGATGACCCCGCCGGCTGACCTCGGCACCCGCGTCGATCGATACCGTTGCTGCCTTCCGGCCCTGGCGGGGTTTTCGATCTAGCGTCGCGAGGGACCGACGGGGTCACCATAGGACTGCGCCTGCATCGCGGCGCTTGAATCTGGCGGAGAGAGGGGGATTCGAACCCCCGAAGCGCGGTTTAGACGCTTACACACTTTCCAGGCGTGCTCCTTCAACCACTCGGACACCTCTCCGGACCCGGGCGGGCCTTGCGGTCCGTCCGGGGGCGCAAATACTAGCCGTAGCGGGCATTCATTGCGAGTCCCGTGCGCTTCCGGGGTCCCGGTTCGTGCGACGACCGCATGGCACAATGCGGCCATGTCGTACCTCGTCCTCGCCCGCAAGTGGCGTCCCAGGCGTTTCGCCGAACTGGTCGGGCAGGAACACGTGGTCCGGGCGCTGACCAACGCGCTGGAAACCGGGCGCGTGCACCACGCCTTCCTGTTCACCGGCACTCGCGGCGTCGGCAAGACCACCATCGCCCGCATCTTCGCGAAATCGCTGAACTGCGAACGCGGCACCAGCGCCGATCCCTGCGGCGAATGCGAGACCTGCCTGGCCATCGATGCCGGCCGTTACATCGACCTGCTCGAGATCGACGCGGCATCGAACACCGGCGTTGACGACGTGCGCGAGCTGATCGACAACGCGCAGTACATGCCTTCGCGCGGCCGCACCAAGGTCTACCTGATCGACGAAGTGCACATGCTGTCGAAGGCGGCGTTCAACGCGCTGCTGAAGACGCTCGAGGAGCCGCCGGGACACGTCAAGTTCCTGCTCGCGACCACCGATCCGCAGAAACTGCCGGTGACGGTGTTGTCGCGCTGCCTGCAGTTCAACCTCAAGCGCCTCGACCAGGAACAGATCCGCGGCCAGATCGCGAAGATCCTCGCTGCCGAGGGCATCTCCGCCGAGGACGGCGCGGTGCAACTGCTGGCGCGCGGCGCCGACGGCAGCCTGCGCGATGGCCTGTCGCTGCTGGATCAAGCGATTGCCTATACCGGTGGCAAGCTTGAGGAAACCCAGGTCGCGGCGATGCTCGGCACGGTCGATCGCACCCGCGTTGGCGCGCTGCTCGAAGCGTTGGCCGATGCCGACGGCGCGCGCCTGCTCGATGAAGTCGCGAAGCTGGCTGAATTCGCGCCGGACTGGGGCGACGTGCTCGACGCGCTCGCTTCGGCCTTGCATCGCATCCAGGTGAAGCAGCTGGTGCCGGAAGCGACGGTTGAAGCCGACGGCATCGATGCCGGTGAATTCGCATCGAAGCTGCGGCCGGAACTGGTGCAGCTCTGGTACCAGATGGCGCTCGACGGTCGGCGCGAACTGCCGCTGGCACCGGCGCCGCGCGCGGGCTTCGAAATGGCGCTGCTGCGCATGTTCGCGTTCCGCCCGGATTCGAACGCGACGCAAACGGCATCCGCGCCGAATGTTTCCGCAGCGCCGCCGCGCTCCGCGCCGCCTGCAACGCCACGCACGGCGCCACCCGCGCCCGCACCGCGACCCATGCCGGAAGCGCCGGCCGCATCGCCTGCGCCAGCTGCGCAAAGACCTGCGGCTCCGATGTCGTCGATTGCGAATCTCGATGCCGATGGCTGGCTGGAACTGGTCGCGCACAGCGGCGTGCGCGGTCCGGCCGCGCAGCTCGCCGCGCATTCGGGCTTCGTCTCGTACGCCGATGGCGTGCTGCGCCTCACGCTCGCGCCGGCCGACGAACACCTCAAGGGCCCGGCGATGGTACGCATGCTCGCCGCCGCGCTGGAACCGCAACTCGGTGTCGAGCCGCAGATCAAGTTCGAACTGGCCGAACCCTCGGGCGAAACGCTGCACGTGCGCAACGAACGCCAGCGCGACGCACGCCAGGCGCAGGCCGAGGACACCTTCATGAACGATCCGGACGTGCGCCGCATGCTCGAACAAGGCGCGAAGCTCGTTCCCGATTCCATCCGTCCGCTCGACGACGCCTGAGCGGCAACAGCAAGGACACAGAAATGCGCGGCAACATCGCACAACTCATGCAGCAGGCGCAGCGGATGCAGGACAACCTGCAGCGCGCGCAGGAAGACATCGCCAAGCTCGAAGCCACCGGCAGCGCCGGCGGCGGACTGGTGAGCGTGACCCTCGGCGGACGCAAGGATTGCCGCAAGGTGCGCATCGATCCGTCCGCGATTTCCGATCCGGAAATGCTGGAGGACCTGATCGCCGCCGCGTTCAACGATGCGGTCGGCAAGCTCGATGCCGAATCCAAGGCGATGATGGACGCGGCCACCGCCGGCATGCCATTGCCGCCGGGGATGAAGCTTCCGTTCTGATTTTTTGCTGTCGTCCCGGCGAAGGCCGGGATCCAGCTTTTGCTCTCGTGACGATTCAAAACTGGGTTCCGGCTTTCGCCGGAATGACGAAGGTTCGATGTCCTCGCAACTCCTCGAACAACTGATCGAAGCCTTCCGCGTCCTGCCCGGCGTCGGCCGCAAGACCGCGCAGCGCATGGCCTACCACGTGCTCGAACGCGAGCGCGACGGAGGCAAGAAATTGGCGGAAACGCTGCAATCGGCGATCGACAAGATCGGGCATTGCGAGCGCTGCCGCGATTTCAGCGAGGACGCGGTCTGCGCAACCTGCACCGCGCCGGCACGCGACCCGCAACTGCTGTGCGCGGTGGAATCCCCGGCGGACCTGCTCGCGATCGAACAGGCGACCGGCTACCGCGGGCGTTACTTCGTGCTGCAGGGACGATTGAGCCCACTCGACGGCATCGGCCCGCGCGAGCTCGGCCTCGACCTGCTGTCGTCGCGGCTCGCGGAAGGCGAGGTGCGCGAACTCATCATCGCCACCAACCCGACCGTGGAAGGCGAGGCGACCGCGCATTACCTCGCGCAGCTCGCGCGCCAGCACGGCGTGCGCCCGAGCCGCCTCGCGCACGGCGTGCCGCTGGGCGGGGAACTGGAATACGTCGACCGCGGCACGCTGTCGCACGCGTTCGGGTCGCGCAGCGAAATGCCGTAGAGACAGTTGGTCGTTGGCGGTTCGTGGTTGGTAGTCGACGACTTCCCGATCCCGGCCCGCCAACAACCAACTACCAACCACCAACTGGGGGTTTCGCCATGTCCGACACCATCTTCCACAAGATCATGCGCCGCGAGATCCCGGCGGACGTGGTTTACGAGGACGAAAACGTCATCGCCTTCCGCGACATCGCGCCGCAGGCGCCGGTGCACGTGCTGTTCGTGCCCAAGGTCGATTTCGCAACGCTCAACGACGTTCCGGAGGACGACGCGGTGGTGATCGGCCGCCTCGCGACCGCGGCTGCGCGTTACGCGAAGAAGGAAGGATTCGCCGAGAACGGCTACCGCATCGTCATGAATTGCAACGCCGACGGCGGGCAGACCGTGTTCCAGATCCACCTGCATTTGCTGGCAGGTGCGCCGTTGGGAAGGTTCGGGACACCGGGGTGAAGTCCATGTCGTCAAGTAGTCATCAGGCGATGGATCGATTCCGGCGCATCGCGCTCGTCGCCTCTGCAGCGGCTGTTGCATGCTCATGCAGTACAAGCGACGTTCTGGATGCGTCTTATGCCACGCGTGCCGATGCGGTGGCTGCTGGAGCAATCGAGCGGGGATGGATTCCTGCGTGGGTGCCTGTTGAAGCCACGCAACTCCGTGAAGTGCACGACTCGGATACGAACGAGAGCGCATTGAGCTTCAGTCTGCCGTCGAACCTGGCCTGGGAACCGTCTGCATCCTGTCGTCCCGCAGATGGCGGCGAGTTCCCTGAGCCGGCTTTTCGCCGCACATGGCTCCCGGACAATTACCAAAGGTATGCCTTTTACAGTTGCCCTAGTGGCACCACCGGTTCCGTGCCAATGATTGCAGCGATCGCGGTGACTCAAGACAAGAAGCGCGTGTTGTATTGGCGCGTGCTTTCCCGCTGACCATCTTTGTATCTGGGCCTGTCCGCTTGCTGAGCTTCTTTCGGAAGCGCCGGCTTTCGCCAGCGCTTTCCGTTGCATTGACCGCGGGTCGCCGCCGAATTACCACCCCCAGCCCCAACCCCATCCCCACCACGGCCAGGGCTGCGGCGCCGGGTAGCGCACGTCCACAGGGCGCGCCTTCGGCCACAGGTAGATCACGTCGGCCGCGACGCGCGGCTGGCGGTAATCGTAATCGCCGATCTTGCGGCTCTCGTAACCGTCGATGCGGCCGAGCACGGTCAGCTCGCGGTCCTTGAGGAAGATCGCCGGATCGTAGAAACCCGACTTGCAGGCGATGAATCGGCCGCTGCCGTCCTCGCTCATGTCCGCCGGGCGGCCATCGCCCTGCAGCGTGCTGCCGATCATCTCGAAGCAGGTCTGGTTCGGACCGGGCTCGGTGCTGACGATGCGCCCGCCCCAGCGCACGGTGGCGCCGACGGCGTCGGCGCGTTGCGCCTCGCGCGGGGTGATCGGATTCACTTCGCCCTGCAACGGCTTGGGAACGCTCGCGCAGCCGGCAAGGCCGGCGACGAGCAGGGAAAGGGCCAGGATGCGCATCACGGTTCTCCAGCTAAGGGGCGATGCGCGCACAGGTCGCGGATCAGTTCGCGGGCGCGGCGCGGATCGCGTTGGTGCGAAGCGTAGCGCCATTCCGCGAAACGCGTGGTGAGTACGAGCAATGGCGAGGGCTCCGGTGACGATCCGTTCAGCCGCTGCGCCCAGGCCACGGCCGGCTCTTGCGGCGGGCGGCCGAAACCGCGACGGGCGTAGCGCTTTTCCAGCCTGCGCCAGGCGCGCAGGACCGGGTCGCGCTCGCGCTGCTCCCGCGCCACCCGCCACGCCATCCACGCCAGCGCCAACACCGCCGCGGCGGCGAAGGCGAGCAGCAATGCACGGTCGGTGTCGGCGTCCACGTGCAGGGAACGCAGCAGGTTGCGCTGGCGGTTGGCGTCGAAGCCGAGCACGAAATCGTTCCAGCCGCGGCGCATCCAGTCGCCGACGTCGAACACCGGCGCCAGCGCATCGATGCCGCCGAGCGGGCCGTCGCCCGCGTTCGCGCGGTCGGCGAGCGTGTCGTAGACGCGTTCGGGGGACACCGCGGCGGTCGGGTCCTCGCGTACCCAGCCGCGGCCCGGCAACCAGACCTCGGCCCAGGCGTGCGCGTCGGAACGCCGCACCAGCCAGTAATCGCCGATGCGGTTGTAGGTGCCGCCGGCGTAGCCGGTGACCACGCGCGCGGGAATGCCGGCCGCGCGCATCAGCACCACGAACGCGGAACTGAAGTGCTGGCAATAGCCTTCGCGCGTGTCGAACAGGAATTCGTCCACCGCGTTGCGCCCGGCCAGCGGCACCGCCAGGGTGTAGGCGAAGGAATCGTGGAACATCGCCAGCGCGCGGCGGACGATCGCCGCGTCGTCGTCGCCGGCTTCGGCGCGCCATTGCCTGGCCAGCGCCAGCGTGCGCGGATTGAAGCCGGCGGGGAGTTGCAGCGCCGCGCGCCGCAGCGATTCCGGCATGCGCGCATCGAACGCCGCCGGCGCCGCCGATCGCATGCGCCAGCGGCGCGGTTCGTCCAGCGGTCGATCGGCGGCGAGGCCGTAATTGCCGTCGAGCGTGGTGCCTTCGGGCGCGGACAGCGGCAAGTCGAGCGCGACGACCTGCTGGCGATCGGTGGGTTCGAGTTCGAGTTGGTATTCCCAGCGCGTCGCCGACGGCACGACCGGGGCGGGCGGCATCGCATCGATCCAGAGCGCGCGCGTCCAGGTGCGCCCGTCGAAGTTCCAGAACGTGTAGCCGCGCCAGTAGCGCTGGATGTCGGCCGGCGTCGCGCCGAAGAACTGCACGCGCAGCGCGGGCGTGTCGTCGCTGAGCAGGTCCACCCATTCGCTGGGCGTCATGCTGTCGGACAGGCCGGGGCGCGCCTGGCTCATGCCGGGCGTTCCCCACAGCGGCGCGGCGAGCCGCGGGAACAGCCAGAACGCGGCCAGCGCCAGCGGCAGGCCGACGCCGACCAGCCCCAGCGCCGCGCGGAAAAGCCGCCAATCGCCGGAACCGCGTTCGATCCCGGCTTCGAAACCGGACAGCCGCAGCAACGCGACCAGCGCGAGGCAGGCGCCGGCCAGGCCCAGCGCGAGCGACAGCGGTCCCTGGTCGAGCAGGAAGGTGGCGAACGGCGCGAACAGGGCGAAGCCGAGCAGGCTGCGCGCGTCGCGCACGCGCACGGTTTCGGAAGGTTTCAGCGCCAGCATCGCCGCGAGCAGGGCGCAGCCGGTATCGCGCGCGAACGCGAATCCATGCGCGGCGAACACGGTACCGAACACCGCGAGCGCGAGCAGCGCGCGCAGCCACCACGGCAGCGGCCGTCGCCACGACAGCGCGGCGACCGCGAGCGCGCACGGCGCGATGGCGAGCGCGGTGGCATGCGGCAGTTGAAGCAGCAAGGGCAGCAGGCAGGCCGCGGCCGCGGCGTAGCACCAGCCGCGCGTCGCGGCATCGAGCGGCGCCCCGCGTTTGGCGTCAGTCGACGGCATGCGGCAGCAGCGCGAGCGCGCGCAGGCAGGCGTGGCGGTGCGCGGGGCCCTGCGCCGGGCCCAGCGATTCGCCCGGCAGGCGCAGCCGGTAGCGCCGGTTGCGGCGTTCGGCTTCGTCCACCCAGCGCGCGAGGCGCGAGATCCGCGCTTCGACCGGAAGCGACGCGAGTTCGCGCCAGTCGAGCACGATCTCCGCGCCTTCGCGGCGTTCGTGTTCGCGCACCAGTAACGAACCGTGGCGCGCGGACGGTTTCCACGCGATGTTGCGGCGCGGATCGCCCTGGCGATACGCGCGCAGGTGGTGCGGTTCGTCGCCGGCGACGTGCGGCCGCGCGCGCGAGCCTTCGCCGCCGCCGCTTGGCAGCGGCGGCGCATCGCGTTCCGGGCGCGGATACACCAGCAATTGCGCCTGCGGCCAGGCGAGGCACCAGGCGAAGGCCAGCCCCAGCGGTTGCCGGGTGGAGATGCGCAACCGTTGCGGTTGCAGCCAGCCGCGCTGCGTCGTCGGCAATTCCAGCACCGCTTCGCCGGCGCCGTCGGCGAGCGATGCGGAGGCCGTGGCTTCGCCGCATTCCACGCGCAGGCCGCGGCGCTCGCGGCCGTCCGCGGCGCGCAGGTGCACGCGCAGCGACAAGGGTTCGCCCGCCGGTACCGGTTCCGCCCCGGCCGCGACCACGCGCAATCCGCTCAATTGCAGGTGCGCGACCAGCAGGCTGGCCAACGCCGCGCCGGAGAGCAGCAGCGCCAGCAACAGCGCGGGATTGTTGTTGTCGTTGAGCGCGCCCACGCCCATCGCCGCGAGCAGTGCCGCGAAAAACAGGCCGAACCCGGTCGGAACCACGTAGACGCGGCGACGGTCGATCGCGACCGGCAAGGTTTCCGGCGTGCGTGGGCGCGTCCATGAATCCAGGCGCCGGCGCAGGCGTGCGCGCAGGCCGTCGGGCATTTCAGTCCACCGGAACCGCGTGCAGGACGGACTTGGCGAGTGCGCGGCCATCGCCGCCGTCCGCGTCGGGCGCGAGCCGGTGCGCGGCGACATGGATGAACAAGGCCTGCACGTCCTCGGGCACCGCGTGTTCGCGGCCGAGCAGCAGCGCATGCGCGCGCGCCGCGCGCAGCAGGGCGATGCCGGCGCGCGGCGACAGCCCGGTGCGCACGCCCGGATGGTGGCGGCTGCGGTGCAGCAGCGCCTGCACGTAGTCGAGCAGGGCATCGCTGGCATGCACGCGGTCGGCGGCCGCGCGCAGTTCGAGCACCGAATCCGGCCCAAGCCGCGGCGTCGCGTTCGCGATCAGGTCGCGCCGATCGGCGCCGATGAGCAGTTCGCGCTCCGCGGCTTCGTCCGGATAACCGAGCGACAGGCGCAGCAGGAAGCGGTCGAGCTGCGAATCGGGCAGCGGATAGGTGCCGGCGAGGTCGACCGGATTCTGCGTGGCGATGACGAAGAACGGCCGCGGCAGCGCATGCGTGGTGCCGTCGATGCTGACCTGCTGCTCGGCCATGGCCTCAAGCAGCGCGCTCTGCGTGCGCGGCGGCGCGCGGTTGATTTCGTCCGCGAGCAGGACCTGCGCGAACACCGGCCCGGGATGGAATTCGAAGCGCGCGCTGCCGGCGTCGTAGACCGACACCCCGAGGATGTCCGAGGGCATCAGGTCGGAGGTGAACTGCACGCGTTCGAAGCGCAAGCCGAGGGTCACCGCGAGCGCATGCGCGAGCGTGGTCTTGCCGAGGCCGGGCTGGTCCTCGATCAGCAGGTGGCCGCCAGACAGCAGCGCGGCGAACGCCAGCCGGATCTCCTGCGGCTTGCCCAGCACCAGCGCGTTCACCTGGGCGATGGCTTCGCCGAGCCCGCGGCGCAGCGCGTCGGGTAGCATGCGCGTCTCCCTTTTGCCTGCCGGCAGTGTAGCGGGGCCGAAACTTGTTGCGGAACGAAACCGAAGCGCGCAGGACCTTCATCGCCGCATGGTGCGCCGTGCTCGCGGTCAAGTGCGTGCTCGCCACGCACCTGCCGCTGTTCGTGGACGAGGCCTTCTACTGGCAGGAGGGCATGCATCCGGCGTGGGCGTATTCCGACCTGCCCGGGCTCACCGCGTGGCTGACCCGGATCGGGGTCGCGCTGTTCGGGCGCGATGCGCTGGGCCTGCGCATCCCGTTCCTGTTGCTGGCGGCGGCGGTCCCGTGGCTGGTCGCGCGGGTGACCGCGCGCGAATTCGGCGCCACCGCCGGTTGGCAGGCGGCGCTGCTCTCCCTGCTGTTGCCGCTTGCGGGCACGCTCGGCCTGCTCGCGGTGCCGGATGCGGCGATGGCGATCGCGACCCTGCTGTGCATGGACGCCTGCGCGCGCCTGCTGCGCAATGTCAGCGCCGGCGCGGCGGTGGAACTCGCCGTCGGCCTCGCGCTCGGCGCCTTCAGCCATTACCGGTTCATCGCGGTGCTCGCGGTGGGCTTCCTCGTGCTGCTGCTGATGCCCGAAGGCAGGCGTGCGCTGCGGGACCCGCGCATGTGGATCGCGATCGCGTTCGGCGCGGCGGCGTGGACGCCGTTGGTGGCCTGGAACATGGACAACGCCGAGGCGGGCCTGCGCTTCCAGCTCGTCGACCGGCATCCTTGGGCGTTCCACGTCGACGGCATCCAGTTCGTGCTGGTGCAGTCGTTGCTGGTCACGCCCTTGCTGTTCGTGGCGCTGGTGGTCGCGGCGTGGCGCTACGCGCGCGACCCGCGCCCGGCGCCGAGTTTCTTCGCGTTGCTCGGCGGGCTGGTGGTGCTCGGTTTCTTCGTGCTTGGGTTCTTCGCCGATACCGAACGCGTGAGCTTCCACTGGCCGCTGCAGGGTTTCATCGCGCTGCTGCCCTTGCTTCCCTCGTTGCTGGATCGCTGGCCACGCTGGCTGCGGATCGCGACCGGCGCGCTCGCCGCGCTCGGCCTGGTGCTGATGCTCGGCTACTACGCCGCGGTGTCGGTGCCGCGCTTGCGCGAGACCACCGCCGCCACGCGCTGGTACCCGGGCAATTTCGCCGGTTGGCAGAAGCTCGCGACCCAGTCGCGCCGCGCATTGCGCGCGATGCCGAAGGGAACGCGCATCGTCGCCGACGACTTCAAGATCGGCGCGGAGCTCGGCTTCGCGCTCGGCAACCCGCGGATCGCCGTGTTGCCGCACCCGCTCAACGTCAAGCACGGACGCGCGCCGCAGTTGCACTTGTGGAAGCTGCGCGAGGACACGGTCGACCGGGGCAAGGGCCCGGTGTTGCTGGTCGTCGGCGCAAGCGAGGTGTCGTTGCGCGAATTGCCCGCGCGCTACCACGAGTTGTGCGAACGCGTCGGGCCGCTGCCGGCGCCGCGCACGATCAGCATCGACCACGGGCGCCAGCGGTTCCTGCTGTTCCAGTTGCCGCAGTTGAAGCAACCGGGGCCGGGCAAGGGCGAATGCACGACGCCCGCGATTGCGTGGATCGAGCGGCCGGCGGTCGATGCCAGGGTCGGGCGCCGGTTCGAGGTCAGCGGCTGGGCGTTCAAGGATGGCGTCGGGTTGCGTTCGATCTGGGTGACGGTGGATGGCCGGCGCGTCGCCAAGGCCGAGTACGGCTTGCCCAGCGTCGGGCCGAAGCTGATCTGGCCGTTCTCCAACGATCCGCAGCATCCGAACATCGGTTATCGCGCGCAGGTCGATCTGGAGGAGATGGAGAAGGGCCGGCATTGGCTCGGCCTGTGGCTGATCGGCCGCGATGGCAGCGTCGAGCCCTGGAGCGAAATCCCCATCGACCTGGAATGAGGATCGGGTGAATTCGGGTTGTCAGGTTGCGAAGCGATTACAGCTTAAACGAATTAGTTAGGCCCCACGCACGGCTCCTGCGACGATCAGCACGCCATATCCCAGCAATCCGGTGGCTAGAGACCAACGTATGCGTTTGGCATAGACAAGGGCGAGCGGAGACTGCAACTCTCGAATGCTTGGGCTGAAGGCGCGGCGTACCACCGACAACCAAACGTTGGGATCGGTGACTGGCGGGAAGGCCGAGTAAAAGAAGCTCAATGCACCGCGACGATTGACCCACTCGGGCTTTTCCGAGGCAATCACTCCGTAGAGTTTGAACAGGGCATGCAAGTAAATCAGCGTCGCGAGAAATGCCGATGCTGCTGCGAATGAAATGACGATCTTCGGCATGTGGTTCTAACTTCCTGACCGACTTGGTATCCAGGGTTTAAAACGCAGAAAATTTCCGGTCACGGCAGCGCAAACCCCCCGTTTCGCAACAACCGCGCAGTGGCGATCAGCGGCAATCCGACCAGCGCGGTCGGATCCCGGCTGTCGATGGCTTCGAACAGGCCGATTCCCAGGCCTTCGGCCTTGAAGCTGCCAGCGCAATCGAAAGCAGGCTCCGCCTGCAGGTAGCGCGCGATTTCGTCATTGCCGAGATCGCGCATTCGAACGACGGTCGTATCGACGGCGGATTCGCGGAAACCCGGGCCGATCACGCATAGCGCGGTGTGGAACGCGACCTCGCGACCGGACATCGCCCGCAGTTGCGCTACGGCGGATTCGAAATTCCCCGGCTTGCCGAGCACGCGACCTTCAAGATCCGCGACCTGGTCGCTGCCGATGACGAAGGCATCCGGCTCGCGGGCGTGGACCTCGGCGGCTTTTTCGCCCGCCAGCCGCGATGCGAGCGCGGCAGGGGCCTCGCCGGACGACGGCGTTTCGTCGACCCGTGGCGGCACGCATTGGAACGGCAGGCGCAGGCGCGACAGCAGTTCGCGCCGGTAGGGCGAGGTCGAGGCCAGCAGCAGGCGGCGGGAGGAACCGTTCAATGCACGTTCGAACGGGCGCGTTCCACCTGCGCCAGCATCTGCTCGATGCGGCCGCGGGCGGCGTCGATGGACGCACGCACGCCGTCGAGTTGTTCCAGCGAGGCCTGGTCGCCGTGTTGCTGCAGCCACAGGCGCTGGCGCAGCATTTCCTGCATGGCGTCGCGCACGGGGTTGGCCTCGTCGCCGGCGACGGCCTCGATTTCCGCCCGGGCCTCGCGCAAGCGGGCCTCGAGCGCATCGGCGGCGTCGAGGAGTTCCGCCACCGCGCGCTGGCGGGGGGCCGGGCCGCGGCGGCGGAGCAGGAGGACCACGCCGGCGGCCAGCGCCAGCAACAACAGGACGATCAAAGCCTTCACGCAGGAATCCCCGGGGGTTGCCGCCGCAGTCTGCCCCGATCCCGGCGCGGGCGGCAAATGCCTTGCCAAGTCAAGGGTTTGGGTTTGACATCGCCCGGGGCTGGCCCTAGCATTTCGCGTCTTATGTCCGCCGAAATCCCCGAGGTCGTGGACGCGTGGCGCTGGGTCGCGGCGCGGCGCAGGATCGAGGGGCGCGTGCCGCTGGCTTCGTTGCCGCGGCTGCAGGACGGGCTGTTCGACCCCGAGGGCGATGTCCGCTTCACCATCGATTTCGACCGCGATGCGCTGCAATTGCCGCGCGTGGCGCTGGTAGCCGAGGCCGAGCTGCCGCTGCAATGCCAGCGCAGCCTGCAGCGGTTCCTGCTCCCGGTACGGGTGGAACAGCGACTCGGGCTGATCCGGGACGAGGCCGACGAGGCCGCGCTGTCGGAAGGTTACGAACCCCTGCTGGTTCCCGCGGACGGCATGTTGCGCCCGCTGGATCTGGTCGAGGATGAGCTGATCCTGGCCTTGCCGGTGGTACCGGTGGATCCGGGGTCGGAACCGGTCGGGGACGACCGGCCGCAGGATGCGGACGAGCCCCGGCGGGACAACCCTTTCGCGGCGCTGTCGGCCTTGAAGAAGCCCGGCGCCTGAAGGCGGATTCCGAATTGAAGTTTTTGTTTGATAGCCACGTACCGAATTCGAGTTTTTCTGGAGCAATACCATGGCAGTGCAGAAGTCCCGCGTTTCCCCTTCCCGCCGCGGCCAGCGTCGTTCGCACGACGCGCTGACGGCCAAGCAGCTGGCCACCGACCCGACCTCGGGCGAGACCCACCTGCGCCACCACGTCACCGCCGATGGTTACTACCGCGGCAAGCAGGTGATCGTGCCGAAGACCAAGGTCGTCGACGAAGAGTGATCCGCCGAGCGCGGCCAGCGGACCGGTCCCGGGCCGCACGACATCGCAGCACCCGGAGGTCCCGCCCATGAGCGAGCGGATCTATTCCCGCATCGCCGGTACCGGCAGTGCGTTGCCCGCGCGCGTCGTCAGCAACGACGAGCTGGCGCAGCGCGTCGAGACCAGCGACGAATGGATCGCCACGCGCACCGGCATCCGCCAGCGCCATGTCGCGGGCGAGGGCGAAACCACGGTCTCGCTCGGCCGCGACGCCGCATTGCGGGCGATGGAAGCGGCGGGCGTGGAACCCGGCGAGATCGACCTGATCGTGTTCGGCACCACCACGCCGAACCTGATCTTCCCGTCCTCGGCCTGCCTGATGCAGGCGGAACTCGGCATCGCCGGTTGCCCGGCGTTCGACGTCAACGCCGCCTGTTGCGGCTTCGTCTATGCGATTTCGGTCGCCGACAAATTCATCCGTTCGGGCGACGCGAAGACCGCACTGGTGGTCGGTTCGGAAACCCTGACGCGCATGGTCGACTGGAGCGATCGCAGCACCTGCGTGCTGTTCGGCGACGGCGCCGGCGCCGTGGTGCTCAAGGCCGACAGCGCGACCGGCATCCTCAGCACCCACCTGCACGCCGATGGCGCGAAGAAGGAATTGCTGTGGAATCCGGTCGGCGTGTCCGAGGGATTCAAGCCCGGCGAGGACAACGCCGGCGTGCGCGTGCTGATGACCGGCAACGAAGTGTTCAAGCACGCGGTCAGGGCGCTCGACTCGCTGGTCGACGAAACCCTGGAGGCCAACGGCCTCGACCGCCACGACATCGACTGGCTGATTCCGCACCAGGCCAACCTGCGCATCATCGAGGCCACCGCCAAGCGCCTGGACATGCCGATGGAGCGCGTGATCGTCACCGTCGACAAGCACGGCAACACGTCCTCCGGTTCAGTGCCGCTGGCGCTGGACGAAGCCGTGCGCTCGGGCAAGGTCCAGCGCGGGCAACTGGTGTTGCTCGAAGCCTTCGGCGGCGGGTTCACCTGGGGCTCGGTCCTGCTGCGCTACTGAGCGCACCCTACGCGGCGGTACAGACGCGCTAGAGCAATTGCTCTTATCATGCGCGTCCCCGGGCCAACCGGCCTCGTTCCGGCCTCCTGCGTGACCGCATCCCCGCAACTCGCCTTCGTGTTCCCCGGACAGGGTTCGCAGTCCGTCGGCATGCTCGCCGAACTGGCGGAAGCGCATGCCGTGGTGCGCGGGGCCTTCGAGGAAGCTTCCGACGGCGCCGGCGTCGACCTGTGGGCGCTGTCGCAGGGCGGTCCCGAGGAAATGCTCAACCGCACCGAATACACCCAGCCCGCGTTGCTGGCCGCCGGCATCGCCGCGTGGCGCGCGTGGGAATCGCAGGGTGGCCCCAGGCCCGCCCTGCTCGCGGGGCACAGCCTCGGCGAATACACCGCGCTGGTCGCGGCCGGCGCGTTGTCGTTGAAGGACGGCGCGCACCTCGTGCGCATCCGCGGCCAGCTGATGCAGGACGCCGCGCCCGCCGGCACCGGCGCGATGGCGGCAGTGCTCGGCGCCGACGATGCGCTGGTCGAAGCCATGTGCATGGAGGCTTCGAACAGCACGGTCGTGGTGCCGGCGAACTACAACTCGCCGGGGCAGATCGTCATCGGCGGCGATGCCGCGGCGGTCGACCGCGCGCTGGCGCTGCTGCAGGAAAAGGGCGTGCGCAAGGCGGTGAAGCTCGCGGTCAGCGTGCCTTCGCACACGCCATTGATGCGCGAGGCCGCGAACCGGCTCGCCGAAACCATGTCCGGGCTGCATTGGAATCTGCCATCGCTGCCGGTGGTGCAGAACGTGGACGCGACCGCGCACGACGGCATCGATGCGATCCGCGACGCGCTGGTGCGCCAGCTCTACCTGCCGGTGCAGTGGACGCGCTGCGTCGAGGCGCTTGCTTCGCGTGGCATCACCTGCGTCGCCGAATGCGGCCCGGGCAAGGTGCTGGCGGGATTGGTGAAGCGCATCGACAAGGCGCTGGACGCGCGCGTGCTAGGCACTGTCGGCGATTTCGAAACCGCACTCGGGGAATGGAAGTGAGCGAAAACTTGAAGGGCGAAGTGGCGCTCGTTACCGGCGCGTCGCGCGGCATCGGCGCGGCCATCGCCGACGAACTCGCCGCGCAGGGTGCGACAGTCATCGGCACCGCCACCAGCGAGTCCGGCGCGAATGCGATTTCCGAACGGCTCGCATCGAAGGGCGGCGCGGGCCGCGTGCTCGACGTCAATGCGCCCGGCGCGATCGAAGCGCTGGTCGATGCCGTCGGCAAGGACTTCGGCGGTCTCTCCATCCTCGTCAACAACGCCGGCATCACCCGCGACAATTTGCTGCTGCGGATGAAGGACGAGGACTGGCAGGCCATCCTCGACACCAACCTCACCAGCGTGTTCCGCAGTTGCAAGGCGGCGATGCGCGGGATGATGAAGGCGCGCAAGGGCCGCATCGTCAACATCGCCTCGGTGATCGGCGTAACCGGCAACGCGGGGCAGGCGAACTACGCCGCGGCCAAGGCCGGCATCATCGCCTTCAGCAAGTCGCTGGCGAAGGAAATCGGTTCGCGCGGCGTCACCGTCAATGTCGTCGCGCCCGGTTTCATCGACACCGACATGACCCGCGAACTGCCGGAGGATGCGAAGAACGCGATGCTTGGGCAGATCGCGCTGGGGCGCTTCGGCGAACCGGCCGATATCGCGCGCGCGGTGGCGTTCCTGGCCGGCCCGAACGCCGCCTACATCACCGGCGAAACCCTGCACGTGAACGGCGGCATGTACATGCCATGAGCACACTTTCCGCAAGCAACGCGCCCTAAGTCATTGAGCCGGAAGGCTTCCGCGCCGATGCGCGAATGCCGCGGCTTTCCCTTACACTACCCGCCGCAACGGACTCCCCGGAGGAGCGAATACAGATGAGCAGCATCGAAGAACGCGTCAAGAAGATCGTGGTCGAACAACTTGGCGTCAAGGAAGAAGAAGTCACCAACAACGCCTCCTTCGTCGACGACCTCGGCGCGGATTCGCTCGATACCGTCGAGTTGGTGATGGCGCTCGAGGAAGAGTTCGAGTGCGAAATCCCGGACGAGGAAGCCGAGAAGATCACCTCGGTGCAGCAGGCGATCGATTACGTCAAGGCCCACGTCAAGGCGTAAGCCGCCGGCGCCTGCGCGCCGTGGCCGTGACACCGCTGGGGCCGCGCATGCGGCCCCGTGCGTTTCCGGCGATTGCATCCGCAGGCGTATGTCCGCCATGAGCATAGGCAAGAGCATCGGGCCCAGGAGCCAGGCATGAGCAAGCGTCGCGTCGTCGTCACCGGTCTTGGCATCGTTTCGCCGCTGGGCAACGACCTGGCCACGAGCTGGGACGGCATCGTCAACGGCCGGTCGGGCATCGGCCCGATCACGCATTTCGACGTGTCGGCGTTCCCGACGCGGATCGCGGGCGAGGTCAAGGATTTCGATCCGGCCACGTGGATCGCGCCGAAGGACATCAAGAAGATGGATCCCTTCGTGCACTACGGCGTCGCGGCCGCGCTGATGTCCATCGCCGATTCCGGCATCGCCATCGAGGGCGAGGCGGCCGAACGCATCGGCGTCGCCATCGGCGCCGGCATCGGCGGCCTCAACGGCATCGAGGAAACCACGCTGAAGTACGCGGCCGGCGGCCCGCGCAAGATCTCGCCGTTCTACGTGCCCAGCACCATCATCAACATGATCGCCGGCCAGGTCTCGATCATGACCGGGGCGAAAGGCCCGAACATCGCCGCGGTCACCGCCTGCACCACGGCCACGCACAACATCGGCCTGGCGATGCGGATGATCCAGTACGGCGAGGCCGAAGCGATGGTCGCCGGCGGCGCCGAATACGCGACCACGCCGACTTCGCTCGGCGGCTTCTGCGCGATGAAGGCGTTGTCGACCCGCAACGACGATCCGACCAGGGCATCGCGCCCATGGGACAAGGACCGCGACGGCTTCGTCATGGGCGACGGCGCCGGCATCCTCGTGCTCGAGGAATACGAACGCGCGAAGGCGCGTGGCGCGCGCATCTATTGCGAGCTCGCCGGCTTCGGCATGAGCGGCGATGCCTACCACATGACCGCGCCGAGCGAGAACGGCGACGGCGCGGCGCGCTGCATGATCAACGCCATCCGCGACGCCGGCATCGACGCCGCGCAGGTCGGCTACATCAACGCACACGGCACTTCCACGCCGGCCGGCGACCTCGCCGAGACCATGGCGATGAAGCGCGCGATGGGCGATGCGGCGAAGTCGGTCATGGTCAGTTCGACCAAGTCGATGACCGGGCACCTGCTCGGCGCGGCCGGTGGCGTCGAGGCGGTGTTCTCGGCGATGTCGTTGCACACCGGCATCATCCCGCCGACCATCAACCTCGACCATCCGTCCGAGGGCTGCGACCTCGACTACGTGCCGCACACGGCGCGCGAGAAGCAGGTCGAGATCGCGATGTCGAACTCGTTCGGCTTCGGCGGCACCAACGGCACGCTGGTGTTCAAGCGGGCCTGAGAGGCGAGGAACGAGAAACGAGAAATGAGAAACGAGTAGGGAGGAATGGGCGGAGCCGCGTCCCGACTCGTTTCACTCGTTCCTCTTCGCTCGTTCCTTCGCCATGATCCAGACTTGCCCACTGCCTCCCGGCATTGACCTGCTCGACCTGCACCGGTCCGCGCCGGCGCGCTATCCCTTGCTGCTCGAATCCGCGGCGGCCGGCACCGCGCAGGGGCGTTGGGACCTGCTGCTCGCGACCAACGGCGAATCGGTCCGTGCGCGCGAAGGCGAAGCGTTCCTCGCCGCACTCGATCGCGAATGGCACGCGCTGCGCACCCCGCGCGAGGAACCACGCTGGCCGTTCCGCGGCGGTTGGGCGCTGTACCTCGGCTACGAACTCGCCGGCCAGATCGAACCCGTTTTGTCGCTGCCGCATGCACCAGGCGCATTGCCGGTCGCGCTTGCGCTGCGTTGCCCGGCTGCGATCCTGCGCGATCGCGCCAGCGGCGAATGCGTGGCGGTGGCGGAAACCGCGCATGCCGGCATGCTCGATGCCATCGAAACCGACATCGCCGCGCTCGCAGCGTTGCCGTCGCTGCCGGAATGGACACCACCGCAGCACGTCGATGAAGACGAACCTTCGCGCTTCACCGACGGCGTGCGCCGCGTGCTCGACTATCTCGCCGCCGGCGACGTGTTCCAGGCCAACATCAGCCGCGGCTGGAATGCGCGGTTCGCGCGCGCGCCGCAGCCGGCGGAACTGTTCCGGCGCCTGCGCACGCACAATCCGGCCCCGTTCGCAGGCATATTCGCGGACGATGGCTGGGCGGTGGTCAGCGCTTCGCCTGAACGCCTCGTTTCCGTGCGCGGCGACGTGGTCGAGACCCGGCCCATCGCCGGCACGCGCCCGCGCTTCGAAGGCGACGACGACGCGGCGCGCATCCGCGACCTGGTCGGCAACCCCAAGGAACGCGCCGAACACGTGATGCTGATCGACCTCGAACGCAACGACCTCGGCCGCGTGTGCGTGCCCGGCAGCGTGGAAGTCGACGAACTGATGACGGTGGAAAGCTACGCGCACGTGCACCACATCGTCAGCAACGTGCGCGGCCGCCTGCGCGCGGACGCGACGCCGGGCGCGGTCATCGCCGCGGTGTTCCCCGGCGGCACCATCACCGGTTGCCCCAAGGTGCGTTGCATGCAGGTCATCGCCGAACTCGAAGGGCAGGGGCGCGGCGCCTACACCGGCGCGTTCGGCTGGTTGAACCGCGACGGCGACCTCGACCTCAACATCCTGATCCGCAGCGCGGAGCTCGAAGGCGCGAAACTGCGCTTCCGTACCGGCGCCGGCATCGTCGCCGACTCCGATCCGCAACGCGAACTCGATGAAACCCGGGCCAAGGCGCGCGGCATGTTGCGCGCACTCGGGGTGGAAGCGTGAACGCGCGCATGTTCCGCGGCGACGTTCGCCTCGATGCGATTCCGGCCGACGATCGCGGCATCGCCTATGGCGACGGCCTGTTCGAAACCCTGCGCGTGCATCGCGGCGAAGTGCCGTGGTGGCGCGAACACTGGTCTCGGCTGCGACTCGGTGCGGAACGACTCGGCATCCCCTTGCCGGACGAAGCACCGGTTCGCGAAGAAGCCGAGTCGTTGTTCGCCGACGGCGGCGACGGCGTGCTGAAACTGCTAGTCACGCGTGGCGCAGGCGAACGCGGTTATGCGCCGCCAGCGAATCCGGTTCCGACCTGGATCGTTTCGCGCCACGCCGTGCCGGCGACACCGGATCGTGGCCTGTGCCTGCATGTCTGCGCAACGCGGGTCGCATCGCAGCCGGCTTTGGCCGGGATCAAGCATTGCAACCGGCTGGAACAGGTGCTGGCGCGCGCCGAGGCCGAACGCGCCGGCGCCGACGAAGGCTTGATGCTCGATTCCGCCGGGAATGCCATCGGCGCGACCACGGCCAACCTGTTCACGCTCATCGAGGGTCGCTGGGTCGCGCCCGCCATCGTCGATTGCGGCATCGCCGGGGTTTGCCGCGCGAAGCTGTTGCCGGCGCTCGATGCCGATGAACGCATGCTGTCGCCGGCCGAGGTCGAAGCCGCCGATGCGGTTTTCCTGTGCAATGCGGTGCGCGGTATCCTGCCGGTGGCGCGCCTCGGCGCGCGCGAATGGCCGTCGCATCCCGCGGTGGCCGCCGCACGCATCGCCTTGTCGCGCCTGCATCCGTCCTTCGCCGTGGAGCCTGCTTGAGCCGCAAACGCAAATCCCGCTTCGGATGGATCTTCGTGCTGTCGGCGTTGCTCGTCGGCGCGGCCGCGTACTGGGCGTTCGACCGCTACGCCGGTTTCGCCGATGCGCCGCTCGCCAGCGCGAAAACGGACGCCAGCATCGTCGTCGCCCGCGGCGATTCCTTCGCCAGTGTGCTCGGCAAATTGCACGCGGCCGGCGAATCGCCCGCACGCGACATGGAATGGCGACTGCTCGCGCGCCAGCTCGGCACCGCTGGCCATTTGCAGGTCGGCGAATATGCGCTGGGCCCGGGCACCACGCCGCGCGACTTGTTGGTACGGATGCGCGACGGCAAGGTCATCAGCCGTCGCTTCACCATCGTCGAGGGTTGGAACATCAGGCAGCTTCGCGCGGCGCTGGCGAAAGCGATGCCGCTCGAACACGAAACCGCGGCGCTCGATGACGCGGCGCTAATGGCGAAACTCGGTTTCGCCGGCCAGCATCCGGAAGGGCGCTTCCTGCCGGAAACCTACCTGTACACGCGCGGCGACAGCGACCTCGACGTGCTCGCCCGCGCGCACGCGGCGATGCAGCAGGCGCTGGACGAGGCGTGGAAGACACGTGCGCCCGGCTTGCCGTTGAAATCGCAGGATGAAGCGTTGACGCTGGCCTCCATCGTGGAAAAGGAAACCGGCGTCGCCGAGGACCGCGCGCGCATCGCCGGCGTGTTCGTGAACCGCATCGCCAAGGGCATGCGCCTGGAAACCGACCCCACCGTGGTTTACGGCCTCGGCACGCGCTACGACGGCAACATTCGCAAGCGCGACCTGCAGGCCGACAACCCCTACAACACCTATCGCATCGCCGGCCTGCCACCGACCCCGATTTCGATGCCTGGCAAGGCCGCGCTGCAGGCGGTGACGCATCCCGCGCCCGGCAATGTCGTGTATTTCGTGTCCAGCGGCGATGGCAGCGGCCGCAGCCTGTTCGCTGCGACCTATGCCGAACACCAGGCCAACGTGCGCGCCTACCTCGCGCGTTATCGCGCCGGACTGGCGAAGGGCCCGCTGACCGGAACCGCGACCTCGGACGACGCTGCGCCCGCGCCGACATCGACCACCACGCCCGCGGGATCGCCTCCGTGAGCGGATTGGTAACGCAATCGCGGCTGGTGACGCTGGAGGGCGGCGAGGGCGCGGGCAAGACCACGGTGCTGCATGCGTTGCGCGATGCGCTCGCATCGGCCGGCGCCGACGTGGTGTGCACGCGCGAACCTGGCGGCACGCCGCTGGCCGAACGCATCCGCGAACTGTTGCTCGATCCGAACCACGAACCGGCATCGCCGCAAACCGAACTGCTGCTGATGTTCGCCTCGCGGGCGCAGCACGTGCGCGAAACCATCCTGCCCGCGTTGAAGCGCGGCGCCTGGGTGCTGTGCGACCGCTTCACCGATTCGAGTTACGCCTACCAGGGCGGTGGGCGCGGGCTCGATCCCGAGCTGATCGCGACGCTGGAACGCGAAGTCGTCGGCATTCGCCCGGGGCTGACGCTGCTGCTCGACGTCGGCGTCGACGAAGGACGCCAGCGCGCGCGCGGACGCGACCTCGTGCCCGACCGCATCGAACGCGAGCGCGACGAATTCTTCGAGCGCGTGCGCGCCGCCTACCTTGCGCGCGCCGCCGCGGAACCGCAACGCATCCGCGTGCTCGATGCCTCGCGTCCCGCAGTCGAAGTCGCCGCTGAGGCGGTGTCCGCGTTGCGCACATGGATGCGCGAAGCCGCATGAGGTTCGAATTCGCACCGTGGCAGCAGCGCGCCTATGCGCAGGCGGTGGAAGCGCTCGCCGCCGGCCGCCTCGCGCACGGCCTGCTGTTCAGCGGCCCGGCCGGGCTCGGCCAGCGCGAAGTCGCCGAGAAACTCGCGCAGCGCGTGCTGTGCCTGTCGCCGCGCGGCGACGAAGCCTGTGGTTCGTGCCGCAGTTGCGCGCTGTACCAGTCGCGTTCGCAATCCGATCCGGTCGAGGTCCGCCCCGACGGTTCGCTCGCCTTGCCGCATGGCCGGCCGGGGCACCCGGATGCGCTGTTCGTCGGTTTCGCGATGAACGAGAAAACCGGCAAGCCGCGCCAAGAATTGTCGATCGAACAGATCCGCACGCTGTCCGCGCAACTTTCGCTGACGCCGCAATACGGCGAAGCGCGCGTCGCGCTGATCGATCCCGCCGATGCGCTCAATACCGCGGCGAGCAATGCGTTGCTGAAGACGCTGGAGGAACCGCAGCCGGGTCGCTACCTGTGGCTGATCGCCGCGGATCCTTCGCGCCTGCCAGCAACCATCCGCAGCCGCTGCCAGAAGCTGGAGTTCCGCCTGCCGCCGCGCGAAGAAGCATTGGCATGGCTGCGCGCATCCGGTCATTCGAAATCCGCGGAAGAAGCGCTCGACGCCGCGCGCGGGCATCCGGGCCTGGCCGCGCAATGGCTGGCCGACGGCAGCCTGGACCTGCGGCGCGAGGTGATGGAAGACCTGCGCGCACTGTCGCAGGGCCGTGCGTCCGCGACCGCCACCGCGCAGCGCTGGAATGCCGACGACGCGCTCGCGCTGCGCCTGCGATTCGCCGCCGACCTCGCACTGGAAGCGGCCGGGCGCTTGACCGACCCGGCGCGAACCCGCAGGCTGGCCGCATGGTTCGCCGCCGCCAACCGCAGCCGCGACCTGTTGCGCACCACGGTGCGCGCGGATCTCGTGGTCGTGGACCTGCTGTTGCAGTGGCCGGTCGCGGGCGAACGGGGCGTTGCCGGGGCGAAGGCGTGAATTCGCGAGGGGGCAGGGGACGATGAGCGGAGCAGCAGGCGTACGACAGGGCATCCTGTCGCTGACCTTCAAGGACAAGGCGGGGCTGTACAACGCCTACATGCCGTTCCTCAAGCAGGGCGGGATCTTCGTGCCCACGCCCAAGCGCTACTTCCTCGGCGACGAGGTGTTCGTGTTGCTGACGTTGCCCGAATCCAGCGAACGCCTGCCGGTGCCGGGCAAGGTGGTGTGGGTCACGCCCAGCGGCGCGCAGGGCAACCGTACCGCCGGCGTCGGCGTGCAGTTCGCCGACAGCCACGAGGGCGAAGTGGTTCGCAACCGGATCGAGACGCTGCTCGCGGGCATGCTCAACGCCGACAAGGCGACGCAGACGATGTAGTTCTTTTCCCTCTCCCCGTCGCGCGGGGAGAGGGTGGCGCGCAGCGCCGGGAGAGGGGAATCCGCCATGAAGATCAAGGTCGATTTCGACGTCTGCGTGTCCACCGCCGCCTGCATGCAGGCCTGCCCGCAGGTGTTCGAGGTCCGCGACGACGGTTTCCTCTACATCCTCGACGAGGAACCGGGCGAAGCCTTGCGCGCGAGCGTGGAAGAGGCCGTGCAGGCCTGCCCGACCGGGGCGATTTCTGTCGAGGAGTGAGCGCGTCGGCGCTCAGTGGATGCCGATCTCGATGGGTAGATCGCCCTCGCCGGCTTGTCCTGGCATGAGTTTGATCAACTTCGCCCATTCGATGATGGCGTTATCGAGCCTCTTGCGATTCGTGGATTGATTGAGTGTCGCCGAGGTGATATGGCCTCTCTCGTCGTAGGCAAGATGCACAGATGTATCGATGCTGCGCAGATGCGATTGGGTGAATTCCCGTAAAACGATGAGCATGGGCGGCTTGTAGCAATTTTCTTCGGTGACTTGCGCCTGGTCGGTTACGCATTGAGCCAATGAAGGTAGTTGGGACTCTTGTGCATTCGCCGTGGATTGCAGCAATGAGCCAATGACAAGCAGAACAAGACTCGCGATTCGCATGAAGTTCTCCGTTCAGGCCTTCAACGCCGGACTGTCCCAGCCCGGCCTGGCTGCGAAGCGCGGGCCATGGTGTGCCTGCAGCAGTTGCAGGCGCTGCAGCAGCGCATCGACGCCGGTTTCGCGCACGTACTGGATCGGGCCGCCGCGGAACGGGGCGAAGCCGGTGCCGAAGATCACGCCGGCATCGAGCAGGTCCGCATCGGCGACCACGCCATCGTGCAGACAGGCGACCGCTTCGTTCACCAACGGCAGGATCAGGCGATCCTCGAGATCCTCGGGCGCCTTGTAATCCTTAAGCACGTCCGGCTTGATCGGCTTTCCGTTTTCCCACTTGTACAGGCCCTGACCATCCTTCTTGCCGCGCTTGCCTTGCTCGGGCGGCGATTGCAGCGCCTCGGGAATCGCGAGGCCGAGGAAGGGCGCGAGCTCCGCACCGACGCCAGCGGCGACGTCGAGGCCGACAGTGTCGACCAGTTCGATCGGGCCCATCGGCATGCCGAACTTCACCGCGGCCTTGTCGATCACCGCGCCGGGGATGCCTTCGGCGTAGGCGGTCATCGCTTCCAGCATGTACGGGAACAGCACGCGGTTGACGAGGAAGCCCGGCGAACCGGCGACTGGCACCGGCAGCTTGTCGAGCTTCTTGCAGAACGCGGCGAGGCGCTCCTGCGTCTGCGGCGCCATCGCGGCGTGATGGATGATTTCCACCAGCGGCATCAACGCGACCGGGTTGAAGTAGTGCAGGCCGGCGAATTGCGCGGGCCGCGCGATGTGTTCGCGCAATTCGTCGAGCGGAATCGAAGACGTGTTGGTCGCGAGCAGCGCGTCGGCCTTCATCTTCGGTTCGACCACGACATACAGCTCGCGCTTGGCCTCGGTTTTCTCGATGATCGCTTCGATGACGAGGTCCGCATCCGCCGCGCCATCGCCGGCGAGGTCGGATTTCAGTCGCGCCGCGACTTCGGGGCGCTTGGCTTCATCCTTCACCTTCTTCGCGAACAGCTCCTGCGCGCGCTGCAACGCGGCGTCGATGAAACGCTGTTCGCGGTCGTTGAGGCTGACCTCGAAGCCCTTGTAGGCGCTCCACGCGGCGATGTCGCCGCCCATCACCCCGGCGCCGACCACGTGTACTTTCCGAATGCCGCTGTCCCTGCCGCCGATGCCCTTCAACCGTTCCTGCAGGAAATACACGCGGATCAAATTGCGCGCGGTCGGCGTCGAGGCGAGTTTCACCACCGCCTTGCGCTCGGCGACGAGCTGCTGCTGGATGCTTCCACCACCACGCTTCCAACTATCGACCAGCGCATACGGCGCGGGGTAGAACGCCTTCGGCGCCTTGCGCGCGACCTGCTTGAGCATCTGCGGCGCGAGGATCTGCTTTGCGATCCAGGTGTTGGTGATCCAGGCGAGGAAGCGCTGCTTGAACGGGCGCTTGGTGCCTTTCAGCGCGAGTTCGGCGGCGGCATCGACCAGCACCGCGGCATCGGCGACCTTGTCGACCAGCCCCATCGCGCGCGCGGCCGAGGCCGACACCGTGCGCCCGGTGAGCATCAGGTCGAACGCCGCCGGCGCGCCGATCAGTTTCGGCAGCCGCACGCTGCCGCCCCAGCCCGGGAAGATGCCCAGCTTCACTTCCGGCAGGCCGATGCGCGTGGAGGGATCGTTCGACGCGGCGCGATAGCGGCAGGCGAGAGAGAGTTCGGTACCGCCGCCCATGCAGAAGCCGTGGATCGCCACGGCCGTGGGGCAGGGCAGCTCGGCGATGCGCTGGAACACCTGCTGGCCGCGGAAGATCGCGTCGTTGACCGTGCCCTTGGCATCGAATTGCTGGAATTCGCGGATGTCGGCGCCGGCGATGAAGCCGTTGGCCTTGGCCGAGCGGAACACCACCGCCCTGGGCGGGTCGATGCCTAGGCGTTCGACGATCTCGCCCAGTTCGAACAGCACGTCTTGGGAGAGCGCGTTGACCGAGGCATCGGCGCGGTCGAGCGACAGCACCAGCGCGCCATCCGGGCGCAGTTCCGCCTGCCAATGCTGGAAACGCAGGCCATCGAGTCCGGCGATCATCGCGTTCATCCGTCGGGGGAAGTCGGGCTTTTATCATCCCGGGCATGTTCCGGAACCGTCAAATCGCGATTTCGCCCGGTTCCAGCCGCATGGCTTGTGGCACCGGCGCTGCGGCCCCATGTCCGCCATGCTGGCGAACGCGGCACGTGCCGCGCCAAGGAGAGACGGCCTGATGGCCGAAGAGGGGATCAATCCGCAGGTCGACAGCGACCTGGTGCGGCGCGTGCAGGCCGGCGACAGCGCCGCCTTCGACCTGCTCGTGCGCAAATACCAGCACCGCATCGCGGCGCTGATCGGGCGGTACATCCCCGACTGGAGCGAATGCCAGGACGTGGCGCAGGAAGCGTTCCTGCGCGCCTATCGCGCGATCGGCAACTTCCGCGGCGACGCCCAGTTCTACACCTGGCTGCACCGGATCGCGGTGAACACGGCGAAGAACCACCTGGTCGCGCACAACCGGCGGCCGCCGACCGACGACATCGACGTGAGCGATGCCGAGCAGTTCGAATCCGGCCTGCGCCTGCGCGACAACGACACGCCCGAACGCGAGCTGATGCGCCAGCAGATGGAGCAGACGGTGATGCGCGCGGTGGACGCATTGCCCGAGGAACTGCGCGCCGCGATCACCCTGCGCGAGGTCGAGGGCCTGAGCTACGAGGAGATCGCGGAGCGCATGGATTGCCCGATCGGCACGGTGCGCTCCCGGATCTTCCGGGCCCGCGAGGCCATCGACGCGGAACTTCGGCCGCTGATGGATGTCGAACGACCCGCAGAACGCGCCACCCGCTGAGCCCGCAACGCCTTGAAGCCCATGGACAAGATGGAAGCCCACCTCCGCCAGCAGCTGTCCGCGATGATGGACGGCGAACTGGCATCGGATGAAGCCCGGTTCCTGTTCCGGCGCCTGCAGCACGACCGCGAACTGGCCGGTTGCTGGGAACGCTGGCAGGTCTGCAGTGTGGTGCTGCGCGGGCAGGGCACCGCGCTGTTGCCCGCGGATTTCTCGCAGCGCGTGGCGCACATGGTGGCGCTGGATTCGCAGCATTCCCCGCTCGCCGGCGAACAGTCCATCGCCGCGACCGGCACGCATCCGCGGCGCTGGGTCTGGTGGGGCGGTGGCGCGCTCGCGGCTTCGCTGGCCCTGCTGGTCGTGGTGCCGCGCCAGGGCTCCGGTCCCGCGCCCGCCGCTGCGGATTCCATCCGCGTCGCCACCGCGACTCCCGCCGCTCCGGTCGTCCCCGCGCCGCAGCCCGCGGCATCCCCCGACGCATCGCGTTCGCCGCCGGCCACCCCGCCGGCCGCGGTTGCGGTGACCACGGCGCTGGCGATCGCGGAGGCCCCGCGTCGCGTCGCCGCCCGCCGCAGCCGCGCTTCCACCCCGGGCAGCGGCCATGCGCCGACGCCTGCGCCGCAGGCGGTCGAAGCCGCCGACAGCGGCCAGCGCGTCGCCGTTGCCGAGTCGCTGGACCTGCCCAAGCGCAGCAATCCGTTCGCGCCCCGGCAGGAACAGGAAGCGCTGCCCTCGCATCCGTGGCCGCGCGCGGTGCTGCCGGGTGCGAACACCGGCGCCTTCACCGCCAGCTATTCGACCGGATCGTCCGGTGCGTTCTACCCATTCGAACCGCGCAACCTGCCCATGCCCGAGGCGCAAGTCCAGGCCGGCGACGGCCAGCGCTGAGCCTTGGCGACCCGCGAAGCGCCTTCGCGGATCGATCCGTCCTTCCTTCCCCAGCTTCGTCCCGAGCGAGGTCGCATCCCGATGTCCGTTCCTTCCCTCCGCGCGCTAGCCCTGGTCGCCGCGACGGCCACCGCTACCACCTTGCTGGTCAATCCGCCGCGGGCCACCGCGCAGACGCCTCCACCCGCCGCGCCGGCGCCGCAACTGGTCGCGGGCTTGCCCGATTTCACCGGTCTCGTGCAGCAGGTCGGGCCGGGCGTGGTGAACGTGGAAGCGACCATCAGCGGGCGCACCGCGCGCGCGCAGCAGGCGCGCCAGGGCATGCCGGACCAGGACCAGATTCCCGAAATCTTCAAGCGATTCTTCGGCCCTGATTTCCAGATGCCTGGCATGCCTGGAGGACCCGGCGCGCCGCAGCAGCCCGACGACGGCCCGCAAGGCGTGTCGATGGGTAGCGGCTTCGTCATTTCGCCCGATGGCTACGTGCTGACCAACCGCCATGTCGTCGATGGCGCCGATTCGGTGATGGTGAAGCTCACCGATCGCCGCGAGTTCAAGGCCAAGGTGGTCGGCAGCGACAAACAATCCGACGTGGCGCTGCTGAAGATCGACGCCAGCGGCCTGCCGGCGGTGCGCATCGGCGATTCCAACCAGCTCAAGCCGGGGCAATGGGTGGTGGCGATCGGCTCGCCGTTCGGCCTCGACCATTCGGTCACCGCCGGCATCGTCAGTGCGGTCGGTCGTTCGAACCCTTACGCGCAACAAAATTACGTACCCTTCATCCAGACCGACGTTGCGATCAACCAGGGCAATTCCGGTGGCCCGCTGCTCAATACCCGCGGCGAAGTGGTCGGCATCAATTCGCAGATCTTTTCGCAGTCCGGCGGCTACATGGGCATCAGTTTCGCGATTCCCATCGACATGGCGATGGGCGTGGCGAAACAGCTCCGGACCACCGGCAAGGTGGAGCGCGGGATGATCGGCGTGCGCCTGCAGGAGATCGGCAGCGACGACGCGCGTGGCCTGGGCCTGCCGGACACGCGCGGTGCGCTGGTCAGCGAAGTCACCGCTGGCAGCGCGGGCGAGAAAGCCGGGTTGCAAGCGGGTGACGTGATCCGCGGGGTGAACGGCAACGCGATCATGCAATCCAGCGACCTGCCGCCGATCATCGGTTCGATGGCGCCGGGGACGCGGGTGGACCTGTCGATCCTGCGCGACGGCAAGACCCTGGAGGTGCCGGTCACCTTGTCGCAACTCTCCGATGGCGTCGCGGCGAACGATGACGAAGACAGTGCGCCCGGATCGACGCCGAAGGCGAGCGCGGGCAATGCCCTCGGGCTGGTCGGCGAGGACCTCGACGGCGACGACCGCAAGCAGCTCGGCCTCAAGCCGGGCGAGGGCGTGGGCATCGCCCGCGTCGAAGGCCGCGCCGCGCGCAACGCGGGCCTGCGCCCGGGCGACGTGGTGCTGCAGGTCGGTCGCGCCAGCGTCGGCAGCGTCGCCGCGCTCGACCGCGAACTCGGCAAGGTCGGCAAGGACCAGACCGCGATGCTGTTGGTGCGCCGCGACGGCGCGACCCAGTTCGTGGCGGTGTCGCCGGGCGGCAGCGACGAATGAGCCACGCCCCGCACCCGGCCGCGACGCCGTGCCGGGTGCGGTTTTCGCGTCGGATCCCGCCGGGCCGGCGCAGGCGGGCGGCGTGCGATAATCCCGCGTTCCCCGCATTCGCCGGCCGACGACGGCCAACGCCGCCGCCCATGTCTTCCGATCCGTCCGCAGCCATGCGGAACATCCGCAACTTCTCCATCATCGCCCACGTCGACCACGGCAAGTCGACGCTGGCCGACCGCATCATCCAGATCTGCGGCGGCCTGCAGGAACGCGAGATGGAAGCGCAGGTGCTCGACTCGAACCCGATCGAGCGCGAGCGCGGCATCACCATCAAGGCGCAGTCGGTCTCGCTGCCGTACACCGCGCGCGATGGCCAGGTCTACCAGCTCAACTTCATCGACACCCCAGGCCACGTCGACTTCAGCTACGAAGTCAGCCGTTCGCTCGCCGCCTGCGAAGGCGCGCTGCTGGTCGTCGATGCGGCGCAGGGCGTCGAGGCGCAGTCGGTGGCGAACTGCTACACCGCGGTGGAGCAGGGTCTGGAAGTCGTGCCGGTGCTGAACAAGATCGACCTGCCGACCGCCGACATCGATCGCGCGAAGTCGGAAATCGAAGCGGTGATCGGCATCCACGCCGACGATGCGGTCGCGATCTCGGCCAAGACCGGCATGAACGTGCCCGACGTGCTCGAGGCCATCGTTTCGCGCATTCCGGCGCCGAAGCCGCGCGACACCGACAAGCTGCAGGCGCTGATCATCGATTCGTGGTTCGACAACTACCTGGGCGTGGTCTCCCTGGTGCGCGTCATGCAGGGCGAGATCAAGAAGGGCGACAAGCTGCTGGTGATGTCGACCGGGCGCACCCACCAGGTCGACGACGTCGGCGTGTTCACGCCCAAGCGCAAGGTGCTGCCGAAATTGTCGGCGGGCGAAGTCGGCTGGGTCACCGCCTCGATCAAGGACGTGCACGGCGCGCCGGTCGGGGACACGCTCACGATGGCGAACGATCCGGCGCCCAAGCCGCTGCCGGGTTTCCAGGAAATGCAGCCGCGCGTGTTCGCCGGGCTGTTCCCGGTCGACGCCGAGGACTACCCGGCGCTGCGCGAGGCGCTGGAGAAGCTGCGCCTCAACGACGCCGCGCTGCGCTTCGAACCGGAAAGCTCGGAGGCGATGGGCTTCGGCTTCCGCTGCGGCTTCCTCGGCATGCTGCACATGGAAATCGTGCAGGAACGCCTGGAGCGCGAATACAACCTCAACCTGATCAGCACCGCGCCGACGGTGGTGTACGAGGTGCTGAAGACCGACGGCAGCGTGGTGCCGCTCGACAACCCGGCGAAACTGCCGCCGGTGAACATGGTCGGGGAAATCCGCGAGCCGATCATCCGCGCCAACATCCTCACCCCGCCCGAGTACATCGGCAACATCATCAAGCTGTGCGAGGACAAGCGCGGCGTGCAGGTCGGCATCACCTACATGGCCAGCCAGGTGCAGATCGCCTACGAGCTGCCGATGGCCGAGGTGGTGCTGGACTTCTTCGACAAGCTGAAGTCGGTGAGCCGCGGCTACGCCTCGCTCGACTACCACTTCCTGCGCTTCGATGCCGGCCCGTTCGTGCGCGTGGACACGCTGATCAACGGCGACAAGGTCGATGCGCTTTCGATCATCGTGCATCGTTCGCATGCCGATCGCCGCGGCCGCGAACTGACCGAGAAGATGAAGGACCTGATCCCCCGGCAGATGTTCGACGTCGCGATCCAGGCCGCGGTCGGCGCGCAGGTCATCGCCCGCACCACGGTCAAGGCGTTGCGCAAGAACGTGCTGGCCAAGTGCTACGGCGGCGACGCCACGCGCAAGAAGAAGCTGCTGGAGAAGCAGAAGGAAGGCAAGAAGCGGATGAAGCAGGTCGGGCGGGTCGAGATCCCGCAGGAGGCCTTCCTCGCCGTGTTGCAGGTCGATAGCAAGTAATTCGGGCCCCTCTCCCGTCGGGAGAGGGGTTGGGGTGAGGGGCGAGCGAAGCGATTTCTCTCCGTTTTCCCCTCATCCGGCGCTACGCGCCACCTTCTCCCGGCGGGAGAAGGGGACATGACATGAGGAGTTGAAATGCGCTGGTTCGAAATCGCCCTGGTCGTCCTGACCCTGTTCTCCGGCCTGGTCTGGCTGGTCGACAAGCTGTGGTGGCGCAAGGCGCGCGCCGCGCGCGCCGGCCTGCTGGACGAAAAAGAGCCGCTGATCGTCGACTATTCGCGCGCGTTCTTCCCGGTGCTGGCGCTGGTGCTCGGCCTGCGCAGCTTCGTCGCCGAACCGTTCCGCATTCCCTCCAGCTCGATGATGCCGAGCCTGCTCATCGGCGATTTCATCCTGGTCAACAAGTTCGCCTACGGCCTGCGCCTGCCGATCACCAACGCCAAGTTCCTGCCGCTGGGCGAGCCCAAGCGCGGCGACGTGGTGGTGTTCCGCCCGCCGCACCACCCGGACGAGGACTGGATCAAGCGCATCGTCGGTTTGCCGGGCGATACCGTCGCCTACCGCGACAACACCGTGTACATCAACGGCCAGGCCGTGCAGTACCGCAAGGTCGGCACTTACACCGGAACCGGCCGGGGCACGGAGGCCAGCGGCGCGACGTTGCTGACAGAGGAACTTCCCGGTCGCTCGCACCCGGTGCTGGAGCGCGAGGACATGCCGTACTTCCTGCAGGGCGAGGGCGAGTGGAAGGTGCCGCCCGGCCAGTACTTCGTGATGGGCGACAACCGCGACAACAGCGAAGACAGCCGGTTCTGGCCCGAAGGCGCGCATTTCCTGCCCGAGCAGAACCTGCGCGGCAAGGCCTTCCTGATCTGGATGCACTGGGACCGCAGCGCCGGCGGGGTCGATTTCCACCGGATCGGCGACAGCATCCAGTGACATGGCGACCGCGCCCGACCTGCGCCACAATGGCCGGGCGGGCGCACCGGGCGCCGCATCCAACGAAGGGGACGCGATGATGCGCAGTCAACGGGGAATCACCCTGATCGGGTTCGTGGTGATACTGGCGCTGGTGGGCGTGTTGGCCTATCTCGGCATGAAGGTCTTCCCGATCTACGAACAGTTCTTCAGCGTGCGCTCGGCGATGAAGGGCGTCTCCAGCGAGCCGGGCGTGGCCCAGATGGATCCGGCGAAGATCAAGGACCTGTTCTTCCGCCGGCTCTACGTCAACTACGCGGACGAGGACCTGAAGCCGGAGAACGTGAAGGTCGAGCGCAAGGACAACGGTTACACCCTGACCGTGAATTACGAAGTCCGCCGGCCGCTGATCGCGGACCTCGACATCATCGGCAAATTCAACGAAACCCAGGCCCTGGTCGGTGGCGGCAGCACCGACGAGTGACCGGATCGGCCATCGCTTCAACGCGCCGCAACTGCTCGCGCAGGCGCTGACGCACCGCAGCGCCGGCGCCCCGCACAACGAACGGCTGGAATTCCTCGGCGACGCACTGGTCAACCTGGTCGTCGCGGAGGCGCTGTACCTGCGCTGGCCGCGCGCCGACGAGGGCGCGCTGACCCGCGCCCGCGCCGAACTGGTGCGCGAATCCGCGCTCGCGGCCATCGCGCGCGAACTCGACCTCGGCCCGCGGCTGACCCTCGGCCCGGGCGAGATGAAAAGCGGCGGCCACCGCCGCGATTCCATCCTCGCCGACGCGCTCGAAGCCGTGGTCGCGGCGATCCACCTCGACAGCGATTTCGACCACTGCCGCGAAGTGGTACTGCCCTGGTTCGAACCCGCGTTGGCCGCGCTGCCGCCGCCGAACAAGGTCGGCAAGGATGCCAAGACCCGGCTGCAGGAATGGCTGCAGGCGCGGCAACGCGCGCTGCCGGTGTACGAACTGGTGTCCGAATCCGGCGACGACCACGCCAAGGTCTTCCGCGTCGCCTGCACGCTCGCCGAACCCGCGGCCAGGGCTGAGGGCGAAGGCAGTTCGCGCCGCGCCGCCGAGCAGATGGCGGCGGAAGAGGTGCTGGAACAGCTCGAAGCGAGGCGCTGATTTCCTTCTCCCGCTTGCGGGGAGAAGGAAATGCAACAATCCCCGCATGAACACCTCCGCTTTTCACGCCGGCACCGTGGCCGTCATCGGCCGCCCCAACGTCGGCAAGTCCACCCTGGTCAATGCGCTGGTCGGGGCCAAGGTCAGCATCACCTCCAATCGCCCGCAGACCACGCGCCACCGCCTGCTCGGCATCGCCACCTTCCCGCACGGGCAGTTGCTGCTGGTCGATACGCCTGGCCTGCACCGCGAGCAGTCGCGCCACGGCGGCAAGGCCATGCACCGGGCGATGAACCGCGCGGCGCGCGGTGCGCTGGAGGGCGTGGACGCGGCGATGCTGGTGATCGAGGCGGGGCGCTGGGACGACGGCGACACGCTGGCCTACGACGCGCTGCGCGAGGCCAAGGTGCCGGTGGTGCTGGTGGTGAACCAGGTCGACCGGACCAAGGACAAGACGCAGTTGCTGCCCTTCCTCGCAGAGGTGAGCAAGGATCGCGATTTCGCGTCGGTGCATCCGGTGTCCGCGCTCAAGCGCAAGGGGCTGGAGCCGCTGGTCGAAAGCGTGCTGAAGCTGCTGCCGCAGCAGCCGGCGCTCTACGCCGAGGACGAGATCACCGACAAGAGCCAGCGTTTCCTCGCCGGCGAGCTGCTGCGCGAGCAGTTGATGCGCCAGCTCGGCGCGGAACTGCCGTACGCGACGACGGTGGAGATCGAGCGCTTCGAGGAGGAACCCTCTGAAAAGACGGGCGCGATGTACCGCATCGGCGCGGTGATCTGGGTGGAACGCGACGGCCAGAAGGCCATCGTCATCGGCAAGGCCGGTGCGCGGTTGAAGGAGATCAGCACCAAGGCGCGGTTGTCGATGGAGGCGCTGTTCGGCTGCAAGGTGTTCCTCGAGACCTGGGTGCGGGTGCGCGAGGGCTGGAGCGACGACGAGGCGGCGTTGAAGGCGTTCGGTTACGAGTGAGTCGCATCGCGTTTGCAGGCGCGGTCATGGTCTCTGGAACCAAGCTTCGAGCCCGAGTCGTTTTTGTCCAACTTGATGAGTCCTGCAGGTCGCCCGATAGTAATTGTCGCCATCGGCATCGAGCGCGCAAGACATTTCCGTCACCGGCTTCGTGTAGTACCGGACAACGAGTGCCTTGATCTTGTCCATCCCGCAACTCTCCATCCATGCATCGCCGTTGACAATGTCAGCACCGGTCGTTCGGGTGATCGCGTAACTGTCCTTGCCGATGCCAAGCACGAGAGTGCCGGTATAAGCAGCGCCCGTGGCTGGATCCTTGCCGACGATTTCGTAGCTGCCATCTAGTCCCGCTGGCACTTCCGGATCCAGCAGCATGCGTTCGCAGAAACTGGTGGCGAGGGCGTGACTTGGAATCGTCGCGAGAATCATCACCATGAAAACGGCTTTCATCGATATGCGCACGAAACAAGCCTTCGTCTGGGCGACAGGTCCATCGTGCCGTCCCGTCCAGAACCGGTCAACCAAGCCTCGGCCATAATCCCGCCATGCTCCGCCTCGCTGCCGAACCCGCCTTCGTCCTGCATGCGCGCGCCTGGCGCGAGACCAGCCTGCTGGTCGAAGTCCTGAGCGAGCAGCACGGCCGCGTCGGCTTGGTAGCGCGCGGGGTGCGCGGGCCCAAGGCGCATCAACTGCGCGCGGCGTTGCAGCCGCTGCAGCACGTGCGCTTCGACGCGGTGCAGAGCGGCGAGCTGGCGCAATTGCGTAGCGCCGAGGCGTTGGACGCCGCGCCGCAGCTTTCCGGCGATGCGGCGCTGGCCGGGTTCTACGCCTGCGAACTGCTGCTGCGGCTCGCACCGCGGATGGATCCGCATCCGGGGCTGTATCGCGCGTTCGGGCGTTGCCGCGCACGGCTCGGGCTGGGAGAACCCGTCGCGTGGACGCTGCGGCGCTTCGAACGCGATGTGCTGGACGAGCTCGGTTTCGGTTTCGCGCTGGATGCGGACGGCGACGGCGAAGCGATCGATCCCGCCGCGCGCTACGTGCTCGATCCCGAACATGGTCCGCGGCGGATGCGCGAGGTACGCGGGCGTGACGAGGCCGCAACCGGCAGCGGCCTGCTCGCATTGGCCGAAGACCGCGAGCCCGAAGACGAGGACCTCGCCAGCCTGCGGCGCGCGTTGCGGCCGGTGTTCCTGCACCACCTCGGCGGGCGCGGGTTGAAATCCTGGGAACTGGTCGGCGAACTCGGGCGGCTGGTGCCGCGACAGAAGCCTCAGCGCGACGGTGCTTGATCCAGCGTGTCCTGCAGGGTGTCGAGCACGCGTTGCAAAGCCGCTTCCGATTGCGATTCCTGCAAGGCCTGCACCGCGTCCGCGAGCCGCGCCGCGCCGACGAAGCCGCAACTCGCGCGCAGGCGATGCAGCGTGTCCTGGCGCGTGCCGGCATCGACGATCCGTGCGCGCATGCCCGGCAGTTCGTCGAGGAACAATTGCCGCAGCACGGCGACGTGCTCGGAGTTGCCGTTGAGCGCGGCCAGCGCCGCGGCGTCGTCCCAGAGCGGGCGTTCGCCGTAACGATGGGTCGCCACGTCCTCGACGTGCGCACCGGGGCTGACCTGCAACGCGCGGCGCAACGCGGCCTGCCACGACGCGGCATCGATGGGCTTGGCAATGGTGCCGGCGAATCCCGCGGCGCGCAGTTCGGCATGCGTGTCTGCGTCGCGCGTCGCGGTGTGGGCAATGGCGGGCGTGTCGAATCCGGCTTCGCGCAATTGCGCGAGCAGCTCCGCGCCGGTGGCGTCGGGCAGGTTGGCGTCGAGCAGCCACAGGTCGAAGGCGGTGGCGTTCGCCAGCCTGCGCGCGGAGGTGGCATCGCCCGCGACCGCGACCGTGGCGGGCAGGGCGGCGGTCGCGGCTTCGAGGAAGGCGCGCGACACCGGGTCGTCCTCGACCAGCAGGATGTTCGGGTTCATCGCGTCCTCGCTTCCGCTGCGTATGCTGTCCCGGTGACGCGCACGATCCTACTCCTGCTGGCCTTGCTTGCCGCCGCGATGCCCGCGGGCGCACGCACCGCGCATGCGCGCATCGCCCGCATCGCGACCGCGGTGGCGACGCTGCAGGGCGTGGACGCGCGCCTCGACTGGCCGGCCGATGCCGAGGCCGGCGATCTCGTCATCCGCGCGCAGCAAGTCGACGCGCCCGACCTCGGCTACCACTACCGCAATGTTGCCTGGTCGTGTCGGCTGCAACGCGTGCCGGACAACGGCTGGGCCTGCGCCGGCGACCTGCGCGGAAGCGGCAAGCCGCTGCGTTTCGGTGTCCGCTTCGACGACAAGGCAACCGTCGCCGAACTGGCGCAGGGCGGTTCGCGCATAGCCCTGCACCGCGACGCGAAGACGCCCGATCTCACGCGGCTCGATTTCGCACGCGTGCCGCTGGCCTGGGCGCAGGCCTTGCTGGCGCAGGCCTGGTCCGACGGGAAACTCAAATCCGGCACGCTCGACGGGCGCCTCGACATCGCCGCGCCGAAAGACCGTCCATTGCGGATCACCGGCGATCTCGCCGTCGCCGATGCGGCGCTGGAAACGCCGGACGGCGGCATTGCCGCGGACAAGCTCGCCGGCGATCTCCGCATTGACTATCGCAAGACCAACGCACTCGGCCTGCTCGAACTCGATGGCAGGCTGCACGGCGGCGAATTCCTCGCCGGCAACACCTACATCGCCTTGCCGGCGACGCCGGTGTCGCTGTCGCTGGACGGTATGCAGCGCGCGGGACGGGGCTGGGAACTGCCGCGCATCGCATGGCGTGACGGCAACGTACTTGCCGCCGATGGCAGCGCTGCGTTCGCGAACGACGCGACCTTGCACGCGCTCGACCTGCAACTGCACAGCAGCGACATGGGTCCGCTGCGCGATCGTTATCTTTCCGGCTGGCTGGGCGTGTTCGGGCTCGGCAACGTCGAACTCTCCGGCGCCTCGGACCTGCGCATCGCGATGCGCGATGGAATGCTGCAGGTCGTCGATGCGAACCTGCACGGCGTCGACCTGCGCGAACCCGACGACCGCTTCGGTTTCCGCGGCCTCGACGGCGACGTGCGCTTCTCCGCGTCCACGCCGGTGGCGAGCGAATTGCGCTGGCAGTCGAGCCGCCTGTACGGGCTGGATTTCGGCGCGGCGACCTTGCCGTTCGCGAGCGAAAACGGCGAACTCGTGTTCCGCGAACCGGTGGTCGTGCCGGCGATGGGCGGCACCATGACGTTCGCGCACATGACCCTGCGGCCGCCGAGCGGCGATGCCGGCATGGACATCCGCTTCGCTATGGCGCTGGACAATATCGACTTTGGCCGGGTGTCGAAGGCGCTGGGCCTGCCGGCGTTCCAGGGCACGCTGGGCGGCGAGATTCCGTCCGCGCACTACGCCAACGAGCGGCTGGATTTCGATGGCGGGCTGGCGATGAAACTGTTCGACGGAGAAGTGCGCTTCAGCGACCTGTCGATGGAACGCCCCTTCGGGGTCGCGCCCAGCCTCAGCGCGAACATCGATTTCCAGGACCTCGATCTGCTGCGACTCACCGAGATCCTCGACTTCGGCAGCATCACCGGCCGCCTCGACGGTCATGTCCACGACCTGCGACTGGTGGACTGGACGCCGGTCGCGTTCGATGCGGAAATGCACAGCGTGCGCCGCGCGGGGACGAAGCAACGCATCAGCCAGCGCGCGGTGCAGAACATCAGCAGCGTCGGCGATGCCTCGTTCGTCAGCAGCCTGCAGGGCAAGCTGATCGGCCTGTTCGACGACTTCGGTTACGCCAACCTCGGCATCTCCTGCCGGCTGGCGAACGAGGTCTGCGACATGGGCGGCCTCGGGAATTCACCTCGCAGTCAGGCCGCCAACAGTTTTACTATCGTCGAAGGCTCCGGCCTGCCGCGCCTGGACGTGGTCGGTTTCAACCGCAGCGTCGACTGGCCGACCCTGGTCGAACGCCTGGAGGCGGTGGGCAAGGGCGACGTGAAGCCAGTGGTTGAATGATTCGTTGTTGAATGATTCGTCGAATGATTGTCTTTCCACCACGGAGAATCGGATGAAAACCTGGAAGGCGATGCGAACCCTGTTCGGCGCGAACATGGCGATGCTGGCGCTGGCCGCCTGCGTGACCATCAACGTCTACTTCCCGGCGGCGGAAGCCAAGGCCGCGGCCAAGGAGTTCGTCGAGAAGGTGATCGACGAGGCGCAGCCGGCAACGCCGGCCGAGGAAAAACCCGCCGACAACGGAAACGGCGGAATGGCGTTCCGCTTCGATCCGCTCTCGCTGATCGGCATCGGCGAAGCGAAGGCGCAGGGCGCACCCGACATCACCATCAAGACCCCGGCGATCCAGGCGATCCAGGCGCGGATGGAAGCGCGATTCAATTCCACCCTGCGCGCGGGCTTCGATTCCGGCGCGCTCGGCTTCACCGCCGACGGCCTGGTCACGGTGCGCGATGCGTCCAAGCTTGCGCTCAAGGATCGCGTGGCGATGAACACCGCGGTCGCCGACGACAACCGCGACCGCAAGGCGGTGTATCGCGAGGTCGCGGTGGCGAACGGCCATGCCGAATGGGAAGGCCAGATCCGCAACGTGTTCGCCAAGCAGTGGGTCGACAGCGCGCGTTCGGGCTGGTGGTACCAGTCGGGCGGGAGCTGGAAGCAGAAATGATTTGAACTCCCTCCCCTTCGCCGAAGGGGAGGGTTGGGGTGGGGTTGCGCATCCTTCCAACCCCCTCCCAGCCTCCCCCTTCCGCGGAAGGGGGAGGAGAAGTCGGCGACAATACCCGGCCACCCGCAGCACTCGTCCCCGTGGCCCGTCTCGACCCATCCCCCAAGACCGTTTCCATCAACGACCTGAGCCACGACGGCCGCGGCGTGGCGCGCTGGCCGGAAGGCCATGCCCACGCCGGCAAGACCGTGTTCGTGAGCGGCGCGTTGCCCGGCGAAACGGTGAGCGTGCAGCAGACCGCGCGTTCGCGGCATTTCGACGAGGCGAAGACGCTCGAAGTCCTCGTAGGCTCGCCGGATCGGGTCGAACCGCGTTGCCCGCATTTCGGCACCTGCGGCGGTTGCGCGTTGCAGCACCTCGCCGAATCCCGGCAGATCCACGCCAAGCAGCGCGTGCTGCTGGAGAACCTCGAACGCATCGGCCACGTCGCGCCCGAGCGCGTGCTGCCGCCGCTGACCGACGCGGCCTGGGGTTACCGGCGCAAGGGGCGCTTTTCCGTGCGCCGGGTCGAGAAGAAGGACAAGACGCTGGTGGGATTCCGCGAACAGGATCCGCGTTTCGTTGCCGACCTGCGCGAATGCCACACCGTCATCCCGCAGGTCGGCGAACGCGTCGCCGCCTTGTCGGCGCTGGTCGACGGCATGGACGCCCGCCGCGACATTCCGCAAATCGAGTTCATCGCCGGCGACGCACGCGAGGAGTTCGACGGCGTGGCGCTGGTGTTCCGCCACCTGCAGCCGCTGTCGGACGCGGATCGCGACAAGCTCGAAGCCTTCGGCAGGGAACACCGTTTCGCGATCTTCCTGCAGCCAGGCGGCATCGATTCGGTGCATCCGTTGTGGCCCGCGGATCCGCAACTGGCGTTCCGCATCCCGCGCTGGAACATCGAATTCGCGTTCCGGCCGCTGGATTTCATCCAGGTCAACGCCGGCCTCAACGAAAAGATGATCGCCAGCGCGCTCGAATTGCTCGACGTGCAGCCGGGCGAACGCGTGCTCGACCTGTTCTGCGGGCTCGGCAACTTCACCCTGCCGCTGGCACGCGGCGCCGGCCATGTGGTCGGCGTGGAAGGCGATGCCGGATTGATCCGCCGTGCGCGCGAGAACGCGCAGCGCAACGATCTCGCCAACGTCGAATTCCATGCCGCGGACCTCGCAACGGATTTGTCGTCGCAAGGTTGGATGAAGTCCGGCTTCGACAAATTGTTGCTGGATCCGCCGCGCTCCGGCGCGGACGTGGTGCTGAAGCAGTTACCGTTGAAGGGGTTGAAGCGCATCGTCTATGTGAGCTGCCATCCGGGTTCGCTCGCCCGCGATGCCGGCTACCTCGTCAACGAGCGCGGCTGGAAGCTGCGTGCGACCGGGGTGATGGACATGTTCCCGCATACCGCGCACGTCGAGTCCATCGCGTTGTTCGAACCCTAACCGCCGTCATTCCCGCGAAAGCGGGAATCCAGTCTTTTATTATCTTTTCTTAATATCGAGAAACGAGATTCCCGCTTTCGCGGGAATGACGAGCAAAAGCGGAAACTTCATGCCCATCGAAATCGAACGCAAGTTCCTGGTGGCGAATGACGGCTGGCGCGCGGCCGCGCACAAGGTCGTGCCGATGGCGCAGGGCTACCTCAACGATCTCGCCATGGTCGATGGCGGGGCGATGAACACGTCGGTCCGCGTGCGGATCGAGGGCGAGGAAGCGCGGCTCAACATCAAGTCGCGCGAGCTCGGCGCGTCGCGGCAGGAATTCGATTACCCGATCCCGGTCGCGGATGCGCGCGCGCTGCTCGCGCTCAGCGTCGGTGGCCTGGTCGACAAGCGCCGGCACTACGTCGAATTCGAAGGCCATCTGTGGGAAGTCGACGAATTCCTCGGCGACAACGCCGGGCTGGTCGTGGCCGAAATCGAGCTGTCCAGCGTCGATGAAACCTTCGCCAAGCCCGGCTGGCTGGGCCCGGAAGCCACGCACGCCCAGCGCTACTACAATCTGGCCCTGGCCTCGCGCCCGTATTCGCAATGGAGCGACGACGAGCGCGAGGCGCTGGATTTGATACAAGGACGATAGATGCTGCAGATCGGCGTTTCCGGGCACGAACTCACCGCGCGCGAGCGCGACTGGCTGCGGCACGATGCCTGTGCCGGCGTGGTGCTGTTCGCGCGCAATTTCGCATCGAAGGCGCAGGTCGCCGAGCTCACGCAATCCATCCGCGAGGCCGCGCCGCGGCCGCAACTGATTGCGGTGGACCAGGAAGGCGGCCGCGTGCAGCGTTTCCGCGAGGGTTACAGCGCGCTGCCGCCGCTGAGCGGTTTCGATCAACTCTATCGCCGCGATGCCGACGTGGCGCTGGCATTGGCGCGCGAACACGCGTGGCTGATGGCCAGCGAGATCCGCGCCACCGGCATCGACATCAGCTTCGCGCCGGTGATCGACCTGGAACGCGGCAATCGCGCCATCGGCAACCGCGCGTTCTCGCCAGATCCGCAGGTCGTCGCCGCGTTCGCGCGTGCCTACGTCGGCGGCATGCACGAGGCCGGCATGGCCGCGACGCTCAAGCATTTCCCGGGGCACGGTTCGGTGCCGGAAGACACGCATTTCGACGCCGCGGTCGACGACCGTTCTCTGGACGAGATGCGTGCCAACGACCTCGTTCCATTCGTCGCCGGCATCGCCGCCGGTGCCGACGCGGTGATGATGGCGCACGTCACCTATCCGCAGGTCGCGCCCGAGCCGGCCGGCTATTCGCCACGCTGGATCGGCGAGATCCTGCGCGATGAAATGAAATTCCGCGGCGTGGTGTTCTCCGACGACATCGGCATGGCCGCGGCGCATTCGGCCGGCGGCACCAAGGCGCGGGTGGAAGCGCACCTCGACGCCGGCTGCGACGTGGTGCTGGTCTGCCATCCGCAGATGGTCGAGGACGCATTGCGTGCGCTCGAAGGCCGCAAGTCCAACACCATGGCGCTGGCCGGACTGATCGGTCGCGGCGCGCTGGGCTGGGACGGCCTGCTCGCCGATGCGCGTTACGAACAGGCACAGTCGCGCATGGGCACGGTTCCGATTGCGACACAGGATGCCGGCGCGACCTCCGGCGCGATCAACGTGGGAGACGTGGCATGACCGCACCCGACTTGCGCGAAGTCCTCGCGACCGCCGAAGTGATCCACGACCGCGCGACGCTGGAAGCGGCGATCGAACGCATGGCCGGCGAAATCGCGGGCGAATACGCCAACGACGCCCGGCCGCCGCTGTACATCACGGTGATGCACGGCGGCCTGCCGTTTGCGGCCTCGCTGGCGATGGAGCTCGGCACGCTCGGCATCGACCTAGAGTTCGATTACCTGCACGCCACGCGTTATCGCGGGCAGACTTCCGGTTCGGGGCTCGCGTGGCTGCATCGCCCGGCGACGCCGATGCAGGGCCGCCGCGTGCTGCTGGCCGACGACATCCTCGACGAGGGCCACACGCTGCTGGCGGTGAAGCGCTGGTGCGAGGACCAGGGCGCGGCCGACGTGCGCGTGGCGGTGCTGGCGGTGAAGGTGCACGACCGCTGCATCGAGGGCGTGTGCGCGGATTACGTGGGGGTCGAGGTGCCGGATCGTTACGTGTTCGGTTACGGCATGGATTACCACGAGCAGGGCCGCAACCTGCCTGCGATTTACGCGCTGGCGGAGTAGGGTCGTCAGGTGAAAACGCCGACGTTCCCTTACTGCATTCCGCATCGTCGGGAACTTTCTTTGCGCGAACGTGAGATGCTCGCGTTTTTGCTTTCTGAAAATGCCCCACAGCGACTTGATGAGCTGGAACATCTGACCGTCGTCGCGCGTTGCGGCTGTGGTCGATGCCCCGGGGTTTTGTTCGGAAAAGACGCATCGGACGAGCCAGTCACCCAAGGCGCCAGGTTGATTGCAGACATGATGACCACCCCAGCCGACAAGGGGTTCATTGGCGTGATGTTGTGGGCGACCGATGCGCGCATAACCGAGCTTGAGCTCTGCAGTTTTGGCGACTTCGACATCACCGAGCTTCTATCGATTTCCGAATTGAAGCCCTTCGTGGCGACCCAAGGAAACGCACAATGACGATCGAACTCGCGGTGATCGGCGGCACCGGGGTGTACGCGCTCGGCGAACTCGCCGATGTCGAAAGCCACCAGCCGGTCACGGCCTACGGCGCGCCGTCGGGGCCGATCCGCGTCGGGACTTATGCCGGCAAGCGTGTGGCCTTCCTCGCGCGCCACGGCGAAGGCCATTCGCTGCCGCCGCACAAGATCAACTACCGCGCCAACCTCGCCGCGCTCAAGGCCGTCGGCGCGAACCGCGTGCTGGCGCTGAACACCGTCGGTGGCATCACCGAACGCTTCGGCCCGCGCGTGCTGGCCTGCCCGGACCAGCTCATCGACTACACCTGGGGCCGCGTCTCGACCTTGTGCGAAGAACCCGGCACCGAGGTGCTGCATGTCGATTTCGGCGATCCCTACACCGCGTCGCTGCGAAGCGAAATCGTGTCCGCTGCGCAACGCGCGAACGTCGCGCTGGTCGATGGCGGCTGTTACGGAGCGACTCAGGGCCCGCGTCTGGAAACCAAGGCGGAAATCGCGCGCATGCGCCGCGACGGCTGCGACCTGGTCGGCATGACCGGCATGCCCGAAGCGGGAATCGCGCGCGAACTCGGGCTCGACTACGCCTGCCTCGCCATCGTCGCCAACTGGGCCGCCGGCGCCGGTCCCGATGCCGACGAAGTCATCACGCTGCAGGACGTGCTCGACAACGTCGCCGCGGCGATGGGCGATGCCGCGCGCCTGCTGCGGGCCATGCTCGGCGGCTAAGGCATGGCCACACCGCGCCGGCGCATCGGCATCGTCGGCTACGGCACCGGGGGACAGGCCAGCGCGCTGGCGCTGATCGAGTCCGGGCACGAAGTCGAGGTGTTCGAACGCGTACCGGATCCCGGGCCCGCGGGTGCGGGTTTCCTGCTGCAACCGACCGGATTGCAGGCGTTGTGGAGGCTGGGCTTGCTGGACGAGGTCCTCGCCCTGGGCGCGCGCGTGTCGCGATTGCATGGCGAAACCCGCGAAGGCCGCGTGGTGATGGACATGCGCTACGCCGACCTCGATCCGCTGTTGCACGGTGTCGGCCTGCAACGCGGGGCCTTGTTCGAATTGCTGCACGCGGCCATCGGCGGGCGCGCGCGACTGCATGCGGACACGATCATCGCCGAACTCGATTGCGAAGGCGGCCGCCTGCGCGATGCGCACGGCCGCTGGCACGGACCGTTCGATGCGATTGTCATTGCCGACGGTTCGGCATCGACCCTGCGCGAAACGGTATCGCCGACGCGGCTGGATCGCCCGTATCCCTGGGGCGCGCTGTGGTGCCTGGTGCCGGAAGGAGATTGGCCCTGGCGCGACGAATTGCGGCAGCGTTATGCGCTGGCGCGGCGGATGGCCGGTTTCCTGCCGGTCGGTCGCGCACCCGGGGAAACCGCGCGCAAACTCGGCTTCTTCTGGAGCCTGCCAACCATGCGATTCGATGCGTGGGAACGCGAAGGCCCGGAGGCATGGCTGCGCGACGTGCAAGCCCTGTGGCCCGAGGCGCGCGAATGCCTCGGCACCGGTTTCGACACATCCCGGCTCGCGCGCGCGGCTTATCGCGATGCGATCCCGCGGCACTGGTGGCGTGGTCGTGCGCTGCTGCTCGGCGATGCCGCGCACGCGATGAGCCCGCAACTCGGGCAGGGCGCGAACATGGCGCTGGTCGATGCGGTGTCGCTGGCGGATGCCTTCGAACACGCGGCTGCATTGCCCGAAGCATTCGCCATGCATGCGCGCGAACGTCGCCGCCACCTCGCCGCCTACCACCGCTACAGCCGCTGGCTGACGCCGCTGTTCCAGTCCGAGCGCGACCTGCTGGCGCGGATGCGCGACGTCGCGTTCCATCCGTTCGGCCGCCTGCCGCCGGCGCGCGGGCACATGCTGCGGGTGTTGTCCGGCATCCAGCAGGGATGGCTCGGGCGCTACCGGTTGCAGCCGGGCTTCGTCGATGCCCTGCGGCGGATGCCGCCAGCGGGGTGATTGCAAGCGCCACCCGCGCTTTGCATACTCGCGACGCCGGCGGCCGCCCCACGCGCCGAGGCAGACATCGCCACCAATGAGGTCACACGCGCCATGCAGTACGGAACAGTGAAGTGGTTCAACGATGCCAAGGGTTTCGGTTTCATCGCCCCCGAAGACGGCAGCGCCGATGTGTTCGTGCATTACTCGGCCATCAATTCCAAGGGCTTCCGCAGCCTGCAGGAAGGCCAGCGCGTCAGTTACGAGGTCCAGCAGGGCCCGAAGGGAGCGCAGGCCGCCGGCGTCCAGCCCGTCGCCTGAATCCGTTGCAGCGATCATTTCGAAAGCCCCGCGCATGCGGGGCTTTTTTGTGCCCCGGGTTTCGTTGCGCGCAGAATGGCGATACCCGGAGGCCAGACGATGCAGGCATCGCCGTTCGACACGCACGAAGTGGGCAACCAGCCGCCGCCGTTCGCACCGCGCGACCTGTGGGCGGATGACATCGCCCTGCGCGAGGCGGTCGGCCGCGAGGGCGGTAACGCCTTCGCGCCGCGACTTGCGGACTACGGCGCGCTGGCCGGCGGCGAACTGCTGCGGCTCGCCGACGAGGCGCACCGCGACCGCCCGCGCCTGCGCACGCACGATCGCTTCGGCCACCGCATCGACCGGGTCGAGTTCAACGCCGCGTACCACGGGGTGATGGAAGCGGCGATCGCGCACGGAGTCGCCGGCTTGTCCTGGCACGAGCCGCGACCCGGCGCGCATGTCGCGCGCGCCGCATTGAGCTATCTGCATTACCAGGCCGAACCCGGCAGCAGTTGCCCGCTGACCATGACCCACGCCGCGGTACCGGTGCTGCGCCACGAACCCGGCTTGCGCGAATGGGCCGGCAAGGCCATCGCCCCGCATTACGACGGCCGCGACGTGCCGATGGCGGAAAAGCGCGGCGTCACCCTCGGCATGGGCATGACCGAGAAACAGGGCGGCAGCGACGTGCGCAGCAACACCACGCGCGCCACGCCGCTGGCGGGCGAAGGCGAATACGCGCTGGTCGGGCACAAATGGTTCTTTTCCGCGCCGATGTCGGACGGCTTCCTGGTGCTGGCGCAGGCGCCCGGCGGATTGACTTGCTTCCTGCTGCCGCGCTGGCGGCCGGACGGCACCAAGAACGCGCTGCGGCTGATGCGGCTCAAGGACAAGCTCGGCGACTGGTCGAACGCGTCTTCCGAAGTCGAATTCGAAAACGCATGGGCACGGCGCATCGGCGACGAGGGCCGCGGCATCGCCACCATCCTCGAGATGGTCATGCTCACCCGCCTCGACTGCATGCTCGGTTCCGCCGGGCTGATGCGGATGGCGCTGGCGCAGGCGACGCATCACGCGCGGCATCGCTCCGCGTTCGGCAGGAAGCTCATCGACCAGCCGCTGATGCGCAACGTGCTCGCGGACCTCGCGCTGGAATCGGAGGGCGCGACCGCGTTCGCGCTGCGCGTCGCCGGCGCGGTGGATCGTGCCTCGGGCGACCTGCGCGAAGCCGCGTTCGCGCGCATCGCCACCGCCATCGGCAAGTACCGGATCTGCAAGCGCGCGCCGGCGTTCGCCAACGAGGCGCAGGAATGCCTCGGCGGCAATGGCTACGTGGAGGAATCGCTGTTGCCGCGCCTGTACCGGCAGGCGCCGCTGAATTCGATCTGGGAAGGAAGCGGCAACATCCAGTGCCTGGACGTGTTGCGCGCATTGGCGAAGGAACCGGAAACACGCGATGCGCTGATCGCCGAACTGCAGGCCGCCGCAGGCATCGATCCCGCGTTCGACGCGGCGCTGGCGGCGGGCGAAGCGGCCTTGTCCGCGCGAACGGACCAAGGCGGTGCGCGCGCCCTGGTCGAACGCCTCGCCTTGCTGCTGCAGTCGGCGACGCTGTTGCGCGCCGGGAATCCGCTGGCGCGCGACTGGTGCGCGAGCCGCCTCGGCGGCGCCCGCGGCGATGGTTACGGCACGCTCGCCGCCGGCATCGAGCTCGATGCCGCGATCGGGCGGGTGTTTCCGGGCTGAAAACGAAAACGGCCCCGCGCGATGGCGGGGCCGTTCTCGGCGCTGCGATGGGTCAGGGCGTCGAGACTTCGTAGAAGTTCAGGCGCTGCGCCACGATTTCGTCGCTGGTGCTGTGGCCGTCGTACGGGCCCAGCGCGCCATCGCCATACAGTTCCTCCAGCACGTAGATGCGGTTGCCGTCCACCGCGATGCGTTGCCAAGTGCGTGCCTTGTAGGCCTCGCACACGCCGAGCTGGATCGGGCCGCAGAACGTGGTGTAACCGCCGAAGGCCGGACTCCAGTAACTGGTCGCGAGCATGGTGCCGTCCGGAGGCGAGAGCCAGCTGAGCGGGGAGCCGGTGGTGCTGCCGTCGGCGTACTGGTTGAACAGGCTGCCGGTCGAGCCGGCACCATCCAGGCGCACGTAGAACTGGCCGAAGTCGATCACGCTGGTCGAGCTGATGCTGAAGCCGCTGAGCCAGCTTTGCGCGAGGTTCACGCCGGAGAAACCGCTGCCTCCGTCGCTGACGTAGGAGGCGCCGAAGCTGGCGGCATACCCACCCGCGGTATCGAACACGGCCATGACCGCATCGCCGTGGCTGCCGTCGTTGCCGATGCGCGTGTAGGTGGTGGTATCGCCGTTGTCGGGATAGGTGACGACCAGCGAGCCGTTGCCGTCGATGCTCCAGTCGAAGGCACGGCTGAAATGGCGGGTGTCGGTGCTGTTGCCGGTGCCGTTGGCGTTGAACGAGAACATCGCGGCACCCGCGCCGTTCGCGAGCGGCGCCGGCCGGCCGTTCACCGCGAACGCGCGCGGCGTCGCGAGTTCGCCGGCGGTGTAGGGCAGGATCCCGCTGCCGTCCTCGATCGCGTGCGTGGTGCCGGAACTGACGTAGGAGCCGTCGGGGAATTCGCCGCCGGGGTAGTGGTAGTCGACCAGGCTGTTGTATGCGTAGATGTCGTGGGCGCCGCCTTCGTACAGCTTGACCATGTCGAAGGAACCGACGGTGTCGATCCGCTGGTAGGTGACGCCGTCGAACGTCACGTAGTTGATGGTGGGCATCGGGTGGTCCGCGACGATGTGCAGGGCGCTGCCGTCGAAGGACCATGCGATGCCCGGGTCCGGGTTCGCGACCGTGACGTAGTCTGTGCCGGTGCCGTCGGCGTCGAGTTGCAGGCGATCGCCCTGGATATAGCCGGTGCTGACCGTGCCGGGCGTGCCGAACTCCTGGATCAGGTTCATGGTGCCGACGAAATCGCTTTCCTCGGCGGGAACCACCACGTTGGCGTCGGCGACGGTCTGTGCGATCGCATTGTCGATCGCGCCCGGATCGTCCGCGTTCACGTCGGCGACGAACCCGGCCAGCGCGTCGGGATTGCTGATCAACGCGTAGGTATTGTCGACGCCGGCGGGCAGCGGGTACGTGCCGTCCGCGACCAGCTTGATCGCCGCCGCCATCTGCGTCAGCGAGTTCACGTCGATCGAACCGGCCACGAGGTCGAGGTCGTCCTGGTCGACGAGATCCTGCGAACCGTTGGCGAAGTACAGCAGGTAGGCCTGCGCGGTGCTGAGCTGGGTGACCTGCACCTGGTTGTTTTCGTCGCGGGTCAGCACGCCGTCGCCGGCCTCGCCACGGATCTTGTCGATGCCGCCGACCGTGCTGCGCAATTGCACCTGCGATTGCGCGCCCTTGCCGAAGGCGTTGAGCTGGACCAGGGTTCCCCCGGAACCGGAGACGGGCAGCGAGTAGTTGCCGTTCGCATCGGTTGTGGTGAGGAAGCGCGCGATGCCGACGTTCGCGGTGACGGTTGCGTTGGCCAGCGGGGCATCGGTCGCCACGCCCTGCAGGACGACGACATTGGCGCCACCCACGGTGAGCGTGACCTTCTGGTTCGCCGCGCGGCCGCTGGTGCCGATCACCGAATAGCGGAAGCTGTCGGCGCCGGCATAAGCCGCGTTCGGCGTGTATTCGGCCCGGCCCGACACCCAGCGCACCTTGCCGTGCAGGGGTTTCGTGAGCGCGACGCTGCGGATCTTGCCGATGTTGCCGTCGTTCGCGAGGACGTTGATGAGGACGGTGCTTCCGGTCGGTGTCCAGACCGCATCGGGTTGGCCGGGCGTGGCGGCCCGGGCCTGTCCTGCGCACATGCAGGCGCACAAGGCCGCCATCAAGGCGGCGTGTCGGTGTTTCATGGCGATTTCCCCCTGTTGCATTGCAAAACAGCGGGCAGGAACGCCCACCGTTCCCGGCTTTTTATCTTCAAATCGCGATCGGGCGCAAGCCGATCGCGGGATTTTGGCCATTGCGTGGGCGCGAGCGGCTACACCAGGCGCAAGCGCAACAGGCTTTCCGCGGTCGCGACCAGCGCGTCCCCGTTGCGGCGCGGCGACCAGCCCAACAGGCGTTGCGCCTTCGCGGAGGTCGCGTTCTTGGCCTTGCCGAGTTCCGGCACGATCTGCCTCACCGCCGGGTCGCGCAGCGCGGCCAGTTTCACCAGCCAGTTCGGCAGTTGCCGCGTGGGCACGCGTTTCGCCGCAGCGCCTAGTCGTTGCTTCAATGCCAGCGCCATGTCGCGCACCGGCATGAAATCGCCGGCCACCGCGAGGAAACGTTCGCCTTTCGCGGCGGGATCGAGCATCGCGCGCAGGTGCAGGTCGACGACGTCGCGCACGTCGACCACGCCGAACGACAGTTGCGGGCAGCCGGGCATGGCGCCGGCGAGCAGGCGCTGCACCAGCAGGATCGAGGTCGCGTAGTCCGCGCCGAGCACCGGCCCGAACACGCCGACCGGGTTCACCGTCGCCAGCTCCAGTCCGCCGCCTTCGCGCGCGATGAAATCCCAGGACGCGCGTTCGGCCAGCGTCTTCGATTTCACGTAGGCGGATACGTCGCCGCCGTCGAGGTCCGTCCACGTCGTTTCGTCGAACGGCGCCTGCTGCTCCGCGTGGCCGTAACCCACCGCCGCGAACGAGGACGTCAGCACCACCCGCTTCACGCCGGCATCGCGCGCGGCGCGCAGCACGCGCAACGCGCCCTCGCGCGCGGGGACGATCAGTTCGTCCTCGTGTTTCGGGATCGTTTCCGGGAACGGCGAGGCGACGTGCAGCACGAAATCGCAGCCGGAAACCGCTTCGCGCCAGCCCTCGTCGCGGGTCAGGTCGGCGGCGAAGAAACGCAGGCGTTCGCCGGCATCGGCGCCGTTCGCCGCGAGCAAGGCGCGGACTTCCGGTTCGCGGCGCAGGTCGCGCACGGTGGTGCGCACCTCGTGCCCGGCCTGCAGCAGTTGCAGCAGCGCATGGCCGCCGATGAAACCGGAACCGCCGGTGACGAGGACCTTCGCCATGTCGCTCCTTCAGTCGAGGAACTGCAGTTTCGCCAGTTCGGCGTACAGCCCGCCCTGCGCCATCAATGCGTCGTGCGTACCCTCTGCGACGATGCGGCCGGCATCCATCACCACGATGCGGTCGGCCCTGAGCACGGTGGCGAGGCGGTGGGCGATGACCAGGGTCGTGCGCCCGTGCATCAGGTGCTCGAGCGCGGCCTGAACCGCGCGTTCGCTCTGCGCGTCGAGCGCGGAAGTCGCTTCGTCCAGCAGCAGGATCGGCGCGTCCTTGAGCAGCGCGCGGGCGATCGCGATGCGCTGCTGCTGGCCGCCGGACAGGCGCGCGCCGCGTTCGCCGAGTTGTTCGTCGAAGCCCTTGGGCAGCGCGGCGATGAAATCGTCGGCTTCCGCAGCCGCGGCGGCGGCGCGGACCTCGTCGTCGCTGGCGTCGAGCCGGCCGTAGCGGATGTTGTCGCGCGTAGTGGCGGCGAACAGGGTCGGCGACTGCGGCACCAGCGCGATGGCTTCGCGCAGTTGCGCAGGGTCGAGCGTGCGCACGTCGGTGCCGTCGATGGCGATTCGCCCGAATTGCGGATCGTGGAAGCGCAGCAGCAGCGAGAACACCGTGCTCTTGCCGGCGCCGGACGGGCCGACCAGCGCCACGGTTTCGCCGGGCGACACGCGCAGGCTGAAATCGTCCAGCGCCGGCAAATCCGGCCGCTGCGGATAGCGGAAGGTCACGCCATCGAGGGAGATGTCGCCGTGCAACGGCGTCGGCAGCGATGCCGGATGCGCGGGCGCGACCACGCCGGCGGTTTCCACCAGCAATTCGTTGATCCGGCCCATGCCGCCGGCGGCTTTCTGCAACTCGTTCCACACCTCGGCCAGCGCGGCCACGGAACCGCCGCCGAACAGCGCGTACAGCACGAACTGGATCAGGGTGCCGGCGCTCATGCGCCCGGCGATGACATCGTGCGCGCCCGACCACAGCACCAGGGTGATCGCACCGAAGAACAAAGTGATCGTGGTGCCTGTCATCAGCGACTGCGCGCCGATGCGCCTGCGCGCGGTCGCCACCGTGTTCGCGACCGCCTCGGCGAAGCGCCCGCGTTCGTACTGCTCGCGCGCGTGCGCCTGCACCGTGCGCACCGCGCCGAGGGTTTCGGTGGCGAGCGCGTTGGCATCGGCGACGCGGTCCTGGCTGCTGCGCGCTATCTTGCGGATGACGCGCGCGCCGACGATCACCGGCACCACCGCGACCGGGATCCCGACCAGCGCCCACGCCGCCAGCTTCGGGCTGGTGACGAACAGCATCACCAGCGCGCCGATCGCGGTGATCGAACTGCGCAGCGCGATCGACATCACGCTGCCGACGATGTTGCGGATCAGCTCGACATCCGCGGTCAGGCGCGAGACCAGTTCGCCGCTGCGGTTGCGGTCGTGGAAGGCGGCGTCGAGGCCGATCAGGTGCGCGTACAGTTGCTTGCGCAGGTCGGCGACCACGCGTTCGCCCAGCAACGAGACGAAGAAGAAGCGCGTCGCCGTTCCCAGCGCCAGCACCAGCGCCACCGCGAACAGCAGCAGGAAGGCGCGGTCGATCTCGCCCGCGCCGCCGCTGCGGAAACCGTGGTCGATCATGGTGCGGAACGCGACCGGCAGGCTCAGCGACGCGGTCGAGGACACCGCCAGCGCCAGCAGCCAGCCGCTGAACAGGCCCATGTGCCGGCGCACGAACGGCCACAGCGCGCGCAAGCTGCCGAGCGGCGCCTTGCGACGGGCCTCCGGCGTTGTCGGTGCGGTTGTCGCGTCGGTATCGGGCATGGTTCGCGCGTCCGTCGATCCGGATCGGTTCGAATCGGAATGGGTTGGGGCCGGATCGGCGCGATTCAAGCGCGCACGAACGCGCAGTTGAACGCGACCGTGATCCGCTCGCCCTCGCCAACGAACGGCGTGACGTGGTGCAGCAGGTGCGAAGGAAACAGCACGAGCTGGCCGGGTTCGAGGACGTAGCCCGCGTGCTGCACGTTGAACGGCGGCCGCAGCGTTTCGTTGCCGAGGTCGGTGTGCATCGCCGCGGTGGCGGACGGATGCAGGAACGTCAGCTTGCCGCCGTCCGGCGCATCCGGGTCCGCATGGCCGGCATCGACGCAATACACGCCCGACCACGAGGCGTTGGGGTGGTTGTGGATGCCGAACCAGCCGTTGCGGCGGGTGACGTGGAACCAGGATTCGACGGCCAGGCGCCATTGCCGCATGGCGTCGGGCGGATGCCCGTTGAGCGCCTGGACCAATTGCAGCACGCGCGACATGCAGAACTCGCGCAATTCGGCGATTTCGGGTTCCGGCCACTGGAACAGGTCGAAGCGGCTTTCGAACAGGGCGCCGTTGCGCTCGGTGTAAGGCGCCGGGTTGCGGAACGCATCGCGTTCGCGCTGCAGGAACAAGTCGCGCAGGGACGCGTTGAGCGGCCCGGGCGCGGGATGCGCGTCGAACGCGAACGGCGTCGCGAACATCGGCTGGATGCGGGGCAAGGGCGGGCTCCGGTTGGCGCCGGCCATGGTAGTGCGGATCGCGCGCTGCGTCCCCGGCTCAGGGCGTCGTGAAGCGCTGCAGGTCCTCGGGCAGCGCGTATTTCGGGTAGCGGCGGCGGAATTCGGCGAGGCTGTTGCGCGCGGCCTCGGTTTCGCCCGCGGACAGCAATTCGCGGATGCGCTGCAGCCAGGCATCGCGTACCTGCGGCGAATCGGCGGTGGCCGGCGGTTCCTGGTCGAGCACCGCGCGCGGCACGCCGTCTTCGGCGGCGGCATCGGCTACGGCGGCGGCGTCGACGCGCCCCGTTCCGAAGGCGTCGTCCCGCCGGATCCTGCTGCCGGTGGTTTCGATGCGGTCGAGCGTTCGCGCCTCTTCCTTCGCACGCGCGGGTTCGAAGGCCTCGGGTGCCGCCGCAGCGGCAGGGGGCTGCGATTTGGCGGCCTGCATGGTCGAAGCCGCCGGCGCAGCCATGGCGTTCGCGGCTGGTTTCTGCGCCACGGCAGGGGCGGGCGGCGGTGGCGGTGCAGGCGGAGGCGCCTGCGTGTCCATCGGCGATGGTTCGTCGAACGCAACCGCTGGCTCGGGTGGCGGCGATACCTTGTCGGCGGCGGCCGCGGATTCGCGTTCGGTCGGGACCGGCTTCGACAGTACCTGCGCCGGCGGCGATCGCATCCGCCGATACACGGCATCCGCTGCCGCCGGTGGCTGTGGCGAAGCGGTTCGCGCAGGGGGTTCGATCATGCGCACCGCGGAGACGGAAGTGTCTTGCGCGGCAGGTGCGCGGTGCGGCAACGGCCGCAGCCGCCATGCGATGCCGACGGCGAGCACCAGCGTGGCGGCGATGGACATGCCCGCGATCCAGCGCGGTCGCGGGCGTCGCGATGCCCGCGCGGGTTCGATCGCGGCGCGTGCCGCGGCGAGGATGCGCGCATCCAGTTGCGGCGACGGGCCGGGCAGGGCGTCGCGCGCGAGCAGGTCGGCCAGCGCGCGCTCGTCGGCGTCCAGCGGATCGGGCCTGCGGTTCATGGCGCCAGCCTCGCGCGCAGTTTGTCCATGGCGTAGCGCAGCCGCGACTTCACCGTCTCGCGGCCGACGCCGGTGATCTCCGCGATTTCCTCCAGCGAGAGTTCGCGTTCCAGCCGCAGCACCAGCACTTCGCGTTGTTCCTCCGGCAGTTCGTCCATCGCCAGTTGCAGCCGCCTGCGTTGTTCGAAGTCGGAAAGGATGCGCTCGGGCGTGTGAGGATCGGGCACGCGCGCAGCGCGCTCGTCCGCATCCGCCGGTGCCGGCGGCCTGTGCTTCGCCGCGCGCCAGTGGTCATTGAGGCGGTTGTGGGCGATGCGGTAGAGCCAGGTCGCGAACAGGGCGTCGGGACGCCAGCTCGCGCGCGCGGCGATCACGCGCTGCCACACGTCCTGGAACATTTCGTCGGCCAATGCGGGATCCCGCAGCTGGCGCAGCAGGAAGCGATGCAGCGGCGCGCGGTGGCGCGCATACAGCGATTCGAACGCGGTCGCGGTCCCGCCTGCCCAGGCCAGCATCAGGGATTCGTCGCTGTCCGTGGCCGGCACCGGGGCATCCATGGCCAGCAGCGTAAGCGTTGGGCGGCGCGCTTTGAAGCGAGGCGCGGGCCACCGGGCGGGGGCGCCCCGCCGGTCGAGGACGGCGGACATGTCCATGGAAACGTTCCGGAACCGTGGAAGGGGTTGCCGCCAGGCGCCGTGCCTCGCGTTATCCTGCCGCGATGAACGGGAGCGCGCGCGCGCCGGCGGACCTGCATCCGGTCGCCGGGGGGACAGCCGAATTGCCGATGCTGCAGGGGCTCGCCGAAGTCCTGGCGGGCATGCTGCCGACCGGCTCGAAGCTGGTGCTGCACTGGCGCGACGCGCACGGGCACACCGGCATGTCCGCCGTCGCCGGCACGCCCGAAGCCCTGCGCGAACAAGCCGTGGCCGCGCTGGAAGGCTGCGACCAGGGGCGGCATCGTTCGCGCGGCGGCACCGACATCGAGGACGTGTGGGAAGAAGCCGGGCTGCGGATCGCGGTCGCGGCCCGGTCGAAGGCGCCATTGACCGACGAAACCCGCAGCGCCTGGCTCGCGGTGGCGCGGCGCACCGTCGCGGCGGCGCTGGCCTCCGAACGCTCGCAGGCGCGGATCGAGGCGCTGGTGAAGGCGCAGCGCCTGCAGCGCGCGCTGTACGAGATCGCCGACCTCGCCGGTTCCGGGCTGGAAATGCCCGACATGCTGGCGCGCATCCATGCCGTGGTCGGCGGGCTGATGCCGGCCGAGAACTTCTACATCGTGCTGTACGACGACGAAGCCAGGACCGTGCGCTTCCTGTACTTCGCCGACGCGATGGACACCTTCGTCGCCGACCCCGAACAGGCGCTGCCGCTGAGCGAGATGAGCAACAGCCTGACCGTGGCGCTGTTGAACCATGGCAAGCCGCTGGTCGGGCCTTCGGAGGAGCTGCGCAGCGAACTCGGCGTGCCGCGCGACCCGCAGCACGGCCCGGACAGCGCCGACTGGCTCGGCGTGCCGCTGCTGCGCGACGGCCGCGTCTGCGGCGCGATCGTGGTGCAGAGCTACGACGTGCCCTCGCGCTACAGCGGCGAGGAACAGGCGCTGCTGGAATACGTCGCCCAGCACATCCTCACCGCGCTGGACCGCAAGAACGCGCAGGTCGAACTCGAGAACCGGGTGCGCGAGCGCACGCGCGACCTGCAACGGGCCAACGACGAACTGCAGGCCGAGATCGTCGAGCGCCAGCGCGCCGAGCAACTGCAGCGCGCGCTGTACCGCATCACCGAACTCTCGGTCATCGCCGGCAGCCTGGAGCGGTTCTACGCCGAGGTGCACGCGATCGTCGGCGAGCTGCTGTACGCGCGCAATTTCTACATCGCGCTGATGAGCGCGGACGGGCAACTGCTGGAATTCCCCTACATCGTCGACGAACGCGACGTGGTCTCGCGCACGCGCAAGCCGGCCAAGGGCCTGACCGAATACGTGATGTTCACCGGCGAACCGCTGCTGGCCGACCGCGCGCGCATCGACGCGTTGCACGGGGAAGGCAAGGTGCAGAGCGTCGGCGCGCACGCGCGCTGCTGGCTGGGCGTGCCGCTGGTGCGCGACGACGACGTGGTCGGCGTGATCGCGGTGCAGAGCTACACGCCGGACATCGCGTTCACCGAGCGCGACCAGGAACTGCTGACCTTCGTCGCCCACCACATCGGCGGTTCGCTGGAGCGCAAGCGTGCGCAGGAACACATCAAGGTCGCGCACGCGGAGCTGGAATCGCGGGTGGAATCGCGCACCAGCGAGCTGGCCGAGGCCAACCGCCAGTTGCGCGCGCAGATCGGAGAACGCGTCCGCGCCGAGCAGCGCCTCACCCACCAGGCGCGCCACGACGACCTGACCGGCCTGCCGAACCGCGCGCACCTGATCGAGCAGCTCGACGCGGCGATCGAGCGCGCGCGCGACGGCGACGATTCGCGGTTCGCGATGCTGTTCCTCGACCTCGACCGCTTCAAGCTGGTCAACGACAGCATCGGCCACGCCTCCGGCGACGACATGCTGATCGAGGTCGGGCGGCGCATCTCCGGCGTGCTCGGCAAGCACGACACCGTCGCGCGCCTCGGCGGCGACGAATTCGCGGTGCTGCTCGAACGCATGCCTTCGCCCGTGCACGCGGAAGAAGTCGCGGCGCAACTGCTTGGCGTCCTCGGGCAACCGATGGTCGTCGCCGGGCGCGAGCTGTTCCCCTCGGCCAGCATCGGCATCGCCCTGTGGGGCCCCGGCTACGAACGCGGCGAGGAGCTGCTGCGCGACGCCGACGCGGCGATGTACCGCGCCAAGTCCGGCGGGCGCGACCGCAGCATGCTGTTCGACGCGCAGATGCGCGCCGAGGCGCTGCGCCTGCTCGACCTCGAGGCCGACCTGCGCCGCGCGATCAACCGCGAGGCGTTCGAACCGTGGATGCAGCCGATCGTGCGCCTGTCCGACGGCGAGGTGGTCGGGCACGAGGCGCTGCTGCGCTGGAACCACGAACAACAGGGGCCGCTGTCGCCGGACGCCTTCATCGGCGTGGGCGAGGACAACGGCCTGATCGAGCAGGTGGACTGGCTGATGTACCGGCGCGTGTTCGAATGGCTGGCCTCGCACGAAGGCGGCGGCTACGTCTCGATCAACGTCTCGCCCTCGCACTTCCGTTCCGAGGATTTCGCCTCGCGCCTGCTCGGGCTGGTGTCGGCCTGCGGCGCCGACCCGAACCGGCTGCGGATCGAGATCACCGAGGTCACCCTGCTCGACGACGCGCCGCGTGCGCTGCGCACCCTGAACGAGTTGCGCGAGAACGGCGTTTACGCGCTGCTGGACGATTTCGGCACCGGCTTCTCGGCCCTGTCCTACCTGCACCGCTTCCCGATCCAGTGCCTGAAGATCGACCGCAGCTTCGTCGCCGGGCTGGAAGGCGAATCGCACATGGAAAGCCTGGCGCTGATCCGCGCGATCCTCGCGCTGGCGGCGACGCTGGGCATCGACGCGGTCGGCGAGGGCGTGGAAACCGCCTACCAGAGCGACACCCTGCGCGACCTCGGCTGCGTCTACGGCCAGGGTTTCCTGTTCGGGCACCCGCAGCCGGTGTCGCCGCCGGCATTGCATTATCCCGACGACGACGCAGCGGCCTGAACCTCAGTCGCCGATGGCGACGTCGACCGTCGTCGCCTTCCCGTTTGTGATCGAACGCGCGGCATCGACCAGCGTCGCGAACTCCGCGCGCTCGCCGTCCGGATCGCCGCCGGTCGAGGAATGCGCGCTGCGGGCGATGTCGTTCCAGTTCCAATTGCCGAGGTGCGTTCCACCACGCAGCGCATCCGCATACGCGGCCACGGAAGCGGCGAAGCGCAACGTCGGGCTCGGTTGCGCATGCAGCGAAGACGCGAGGATAGCCGTGTCGATCAACCGGCTCGCATCCTCGCCCGGACGCTTGTAACGCAGGCGCAGGTCGGCGATTTCGTTCGCCTTCGCACCCGTCGATGCGGTCGTCGATCCGCCATAACGCAGCGGCGGCAACTGTTCCGCGCCGGAACCGACCGGCGTGAGTTCGTACAAGGCGGTGACTTCGTGGCCCGCGCCGATGTCGCCGGCATCGACCTTGTCGTTGGCGAAATCCTCGCGCCGCAGCGCGCGGTTCTCGTAGCCGATCAGGCGGTATTCCGCCACCTGCGCGGGATTGAACTCGACCTGGATCTTCACGTCCTTGGCGATCGTCAGCAGCGTGCCGCCCATCTGCCGCACCAGCACCTTGCGCGCCTCGTCCACGCTGTCGATGTAGGCGTGGTTGCCGTCGCCGACATCGGCGAGGCGTTCGGCCATCTGGTCGTTGTAGTTGCCTTCGCCGAAGCCGAGCGTGGTCAGCGCGATGCCGGACTTGCGCTGGTCGCCGACCAGCGTTTCCAGCGCATCCTGGTCGACGGTGCCGACGTTGAAATCGCCATCGGTGGCGAGGATCACGCGGTTCACGCCACCCTTGACGAAGGCCTGCTTGGCCATCGCGTAGGCGAGGCGGATCCCGTCGCCGCCATTGGTGCTGCCGCCGGCCTGGAGCCGATCCAGCGCGGCGAGGATTTCGCCCTGCCTGTCGCCGCTCGTGGGTTCGAGCACGAGGCCCGCGGAACCGGCATAGACGACGATGGACACGCGATCCTGCGGCCGCAGTTGCCGCACCAGTTGCGCGAACGCCTGCTTGAGCAGCGGCAGCTTGTCGGGTTCGTCCATCGAGCCGGAGGTGTCGATGAGGAACACGAGGTTGGCCGGCGGAATCGTCGCCTTGGGCACGTCGTAGCCCTTGATGCCGACCATCAGCAGCTGGTGTTTCGCGTTCCACGGCGCGGGCGCGAGTTCGGTGGTGACGCGGAAGGGCGTGGCGAGCGAATCCGGCGCGGGATGGCCGTAGCGGAAGTAGTTGATCATTTCCTCGGCGCGCACGGCGTCGGCGGGCGGACGTGTGCCTTCGCGCAGCATGCGGCGGACGTTGGCGTAGCTGCCGGTGTCGACGTCGATGGAGAAGGTGGAAACGGGTTCCTCGCTGGCGCGGTGCACGGGGTTGTCGGCGTGCGCGGCGTATTTCTCGGTGTTGGCGGGCTGCCAGTAGCCGGAAGGCGGGGGCGGTGGCGCGGCCGGGGCGTAGGCGTAGGCCTGCATCGGCGCGGCCTTGGCGCGCATGGCGCCGCTGGTCAGTTCGACGCGGTCGAGGGTCTTGGCTTCGGCTTCGTCGGCGAGGACGGGGGGTTCGGGCTGGTTGGAGGCTGCGATGGCGCCGGCATCGCGGCGGGTGTCGGCCTGTTCGTTGCCGGTGGTGGAGCAGGCGGAGAGGGCGATGGTGCAGAGCAGGGCGGTGCAGAGGGCGGTGCGTTGCATGGCGGTCTCCCGGGGTGGACGGGAGTTGCGAACGCGGGTGGGGTGAAAGTGGGGTTAGACACTGTCGCCCAATTTTTTGCGGTGATGGCTGGGCTTGAGTGTCAGTCGTAGGGAAGCGGGCTCAGTGTGGGCGAGCGTCAGGTTTTGTCATCAGGGGCTTGCAGTCGCTTGGCTGCGCGATAGCAAAGCCAGAACGATACGAAGGAGAGTGCTGCAAAAATGAGCACGATCAAGATCCCGCCCCACTCACCTTGAAGCACCGTAGTCGCCGCCAGCATCACTGCAAGCAGCAGGAATGCACAGCCTGCCAGGCACATGGCTGCTGCCACGAAAAAATTCGAGGCGCGATCGGGAACTGGAATTCCGATGCTGGATAGGATTGTTCCGATGAGATCGCCGATCATGAATCCTAGTGCCTGAGTTCGACTGCACCGCAAGGCTGCGGCTTGAATGAATTGTTAGGGAATAACTGCCTTAATTGATTGCCATTGTGTATAGGTAGTCGCAAGTGGGGCGAGTATTGCAACTACGAAGGGAAAGATTTGATCTACGAAATGCGGAGAAACAACGGCAACATGGAACGCTGCTTTCGCCTTTGCACTCAAAGTCTCCGGAAGAGAAAACTCCTTGAGAACTTTCGTGTCCATACCGGCCCGAGTATTGGCGAACCGCTCTACTATCTTGAAGCGTCTTGCGGACGAATCGAGGTCTACAGCACGAGTTTGCAAAGCATTTGGATCTATTTTCTGCGCTTGTAGGTTGAACCATAAACGAAGATGATTGTGGTACGTGAGACTAATCTTGCGTGCATTGTTAGTGGACCAGTATTGAAAGTAGCGCAGCAAAAAGTAGAGCCAGCTGATCCATGCGACGGCTATAAGAACACTTGGATTGCCCACTACTAGGTCTGTGCCAAGAATGCCGACTTTGGCAATCTTGACATCTGCAAAGTCAAAAACGATCAGGGCCACGCTGATGAGTATCAGGTTGCGCCTATGCTTCTGCAGGTCTTCGTCGAAATCCGCCATTTCTACCTAACTACAGATAAACCCGTTCTGGGGCGACGAATGATCCTGCGCGCGCTCCAACGCCGCGGTCAAGAAACCCCAGATTTCGCTGACGACTCACCGCGGCGGGTCGCGCAGCACCAGCAGCCTTGGTTCGGTCATGTCCGCAATCGCGCTGCGCACGCCCTCGCGGCCGATGCCCGACAGCTTCACGCCGCCGTAGGGCATGTTGTCCACGCGGAAGCTCGGCACGTCGCCGACGATCACGCCGCCGACTTCCAGCCCATCCCAGGCCTGCATCGCGTGCGACAACTCGCCGGTAAACACGCCGGCCTGCAGCCCGAAATCGCTGTCGTTGACGCGGGCAATCGCCTCGCCGAAATCATCGAAGGCTTCGAGGAACGCGACCGGCCCGAAAGCTTCCTTGCGGTACAGGTCGCTGTCGCGCGGCACGTTTTCCAGCAATGCCGCCGGGAGCATGTTGCCCTTGCGCTTGCCACGCACCAGCGGCTTCGCGCCGCCGGCGATGGCCGCGTCCATCCACGCATCGACGCGCTGCGCCGCATCCTCGTCGATCATCGGGCCGATGAAGGTCTTCTCGTCGCGCGGATCGCCCATGCGCAGCTTCGCCACCGCGGCTTTCAGCTTCTTGCGCAACTTGTCGTAAATCGCCGCATGCGCGTAGATGCGCTGCACGCCGATGCAGCTCTGCCCGGACTGGTAATACGCACCGAACACCAGGCGTTCGACCACCGCGTCCAGCGGCTCGCCCGGATCGGCGTCGACGATGCAGGCCGCGTTGCCGCCGAGTTCCAGCACCACCTTCTTGCGGCCTGCGCGCGCCTTCAGGTCCCAGCCGACCAGTCCGCCGGTGAAGCTCAACAGCGCGATGCGTTCGTCCTCGACCAGTATGCCCGCATCCTCGTTCGAACAAGGCAGGATCGAGAACGCGCCTTTCGGCAGGCCGGTTTCGGCCAGCACTTCGCCGATGATCAGCGCGCCGATGGGCGTTTTCGCCGCGGGCTTGAGCACGAACGGACAGCCGGCCGCGATTGCCGGTGCGACCTTGTGCGCGACCAGGTTGAGCGGGAAGTTGAATGGGGTGATGAAGGCGCAGGCGCCGACCGGCACGCGCTTGACCATGCCGCGATAGCCGCGGGTGCGCTTGGAGATCTGCAGTTCCAGCACCTCGCCGTCGATGCGCGTGGCCTCGCCCGCGGCGATGCGGAAGGTGTCGATGAGCCGCGTCACTTCGCCGCGCGAATCGTGGATCGGCTTGCCGGCCTCGATGCACAGCGCCAGCGCGAGTTCCTCGCTGCGTTCGCTGAATCGCCGGACGCAGTGTTCGAGCACGTCGCGGCGCGCGTCCGGCGGGAACGCGGCCATGGCTTCGCGTGCCTTGTGCGCGGCGACCACGGCCTTGCGCACGGTCGCGCGATCCGCGAAGGCGACCCTGGTCGCCTTCTTGCCGGAATACTTGTCGAGCACGACCAGGTCGGTATTGGCCGCGACCGGCTTGTTGGCGAGGTAGTAGGGATAGGACTTGGCGAGCATCGCGGTCTCCTTTGCGGGCAGCATCGCGCCGTGTGCGTTAACGCCCTGTAGGAGCGGATTTTGTGGGAGCGGCTTACAGCCGCGACGCTTTTTCGCAAGGTCTATCGCGGCTGTAAGCCGCTCCTACAAAGGCTTGTCGCCCTCGACCCGCAATTTCAGCAGGCCATCGGCGACGGTGGCCTTGAGCGCGCTGCCGACCGGCGCATCGCCGGTGCCGCGCACGATGCGGCCGTCCTCGCGGCGCAGGATGGCGTAGCCGCGCGCGACGGTGGCCAGCGGGCTCACCGTTTCCAGCGAACGCGCGAGGCCGCGCAGGCGCAGGGCTTCGTGCTGCAACTGGCGCGCGACCGCGGATTGCGGGCGCCCGCGCAGCGCGAACAGGCGTTCGCGCAACTGGGCGAGGCGGCGTTCGGGCCGCGATCCGCGCAGCACCGCGCCGGCATGGCGCAGGCGGGCGATGCGCTGTTCCAGCGCGCGCAACAGGCTCGCATCCATGCGCTGCTTCAATTCGGCTTCGCGCCGGCGCAGCAGGGCGAAGCGCGCCTGCGGATGCAGCGCCTGCAGGCGCAGCCAGGCGCGATCCGCACGTTGCGCGGCCTGGCGCTGGCGGTTGCCGTGTGCGGAGGCGAGCGTGCGCGAGAGTCCGGACAAGCGCGCACGCAAATCCACGCGGTTCGGCACCAGCAATTCCGCCGCGACCGAGGGCGTCGGCGCGCGCAGGTCGGCGACGAAATCGGACAGGCTGAAATCGGTCTCGTGGCCGATCGCGGACACGACCGGAACCGGCGATGCGGCGATCGCGCGCGCGAGTTGTTCGTCGTTGAACGCCCACAGGTCCTCGAGCGAACCGCCGCCGCGGGCGATCAGCAGCACGTCGTAGCGTTCGGACTGGATCGCGCGCGCCAGCATGCCGCGGATCTGCGCCGCCGCGGTCGCGCCCTGCACCGGCACCGGCAGCACGTCGATTTCCGCCAGCGGCAGGCGCCGCGCGAGCACGCTGAGCACGTCGCGCACCACCGCGCCGGACGGCGAGGTGAGCAGGCCGATGCGGCGCGGGAAGGCGGGCAGGGCACGCTTGCGTTCGGCGTCGAACAGGCCCTCGGCGGCGAGCTTCGCCTTCAATTCCTCGAGCGCGCGGCGCAAAGCGCCTTCGCCAGCTTCCTCCATGTGATCCAGCACCAGCTGGTAGTCGCCGCGCGCCTCGTACAGGGTGAGCCGACCGCGCGCGAGCACGCGCAGGCCGTCGCGCGGCTGGAACTTCAGCCAGGTGCTCTTGGGCTTGAACATGGCGCAGCGCACTTGCGCGCGTTCATCCTTGAGCGAGAAATACAGGTGCCCGGACGCGGGCCGCGCGACGCCGCCCAGCTCGCCTTCGACCCAGATCGCCGGGAACGCGCCTTCCAGCAGGTCGCGGGCGAGGGTGTTGAGCTGGCTGGGGGTCAGGATGTCGCGGGTTTCCATGCGCGCATCGTAGTGCGTTTACCCCTCTCCCGCCTTCGGCACCCTCTCCCTCAAGGGGAGAGGGAAAGCACCGTGGCAAGGGGAGAGGGGAAGGGCAGGTAAAATGCGCGCATGAACGACGAAGCCGTTTCCGCCAATACCGCGCCCTGCGCCGGCATGTTCGGTCCTGCGCCGCGGCGCGCGACGCGCCAGGTGCGCATCGGCAAGGTGCGCGTGGGCGGCGATGCGCCGGTGGTGGTGCAGTCGATGACCAATACCGACACCGCCGACGTCGCATCCACCACGAAGCAGGTCGCCGAACTGTGGCGCGCGGGTTCCGAACTCGTGCGCGTCACCGTCAACACGCCCGAGGCCGCGGCCGCGGTGCCACGCATCGTCGAGAAGCTGGCGATGATGGGCGTGGAAGTGCCGATCATCGGCGACTTCCATTACAACGGGCACCAGCTGCTGGCGAACGAACCGGCCTGCGCCGAGGCGCTGGCGAAGTACCGCATCAACCCCGGCAACGTCGGTTTCGGCAAGAAGCGCGACACGCAGTTCGCGCAGCTGGTCGAGTTCGCGATCCGGCACGGAAAGCCGGTGCGGATCGGCGCGAACTGGGGCTCGCTCGACCAGGCGCTGGCCGCGAAGCTGATGGACGAGAACCACGCGCTTGCGGTTCCGCTCGATGCCGCGGAAGTGCTGCGCGAGGCGCTGATTCGTTCCGCGCTGGATTCGGCGGCGCGCGCGGTCGAGATCGGCCTGCCCGCCGACCGCATCATCCTCAGCGCGAAAGTCAGCGGCGTGCAGGAACTGGTCGCGGTCTATCGCGAAATGTCCAGGCGCAGCGATTTCGCGCTGCACCTCGGCCTGACCGAAGCCGGCATCGGCAGCAAGGGCATCGTCGCCTCCAGCGCGGCGCTCGGCGTGCTGCTGCAGGAAGGCATCGGCGACACCATCCGCATTTCGCTCACGCCCGAGCCGGGGCAATCGCGCACCACCGAGGTAATCGTCGCGCAGGAACTGCTGCAGACCATGGGCCTGCGCGCGTTCACGCCGATGGTGACGGCGTGTCCCGGTTGCGGTCGCACCACCAGCAGCTTCTTCCAGGAACTGGCGAAGACGGTGCAGGAACACGTGCGCGCGAAGATGCCGGAATGGAAAGTGACGCATCCGGGCGCGGAGAACCTGACGCTGGCGGTGATGGGCTGCGTGGTCAACGGACCGGGCGAATCGCGCCACGCCAACATCGGCATTTCGCTGCCGGGCACGGGCGAAGCGCCGTCCGCGCCGGTGTTCGTCGATGGCGAAAAGACCGTCACCCTGCGCGGCGAGCACATCGCGCGCGAATTCGTCGCGCTGATCGACGGTTATGTCGAACGGAAATTCGCGGCTGCCACGCGGCCCGGCTGAAGCCGCCGCCGTCCTCGCCGAGGACGCACGCTTCGGCATCGGCACCTTGCGTCGCCATGGCTGGCGGATCGCGCTGCTGTTCGTGCTGGTGTTGCTGCCGCTGTGGGGCTTCGGCGAACTGGCCGAGGACGTGCACGCGGGCGAGGTCTTCTCCTTCGACCGCCCGCTGCTCGAGTTCGCGCATTCGATCGCGTCGCCGGGATCGGACGCGCTCGCATTGCTGCTCGCGAAGGCCGGCTACGCCTACGGCGTGGTGCCATTCGATGTCGCGCTGGTGCTGTTCCTCGCACTGCGGCGCAGGAAGCGAGAGGGCCTGTTCGCCGGCATCGCGCTCGGCGGTTCGGCGTTGCTGAACCTCGGCGCGAAGCATTTCTTCGGCCGCGCGCGACCCGATCTCTGGCTGTCGCTGGCGCCAGAAACCAGTTTCAGTTTCCCCAGCGGGCATGCGATGGGTTCGATGACGCTGGCGATCGTGCTTTCGCTGCTGGCGTGGCATACACGCTGGCGTTGGCCGGTGCTGATCGCCGCGCTCGCATTCGCGCTGGCGGTCGGCGCCTCGCGGGTCTACCTCGGCGTGCATTTCCCGTCCGACATCCTCGCCGGCTGGGCCGCGGCGGTGGCATGGGCGGTCGGCGTCTACGCAGTGGTGTTCCGCGGCACGCTGCGGCCGTGGGTGCATTGAACCCGACCGGGCCAACGACGCCTCAGTGGCCGTCGAAGGCGAGTTCGCGTTCCCGCTGCAGGCGCTCGCGCAGGTATTCGTCGCGGGTCAGGCCGCCGGGAATGGTCGTCATCGCCATGACTTCGGCCACCACCGCCTTCTCGCGCGCCTTGTAGCGCTGCATGCGCGGGTCGGCATTCTGCTGCGCGACGAACGCCGCTTCGCGCCGCGCCGCATCCGCGCGGTAGCGTTCGGCAAGAGCAGCCAGCCGCGCCTTCTGCTCCTCCTCGCTGCCGGAACCGGCCTCGATCAAGGCGGCGCGCAGCAGCACCGTCTCGCCGGCGGAGAGTTCGCCGGACTGTTCGCGCGCTTCTATCTGCGTTTCCAGCGCCTGCGCGCGGCGCTCGCGTTCGCCGGCCGGGAGTTTCGAGGCATCGCGCACGAAGTCGCGCGCGTCGCGTTCGAAGCGCTGTTGCCCGAGCCATTCGCGCGCCTGCGGGGTGTTTTCAAGTGCCCGGATCCGCGCCTGCGACGACGCATTCGCGGGACCGGCTTGCACCGACGCGCGCGGGGCAGGGCGTTCGCCGCAGCCCGTCGCCAGCAACACGCTCGCGACGAACACGATACCGAGTGCGACGCGCGCCACCGATTACCCCAGGAACTTGTCGACCAGCCAGTACAGCAGGTTGAAGGGCTTGTCGCGATCGGCTTCGTCGCTCTGCTCGCTGGCGTCGAGTACCTTGCCCTGGCCGTCGAGCACGCTGTCGATGAAGTCCGACAGTTCGAATTCCTGTTCCTGGATGTCGCCGTTCTGGAAGTCGACGATCGTGGTGCAGTGGCTGTCGTTGAGGTCGCGGTACTGCGGGAAGTAGCCGCCGAAATTGTCGAGGCCGTTCAAGCTGGCGGTCAGGCGGGTGGTGTCCTGCGCCCATTTCGCGTGGATCAGCGCTTCCTTGGTGGCCTCGTCCGGGGCGTTCTCGATTTCCGGGAAGAAGCGTTCGTAGGAATACGCCGAATAATTCAGGTCCTGCCAGAAATGCGTGTGGCCGAGCCGGTCGTGCGGGTATTTCGCGGCCAGCGCCGGATAGATCGAACCGAGCTGGTCGAGGTCGAACAGCGGCATTTCCGCCGCCAGCGTCTGCAGCGGGCCGTTCGGCGCGTCCAGTCCCCACGCGGCGCGGATCTGTTCCTGCAACGGCAGTTGCGGGTATTCCTCCGGATCGGCGCCGCGCGGCGCGTCGAAGATCGGGCCGGAATCGTCGAGCAGGTAGGCGTAGCTCGGCGCCATGTCGCGGCGCAACACGGCGTAGTTGGTGAGGCTGCCGGCGCCGCCGGCGCTGCAGCCGGTGGACAGCATCTGCGTAGGCCGCTCCAGGTTGTCCTTCAGCCAAGCCACCACCGCGCGGTCGTTGCGCAGGCCGTTGTGGTGCCAGACCAGCGGTTCCGCCTCGCCGGTCGGATCCTCGTACACGGCGACCTTGTCGCCGCTGTAGATGTCGCCGGTGCAGTAGGGCACGTAGACCATGTTCCACTGCTGCGTCTTGACCGAATCGAACAGGCTCACGCGGGTGATGAACGGCGTGACCAGGCTGGCGCCCGGGTTGAGGATGCTCATGTAGTCGTCGGGGATGCCGTTCGGATTGCGCGCGCCGCGCACGCCGTCCTTGCCGCTGCAGCTGTCGTAATCCCAGCAGGCGCCGCCGCCTTCCATGTACACGATGGTGTTGCGCGTGTTCGGCACGCGGTTGACGAAGAACTTGTACGGCGAGCCGTTGCCGCAGGTGGCGCCGGTTTCCGGCGACATCTGCACCGTCTGCCACTTGCCGTATTCGCCGGGATCGAAACCGTCGTCGAAATCGGCGGGATTGGACAAGAGTGGATACGCGCCCTCGCGCTGTGCCGGCGTGACCGGGTTGTCGGCGCCGGGTGGATGGACCAGGTTGATCAGCGTTCGCAAGAGGCCGTAGTCGCCTTCCTCGGCATGCGCGGGGTGCGCGATGCCCGCGGCGAGCGCGGCGGTGGCGACGGCGAGCGCGAGCGGATGGTTGCGAACGGCCATGGGCATCTCCCTCTGGTATGCGGGTGGCGTGTCTTCTTGGTGCTGCGGTTCCCCGGTTCCGCCGGACAGCTAATACCCGCTCGCGGCGGCGGTCAAGCCCGCGGTGGCGCGATCAGGAATCGACGTAGACCCGGTTGCGGCCTTCGCTCTTGGCGCGATACAGCGCGGCGTCGGCCGCGGCCATCAGCGTGGAACGCGAATCGCGGCCGAAGCCGAGCGCGGCGATGCCGATGCTGACGGTGATGCGCCTGGGTTCGCCGCCGGGCGCGAACGCCGCCGCGGCGACGGCCTCGCGCAGCCGTTCCGCGAACGCGGTGGCGGCGACGAGGTCGCACTCGGGCAGCAGCAGCGCGAATTCCTCGCCGCCGATGCGCGCCGGCAGGTCCTCGCCGCGCGCGTGTTGCCGCACCAGCGCGCCGATTCTCCGCAATACCTCGTCGCCGGAGTTGTGGCCGTAGCGGTCGTTGACCGGCTTGAACAGGTCGACGTCGAGGATGCACAGCGCGAGCGGCCGCGCATGGCGGATGGCGCGCGCGATTTCCTTGTCCGCCATCTCGGTGAAGTGGCGGCGGTTGTACAGCTCGGTCAGCGCGTCGTGGGTGGCGAGTTGGTAGATCTCCTCGTGGTATTGCGCTTCCACGCTGTCCTGGCTGATGAACTTCAGGATGCATTCGCCGAGCGTGATCTGGTCGCCGTCGGCCAGCGCCGCGTCGCCCTGGATGCGGCAGTCGTTGACCCGCGTGCCGTTGGTCGCGCCGAGGTCGCGGATGCGGTAGGCGTTGCCGTCGCGCCAGATCCGGCAGTGTTCGCGCGAAACGCTCCTGTGCGGGATGGACAGGTCCGATTCCGGCGCGCGGCCCACCACGATCGGCGCGTCGCCGATGTCGGCGCGCCGGCCGAGGCTCTCGCCGTGGATCACCACCACGCAGGCCGAACGCGGCGCCGGCCGCAACGGGCCGTCGCTGAAGGCAGTGCGCTGCGTGGTGTCGTGGTCGGTGTCCATGCCTGGCATGCGATCGGCGCGACGAGTGTAGCGTCTGCGGCCGGGGCGGGCGCTAGAATCGGTCGCGGGGGATTCGCCATGCAAGGCTCGCACGAAGATCCGGAGCGCACCGAGCTCCTCGCCACGCGTTCGCCGGCCGCAGGCACGCAAGCGGCGGAAGGCGAGGCATTGCCGGCGGGCGCGCGCCTGGGCCGCTATCGCATCGAATCGCTGCTCGGGCGCGGCGGCATGGGCGATGTCTATCGCGCCGAACAGCTGGAACCGGTACGGCGCACGGTCGCGCTGAAGCTGCTGCGCGCGCAGCGGCTGGATGCGCGCCACCTGGCGTATTTCGAAGTCGAACGCCAGTTGTTGGCGCAGATGCGGCACCCGGCCATCGCCCAGGTCTACGACGCCGACACCACGGCGGACGGGCATCCGTTCTTCGCGATGGAATTCATCGCCGGCAGCCCGATCACCCGCTTCTGCGACGAACGTTCCTTGCCGCTGGACGAACGCGTCGCGCTGTTCATCCGCGCCTGCGAAGGCGTGCAGCACGCGCACCAGAAGGGCGTGATCCACCGCGACCTGAAGCCGGGCAACCTGCTGGTGGACGAAGTCGACGGCCGCGCGCTGCCCAAGATCATCGATTTCGGCATCGCCACCGCGACCTCGCTCACCGAGGACCGCGACGCCGCCGGCACGCCGGATTACATGAGCCCGGAACAGGCCGGCGGCGACCAGTCGCTGGTCGACACCCGCAGCGACGTGTACGCGCTCGGCGTGGTCCTGTGCGAACTGCTGACCGGGCAACGCCCCGCGTCCGCGGGCGAAACCGTCACCGGCCAGGGACGCACCCTGCGCCTGCCGTCGGAACAGTTGTCGACGCTGTCGCCGCAGGACGCGGAGCGCTTCGTGCGCGAACACGGCCAGCCGCCGGCGCGCATGCGCAAGTTGCTGCGCGGCGAACTCGACTGGGTCGTGGCCAAGGCGATGCGCCACGACCGCAACGACCGCTATGCCTCCGCCGCCGCGCTGGCCGACGACCTGCAACGCTTCCTCGACGGGCGCCCGCTGTTGGCGGTTCCGCCATCGCGTCGCTACGTGCTGGCGAAATTCGCGCAGCGGCACCGGGTCGGCATCGTCGCCGGCGCGGTGGTGTCGCTGGCGCTGGTCGCGGGCCTGGCGATGTCGGTGTACGGCCTGTTGCAGGCGCGCGCGCAACGCGCCATCGCCGAACAGCGCAGCGCGCAGCTGGAAAAGGTGGCCGCGTTCCAGCAGTCGATGCTCGAGGGCATCGACGTCGAATCCATGGGCATCGGCATGGCCGACGGGCTGCGCAGGCAGGTCGAACACGATTCGCCGCAGGACGCACCGGCGTTCGAACGCGGGCTGGCGCAGGCCAGCACCGCCGACATCGCGCGTGGCCTCATCGACCACGACATCCTCGCCAACGCCGAGCGCGCGATCGGTCGCGATTTCGACGCCGAACCGGCGCTCGCCGCGGACCTGCGCGAATCGGTCGCCCGCGTGCGCATCGCGCTCGGATTGCCGCAGGCCGCCGCAGCGGGTTTCGCCCAGGTCGCCGACTACCGCGCGAAAACGCTGGGCGCGCATGCGCCGGAAACGCTGAAGGCGCGCCAGGAACAGGCCGGCGCGCTGCTCGACGCGGCCGATCCGAAGCAGGCGCTGGCGCTGGCGCAATCCTCGCTGCGCGATGCGGCCTCGCTGCCGCCGCGCGATGACGTGCGCATCCGCCTGCGCATGGACGAAGCCGAGGCGATCTCCGCGCTCGGCGACCGGCCACGCGCGCGCAAGCTGCTGGAGGCATTGCGCGGCGACAGCCTCGAACTGCGCGGAGAAGGCGATCCGGCGACGATGGAAGTCACCAACAACCTCGCGATCCTGCTCGGGCGGATGGGCGAATCGAAGGCGGGCCGCGACCTGCTCGAGAAGCTGGTGCCGCTGCGCATCCGCATCCTCGGCAAGGACGATGCCGACACGTTGTCGTCGCTGCACAACCTCGCGGTCATGCGCATCATGACCGGCGACAAGGACGGCGCGGTGGCGCTGCAGCGCGGCCTGGTGGAAACGCAAACGCGTCGGCTCGGCGCCGAACACCCGCAGACCCTGGCCGAGCGCGGCAACCTGTCGAACATGCTGATCGATAGCGGCAAGGCGAAGGAGGCATTGCCGATCGCGACCGCGGTGCTGGACGCCGACACGCGCGTGCTCGGCGCCGAACACCCGCAGACCGTGCGCGCCAAACTCAACCTGTCCAGCCTGTACGCGCGGCTCGGCCAGTTCGACAAGACCCTGGCGATGCAGCAGGAAATGATCGACACGCGCACGCGACTGCTCGGGCCCAGGCACCCCGACACGCTGTACATCATGGTCAACCGCGCCGGCACGCTGCACCAGGCGAAGCGTTCGAAGGAATCGCTGGCGATGCTGCAATGGCTGCTGCCCGAGGTGCGCGAGGTGCTGGGTCCGCAACATCCGCAGACGCAGGCGGCGTTGCAGGTGCAGGCCGACGACGCCGACGACCTGGGCGACACCAGGCTGGAGATCGCGTCCTATCGCGAACTGCTCGATGCGCGTGCCGCGGCACTGGGCGCCGACGATCCGCGCACGGTCGACGCGGCCTGGAACCTGGAAGGCCTGTTGCGCGATGGTGGCGACGCCGCCGCTGCCGACGTGGTGCGCAAGCGCTACGTCGAGCCACTGCTCGCGGCCAAGCCCGACACGCTGTCCGAAGGCCAGGCGAAGATGGCGGAAAACATCCGCAAGACCGAAGCCGAGGAAGCCGCGTCCGCCGCGCACGCCGTGGCGAAGTGAGCTTCAGGTGCCCGGTTCGGCGGCCTTGCAGGGCGCGATGCTCACGTGCCGCTTCGACAATCGCGATTCGCGATGGGCGATGTAGGCGTTGGCGACGAAGATGATCGCCGCGCCGAGCACGGTCCAGCGGTCGATGTCTTCATCGAACAGCAGCCACGCCAGCGCCGCGACCAGCGGCAACTGCATGAAGCTGATCGGGGTGAGCGCGGAGACTTCGCCGAGCTTGAGCGCGCGCGTCCACAGCAGCTGGCCGCCGGTGCCGAACACCCCGATGGCCACCAGCCACAGCCAGGCGATGCCCTGCGGCCATTGCCAGGCGAACAGCGCCGGCAGCAGCGATAACGGCACCCAGAACACGTAGGTCCAGAACACGATGGTGTCCGGCGGATCGACGCGCGAAAGCTGCTTGATCTGGATCGCGACCACGCTGCTCAGCACCGCCGCGGCCACGGCGACGAGCGATTCAGCGCTGAAGCCTTCAGTACCCGGGCGCACGATCACCAGCACGCCGACGAAACCGAGCAGCACCGCGGTCCAGCGCCGCCGGCGCACGATTTCGCCGAGCCAGATCGCGGCGAAGATGGTGACGAACAGCGGCGTCGAATACGACAGCGAGATCGCCTGCGCCATCGGCAGGTGGCCGATCGCCCAGAAGCCGCACAGCATCGAACCGATGCCGATCGCGCTGCGCACGAAGTAGCGCGGCAGTTGCCGGGTGCGGAACACGCCGGGTGCGCCGCGCCACAGCAGCGGCAGCAACGCGAGCAGGCCGAACAGGTTGCGGAAGAAGGCGATTTCCGAGGTCGAAAGTCGGTTCGACACCAGCCGGATCACCACCGCCATCAAACCGAACGAGACGGTGCTGGCGAGCATCAGGCCGGCGGCGCGCAGGAAGGGCGTCGGTGCGGGGCGGATGGTGGTTGCGTTCACCAGTTCGCGCCGACGATGCGCGGCTCCGGTTCGATCGCCACGCCGAAGCGTTCGTGCACAGAATCGGCAATGCGCCGCGCGAGGTCGAGCAGTTGCGCGCCGGTCGCGTTCCCGTGATTCACCAGCACCAGCGCGTGCGAAGGCGCGACGCCGGCATCGCCGTCGGCGCTTTCACCAGACCTGTAGCCTTTCCAGCCGCACTGGTCGATCAGCCACGCAGCGGAAAGCTTGCGGGTGTCTTCGCTGCTTCCGCGAAACACCGGAAGCGACGGATGTTCCGCATGCAGCACTTCGGCCTGCGCGACCGGAACGATGGGGTTCTTGAAGAAGCTGCCGGCGTTGCCGAGCGCCGCGGGGTCCGGCAGCTTGCGGCGACGGATGCGGATCACCGCGTCGGCGACCTGCGACGGCGTCGGGTCGGCGATGCCCATCGCCGCGAGTTCCTCGCCGATGCCGGCGTAGTCCAGGCGCAGCGACGGCGAGCGCGGCAGTGCGAATTCCACCGCGGTCACGATGTAATGTTCCGGATCGCGCTTGAACAGCGAATCGCGATAGGCGAAATCGCAGGCGCTTGCGTCGAGGCGGACCATGGCGCCGTTGCTGCGGTCGAAGGCTTCGACCGCATGGATGCGTTCGCGCACCTCCACGCCGTAGGCGCCGATGTTCTGGATCGGCGCGGCGCCGACCGTGCCGGGGATCAGGGCGAGGTTTTCCAGTCCGCACAGGCCTTGCGCCAGCGACCACATCACCAAGTCGTGCCACACCACGCCGGCATCGGCGCGGACGATGGCGTGTTCGCCGCCATCATCGGCGACCCCGATGCCGCGCGTCGCGAGCGAAATCACCGCACCCGGCGGATTTCCCGCGAACAGCAGATTGCTGCCGCCGCCGAGCACCATCGGCGCGGAACCGGCGTATCGCGACAGGACTTCGGGCAGGGCCGCGGCATCGTGCACTTCCACCAGCAATGGCGCGGTCGCGTCCACGCCGAAGGTATTGCGCCCACGCAGCGATGCGTCGCGGAGCTCGCTCCAGGCCGGGGTCATGGCACCGGCACATGCCCGCTGCTCGGCCATTCCTTGCGCCGGCGGATCGCGTCGACGCATTCGTCGATGAGCTTCGGCCCGCGGTAGACCAGTCCGGTGTAGAGCTGGACCAGGGTCGCGCCGGCGGCGGCTTTCTGCGCCGCATCGGCGCCGCCCATGACCCCGCCCACGCCGACCAGCGGGATCGAGTCGGGCAGGCGCGTGCGCAACATGCGCAGCACCGCGGTGGCCTTGTTCATCAGCGGTTCGCCGGACAGCCCGCCGGGTTCGCGCGCGAGCGGGTCGTGTTCGACCGCGATGCGCGACGTGGTGGTGTTGGTGGCGATCACGCCGTCCACCCGCAGGTCGGTGAGCACGCGCCCGGCGGCGTCGATGTCGTCGTCGCTCAGGTCGGGCGCGATCTTGACCAGCATCGGCACGCGCTTGCCGTGCCGTGCGCCGAGTTTTTCCTGCGCCTCGCGCAGCGTGCCGAGCAGCTGCTTGAGCGCCTGCTCCTCCTGCAATTCGCGCAGGCCGGCGGTATTGGGCGAGGAAATGTTGACCGTGACGTAATCGGCCAGCGGATACACGCGCTCGAGGCAATGCAGGTAGTCGCGCACCGCCGATTCGTTCGGCGTGTCCTTGTTCTTGCCGATGTTGATCCCGAGCAGGCCGCCCTTGCGCCGCGCGCGCGAGACGTTCGCGACCAGCGCATCCACGCCGTCGTTGTTGAAGCCGAGCCGGTTGATGATCGCGCGGTGCGTGGGCAGGCGGAACATGCGCGGCTTCGGGTTGCCCGCCTGCGGCCGCGGCGTGACCGTGCCGACCTCGACGAAGCCGAAGCCGAGCGCGAGCAGGGCATCGACGTGCGCGCCGTTCTTGTCCAGGCCCGCGGCGAGCCCGACCGGGTTCGGGAACTGCAAGCCGAACACGCGGGTCGGGAATGGCTGCGGCTTGCGCGCCAGCAGCGGGTTCATGCCGCTGCGGTATGCCGTCTCCAGCGCCGACAGGCCGAGCGCGTGCGCGCGCTCGGCGTCGAGGGCGAACAGGAAGGGGCGGGCGAGGGAGTACATGAGCAGGGACTAAGGGCCGGGGACTGGGGACTGACGGCAACAGCGACAACAGGCGCCGGCAGGCATCCGTCCCCAGCCTCCAGCCTCCAGTCCCTGCGTCATCGTCACAGCTCGAACTTGATGCCCTGCGCCAGCGGCAGCGCGTCGGAGTAGTTGATGGTGTTGGTCTGCCGGCGCATGTAGGCCTTCCACGCATCCGAACCGGATTCGCGGCCGCCGCCGGTGTCCTTCTCGCCGCCGAAGGCGCCGCCGATCTCCGCGCCGCTGGTGCCGATGTTGACGTTGGCGATGCCACAGTCGGAACCGGCCGCGGACAGGAACGCTTCCGCGCGCTTGAGGTTGGTGGTGAAGATCGAGGACGACAGGCCCTGCGGCACTGCGTTCTGCATGTCGATGGCGTCGGCGAGGTCCTTGTACTTCATCACGTACAGGATCGGCGCGAAGGTCTCGTGCTGGACGATTTCGTCGGTGTTCTTCAGCCCGGTGACGATCGCCGGCAGCACGAAGTTGCCGGGACGGTCGATCGCCGAACCGCCGGTTTCGACCTTGCCGCCCGCGGCTTTCGCTTTCGCGATCGCATCGAGGTAGGCATCCACGCCGTCCTTGCTGTTGAGCGGGCCCATCAGGTTCTTCGGGTCGGTCGGGTCGCCGATCTTGCCTTCGACCTGCTTGTACGCCGCGATCAATTTTGCCAGCACGTCGTCGTACACCGATTCGTGCACGATCAGGCGACGCGTCGTCGTGCAGCGCTGGCCGGCGGTGCCGACCGCGCCGAACGCGATGGCGGGAATCGCCAGCTTCAGGTCCGCGGTTTCGTCGACGATGATCGCGTTGTTGCCGCCCAGTTCCAGCAGCGAGCGGCCCATGCGCTGCGCCACGCGCTCGCCGACCATGCGCCCGACCTTGGTCGAACCGGTGAACGAGATCAGCGGCACGCGCCTGTCGTCGACGAATTCGGAAGCGAGTTCGCTGCCGGCGTCGTTGAACAGGAAGAAAATGTCGGGGAAGCCGCCCTTCTTCAGCGCCTCGTTGCAGATCTTCATCGAGGCGATGGCCGAAAGCGGGGTCTTGGGCGAGGGCTTCCAGATGGTGATGTCGCCGCACACCGCCGCGACGAACGCGTTCCACGCCCACACGGCGACCGGGAAGTTGAACGCGGAGATCACGCCGACGATGCCGATCGGATGCCATTGCTCGTACATGCGATGGCCGGGGCGTTCGGAATGCATGGTCAGGCCGTACAACTGGCGCGACAGGCCGACGGCGAATTCGCCGATGTCGATCATCTCCTGCACTTCGCCGTCGCCCTCGGGCTTGGACTTGCCCATCTCCAGCGCGACCAGCGAACCCAGCGCGTCCTTGTGCGCGCGCAGCGCGTCGGCGCACAGGCGGATCGCCTCGCCGCGGCGCGGGGCCGGGGTGGTGCGCCACACCTTGAACGCGGCCTGGGCACGCTCGACGATCACGTCGTAGTCGGCCTTGGACGAAGCCTGCACGCGGCCGAGGGTTTCGCCGGTGGTCGGGTTGACCGGCTCGAGCACGCCGGCGTCGCTGGTCTTCGACCACTCGCCGTTGCCGAGGTAGGTACCGGATTCGTTGTCGCCGAGGCCGAGCGCGGCGAGGACGGGGTGGGTCATGGGGGAACTCCGAAGCGGGAAACGAGTGAAGAGGAACAAGAAACGAGTGAAAGACGGACAGGCTGCAGCGGGAAATCCCACTCCTTCCTCGTTTCTCCCCACTCGTTCCTGCACTGCTGGCGGCCCCGGCGCGATTCGAACGCACGACCTTCCCCTTAGGAGGGGGACGCTCTATCCAGCTGAGCTACGGGGCCAAGGCCCGCAATTATCGCAGGAACCACTCGCGGGCTGCCCGTGCGAAGGGTCATTCCGCCCGCAACAGCACATCGACCACCGCGTCGGGTGCCTTGAGCCAGCCGAAGTGGTCCGCGCGCAAGCCGAGTTCCGCGGCGCCAAGCGTGGTCGCGCTTGAGGATGCGCACGGCATCTTGCCGAGCAGGAAGTGCAACGAGCCGGGCGGCGCGAGCCAATCATCGTCGAGGACCACAGCGCGTACGTCGGGGCGCAATGCCGACAAGGCCCGCTCCAGATCGATGTCCATCCCGACCGCGGCATAGCGTCCGCTCAGCGCGGTGCGCGACCAGTCGCGGATCACGCCGCGGGCCTCGTTGCCGCCGAAGCCGACGCGGCGGCCGGGCAGGGCGCCACGACAGTCGGCCAGCCACGGCAGGAAACGGTAGGCGAAAGGCAGCCACCAGCGCGTCGGCGTGGGAAAGCTGCGCCAGTACGGCGCGCCGCTGGCGACCAGCCACAACGCCCGTGCGCGTTGCGGCGCCAGCGCCAGGCTGCAGCAAGCGAGTTGGCCGCCGAGGCTGTGCCCGCCGAGGATCCGCGGCATGCCGCTCGCGTGCGCCTGCATCGCGGCCTCGCTGGCGGCGATGTCGGCGAACAGTTCGCGATAGGCCCAGTCGCAATCGCGTCCCGCGCGCTGGTTGCTGGAACCGTTGCCGCGCCATTCGTGCAGGAACACGGCGATGCCGCGTTCGGCCATCGCTTCCGCGAACGGGATGTAGTGCTTCGCCGCCACGCCCAGCGCGGGCAGCCACAGCAACGCCGAGCGCGGCGAATCGGGAATGCGCGCGACCAGCGATGCCTCGTGGCCGTCGCCGGTCGCGACCGGCAATTGCAGCGCGCGCATCAAGGCCACACCCGGGCCTGTGCGGGGCAGGAATCGGTGCCCATGCTGGCGTTGCATGCCATGTGCGACGACCTCGAAGGGTGGGCCTGGGGGACACGGGCGGGGGTGCGGCAAAACTCCCCCGCTAGCCCCACTTTAGCCGGGCCGGTGGCCGCGGCGGGCCAGCGGACCATATCGATTCCGGGCCGGATTTGTGCGCGGATTCTCAATCCAGGACCGGGCAAATGTGCCTATTCCCCGATTTGTGCGCCGATTCTCGGTTGTGCCGGGGGGGCATCCCTAGGATCGCCGCCTGACGACATGCCGCCTGCGCACAGACACGCCATGACTTCCCTGCGATCGAAACTGGTATTCCTCCTGCTGGCGATGTTCGCCTCCTCGGCGGGCATCGCAGGGAACCGCCAGGGGCCGACCCCGGTTCCGCCGCAGACGCCGACCAGCCCCGGCGGCGGCGGCATGAGCCAGTTGCCGAGCAGCTTCTGCAACCCGGCGTCCGGCTACCAGAACCCGTTGCCGGCGAACATGTGCTTCCGGCTCAATGTCGCCTATGGCAGCGATCCGCTGCAGAAGCTCGACGTCTACATGCCCGCCGCTGGCGCGCACGACGCGCCGGTCATCCTGATGGTGCATGGCGGGGCCTGGTACCAGGGCGACAAGCTGGACAACTCGGTGGTCCGCAACAAGGCCGTCAAGTGGGTGCCGCCCGGCGCCATCTTCATCTCGGTCAATTACCCGCTGGTACCGAAAGTCACCCCGCTGCAGCAGGCGCGCAGCGTGGCGCTTGCCCTCGCCTACGCGCAGAAGCACGCCACCGAATGGGGCGGCGACCCGGACAAGTTCGTGCTGATGGGGTTCTCCGCCGGTGGGCACCTGGTTTCCTTGCTGGCCGCGCAGCCCGCGTTGCTGAAATCGAATTCGCAGAAGGTACGTCCCTGGCTCGGCACCATCGCGCTGGACGCCGCGGTCTATGACGTTCCGGCGACCATGAACAACCCCAGCCACGATCCGGTGTTCGACCAGGCGTTCGGCACCAACGTCAACCTGTGGAACGCGGCTTCGCCGTTGCTGCAGATGCATGGCCGCATGGCGCCGTTCCTGGCCGTGTGTTCGACCGAAGAGAGCGGTTCCTGCACCCGCGCCCAGGCGTTCGTGGACAAGGCGCTGGGCTACGGCACGGATGCGCTCGTGATCGACGAAAGCCTGGACCACGAGCACATCAACGCCAACCTCGGGCTGGCTTCCGACTACACCACGCAGGTGAACTCCTTCCTGACCGGCCTGGTCAACGGAACGCTGCAGTAACACGGGTGGGCCCGCGCAAGGCGGGCCGGAAATCGACGAGCGCGCCGCCCGCCAGGGCAATGCAACGCGGGAATCCTCCGGTAAAAGCGATCTCGTTCCGGCCGGATCGATGCCTGGTCGCGATGCGCGTTCTCCCCGCCGCCGACATCGCTTGCGCGACTGCAAACACCGAGCGGCCCGGGTCGTCGCTGCGGCCCCTGCCAACGTGCGATCGATATCGAACCGCATCCGCCAGGCGCGCAATTCGTGCGCCGATTCGCAATGCGGCATCGACGCGCAAGTCCATTGCGCGATATGTGCGTTGAATCCCTGTTGCGCGCGGAACCCGCTCCTAGGATTGCGCCTCCCCCATGCACCAGGTTCCGGCAAGGACGGCAACACCATGAATTCCCTGATATCGAAGTTCACGTTCTTCCTGCTGGCGATGCTCGCCTGGTCGGCCTGCGATGCGAAGGCATTCACGTTGCCGACCGGCCATTACTGCAATCCGGCATCTGGTTTCAATAATCCGCTGCCGGCGGACATGTGCTTCCAGCTCAATGTCGCCTACGGCAGCGATCCGCTGCAGAAGTTCGACGTCTACATGCCTTCGAAGGGCGCGAGCAAGGCGCCGGTGATCGTGATGGTGCACGGCGGGGCCTGGTACCAGGGCGACAAGTTCGACAACTCGGTGGTTCGGAACAAGGCCGACTACTGGGTGCGCAAGGGCACGATCCTCATCTCGATCAACTACCGGCTGGTGCCGAACGTCGATCCGCTGCAACAGGCGGGCGACGTGGCGCGGGCGCTCGGTTACGCGCAGCAGCACGTCGCCGAATGGGGCGGCGACCCGGACAAGCTCGTCCTGATGGGCTTCTCCGCCGGCGGGCACCTGGTGTCGCTGCTGGCGTCGGATCCTTCGCTGGCGACGACGGCTTCGCCGGGCCTGCGGCCCTGGCTCGGCACGATCGCGCTGGACGCCGCGGTCTACGACGTTCCGCTGACGATGGGCAATCCCAACCACGATCCGATTTTCGACCAGGCCTTCGGCACCGACCCCGCGCTGTGGAACGCCGCGTCGCCGATCGTGCAGTTGGACGCGCGCCCGGCGCCGTTCTTGGCCGTGTGTTCGACCGTGGAGAGCGGTTCGTGCACGCGCGCGCAGGCGTTCGTGGACGATGCGCTGGGTTATGGCGCGGATGCCCTCGTGCTGCAGGAAGCCCTGGACCACGAGCACATCAACGCGAACCTCGGGCTGGCTTCCGACTACACCACGCAGGTGAATGCGTTCATCGCCGGCCTGCTCAACGGAACGCTGCACTGACGAGAGCGACCGCGCAAGGCGGGTTGGAAGTCGAATCGCGCGTCAGCGTCGCCCCGGCGGCGCTGCGCGGAAATGATCCAGCACCACGACCTCGCCGCGACCGGGCCGGTAGCCGAGGCGTAGCGCGCGCTCGACGTAATCGCTCGCCTCGCGCGCCGCTTCCTGCATCGATAGCCCGATGCACAGGTTCGCAGCGATGGCGGAGGCCAGCGTGCAGCCGGTGCCGTGCGCTTCCAGCGGCAACCGCGCGTGCATTAAGGCGACCTCCGCTTCGGCGTCGGCGTAGCGATCGACCACCATGTCGCCTTCGTCGAGATGCCCGCCCTTGAGCAACAGCGCCTTCGCGCCCATCGCAAGCAAGGCCCGAATCGCCTGCATGGCCGAATCGGCATCGACGATGGGCGAGCCGACCAGCAATTCCGCTTCGGGGATGTTCGGGGTGAGGATCGAAGCCAGCGGCAACAGCCGCGTACGCAAGGCGTCCAGTGCGTCGTCTTCGAGCAGCTTCGCGCCGCTGGTCGCGACCATCACCGGATCGAGCACGATGAAGCGCGGCTTGTAGGCTTCGAGCGCGTCGGCGACGGCGTGGATGACGTCCGCGTTCGCCAGCATCCCGAGCTTCACCGCGCCGATGTCGAAATCGTCGAAGCAGGCATCGATCTGCGCGCGCAGGAATTCCACCGGCGGCACGTGCACCGAGGTCACGCCGCGGGTGTGCTGCGCGGTCAAGGCCGCGATCGCGGAAAGCCCGTGCACGCCGTGCGCGGCGAAGGTCTTGAGGTCGGCCTGGATGCCGGCACCGCCGCCGGAATCGGAACCGGCGATGGTGAGCGCGCTGGGCGGGCGGGATTGGCGGGTCATGCCGAAACGCCGTTGTGCAATTGCCGCTGTCGGTAAAGCACATAGCCGACGCCGGTGATGCCGGTCAGTGCCGCAGGCAAATACAGCGCGGCATAACCGAAGTGCGCGAACAGCAGTGCGCCGAGGATGCCGCCGGCGAAGAAAAACGAGATCACCAACATGCATAGCCCGAGCCGGCGCCGTGCCAGCGGCATGCCGCGCAAGGCATGGCCGAGCATGATGCCGAGGTCGGTGAACATGCCGCTGACGTGGGTCGTGCGCACTACCGCACCGCTGAAGGTCGTGGCCATCGCGTTCTGCAGGCCGCAGGCAAGCGCCGCGCAGACCGGGCCCATGACCGATCCGGCGTCGAACAGCGGCACCGCGAGCAGCAGCAACAAGGCTTCGATCGACAGCGCAACGCCATAGCGCCGGCCGAGGCGCAGGGTACTGTCCTGCACGATCAATCCGCCCAACGCCGCGCCCGCAACGAATGCGGCCATCGCGGCGATGAGGTGGCGCGCGCCATGCCAGTCCCCCGTCGCCAGCGATGCAGCGAGCAGGCTGGTATTGCCGGTGAGGTGGGTGATGGCCTGGTGCTGGAACCCGAGGAAACCGACCACGTTGACGATGCCCGCCACGCTGGACAGCGCGGCGGTACCGACCCAGACCCAACGCGGGAGTTGCACGCCCACGGCGGCGCTACAGCACTTCCGAAGCGTAATCCGCCAAGCGCGAACGTTCGCCGCGACGCAGGGTGATGTGCGCGCTGTGCGCCCAGCCCTTGAAACGGTCCACCGCGTAGGTGAGGCCGGACGTCGTTTCGGTGAGGTAGGGCGTGTCGATCTGCTCGACGTTGCCGAGGCAGACGATTTTCGTTCCCGGGCCGGCGCGGGTGATCAACGTCTTCATCTGCTTGGGTGTGAGGTTCTGCGCCTCGTCCAGGATCAGGTAGCGAGAAAGGAACGTGCGCCCGCGCATGAAGTTGAGCGAACGAATCTTGATGCGCGAGGCGAGCAGGTCGTTGGTCGCGGCGCGGCCCCAGCTTCCGCCTTCCTGGTTGTGGGTCAGCACTTCCAGGTTGTCGGTCAGCGCGCCCATCCACGGCGTCATCTTTTCCTCTTCGGTGCCGGGCAGGAAGCCGATGTCCTCGCCGACGCTCACCGTCGCTCGGGTCATGATGATTTCGCGATAACGCTGCGCGTCCATGGTCTGCGCCAGGCCCGCCGCCAGCGCGAGCAGGGTCTTGCCGGTGCCGGCGGTACCGAGCAGGGTGACGAAATCGATCTCCGGATCCATCAGCGCGTTGAGCGCGAAGTTCTGTTCGCGATTGCGCGCGAGGATGCCCCACACCGCGTGCTGGTTGTGGCGGAAATCGTCGACGATCTGCAAGGTCACCTTGTCGTCGCCGACCTTCGCGATCTTCATTTCCGCCTGTTCGTCGCCGGGCAGGTACAGGAACTGGTTCGGATACCAGTCGTCGCCGTCGGTGCGCGAGATTTCGTAGTAGGTGCGGCCCTTGTCGGTCCACGACTTCAGGTCCTTGCCGTGGCGCGACCAGAAATCCTCCGGCAGCGCGGTGGCGCCGGTGTAGAGCAGGCTGAAGTCGTCCAGCGCGCGGTCGTTCTCGTAGTCCTCGCTGGCGATGCCGGCGATCGAGGCCTTGATCCGCAGGTTGATGTCCTTGGACACGAACACCACCGGCGCGCCGGGATCGGACTCCTTCAGCGCCAGGATCGCGCCGAGGATCGCGTTGTCCGGCACGACCGCGCCGAAACGCTTTCCGGCATCGAAGTTGTCGGTCTGGAACAGCAGCCGGCCCGCGCTTTCCGCGCCGCGCAGCTGCAATCCCTGCGGGCGCACCAGCGGGATGCCGTTGTGCACGTCGGCGCTGCCGTGCGCCTCGATCAATTCGTTGAGGAAGCGGCTGACCTGGCGCGCGTTGCGGCTGGCTTCGGACGTGCCTTTCTTGCCGTTGTCGAGTTCCTCCATCACCTGCATCGGCAGGAACACGTCGTGTTCCTCGAACTTGAACAGCGCGGTCGGATCGTGCATCAGCACGTTGGTGTCGAGGACGTAGATGCGCTTGCTACGCGTCATGCGGGCTCCGGAAGGAACGGACGGCGGCTGGCCACCGCGACCCGCGGGGCGGGGCAGTGGGGTGTGGTGGAGACGGAGGTCGTCACTGGCTGCTTGCGGCCTTGAGCGCGTCGAGCACGGCCTGCGCGTGGCCGGGCACCTTCACCGGCGACCAGGATTGCGCGACTCGGCTTTTCGGGTCGATGAGGAACGTGCTGCGCACGATGCCGATGAATTCGCGGCCGTAGAGCTTCTTCGGCTGGATCACGCCGAAAGCCTCGCACAACTTGCCTTCGGCATCGCTGACCAGTGGGAATTTGAAACCCTGTTTCGCGCAGAAGTTGTCGTGCGATTTCAGCGAATCCCGCGACACGCCGAGCACGTCGGCGCCGAGCTTGCGGAATTTCGGCAGCAGCGCGTTGAAGTCCAGCCCTTCGGTGGTGCAGCCGGGCGTGGAATCCTTGGGGTAGAAGTACAGCACCAGCCAGCGGCCGGAGAAATCGGCGAGTTTCGCGCTGGCGCAGCCGGATAGCGCCAGCGGCATGTTTGAAACCGATTTCGGGATCGCCTTGCCGGTTTCGATCATCGTCAGAATTTCATCGGATCCATGATCGCGTCTAGATTCAGGTGGTCGCAGAACTCGAGGAAATCGTCGCGCAACGCGGCGATGTGCGTTTCCGCCGGAACTCCGATCGTGAGTTGCGCCGAGAACATGTCGGCACCGGTCTGCATCGCGCGGTAACGCGAGCAATGCAGGCTCTCGACGGTGATGCCGGCGCGGTCGAAGAAATCCGCGAGCTGGAACAGGATGCCGGGCTTGTCGGCGGCCACGACTTCGACCACGTACGGCAGCAGGTTGGATTGCAGTGGCTTGGGGCCGGTGCGGTACCAGACCAGCTTGAGGTCTTCCTCGCGCTCGAGCCGGGTGAGGGCGGCTTCAAGCTTGGCGACCGCGCCCCAGGAGCCCATGGCCAATGCGGTCACGGAGACGTCGCGGCCGACGGTGCTGAGGCGGGCATCGACGAGGTTGCACTCGCTGTCGGCAATACGCCGGGTCACGGCCAGCAGGGGGGAGTGCGGATGCGTCGTGTAGGCGTTGATCAGCAGGTAGTTTTCGTTCGGCACGGGGCGCGGGGCGCTGGCCTGGTCTGGAACGGAATCGGTCAAGGCGGCGTCCGCGGCTGGGGGCTGAACGGCGTGTCGGCGACGCGCCGGAAGCTCCTGCCAGCATACTTGCCCGCGCTTCCGGGCCGCAAGTAACATGCCGGCAAGTCATTGATCCGGCTCGCGCTCAATCGCGGGCCCCGCACCAGCAGGTCCCCCGCTTGCGACTTTCCGGCAGCATCACCGCGCTCGCGACGCCGTTCACCGCCGCGGGCGAAATCGACCTCGACGCCTGGCGCCGCCTGTTGCAGGCGCAGCTCGATGGCGGCACGCAGGCGCTGGTCGTCGCCGGTTCCACTGGCGAGGCTGCGGCGCTGCACGACGTGGAATACGACGCGATCCTGCGCAGCGCGGTGGAATTCGTCGCCGGTCGCGTGCCGGTGCTCGCCGGTACCGGTTTGTCGAACACGGCGAAGACCATCGAACAGACCCGTCGCGTCGCCGCGCTCGGCGCCGATGCCGCGCTGGTGGTGACGCCGCCGTACGTGCGCCCCACGCAGGAGGGCCTGCTCGCGCATTACCGCGCGGTCGCGGACGACGGCGCGTTGCCCATCGTGCTTTACAACGTGCCCGGTCGTACCGGCTGCGACCTGCTGCCCGAAACGGCCGCCGCGCTCGCGCCGCATCCGCGCATCGTCGGCATCAAGGAAGCGCGCAGCGAAGCCGAACGCATGGATGCATTGCTGCCGTTGAAATCGAAGGAATTCGCGGTGTTGAGCGGCGACGATCCCACCGCCTGCCGCGCCATGCTCGCCGGCGCCGATGGCGTGGTGTCGGTGGCGTCGAACGTGTTGCCGCGCAGCTTCCGACGGCTTTGCGACCTCGCCCGTGGCGGTGATGCCGATGCCGCGAACGCGCTCGATGCGCGCTTGCGCCGCAGTTACGACTTCCTCGGCATCGAACCGAACCCGATCCCGGTGAAGGCGATCCTCGCGCGCAACGGCATCGGCCACGGCCTGCGCCTGCCGCTGACGCCGCTTTCGCCGCAACATGCGGAATCCGCCGCCTCGATCGCCGCGGAAATCCGCGACCTCGAATCATCCTGCCGCGACGCGTTCGCGGCCTGAACCCAGGAGCCACCGATGTCCACGTTCCGTCCCTCGCGTACCGCCGCCGCCGTCCTGCTCGCGGTCGCCGCGCTCGGCACCGCCGGTTGCCACTGGTTCCATCGTGGCGAAACCGACGCCTACCGCAACAGCCCCGAGAGCCGGCCGCTGGAAGTGCCGCCGGACCTCGACCAGCCCGACACCAGCAGCGCGATGGCGTTGCCTGCCACTGGCGGTTCGGTGATGCGTTCGCAGGTCGGGGCGCAGCAGGCGCCGGGATTCACGGTCCCCGGCCAGCGCGACGCGGTGTTCGCCAAGATCGGCGACGCGCTCGCCGCGATCCCGGGCCTGACCATCGCGACCAAGGCGCCGCTGCTGGGCAGCTACGACGTGAGCTACGAAGGCAGCGACTTCCTGGTGCGCCTGGTGCAGAACGGCGACAACGTGCAGGTGTCGACGGTCGATCCGCGCGGCGTCGCCGCCAACGGCCCGGCGCAGCAGAAGGTGCTGGACGCGCTCAAGACCGCATTGGGCGGCTGATCGGGCTACAATCGCGCCCCGCGAAGGTCATTGCTCCCTTCGTCTAGAGGCCCAGGACGTGGCCCTCTCAAGGCTAAAACACGGGTTCGAATCCCGTAGGGAGCGCCACACAGGAAAACCCCGTGCCTTGCACGGGGTTTTTTCTTGCCGCCCGGCATTAACCATCAATCAGGAAATCCCAATGCGCTCCCATCACGTTTCCTTCGGTTCGGTCTGCCTAGTGACCCTTCTGGGTCTGGCGATCGCGCCGCACGCACGTTCCGCTACCACGGAGGGGTGGATCATTGTTCCTGGCGGGAATTGCCAATTGAGCATTCCGACCACGAACACGGCATTCCGTCCCAAGGCAACGGGCGCCCGGAACGAATCCGCCAGCATCAGCAATTTCGTCATTTGTCCGTTCGTAGTCGCTCCTTCGGACGACCTGGCTTCGCCAATCACGGGCATCGGTATGTGGATGCAGTCACTCGACGGTACCGCGCACAGCGTGACTTGCACGGCAGTTGTGGGTGCCCTCGGCAATGCACCCATGAAATATTCCAGCAAGACCGTGGACTTGCCCGCCTCCACGACCGCGGCTGGACAGCTGAGTTGGTTCCCCGCCGATTTCGGCTATGCCCAAGGCGCCCCGATCCCGGGGAGCGGATATTTGACCATCACTTGCAACTTGCCGCCCCAAACCAGCATCAACTACCTCTACGCCAGCTATTACTACGAAATCGGTTCCTGACCCTGCATCGTTTCAAGGCCGAAGGGCGCCTGCGGGCGCCCTTCGCGTTTCCGGACCCGGTCGGCTGCCGGCCGCAGCCATCCCGCGGAGCCATGCTGGATTCCGGCTTTCGCAGGAAGGACAATCGCGCCAAGCCGCAAAGGAAACCACCGCCATGCCCTTCGTCGTCACCGAGAACTGCATCAAGTGCAAGTACACCGACTGCGTCGAGGTGTGCCCGGTCGACTGTTTCCACGAAGGCCCGAACTTCCTCGTCATCGACCCGGACGAGTGCATCGACTGCACCCTGTGCGAGCCGGAATGCCCGGTCAACGCGATCTATCCCGAGGACGACGTGCCCGCCGGGCAGGAAGGCTTCATCGCGCTCAACGCGGAGTTGGCGAAGGACTGGCCGGTGATCAGCGTGCGCAAGGATCCTCCGGCCGACGCGGCGGACTGGGAAGGAAAATCCGGCAAGTTGCCGTTGCTGGAACGTTGACGCTTCCTGCGGGATCGGCGAGGCACGTCCCGTGCCGCATGGCTTGTTAAGATGCCGCAATCCCGCGGCCACCGAGGCCGCCCCGCGGCGCATGCGCCGCCCGAGACCCGCCAGGACCCGACCCTGAGTTCCGTCCCCGCCCCGACAGCCGTGCCCCGGGTCATCCCGCGCGACCAGCATCCGATCTCGCGCCGTTCGATCAGCCCCAACGCCCTGCGCGTGCTCTATCGCCTGCGCGATGCCGGCCACGCCGCCTATCTCGTGGGCGGAGCGGTGCGCGACCTGCTGATCGGCGTCCAGCCCAAGGATTTCGACGTCGCCACCGACGCGACGCCCGAACAGGTGCGCCACCTGTTCCGCAATTGCCGCCTGATCGGCCGGCGATTCCGTCTCGCGCACGTGGTGTACGGGCGCGAGATCATCGAAGTCGCGACGTTCCGCTCCGCGGGTGGCGACGACGGCGAGGGCGACCGCGAAGTGCATGCCGACGGCCGCGTGCTGCGCGACAACATCTACGGCACCATCGAGGAAGACGCGGTCCGCCGCGATTTCACCGCGAACGCGCTGTACTACGCCATCGAGGATTTCTCGGTGCGCGACTACGTCGGCGGCTTCGACGACGTGCAGGCGCGGGTGCTGCGCCTGATCGGCGATCCGGAAACGCGTTATCGCGAGGATCCGGTGCGGATGCTGCGCGCGGTGCGCCTCGCGGCCAAGCTCGGTTTCAGCATCGATCCTTCGGCTGCGGCGCCGATGCCCGGGCTGGCATCGCTGCTGCACGACGCGGCGCCGGCGCGGCTGTTCGACGAATGCCAGAAGCTGTTCCTTTCCGGCCACGCGCTGGCGAGCTTCGAGGGGCTGGAAGCGCACGGCCTGCTCGGCGCGCTGTTGCCGGAAACCGCGCGCGCGCTGGCCAGCAACCGCAGCGGCGCGTTGCGCAAGATGCTGGTCGAGGGCCTGCAAGGCACCGATGCGCGGGTCGCGCGCGGCGAACCGGTGTCGCCGGCATTCCTGTTCGCGCTGCTGCTGTGGCCGGGCTATTGCCGCGAGCTGATGCAGTTGCAGGGGCAGGGCGTGCACGCGATCGAGGCCGAGCGCCGCGCCGCCGACCGAATCACCCTGCAGCAATCCACACGGATCGCGCTGCCGCGGCGTTTCTCGCTGCCAATGCAGGAGATCTGGCTGCTGCAGTCGCGCCTGCGCCAGCGCAAGCGCAGCCAACGCCTGCTCGCGCACCCGCGGTTCCGCGCCGCGTTCGATTTCCTCGTGCTGCGCCAGGCCGCCGCGCCAGAACACGCCGCGGACGTCGAATACTGGCGCGCGTTGCAGGCGGGCATGCCGCCGCCGGAAGCGGGCGAGGAAGAACTGGCGCAAGTCGAATCGACCGATGCCGCACCCGCGCGCAAGCGCCGCCGTCGCCGGCGCGGCGGCGGGGCGGGGTGAGCGTCCGCGCCTTCGTCGGCCTCGGCGGCAACGTGGGCGATGTCGCCGCGGCCTTCGCCTCCGCGGTCGCGCAAACGGATGCTTTGCCGGGTACGCAGTTGTTGCGCGTCTCGCGCCGTTACCGCACGCCGGCCTGGGGCATGGCCGCGCAACCGGATTTCCTCAATGCCGTGGCCATGCTGGAAACGACCTTGCCCGCGCGCGAGCTGCTCGAAGCGCTGCTCGCCATCGAGCGGGCGCACGGCCGCGACCGCGCCAACGAAACCCGCTGGGGTCCGCGCACGCTCGATCTCGACCTGCTGCTTTACGGTGACGCGGTCATCGACGAACCCGGCCTGCGCGTGCCGCACCCGCACCTGCACGAGCGCGCGTTCGCGTTGCGGCCCATGCTCGAAATTGCGCCGGGGGTTTCGATTCCCGGCCATGGCCTCGCGCGCGACCTGCCGGCGGCGATGGCTGCCGACGGCATCGAGGCGTTAGGCTAGCCGCCCCACGCCGCACTTCCGGAGGCGCCATGAGCTACGGCGCGGACAAAGCCGCCACCATCACCGTGCCGATGCTGGCCGAGGCCAAGCGCGAAGGCCGCAAGCTGGCGATGCTCACCGCCTACGACGCCGGTTTCGCGCGCGTGTTCGACGCCAACGGCGTCGACCTGATCCTGATCGGGGATTCGCTGGGCATGGTGGTGCAGGGCCACGATTCCACCCTGCCGGTGCGCGTGGACGACATCATCTACCACACGGCCGCCGTTGCGCGCGGGGCGAAGCGTGCGCTGAAAATCGCGGATTTCCCGTTCGGCAGCGACGCCACGCCGGAACAGGCGCACGCGGCGGCGGTGCGCTTCGTCCAGGCCGGCGCGGGCATGGTCAAGCTGGAGGGCGCGGGCTTCAAACTCGACGTCATCCGTTTCCTGGTCGAACGCGAAATCCCGGTGTGCGCGCATCTCGGGCTGACGCCGCAATCGGTGAACCGTTTCGGCGGCTTCAAGGTGCAGGGCCGCGACGAGGCTGCGGCGAAGCAGCTGCGTGCGGATGCGCGCGCGGTGCAGGAGGCGGGCGCTTCGCTGCTGGTGCTGGAATGCGTGCCGTCGGCGCTCGCGGCCGCGATCAGCGCCGACCTCGCGATTCCCACGATAGGCATCGGCGCCGGACCCGGCTGCGACGGTCAGGTGCTGGTGCTGCACGATTTCCTCGGCCTCGACAGCGGCCATCGCCGGCCGAAGTTCGTCAAGGATTTCCTTGCCGAAGGCGGATCGGTCGCCGGCGCGGTGCAGGCTTACGTCGCCGCGGTGCGTGATGGATCGTTCCCGGACGAAGCGCATTCCTACGCATGATCGAAACCCTCACCGAACCCGCGGCACTAAGAGCGACCGTCGACGCATGGAAACGCGCCGGCCTGCGCGTCGGTTTCGTGCCGACCATGGGCAACCTGCACGCCGGGCATTTCTCATTGGTCGAAATCGCGAGACAGCACGCGGATCACGTGATCGCGAGCGTGTTCGTGAACCCCACGCAGTTCGGCCCGAACGAGGATTTCGCGCGTTACCCGCGCACGCCGGAACAGGACTCGGCCGGGCTCGAAGGCGCGGGTTGCGACGCGCTGTGGCTGCCGTCGGTCGAGGCGATGTATCCGTTCGGCACCGACGGCGCCGTGCGCATGCACGTGCCGAACGTGGGCGACACGCTGGAAGGCGCGCATCGCCCCGGGCATTTCGACGGCGTCGCGACCGTGGTCGCGCGGCTGTTCAACCAGGTGCAGGCCGATGTCGCCGTGTTCGGGCGCAAGGACTACCAGCAGCTCGCGGTGATCCGGGCGATGGCGCGCGACCTCGCGTTCGCGCTGGAGATCGTCGCCGGGCCGACGCTGCGCGAAGCCGACGGCCTGGCCATGAGTTCGCGCAACCAGTACCTGTCGGCGGAGGAAAGACCAGTCGCGGCCACGATCTTCCGCACCCTGCAGGCGATGCGCGATGCGGCCCTGGCCGGGCGCCCGCGCGCCGACATCGAGGCGAAGGCGGATGCCGAACTGCGCGCCGCCGGCTTCGTCCCGGATTACGCCGTCGTCCGCCGCCCCGACCTGTCCGAACCGGCGGACGGCGAGCCCGGGCCGCGGGTGGCGCTGGTCGCGGCCAGGCTGGGTCGGACCCGGCTGATCGACAACCTCGAATTCGACCTTGGCGGCAGCGCCGGCTGAACGCATCGGGCGGTTTTGTTGCAGCGCGGAAACGCGGCTCCTACACTTTTCTCGCCCGCACCTCCCGCGGGCGCCGGAAGATGCCATGCAACTCACGCTGCTCAAAGCCAAGATCCACCGCGCCACCGTCACCCACGCCGAGCTGCACTACGAAGGCTCCTGCGCCATCGACGGCCGCCTGCTCGACATCTCCGGCATCCGCGAGTACGAGCGGATCGAGATCTACAACGTCAACAACGGCAAGCGCTTCGCCACCTACGCCATCCGCGGCGAGGAAGGCAGCGGCATCATTTCGGTGAACGGCGCCGCTGCGCACCGCGCGTCGGTCGGCGACCTGGTGATCATTTGTGCCTATGGCCACTGCGAAGAAGCCGAGGCTGCGGAATTCAAGCCGACGCTGGTGTACGTCGATCGCCACAACGCGATGACGCACACGAATCGTTCGATCCCCAAGCAGGCCGCGTGAATCGCGGCCTCGCCAGCCTCGACGCGCATGCGCAACGGCTGGCGAACGCCTCGCTGAAGGATCTTGTCGCGGCCGATCCGGCGCGCGCCGGCGATTTCGCGCTGCGTATCGGCTTGCTGTACGCCAGTTTCGCCCGCCAGCGCATGGACCGGGACGCACTGGCCGCATTGTTCGAAATCGCGCGCGAACGTGATTTCGCAGGTGCGTTGCGGCGCTTGTTCGACGGCGAGCCGGTGAACGCCACCGAGGGCCGCGCCGCGCTGCACACCGCGTTGCGCGGCGACCTTTCGACCGCCGCGGCCTCACGCGACGCGCATGCCGAGGCCGTGAAGGCGCGGTTACGTATGGCGGAACTGGTCGCGCAACTCGAAGCCAGCGGCGTCACCGACATCGTCAGCATCGGCATCGGCGGTTCCGACCTCGGCCCGCGGCTCGCCGTCGACGCGCTGGCCGATGCCGATGCACGGTTCAAAGTGCATTTCCTGTCCAACGTCGACGGCCATGCCGCGCAACGCACGCTGGCCGGGCTCGATCCCGCGCGCACCGCTGCCATCCTGGTTTCCAAGACATTCGGTACCCAGGAAACCCTGCTCAACGGCGGCATCGTCCGCGACTGGCTCGGCGGCGACGAACGCCTGTTCGCGGTCAGCGCGAACGTCGAGCGCGCGACCGCGTTCGGCATTCCGGCCGAACGCATCCTGCCGATGTGGGATTGGGTCGGCGGTCGTTATTCGCTGTGGTCGGCGGTCGGATTCCCGATCGCCCTGGCCATCGGCATGGATCGCTTCGAACGCCTGCTCGCCGGTGCCGCGGCGATGGACGCGCACGTGATCGAGGCGCCGGTCGAACGCAACCTCGCCGCGTGGCATGCGCTGGTCGCGGTCTGGAACCGCAATGCGCTCGGCGCCGCCACGCAGGCGGTGCTGCCCTACGACGAGCGCCTCAGGCTGCTGCCGAACTACCTGCAGCAACTGGTGATGGAAAGCCTCGGCAAGTCGGTACGGTCGGATGGCGGAACGGCGTCCGCGCAGACGGTGCCGGTGTGGTGGGGTGGCGCCGGCACCGATGCGCAGCACAGTTTCTTCCAGGCCCTGCACCAGGGCACGCAGCGGGTGCCCGCGGATTTCATCGGCGTGGTCCGCGGCGACCACGCGCACGCCGGCAACCGTGACGCGCTGCTCGCCAACCTGCTGGCGCAGACCGAAGCGCTGGCGAACGGACAATCGCACGACGATCCGCATCGCGCCTATCCCGGTGGCCGCCCGAGCACCATGCTGCTGCTCGATGCGCTGACGCCGGAAACGCTGGGCATGCTGATCGCCATGTATGAACACAGCGTCTACCTGCAGGCGGTGTCCTGGGGCATCAACGCCTTCGACCAGTTCGGCGTGGAACTCGGCAAGCAGGTCGCGAACCGCCTGCTGCCGGCGCTGAAGGGCGAGGTCGAGGCCGAGGATGCAGTGACGCGGGCGTTGCTCGAGGAAATCCGCGAGCGCAGTTAATGCTCTTTCCTCTCCCCTTGTGGGAGAGGATGCCCGAAGGGCAGGAGAGGGGTTGTTTTGCGATGGATTCCCCTCTCCCGGCGCTACGCGCCACCCTCTCCCACAAGGGGAGAGGGGAAGATCAAGAGCCGTGTCGTCGAAGCGCCCACTCCACGTGTTCGCGGACGATGGGCGACGGATCTTCGCGGCGCGATTGCAGCGCGGCGATCACGGACTCCGATTTCGGTGCATTGCCGAGCGCAACGGCGATGTTGCGCAACCAGCGGTCGTGGCCGCTGCGGCGGATCGCCGAGCCTTCGGTGCGCTGCAGGAATTCGTCCTCGCTCCAGGCGAACAGTTCCGCCAGCGTGGCCCTGTCGAGATCGTTGCGTGCGCGGAAATCCGGCTCGTCGGTGCGTTTCGCGAACTTGTTCCAGGGGCAGACCAGCTGGCAGTCGTCGCAGCCGAAGATGCGGTTGCCGATCAACGGGCGCAGTTCCTCGGCGATGCTGCCTTCGTGCTCGATGGTGAGGTAGCTGATGCAGCGCCGTGCGTCGAGCCGGTGCGGCGCGACGATCGCCTGCGTCGGGCAGATCTCGATGCAGCGCGTGCAGGTGCCGCAATGTTCCGTCGCCGGCGGATCCACGGCGAGCGGCAGGTCGAGGTAGATCTCGCCGAGGAAGAACCAGCTGCCGCCATCCTTGTCGATCAGGCAGGTGTGCTTGCCGATCCAGCCGACGCCCGCGTCGCGCGCCAGCGCGCGTTCCAGCACCGGCGCCGAATCGACGAACACGCGGTGCCCGAACGGGCCGATTTCACCGGCGATTTCGTCGGCGAGTTTCTGCAGGCGGTTCCGCATCAGCTTGTGGTAGTCGCGGCCCAGCGCGTAGCGCGCGACGTAGGCGCGTTCGCCGTCGCGCAGATTGTCCCACGCGGCGGCCTCGTCCTGGCCGTAGTCGAGCCCGACCGAAAACACGCGCAGTGTTCCAGGCACCAGCTCCGCCGGCCGCGTGCGCTTCTCGCCATGGCGCGCCATCCAGTCCATGGTTCCGTACAGGCCACGCGACAACCAGTCGCGCAGATGCGATTCGTCCGCAGCCAGTTCGATCCCGGAGATGCCGCAACGCTGGAACCCGTGCTCGCGCGCCAGCGCCTTGAAGCGCAAGGCGAGCGCGGGGTAATCGGGTTTTGCGGCGGTTTCCGGCATGGACGCAAGTATAGAATCGCGCGATGCCATCGCCCCTCCCGCTGTACGACGTCGCCGCATTGCGCGCCATCGAGGCGCGCGCGACGGTCGCGCTCGGCGACGAATTCGCGCTGATGCAGCGCGCCGGCGCGGCGGCCTGGCGCGAACTGCTGGCGCAGTGGCCGCAGGCGCGGCGGATCGCGGTCGCCTGCGGGCCGGGCAACAACGGCGGCGACGGCTACGTCCTCGCAAGGCATGCGCTCGAATCCGGGCGCGAAGTGCGCGTGTTGCAACTGCAGCCGCCACGCACGGAATCCGCGAAGCGTGCTTGTGACGAATGCGTGCAGGCGGGTGGTCGTGTCGAAAACGATGTGTCCGCGCTCGCCGAGTCCGGCCTGATTGTCGACGCGCTGTTCGGCATCGGCCTGTCGCGCGCGCCGGAAGGCGATGCGGCGGCGTGGATCGATGCGATCGATTCCGCGAATGTGCCGATACTTGCGATCGATGTTCCCAGTGGCGTCGATGCCGACCGCGGTTCGGTGCCGGGAATCGCGGTTCATGCGACGCGCACGCTGGAATGCATCGCGCCGAAAGCGGGGTTGCGCACCGGCGCGGCGCTGGATCATGTCGGCGCGCTGTCGCTGGCCACGCTCGACGTGCCGGCATCCGCGTTCGGCGACATCGAACCAGCGGCGGAATGGTTCGATGCCGATTGCCTCGCCGGCTTCCTGCCGAAACGGCGCCGCGACAGCCACAAGGGCGATCACGGGCGCGTGCTGTGCATCGGCGGCGACCACGGCATGGGTGGCGCAGTGTTGCTGTGCGCGGAAGCCGCGTTGCGCGCTGGTGCCGGGCTGGTGCGCGTGGCCACGCGCGAAGCGCATGTCGCGCCGTTGCTCGCGCGCTGCCCGGAAGCGATGCCGGTCGGCATCGACGATTCGCATTCGTTCGCCTCGCTGCTCGAACGTGATGGCGTGTTCGCGCTCGGCCCTGGGCTGGGGCAGGGCGAATGGGGACGGGCCTTGTTTTCGGCCGCGATTTCCAGCGGAAAACCGCTGGTCGTCGATGCCGATGCGCTGAACCTGCTCGCGCAGTCGCCGCGTGCGTGGCCAGACGCGGTGTTGACGCCGCACCCGGGCGAGGCGGCGCGTTTGCTCGGTTGTTCGAATGCGGAGATCCAGCGCGACCGCATCGATGCCGCGAAGCGGATCGCGGAACGATTCGACGCGGTGGTCGTGCTGAAGGGCGCGGGCAGTGTCATCGCAGCGCCGAATCGCATTCCGCGCATCATCGGCGCGGGCAATCCGGGCATGGCGGTCGGCGGCATGGGCGACGTGCTCACCGGCGTGGTCGCGGCCTTGCGCGCACAGGGACTCGATGCCTTCGATGCCGCGACCGCGGGCGCGTTGCTGCATGCCGTGGCCGGCGATGTCGCCGCGCAGGATGGCGAACGCGGTCTGTCGCCGCGCGACGTCATCGCACGATTGCGTCGCGTCGCGAATGCCGGACAATCCGCGCATGCACCTGCCTGAAGAAACCGCGACCGTCGAACTCGCGCGCGCGCTGGAACGCACGCGCAAGGGCAGGGCGGTGGTATTCCTGCAGGGCGAACTCGGCGCGGGCAAGTCCACCCTCGCACGCGCGTGGTTGCGCGCCTGCGGCGTCGAGGGCGCGATCCGCAGCCCGACCTACACACTGGTCGAGCACTATCCGCTCGCGGGTGGCGGCAACGCGTTGCACCTCGACCTGTATCGCATCGGCGCCGCGGGCGAACTCGAATTCCTCGCGCTCGACAGCGACGATGCCGAACTGTGGCTGGTCGAATGGCCCGAACGAGGCGCCGGCGCCTTGCCAGTCCCAGACCTGAGCCTGGCGCTGGCCATCGAGGGGGACGGGCGCTCGGCCATCCTGACACCGGGCACCCCGGCGGGTGAGGCCTGGCGAACCCGACTGCTGGCGGACAGTGGCTTGAAGCCCTTTCTTGCTGCCAGCTGAAAGGAAGGTTCCCCAGGTCACGGATTCATAAGGGAAAACCTATTGCAATCCACCCCGGCCGGTGCTTAACTCCGGCCATGCGCGTAAAGGGGACCGCAATCCAGCAGACCTTGCTCGGTGCCGCACTGTTGCTGGCGCTGCTCTGGAACCTTGCCCACGCCGCGGAAATCAGCCAGTTGCGGCTGGAAAGCGGCCCGACCGGCACCCGCGCCGAACTGCGCCTCGATGGCGTCGCGGACTACCAGGTCCTCAGCCTCGCCAATCCCGACCGGCTGGTGCTCGATCTTCCCGGCAGCGCCTTGCGCCGTGGCACCCCCCTGCCTGCCGCCACCGGCGTGGTGCGCGGTGTCCGCGCCGGCCAGCCCAGCCCGGGCGTGACCCGGATCGTGTTCGATCTCGCTTCCCCAGTCGTGGCGCTCAAACCGCGGGTGGAAAGCGGCGCCGACGGCCCGCGCCTGGTGCTGGAATGGCCGGACGACGGCCCGGCGCCCGCGATCGCGAACTCGGCGCCGGCGTCCGTGCCTCCGTCCCCCGTCACCGCGCCAGTCGTTTCGAACACGCAGCCCACCCAGAGCCCGCTGGACCGTGCGGTCGGCACCATCGCGACCGGCGTTCCGACCCGGGTCGCGACCGGTGAGCCGCAGCCGGCGACGCCCCCGGCTTCCTTGCCGCCACCGATCAAGTCCATGCGCGATGCCGGCGGCACGCGTCCGCTGGTCGTCGCCATCGACGCCGGCCACGGCGGGCAGGACACCGGCGCGCTTGGCCGTGGTGGCGCCCGCGAGAAGGACGTCACCCTCGCCATCGCCCGCGAACTCGCGCGCCAGGTCGACGCCACGCCCGGGCTCAAGGCCTACCTGACCCGCGATTCCGACTATTTCATCCCGCTGCCGCAGCGCGCGCGCAAGGCGCATGCGGCGCGCGCCGACATCTTCGTTTCCATCCACGCCGACTCCTTCACCAGCCCGGATGCGCGCGGCGCAGGCGTGTTCGTGCTCTCCACCCGCGGCGCCTCGTCGCAGCGCGCGCGCTGGCTGGCGGACAAGGAGAACGCGGCCGACGTGATCGGCGGCAACCGCGTGCGCGGCGGCGACAGCGTGCTGACCTCGGTGCTGCTCGACCTTACCCAGAGCGGCAACCTCAAAGCCTCGGAGGACGCCGCTGGCTACGTGCTCGGCAACCTCGACGCCATCGGCAACCTGCACAAGGGTGAAGTCGAGCGCGCGAACTTCGCGGTGCTGCGCACCTCCGACAACATGCCGGCGATGCTGGTCGAAACCGGCTTCATCTCCAACCCGGGCGAGGAAGCCAGGCTGCGCAGCAAGGATTACCAGCGGCAGCTCGCGACCGCGATCCTCGGCGGCATTAACCGCTACTTCACCACCCAGCCGCCGCCGGGCACGCTGTATGCGATGCGTGCGCAGGCCACGAATGATGGCGGCGGCGCCGGTGCCGGTGTCGGTGCGGGTGGAAGCCCGTAGGAGCCTGTCATCCTGAGGCGAAGCCGAAGGACCCGCTGTTGCCTTTCCTGCGGATAATCCAAAAAAGCAGGTCCTTCGCTGCGCTCAGCATGACAACGGGAACGTAAAATCCCGGGCGTGACCATCCGCCTGCTCCCCGATGTCCTCGTCAACCAGATCGCCGCAGGCGAAGTGGTCGAACGGCCCGCGTCGGTGGTCAAGGAACTGGTCGAGAACGCGCTCGATGCAGGCGCCAGCCGCATCGACATCGACCTCGAGGAAGGTGGCGCGCGCCTGATCCGCGTGCGCGACGACGGCGGCGGCATCGCGGCCGCGGAACTGCCGGTCGCGGTGCAGCGCCACGCGACCAGCAAGATCGCCTCGCTCGAAGACCTCGAAGCCGTCGCCACCCTCGGTTTCCGCGGCGAAGCGCTGCCGTCGATCGCCTCGGTCAGTCGTTTCCGCATCGCTTCGCGCCGCAATGGCGACGACAACGGCAACGCGCTGCAGGTCGAAGGCGGGCGCGTCGGCGAGGTCGCGCCCAGCGCGCAGCCGCAGGGCACCACGGTCGAGGTGCGCGAACTGTTCTACAACGTGCCCGCTCGGCGTCGCTTCCTGCGCGCGGAGCGCACCGAGCTCGGCCACATCGAGGAATGGCTGCGCACGCTGGCGCTGGCGCGGCCCGACGTGGAAGTGCGCATCAGCCACAACGGCAAGCCGCTGCGGCGCTATCGCGGCGATTCCGCGTCGGAAACCGGTGCGCGATTGGTGGATGCGCTGGGCGAGGAGTTCTCGCGCAACGTGCTGCGCATCGACCACGCCGGCGCGGGCCTGCGACTGCACGGCTGGATCGCACAACCGAGCTACAACCGCGCCAGCGCCGACCAGCAATACCTGTTCGTCAACGGCCGCGGCGTGCGCGACCGCAACGTCGCGCATGCGGTGCGGCAGGCGTATTCCGATGTCCTGTTCCACGGCCGGCATCCGGCCTATGTGCTGTTCCTCGAACTCGATCCGCGCGCGGTGGACGTGAACGTGCACCCGGCCAAGCATGAAGTGCGCTTCCGCGATTCGCGCCTGGTGCACGATTTCGTCTATCGCACCTTGCAGGAAGCGCTGTCGGGGACGCGCGCCGGTGCACAGGCGGGAATGCCGGTCGAATCGCATTCGCCGAAAGTCCCCGCGTCGATCCCGAACCTGCCCCCGCGACAGGGCGACATGGCGTTGAAGCTGGCCGAGGCGCCGGCGCAATACGCCGCCTTGTATGCACCGGCACATCCGGGCCCGTCGTTGCCGGTGTTGTCGCTGCCCGCCGCGGGCGAAGGCAAGGTGCCGCCGCTCGGGCATGCGCTGGCGCAACTGCACGGCATCTACATCCTCGCCGAAAGCGCCGAAGGTCTGGTCGTCGTCGACATGCACGCCGCACACGAGCGCATCGGCTACGAGAAGCTCAAGGCCGCGCACGACGGCGCCGGCGTGCGCGTGCAGCCGCTGCTGGTGCCGCAGTCGTTGGCCGTGTCGGTGCGCGAGGCCGAGGTCGCCGAACGCGAAGCCGCGACGCTGGCCGCGCTGGGCTTCGAGCTGACCCGCAGCGGGCCGCAGTCGCTGCTGCTGCGCAGCGTGCCGGCCCTGCTCGCCGATACCGATGTCGCCGCATTGCTGCGCGACGTGATCGGCGACCTGCTCGAACACGGCCAGACGCGTCGCGTCGAGGAAGCCCGCGACGAACTGCTCGCGACCATGGCCTGCCACGCCGCGGTGCGCGCGCACCGGCGCCTGACCGTTCCCGAAATGGATGCGCTGTTGCGGGAAATGGAATCGACCGAGCGCTCCGGACAATGCAATCATGGTCGCCCCACCTGGGCCCGGTTCGGCCTGGCCGAGATCGACGCATGGTTCCTGCGAGGACGCTGACGATGAAACCTTCGATCCGTATCGCCGCTGCGACAGCCGTCCTGCTCGCGGCGGGATGCCATCGCGGCCCGCAAACGGCGACGATGGCGCAGGTCCCCAGCAACGAAGCGAGCAAAACCATGGCGAAACAGGACCAGAGCTTCCTGCTCGAGGAACAGGCCTGGCGCGAACAGCGCCGCGAACGCTTGCTCAAGCCCGACGGCTGGACCAGCCTGATCGGCCTGCACTGGATCGACCAGGGCCCGCATTTCGTCGGCAGCGCCGGCGACAACGGCATCCGCCTGTCGATGGGGCCGGAACACTTCGGCATGATCGACCTGCGCAAGGACGGAAGCGTGCATTTCGTGCCGGGCAAGGACGCCGCGCTCACGCTCGACGCACAGCCGTTGAAGGGCGCAGCGATGCTGCGCACCGACGCGGACCCGAACGGCCCGAACGTGATCGGTTTCGACGACGGCAAGGGCGAGGCGACGGTGATCCAGCGCGGCGATCGCTACGGCCTGCGCGTGAAGCACGCGGATGCGCCAACGCGCCTGCAGTTCGCCGGACTCGAATACTGGCCCGCGGACGCGGCCTGGCGCATCGCCGGCAAGTTCGTGCCGCATCCGGAAGGCACCACCATCCAGGTCGCGAACATCATCGGCGGGCTCGACGATGCGAAGAACCCGGGCGCGGTCGAGTTCGAACGCGACGGCAAGACCTACCGCATCGAAGCCATCGACGAAGGCGAGGGCGAGTTGTTCCTGGTGTTCGCCGACCGCACCAACGGCCACGGCAGCTACGGCGCCGGTCGATTCCTGTACACGCCGATGCCCGATGCGCAGGGTCGGGTGACGGTGGACTTCAACCAGAGCTACAACCCGCCTTGCGCGTTCACCTCCTTCGCGACCTGCCCGCTGCCGCCGGCGCAGAACCGGCTGGACCTCGCCATCACCGCGGGCGAGAAGGCCTATGCCGGGAACCACGGCTCGTGAGTAACGTCGAGCGGTCGCGGTTCGCACGCGTCGCGGCTTTGGTCGGGCTGTTCGCGGTCGTCGCGCTGTGGTCGGCGCAGGCCGCGGCGCCAAGGAAGGCCTCGACACCCATGCACAAGCCCGCGGCGGTTCCGGTCGCGAATGCGCCGCCGGTGCCGCTGCTTTGGAAGGTCTCCGACGCCGACAGCAGCCTGTACCTGCTCGGATCGTTCCACATGCTGCTGCCCGGCGACTATCCCCTGTCGAAGGAAGTGGACGCTGCGTTCGCCGATTCGAAGGACGTGGTGTTCGAAATCCCGCCCGAGGAAATGAGCTCGCCGACCCTGGCGATCCGCATGGGCCAGGCGGCGCTGCGCGGCGATGGCAAGCAACTCGACGCGAGCCTGCCGCCAGCCACCACGAAACGGCTGGACGCATGGGTGGATGCGAACGAAGGCGCGCTGCAGAAGGCGGGGATTCCGGGGCAGATGCTGCAACTGTTCGAACCCTGGTTCGTTGGCCTGACCGTGAGCATCGTCGAGATGAGCAAGCAGGGCCTCGACCCGAAGCTCGGCCTCGACCAGCATTTCTCCGCAGATGCGCAGGCGGCGAAGAAGCCGACCTCGGGGTTGGAGACCGGCGACGAGCAGATCGCTTTCCTCGACGGCATGGGCGAGGCCGAGCAGGTCCAGTTCCTCGACGAAACGCTGCAGGAAGCGGCCGAAGGCAGCAAGGAAGTCGCGCGCCTGCACTCGGCGTGGCGCGCCGGCGATGCCGACACGCTGTGGAACGGCATGGCGGTCGAGATGCGCGACGAATACCCGGCGCTGTACAAGCGCATCAACGTCGCGCGCAACGATGCATGGGTGCCGAAGCTGGAACAGCGGCTACGCGCTTCCCACGACGGGAACACCCTCGTCGTGGTCGGCAGCCTGCACCTGATCGGCTCCGACGGCGTGGTCGAGAAGCTGCGCGCGAAGGGCTACAAGGTCGAGCGGATATGCAGCGCATGCAAATCCGTGCACTGACGTGCAGGCGACAGCGAATGCGTTGAAGGAAAGGTTCGGCGCGGCGGTGGCGGCGCTTCGCAAGGGCGATTGGCCGCAGGCTCGAAAGCTCGCGCTGGACCTGATTCCGGAAATGCCGTCGTCCGCCGTCCTGTATTTCATCGCAGGGGCCGCGGCGCTCGAGCTTCGACAAACGCCTTCGGCGATCGAATACCTATCCCGTGCAGTCAATCTCGATCCGGCCAGGGCCGACTACCTCGTTCAACTCTCGAGGGCACTGACTGCCGTCCGCAGGTACGCCGATGCCTCGGTGGTTGCGGGGAAAGCCTGGGCGCTCCTGCCTCGGGATCCAATAGCGCTCGATATGCTCGGCGTGGTCTTTTCCCGATTGAACGAGCACATCAAGGCGGTGGAGGTTTTCCAGCGGCTGGTCGATTCGAATCCGCAAAGTGCCGGTTACCGTTTCAACCTCGCCACTTCACTCATCTTCACGGGCAGTATTGCGGCCGCCGAGGTGCAGTTGGAGGAGTGCCTGAAACTCGACCCCGGTTTCTGGAAGGCCTACCCTGCGTTGGCGAAACTCCGGAAGCAGACCGACGATCGCAATCACGTCGAGCGCCTGTTGGCGGTCCTTCCAGATGCGCAAGGCCCGGACGCCGCGACCTACGTGCACATGGCCCTTTCGAAGGAATTCGAGGACCTCGGCCAATATCCCGATGCCTTCGAGCACCTCGTCCTGGGCAAGACTCCCCTCCGGATCGCCAAGGGATATTTGATTTCCCGCGACGAGGCCATGTTCGAAGCCATCGAACGGAATTTCGGCGGAGCGGTTCCGTCGACATCCGGCCACCCAAGCAGCGAGCCGATCTTCGTTTTCGGGATGCCTCGTTCGGGAACGACGCTGGTCGAGCGGATCCTCTCCAGTCATTCCCATGTGCAGTCAATGGGGGAGTTGGAAAATTTCGGTTTCGTGCTGAAACGGGCTTCCGGCAGCGCCACGTCGTCCATGCTCGACCCCGATACGATCATGCGATCACGCCGGCTGGATTGGGCCGGGTTGGGCGGCGATTACCTTGCGAGCACGAGGCCGGGCACGGGAAAAAAGCCCAGATTCGTGGACAAGCTGCCCCAGAATTTCCTTTATGCCGGGGATATCGCCAATGCGTTGCCGATGGCGAGGATGATCTGCGTCCGCCGCCACCCGATGGATACCTGCCTGGGCAATTTCCGGCAATTGTTTGCGCTGGCGTCGCCGTACTACGACTATTCCCTGGACATCCTCGATACGGGGCGTTACTACATGCTCTTCGATCGATTGATGGCGTACTGGGAACGGATGCTCCCGGGGCGGATCCTCACGGTGGAATACGAGGCTCTGGTGCACGATCAGGAAAGGTGGACACAGCGGCTCCTGGAGTTCTGCGGCCTTCCTTGGGAGGAAGCATGCCTGCGGTTCAACGACAACGCAGCGCCGGTCGCGACCGCGAGCGCGTTGCAGGTGCGCGAGCCGATGAACTCGAATTCGATCGGCCGCTGGAAAAATTACCGGCCGCAGCTGGCGCCGTTGCGACGCATGCTCGAGGATGCGGGTATCGAAATCCGCGATTGACCCGCTTGGTATCGAGTCATCCGAGGAGGGCCGTTCGGAGTCCTTGCAGCCGCTGGGCATACTTTTCCCATTCCCCGAGGCCGCGCGAGTGGATTGGTTGCCGGACCTGTGCACTGCTGAGCGTCGCCACGCTGGCCTTGTTGCGGGTATGGTCGAGGCATCCCTCCTCGAACGTAAGGCCGCAGGCGGCGATGAGTTCTCGACAGGTGCGCTCCGTGTCCAGCACCAGGTTCGAGTAGGGAACGTCTATCACGAAGCCGGGCATGGTCTCGCGCCAATGCTGCATCAGGCGGTCGTACTGGCGGTAATGGTGCGATAGCGCATCGAGGTCGTAGCTGTAGGCATACGAATCGCCGAACATCGCGCGATAGTTGGAAAAGCACACATCCATCGGGTCACGCGCCATGTGCACGACCCTGGCGTGCGGAAGCGCGCGCCGGATGCAGCCGATCAACATGAAGTTCGGCGGAAGCTTGTCGATGTAGAACGGCTTGCCATTCGCGCGCCATTGACTCTGCTGCAGGTAGCGCCGGCCCAGAAGCGCGAAGTCGATTCCCGGCATGGCGTTTAGCAGGTCTTCGTCCACTACCGGATGCCCGTGGCGATCCGCGACCCAGCGCAGTTGCCGCGGCAGGTCGCTCAGTTCGCCGGCGGATGCGACTTGCGAATGGCTGCCGAGCACGCGTTCGAGCAGGGTGGTGCCCGACCGTGGCATGCCGACGATGAAGATCGGCATCGGCCCGGGCGGAATTCCCGTTTCGCCACGGGGCGCGTCCGAATCGAAGCGCTGGATGAGCAGGTCGAACAGTTTTTCCTCGCTGGCGGCGTCGTAGGGAACCCTCGCCGCCATGACCGCGTTCGCTCGCTGCAATGCGGACCACGCGGCATCCAGGTCGCCAAGGTCCTCGTATTCCTTGTACAGGGCGAATTCGAAGGCCGCATGGTCTTCGCTGCCCTTCGGAACCGACTGCAGGCGTTCCTGCAGGAACGCGACGTGGTTCGAGTCGGCGGTTTGTTTCCGGATGCGCGCGAGCGAAAGCGATGCGCGGCCGAAGGTGGGGCCGAGCTTCAGGCAGCTTTCCATTTCGGCCTCGGCTTCGCCGAGGCGGCCATTGAACTGCAGCTGTAGCGCGTGGAAATAGCGGAAGTCGGCATTGTCGTAGCCAGTACGCTTCGCGCGTTCCATCATTGCCAGCGCTTCGGCATTCAGCCCGATCCCCTGGTAGACATGCCCGATCGCGGTCAGCATCGGGCCGTTCTGCAGTCGGGGTATCAGCGGGTGGCGAAGGCACATGCGCGTGTCGTTGGTTTCCCCCAGGCGCGACATGGCCTGCATGACCTGGATCAGCAGCGCCGGATCGTTCTGAATCGACATGGCCGCTGCACGGAGTTCGGCTGTCGCTCGCTGCAGCTTCCCGGATGCGAGGCTGGTCCCGGCCAACAGCATGTGGACCGGCGCGTTGCGCGGCTGCGTTTCCAGTATCGCAAGGAGACGGGCGCGGCCTTCTTCGACACGGTTTTCGAGGATGAGGCGTTGCGCTTCCTCCCACAGCACTGCGGGCCCTGCGCTCTGGTGTGGACTCTTGGCCTGATCCATGCCGTGGAATGAGTTGGTGGCGGCGGGAGTGCCGGTACGCTAGCACGATCCGGTCACGCCGGGCTCGAGCGATCTCGGGCGTCGGTGTTACGCAATTCGATGCAATCCACCGGGCAGGCGGGCACGCACAGCTCGCAGCCGGTGCACAACGGTTCGACCACGACGTGCATCAGCTTCGATGCGCCGATGATCGCGTCCACCGGGCAGGCCTGGATGCATTTCGTGCAGCCGATGCAGTCGGCTTCGACGACGACGGCGACCTGCGCGGGTTTGTGTTCGCCGCGGCCGCGGTCGTAGGGCTTCGCTTCGATGCCGAGCAGTTTCGCCAATGCGCGCGCACCGGCATCGCCGCCGGGCGGGCAATGGTCGATGCCCGCTTCGCCGCGTGCCATCGCTTCCGCGTATGGTCGGCAACCCTCGAAACCGCATTGCCCACACTGGGTCTGCGGCAGGATGCGGTCGAGGCGTTCGACCAGATCGATGGAATCGAGCGGCGCGCGTGCGCTCACTTCACCGGCATGCCCGGTTGTGCGCCGGCATCGACATCGAGCAGCGACAGCGAACCGCCATCGAAGCCCGCGGACAGGATCATCCCCTCGCTTGTGCCGAAGCGCATCTTGCGCGGCGCGAGGTTGGCGATGAACACCACGTTGCGGCCGACGAGTTTTTCCGGCTCGCCGTAGCTGGCGCGGATGCCGGAGAAGATCTGGCGCTGGCCGAGTTCGCCGGCGTCGAGCAGGAAGCGCAGCAGCTTGTCGGAGCCTTCGACGAAGCCGCATTCGAGCACCTTGCCGATGCGCAGGTCGAGTTTGGCGAAATCGTCGATGCCGATGGTCGCGCTCGTGGGAGCGACGGAAGTCGCGACGGGCGTGGCCGCGTTTGCGGGGGAGTCCTTGCCGGTTTCGATCATGGCGTCGATGTGCTTGGGGTCGATGCGGGTGAAAAGCGGGGAGTACGGGTTGAGCGTGCGACCCCAAAGTTCGACGAGGCGATCGTTGCCAACGTCCGCTTGCAGGACGACGCCGAGATAACCCTCGATCCCCTGCGTGGTGCGGGGCAGGACGGGTTTCAGCGCGGAGGCGATATCGGCGAACGCCTGCAATGCAGTCGATAGCACCAGATGCAGGTCGCCGCGCCGCGCCGGATCCTTCGCCAAGGCCCATGGGGCGGTACGCGCGATGTACTCGTTAGCCAAGTCCGCCGCTGCCATCGCGTTCCGCGCCACTGCGGCAGGATTGTTCTCCGAGTAGAGCGCGTCCGAAAGCTGGACAAGAGCGCGCACGTTCGACAGCAGCGATACGGCATCGGCCTGCCATCCGTCGCTGGTATTGGTCGCATGTCCCGAAAGCGGAGAGGGACCGACCGTATTCTCGAAGTGCGTTTCCAGCAGCTTCGCGCAGCGACTTGCGAGATTGACGAACTTGCCGACCACGTCGCTGTTCACCCTGGCGATGAAGTCGCCGAGGTTGAGGTCGAGGTCGTCGACGCCGCCGCTGGTCTTGGTCGCGAAGTAATACCGCAGCGCTTCCGGATCGAGCCCGGCATCGAGGTAGCTGCGCGCCATCACGAAGGTGCCGCGCGACTTCGACATTTTCGCGCCATCCACGGTCAGGTAACCGTTGACGTGCAGTCGCGTCGGCGCGCGCTGGCCGGAACCGTGCAGCACCGCCGGCCAGAACAGGCCGTGGAAATTGACGATGTCCTTGCCGATGAAATGGTGCATCTCGGTTCGGTTCGGGTTTTCGTCGATTCCTTTGCGCAGGAAGGCGTCGTAGTCGATGCCGCGCTGTTCGCACAGCGCCTGGAAGCTGGACAGGTAGCCGATCGGCGCATCCAGCCAGACGTAGAAGTACTTGCCGGGCGCGCCGGGGATTTCGAAGCCGAAGTAGGGTGCATCGCGCGAGATGTCCCAGGCGCGCAGCCCGCCCTCGGCGTCCAGCCATTCTCGCAACTTGGCTTTCACCCCAGGCGCGGCGACGTCGCCGTCCAGCCATTCGCGCAGGAAATCGGCGAAGCGCCCGACTTCGAAGAAGAAATGCCCGGATTCGCGCAGTTCCGGCGTCGCACCCGACAGCACCGATTTCGGTTCCTTCAGGTCCGTCGGCGCATAGGTTGCGCCGCAGTTCTCGCAGTTGTCGCCGTACTGGTCCGGGGTACCGCAGTTCGGGCAGATGCCCTTGACGTAGCGATCGGGCAGGAACATGCCCTTCACCGGATCGTAGAATTGTTCGACCGACCGTCGCGCGATATGGCCGTTGCCCTCGAGCCGGCGGTAGATGTCTTCGGTCAGCGCGCGGTTGCGCGGTGAGTTGGTCGAGTCGTAATGGTCGACTTCGACGCCGAACGCACGCAGGTCGCGTTCGTGCGATTCCTGCATGCCGGAGATGAAGGTTTCCGGCGTCAGCCCGGCTTTTTCCGCGGCCAGCATGATCGGCGCGCCGTGGGTGTCGTCGGCGCTGACGAAATGCACGGTATCGCCGGCCATGCGCCGCGCGCGCACCCAGATGTCGGCCTGGATGTAGCCCACTAGGTGGCCCAGGTGCAGGGCGCCGTTGGCGTAGGGCAGGGCGAAGGTGGTGAAGATGTCGCGTGGCATGGAGGCAACAAGGCGCCGCGAGCGCGGCCGATGATGAATTATCGCATGCGCCCCGTAGGCGTTCCGGGCGCTTATTCGCGCTGCCAGACCTGGGTGCGGCCGACCATCGGAACGCCGACATAGCCGCGTACTTCGAGCTTGCGCCCACCATCGACCGGCGTGAATTTCACCGCATATTCCTTGCCGTTGTCCGGATCGAGGATGCGGCCGCCGCTCCAGCCGCCATCGTCCGCATGCAGGCCCCAAGCGATCACCATGCCGACCACGGGTCTGCCGTGGAGTGCGCCGCGGCAGGCATCGCACGGCGGATTCGCGCCCTTCGACAGGTCCAGCAGGCGCAGGATCCGCGCGGACAGCGAGCCATCCGCATTCGCGTACACCTCGACGATCGAGCGCGGCTTGCCACTGTGGTCGTCGATGGTGCGCCATTGCCCGATCGGCGATGCCTGTTGCGCGTATGCGCCGCATGGCAGCAACAAGGCGAACATGAGCAGAACGAACGATCGCATCGGATTCTCCGGTGGCGTAAATGCGAACGGCCCGCAGCGCGGGCCGTTCGGCGGCAGGCGCTGCGTCAATGTACCCGCACCCATTCCGCCTTCTTGCAGATGAAGAGGACGCAGCCGGTGACCTGCACGCGTTCGCCATTGTCGATCAGCTCCACCGACTTCACCTTGAAGTGGCGGTCCTCGGAAGGCTTGTAGCCGTTGCCGTTGCCCCACTTGCCGTTGCTGGTCGGGCTGAGGTTCCACAGCGTGACGATGCCGACGAAGGGCTTGTTGTGGTATTCGCCGCTGCAACCGGTGCAGGTTTCCGGCAGGCCGAGGTTCTCGGTGATGCGCGCGGCGAGCTTGCCGTTCTTGGCCATGTAGATCTCGCTGATCGTCATGGGCTTGCCGGATTCGTCGTCCAACGTCTTCCATTTGCCGATCAACGGGTTGCTCTGGGCCATGGCCAGCGAGGTCGCGAACGACGCGACGGCGAGCACGGTGGCGACGAGAAGCTTGCGCATGTGGATCCCCTCCCAGGGTGTTCGTGGCCCGGGGCGGAAGCCGCCGGTTCCCGGCTGTTATACCGGCATTCGGATGGGTATGGAATCACGGTGGCCGGCGGGTTCAGCCAGCGATGGGGTCGAGAAGAAGTTGATGGCCCGGGCAATAAAAAAGCCCCGCCTTGCGGCGGGGCTTCAGACGACTCAAGGATGGAACAACGGCAATCAGTCCTTCTTGCCGAAGTTCCAACGGGCTTCGAGGTAGTACGCGCGGCCGTACGGGTCGAACGCATCGTTGAAGGGCGCGCCGCTCGTGCCCGGATAGTTCTGCACGTCCATGTCGGGCATCTTGTTGGCCAGGTTGGTGACGATGAACGAGAGGCCCAAGTCCGAAGTGGCCTGCCAGTTCACGCTGGCGTTGAACGTCGTGTACGAACCACTTTCCTCGCACCGGCTCGTCTGGCAGGCAGACGTAGTCCACGAGGTGTAGTTCGGGGTCGGGCCGATGATGTTCGCATACAGCGTGGTGACCCAATCGCCCTTGCTCCAGCCCAGCGAGGCATTGCCGCGCCAGATCGGGTCGCGGTTGTTGTAGCCGCTATTGAGTAGGTCGATCACCGGGTCGGTCGGATACGTCTGCTGCTCGTGCTTCAGGTTCTTCGTCCACGAGGTCTTGAACGATAGATCGCCTGCGTTGCCGATGCTCTGGTCGTAATTCACGTCCAAGGTCAAGGCGTTCAGTTCTTCGCGGGCGACATTGATCTTGCCGACGTAGATCGACTGGAGTGCACCGGCGCCGTTACGCACGACCTGGTTGAACACGGCCTGGCAGGTGCCCGAGTTGGGATCCAGCGTGCCAGTACCGCCATCGGCCACCGAGGTGCAGTTCAGGTCGTCGCGCATGATCTGGTCGACGCTTTGCTGTGCGACCTCGTTCTCGATGTTCCAGTGGTGGTAATCGAGGGCGATAGAGAACTTGGCCGTTGGCGCCCACACCACGCCGTAGCTCCACACCTTGGCGGTGATCGGCTCCAGCTCGGGGTTGCCCGAGGTGGTGCCGAAGTACTGCGGCTGCGTATTTTGCGGAAGCAGGGTCGGATCCGAGGTGCAGTCGTCGAAGTTGTCGACGCCGTAGGCGGGGTTCTGCGAGTGGCAGTACAGGTAGTCGTTGGTGCTGCTGTAGAAGCCGCTCAGGCCCTGGAATTGGTCGCCGAGGGTCGGGACCTTGAACGCTGTGCCGTACTGGCCGCGGAACAGCAGGCTTTCGATCGGACGGAATTCCAGGCCGACGTTGTAGGTCGGCTTCGAAACCTTCTCGCCAGACACTTTGTAGCTGTCATAGCGAGCCGAGAGGTTGGCGGTCAGCATCGAGAACACCGGCAGGCGCAGTTCGCCGAGGACGGCATAGCGGCTGCGCGAACCATTGCCGCTGATCGCGGTGGTGCCCCAAATTTCCGATTCCAGCGTCACCGGATCCGGAACGAGGCGCGCATCGGGGCTGTAGGTCCAGCCTTGCGTGCCGGTCTCCACTGCCAGCGCGATACCCGCATCGCCACCCGGGAGGCTGAACAGCGAACTGTTCGTCACCTGCGCGCGCAGCATGTTGTCGTAGGTCTTGCTGTGCGAATGGGTGTAGTCGGTGAAGCTGTTCATGTCGGCGGGCGTGAGCAGCTGGTAGAACGCAGCGTAGTCCGGGGTGAAGACCGGATAGCCGTAATAGGTGCCCTGCTGCGGGCCGAGGATATGGCTGTTGAACCAGTTGTTGATCGGGTCCTTGAGCCGCGCCCATTGGTTCTCAGTCAGCTTGTACTCGGTGCGGGTGAAACCGACGTCGTAATCCCAGTTCGAACCACCGAAGGTGCCGTTCGCGCCCAGGGTCAGCGCGTACGAACTGCTGTCATCGCGGCTCATCGAGCGCTCGTAGCCGCCCATGTCCTCGGGCATGAAGCCGCGCTGCAACGCCATGAAGTTGCCCAGGTTCGGATCGAAATACACACCGGAGGTGCTGGAGAACTCGCTGCTGCTGCCCCACCAGGTGAAACCCGAGCCCACGTGGTAACGGGTCGACTCCTGGCTGTACAGGAGGTCTCCGTACAACTGCAGGTTGTCGTTCACGTCGAAGGTGGCATGGGTATAGACCTGCGTGCTCTCGCCACCGTTCTTGATGGTCCGGTAGCCGGGGCTGAAGAGCGAACCGCAGTAAGGCTCGTTACGGCCTGGGCGGTACTGCACGCCTTCCGTGCCACCGAAGCCGCTGGATACGCCGGCGCAATCGTTCGGATCCAGGAAGTAGTAAGACGTGCTCGCGGGATTGTACGGAGCATAGACCAGCACATCGCGGCCCGAGACCGGTGCGCTGTAACCTTCGGTGTTGTACTGCTTGGTCAGGTCGCGCTGATAGCCCCAGATCGGGTCGGTATGCTCGAACTGACCGCCCAGCAGCATGTGGAAGCGGCCATCGTCGCTGCCGAAATCGGTCGCGGCGCTGATGCGCCGGCTTTCGCCGCCGCCTTCGTCGTAATCGCCGATACGCGCGCTGACAACCGAGCCATCCATGTTCTTCTTGAGGATGATGTTGACCACGCCGGCGAGGGCGTCGGAGCCGTACAGCGAGGACTGGCCGCCCGGCAGGATCTCGATGCGTTCGACCAGGTCGATCGGGATGCCGCTGATGTTGTTGAACACATCGGTGCCGTTGTACAGCGCCGGGTAGTTCGCCATCGGGCGACCGTCGATCAGGTACTTGGTGTAGCCAGGATTCAAGCCGAACAAGCTGTTGGTCTCCGCACCTTGGGTAAAGGAGGCGGAGGTCTGGTTGCCCTGCACGGCACCGGTCGAGAACGAGCTCTGGTGCAGCGCGTCCTGGACGTTGGTGTAGCCGCGGGTCTTCAGGTCCTCGGCAGAGATCACCAGGACCGGCTTGGCGGTTTCAAGCGAGGTCTGCGGGATCAGCGAACCGGTGACGATGACCTTGTCGAGGGTCTCGGCCTTCTTCTCGGTCGTCGTGGCTTGATCGGTGGTGGTTGCGTCCTGTGCGAACGCGGTGCCGGCGAGCGGCATGACGAGGGCGGCAACCAGGGCCGCGCTCAGGCGGCTAGGCTCCATCCGGAAACGCTTTGCAGACATGTCTATCCCCTATTGGAATGTTGGGATGCCGGGTTCCCGGCAGCGAACACTTGACTCAAATTGCCGTGGAGCTTTGCCCTCGGACAACCCGAAGTTAACATGAGTTTAACTGTGGTGTCATGGCCCATGACTAAGGGCATAGTGACCCCTCCATCCCTGAATACAGTGGTGTCTCAGCGCATGTCGAGATCGGTTCCTGCCCGCGCGCCTCAGGGCGAACTCAGGCCCTTGCCGCAGGTACGCAACATCATCGCGGTCGGCTCCGGCAAGGGCGGGGTGGGCAAGTCCACGGTCGCGGTGAACCTGGCGCTGGCGCTGGCGGCCGAAGGCGCCTCGGTGGGCGTGCTCGACGCCGACATCTACGGCCCCAGCGTACCGATGATGCTGGGCCTGTCCGGCCGCCCCGACAGCCCGGACGGCAAGACCATCGAGCCGATGCGCACGCACGGGCTGCAGGCGATGTCGATCGGCCTGCTCGTCGACCAGGACACGCCGATGATCTGGCGCGGGCCGATGGCGACCTCGGCGCTGACCCAGTTGCTGGGCGAAACCCGCTGGGAGGCGCTCGATTACCTCGTCGTCGACCTGCCGCCGGGGACGGGCGACATCCAGCTGACCATGGCGCAGAAAATCCCGGTCGCGGGCGCGGTGATCGTGACCACGCCGCAGGACATCGCCACCCTCGACGCGCGCAAGGCGCTGAAGATGTTCGAGAAGCTCGGCATCGCCGTGCTCGGGCTGGTGGAAAACATGGCGGTGCACGTGTGCTCGAACTGCGGCCACGCCGAACACGTGTTCGGCGAAGGCGGTGGCGAACGCATGGCTGCGCAATACGGCGTGCCATTGCTCGGCAGCCTGCCGCTGGACGCATCGATCCGCGAACAGGGCGATGCGGGAATACCCATCGTCGCCGCGCAGCCGGATTCGCCGCTGGCGGTGCAATGGCGGGCGTTGGCGGTCCGGGTCGTCGAGGAGCTGGAGAAGCGTCCGCGCGCACCGGCCGGGATCGACCTGTCCCTGCGGTAGGGCGGGTCTCGACCCGCCATCATCGAGCCGCGGATGTCTGTGGCGGGCCAAGGCCCGCCCTACAATATCGGCATCATTTCCGGGAACACCGCATGAGCATCAAGAGCGACCGCTGGATCCGCCGCATGGCCGAACAACACGGCATGCTGGAGCCGTTCGAGCCCGGTCAGGTCCGGTTCGCCGATAACGGCGGGGTCGACGGCAGCCGCATCGTCAGCTACGGCACGTCCAGCTACGGCTACGACGTGCGCTGCTCGCGCGAGTTCAAGGTGTTCACCAACATCAACTCGACCATCGTCGATCCCAAGCACTTCGACCCGAAGAGCTTCGTCGACGTGGTCGCGGACGAGTGCATTATCCCGCCGAATTCCTTCGCGCTGGCGCGCACGGTCGAGTACTTCCGCATCCCGCGCGACACGCTCGTTGTCTGCCTCGGCAAGAGCACCTACGCGCGCTGCGGGGTCATCGTGAACGTCACGCCGCTGGAGCCGGAGTGGGAAGGCCATGTGACCCTGGAATTCAGCAACACCACGCCGCTGCCGGCGCGCATCTATGCCAACGAAGGCGTGGCGCAGATGCTGTTCTTCCAGGCCGATGCCGATGATGTGTGCGAAACCTCGTACAAGGACCGCGGCGGCAAGTACCAGGGGCAGACGGGCGTCACGCTGCCGAAGACCTGATGCTTTTTCCTCTCCCCTTGGTGGGAGAGGATGCCCGAAGGGCAGGAGAGGGGAATTGATTTCGCCTCAACGCTTCTCGTAGGTCACGAAAAAGCCCTGCAAATCGCCGTTCTCGATGTAGGGCTGCACGCCGACCACGTGGTAGCCGTGTGCGTAGAAGGCCTTGTGCGCGGCGCTGAGGTCGTTGGCCGCGCCGCTCTTGCGGAAACCCCAGGTCGCATCGACCCAGATCGTGACCGCCGGCAACTGTTCGCGCTCGGCTTCGGTGGCGGCCTGCTCGGGTGACTTGCCGAACAAGCCGGCATGCGCGGGAACGGCGACGGCGAGCAGCAGGGCGAGCAACAAGGTGCGGGTCATCGCGGGGTTCCTTCCTGTTTCAGTCTTCGGCGCCGGCGGCGATGCGCGCATCTTCGTTAGTGGTCGCCGCGACGCGCAAGGCGATGCGCAGGCCTTCGGCGATGTCCTCCAGCGGCATGCCGCCGCGACCGGCGTTCGGAACGTGGATGAAACCGCCGCGCACGTCGCGCTTGTTCCGCAATGCGTGCATCAGCCCGTAGAACACGTGGTTGCAGACATAGGTGCCGGCGGTCTGCGACACCTGCGCGGGAATGCCGTGCTTCCGCAGCGCGGCGAGCATCGCCTTGATCGGCAGGGTCGAGAAATACGCGGCGGGTCCGCGCGCAGCGATCTTCGCATCGACCGGTTGCGCGCCGGCATTGTCGGGAATGCGTGCGTCGTCGATGTTGATCGCGACGCGTTCCAGCGACAATTCCTTGCGCCCGCCGGCGAGTCCGAGGCACACCACGAGCGACGGTGCGGTTTCGCGGATCGCGGCGCGCAATGCGCGTAGCGAGGCATCGAACTCGGTCGGCAACTGCCGCGCGACGATGCGATGCCCGCCGACGATGCGGCCGTCGAGCGCGGACGCGGCGTCCCAGCTCGGGTTCGACTTCGCCCCGTCGAACGGGTCGAAACCGGTGAGCAACAGCGTTGGCCGCACGGTCGCGCGCTTCACCGGAACACCAGCAGCGCCATCAGCGCGATGTTGACCGCGAGCAGCGGCACGGCGGTGGCCCATTGCGCGCGAATCACGCCGTTGGGATCGTCGAGTTCCAGCAGCGCGGCCGGCACGAGGTTGAAGTTCGCGGCCATCGGCGTGAGCAGCGTGCCGCAGTAACCGGTGAGCATGCCGAGCGAACCGAGGATCGCCGGGTCGGCGCCGTGCCGCTGGATCAGCAAGGGCAAGCCGATGCCGGCGGTCATCACCGGGAACGCGGCGAAAGCGTTGCCCATGATCATGGTGAACAGCACCATGCCCAGCGCGTAGGCGAGCAGGCATGCGATGCGGCTGTCGGTGGGAATGACCATCGAGACCAGCGAGGCGACCGATTCGCCGACGCCACTCGCAGCGAACACGCCGCCCAGCGTCGCCAGCACGATCGGCAGCAATGCGGCCCAGCCGAGCGTGTCGAGCAGGCGCCGGTTTTCGACGAAAGCCATCGCGGGCATTTCGCGGGTGACGCGCAGCGCGGCGAGCGCGGCGACCACGCAGGCGAGGCCGAGGCCGACCAGGGTCGGGCTGCCTTCGCCGAGGAATTTCGTCGTACCGAACGCGAGCTTCGGCCCGAACATCACCACCAGCAACGTGACCAGCGGGATCAGCAGCGCCGGCCACAGCAGCCGATGGCCGAGTCGTTGCGCGGAAGCGAGGCGCTGTTCGCGCGGCGCTTCGGCGATGTGCATCCGGCGCATGCGCAACGACAGCAGCGCGAGCGCGACCACGCCGACGCCGGCGAGTTGCGCGGGAAAAGGATTCCCGGCCTTGCGCGCGGCGAGGATCCAGTCGCCGCCGGCGAACAGCAACGCCAGCACCGCCCAGAAACAGGCCTGCGCGAAACGCCGTTCGCGCGCGTTGCGCCAGGCCGCGGCCGCGAGCAGCAGCGCCAGCAGCCAGTAGAACGGCGCGAGCTCAAGCATCGCTGCGTTCCCGGCGCAGGCGCCGCGCGAACAGCATGATGCGCAGCGTGTGGATGGCGAATGCGGCGACCGCGGTGGGCAGCGCCCACAGCGCGATGTGCAGCGGTTCGAGCACGATGCCGTTCTGCGCGTAGAAGCCCTGGATCAGCAGCACCGCGCCGACGGCGACGAACACGTCCTCGCCGAAGAACAGGCCGACGTTGTCGGTGGCGGCGTCCAGCGCCAGCACGCGCTGGCGTTGTTCGTGCGTCAGTGGCCCCGTCTCCTTTTCGGCCGCGGCCTCGCTCATCGGTGCGAGCAGGGGACGCACGGTCTGCGCGTGGCCGCCGGCATTGGTCAGGCCGACCATGCTCAGCAGCTGGCGCAGGCCGAGGTAGCCGATGAGCAGGCGCGCGAAGGTCATGCGCTGCATGTGCAGGATCCACGCGTGCATGTGCTCGCGCAGGCCGGCGCGTTCGAGCAGGCCGATGGTCGGCAACGTCAGCACGAACAGCATCAGCGCGCGATTCGAAACGAAGGACTCGCCGAGCAAGGCCAGCAGTTCGCCCAGCGGCTTGCCCGCGAGCAGGCCGCTGGTCAGCCCGGCGCCGACCACGACCGCGATCGGGTTCAGCCGCAGCACGAAGCCGACGACCACGACGGCGATGCCGAGCAGTGGCCAATAGTTGATCAACACCTCGTTCATGCGTCGCGTCCCGGTGCGCGGATCGACACGCTTTCGGCTTCGAGCGCCGCGCGCAGGCCGCGCGCGAACTCCGCGGCATCGCTGCGGTCGCCGTGCAGGCACAGGGTGTCGGCGCGGATCGGCACGCGCGTGCCGTCGCGGGCAACCACGACCCCGTCGCGGACGAAACCACGGACCTGTGCGAGCGCATTGTCGAAACTTTCGATCACCGCGCCCGGCGTGCCGCGCGGGGCGAGGCGGCCGTCGGCGTCGTAGGCACGTTCGGCGAAGGCTTCGTGCGCAACCCGCAAGCCCGCGGCTTCACCAGCCGTAGTGAGTTCCGAATTCGCGAGTCCGTACAACACCAAGGCCGGATCGGATTCGCGCACCGCTTCGGCGATGGCCGCGGCGACATCGCGGTCGCGCGCGGCGAGGTTGTACAGCGCGCCGTGCGGCTTGACGTGGTGCAGGCGCGCACCGGCCTCGACGCATGCATTCGCCATGAGCGTGATTTGCCGCGCGACCAGCGCGTGGATCTCGGCGGGTGCAAGCGCGAGCTCGCGCCGGCCGAAATGTTCGCGGTCCTCGAACGAGGGATGCGCGCCGATCGCGACGCCGTGCGCGAGGCAGAGCGCAACCAATTCGCGCATCGTCGCGGCATCGCCTGCGTGCGCGCCGCAGGCGATGCTGGCCGAACTGATGTGCGAGACGATGGCTGCGTCCTGGCCGCAGCCTTCGCCGAGGTCGCAGTTGAAATCCAGCGACGGCAACGCGAAGCCTCAGCCCCCGCTCGAGGCCGGCGTCGCCATGCTCGAAGGCGCCGGCGGCGTTTCGCTCGCTGCGGGCGCAGGCGCGGTCCACAGCTTCGCTTCCGGCGCGCCGCCGAGCATCTGCGCGCGCACCAGCGGGATCGGCGGACCGCCGTAGCTGAGGAACTGGTCGTGGAACTGCTTCCACGCCTTGCGCCCGCCCTTGTCCTTGGTCCAGTCCTCGCGCAGCTGCATGATCATCAGCTTCCCGAGCGTGTAGTTGAGGTAGGCCGGATCGTAGGTGCCGCGCGCGGCCTGCTGGCGCGCATTGCCCGGATCCTGCAGGCCTTGTTCGCGGAACATCTTTTCCGACTGCGCCATGGTCATGCCGCCGGTGTGCATGCCGATGGCGGAGAGGAAGCGCACGTCGCGCAGCAACGCCTCGCTCAACTGGCCGATGTGCGTTTCCGGCGTCGCGCCGTCGAGGCCGGCGTCGAACATCATTTCCTCGCAGTAATGCGCCCAGCCTTCGGCGAAGGCGTAACCGACGAACAACTGCCCGAACTTCCATCCGGCGCGGTTCGAATGCAGGAATTGCAGGAAGTGGCCCGGCCACACTTCATGCGCGGAAGTGAACAGCAGCACCGACTTGCCGGGCACGTAGGCGTCCTGCTCGGCCTTGGGCCAGGTCGGGTCGGGCGGGGCGATGTAATAGACCGACGGCAGGTTCTTCTCGTACGGGCCGGGAATCTCGATATAGGCGAAGTTCCAGCGGTTGAACGGCGGTGCTTCTTCCACCTTTGCCTGCTCGGGGCCGGGAATGGTGACGAGGTCCTTGTCGACGATGAACTGGCGCAGGCCTGCGAGTTGCGCACGCGCGCCTTCCACCGCGCCGCCCTGCGGCTTGTCGGCGGCTTCCTTCTCCACGCACTGTTGCAGCGTCTTGCCGGGTGCGAACTGGCCGCAGGCCGCCTTCATCGCGGCGAGGTTGCGCGCAAGGTCGGCTTCGCCCGCGGCCTTCAACTGGTCGAGCGGGATGTCCACGCGTTCGGTCGCGTGCAGCATCTTCGCGAACTTCTCCGCGCCCAGCGCGAAGTCCTGCGTCGCCTGCGGCTTCTGCGCCTTCAGCCAGTCGGCCATGTCCTGCGTGGCCTTGATCGCGGCCGCGTTGCTCGCCTTCAGCCGTGCCTGCAGCGCGTCGTCCTTCACTTCGGCGAAGATCTTCGGCACGTCGCTTTCGAAGAAGCTGGCGTAACCGCCGAAGGAATTGACGCCGAGGTCGATGTAGGACGCCGGCAGCGGCAGCTTGAAATTGGCCTTGATCTGTTCGACCGCCTTGGGCAGCGCCTCCTGGTAGCGGATGAACGCGTCCATGCGCGTCGCGAGCGGCGCGTACGGGCGGGTGAGGTACATGCTCGGCGACAGGTCGCCGGTGTAGAACGCCGGGTTCTTCCAGGCGAAGCCGGAATCCTCGAGCCAGAAGAGATTCCCGTCGATCACCGCCAGCGCGTAGTCGCGGCGGAAGCGGCCCTGCTCGTCGAGCTTGTCGTCGCCGAACTTCGCGAAGGCGTCGCGCTGCGCGTGCAGCCAGTCGGTGGTGGCCTTCAGGCCCTCGGGGCTGTAATCCGGCAGCTTGCCGTCGTATTCGTGCTTGCCGGCGCTGGCGGCGAACACCGGGTTGTGCTGGAAGTAGCCATCGATGAAGGCGTCCACGGCCTTGTCGAGCGCGGCGTCGTCGTTCGCGGCGGCAGTCGCGGCCGGCGCTTCGCCCGAAGCGGGTGCGGTGGCGTTCTGCTTGCAGCCGGCGAGCGCGGCGGCGACGCAGGCGGTGAGGGCGAGGACACGGACGGTGTGCTTCTGGCGCATGGCGACGGCTCTCCGTGGGGGAAAGCGTCGAGACTAGGCGCTCGCAGACGGGGGCGCAACGCCGATTCGTCCCGCGACGGCCAGCGCGATCCGCGCCAGCGTGTGCGCACGTTCGCGGCTCGCCGCCAGCGCCTCGGCGGGCGTGCATGGCGCGAAGCGGATCGCGTCGCCGGCGCGCAACTGGGCGAGGCGGCCGCGGTCGGCGCGGATCGCGTGGCCGATGCGTGGATAACCGCCGTGGGTCTGCGCGTCGGCCAGCAGCACGATGGGTTGCCCGCCCGGCGGCAATTGCAGCGTGCCGGGAACGATGGGCTCGGAAACGTATTCGCGCGCATCGCGCAGCGCGAGCGGCGTTCCGGTCAATCGCAAACCCTGGCGGTCGCTGGCCGGCGCGATGGTCCATGCATTCGCGAACAGGCCATCAGCGGGATCGGTCGCGTCGCTGCCGGGCAGCACGCGGATCGACGACGACGGATCCGGGTCCAGCGCCAGCGGATCGATCCACCACGGCGCGATGCGCACGCGTTCGACGGTTTCGGCGAATGGTTCCACGTGCAGGCGGTCGCCAGCGCGCAGCGCGCGCCCTTCGACGCCGCCGAAACCGCCGCGCAGATCGGTACTCGCGCTGCCGAGGATGTCGGCAACGCGGATGCCACCCGAAACCGCGAGCCACGCGCGCGCACCTTGGCGGCAACCGCCGATGCGCAGCACGCTGCCTCCGGGCAGGTCGGCGCGACGCCAGCCCGGAAACGTTTCGCCGTCGATGTCGGCATCGAAGTTCGCGCCGCACAACGCGATGCGGGTCGCGCGTTCGAAGCGCAGGGTCGGGCCGGCGAGGGCGATTTCCAGCGTCGCCGCGGAAACCGCATTGCCGACCAGCAGGTTGGCGATGGCCTGCGCGTCCGGATCGAGCGCGCCGCCGAAACCGACCCCGAGATGCCGGAAACCTTCGCGCCCACGGCCCTGCACCGTGGTGAGCAGGCCCGGTGCGAGCACTTCGATGCTCACGGCAGTTTCCCGGTCGGAACGAAGCGCAGGCGGTCGCCGGGCGCGAGCAGCGATGGCGGATCGCGCGCCGGATCGAACAGCACGACCTCGGTGCGGCCGATGATGCGCCAGCCGCCAGGGCCGGGGCGCGGATAGATCCCGGCCTGTTCGCCACCGATGCCGACGCTGCCGGCTTCGACCCGCGTGCGCGGCGTTGCCAGGCGCGGCATCGACAGCGCCGGGTCGAGGCCGAGCAGGTAGGGGAACCCGGGCGCGAAGCCGAGCATCGCGACGCGGTATTCACCGTCCGCGTGGAGTTCGATCACTTGCCGGGGCGACAATCCCGCGTGTTCGGCCACCGCATCGAGGTCGGGGCCGTGTTCGCCGCCGTAGCGCACCGGGACTTCGTGCAACGCGCCTTGCGACGATGCCGGATCGCCATCGTCCGGCGGCAATGCGTGCAACCATGCTTCCGCATCCGCCAGCGGATCGTCGCCGTCGCATGCGGATGCGTCGACGAACAGCGCGAGGCTGGCGTAGGCAGGGACGAGGTCGCGCAGCCACGGCGGCCGCGCCGCGTCGATGCGCGCGGCCAGCGCGTGCACGCGTGCGTTGGTATCGGCGTCGATGCCGTCGCCGAGGCGAAGCAGCAGGGCATCTTCGCCCAGCCGCATCGCGCACCAGCGCATGTTCACTTGGGCAGCCGGTCCCGCAACAGTCGCACGCGTTCGACCAGCGTTTCCGGCGGATACGGCCGCGCGGCCACGCGTCCCCATACCGGCGCGGGCCAGGCGGGGTCGTTTTCCTCGCGCGCGATCACGTGCACGTGCAGTTGCGGCACGATGTTGCCGAGCGCGGCGACGTTGAGCTTGTGCGGGCGGAACGCATCGCGCAACAGGCACGCGGCGAGGTCGATCTCGTCGGTGAGCTGGTGGCGTTGCGCGGCGTCGAGGTCGACCAGTTCGCGCGCCTCGGCCACGCGCGGCACCAGTACCAGCCACGGATAGTTCGCGTCGTCCATCAGCCGCAGTTCGCACAGGCCCAGCGTTCCCAGCGGATGCGTCTCCGCGGCCAGTTGCGGGTGCAGTTCGTAGCGGGCGGGCGGCGCGTGGCGGCTCATGGCGGAATCCTCATCCGAGCGCGGCGGCGAAGAAGTCCAGCGTGCGGCGCAGCGCCAGCGCCGCGCTGTCGGCGTGGTAGTGCGAGGGATCGATGTCGCGGTTGAACGCATGGCCCGCGCCCGGATACACGTGCACCGGCGCCTGCGGATACGCCAGGCGGATTTTCGCGATCGATTCCGGGGGGATGCCGGCATCGTCGGCGCCGAAGTGGAACAGCATCGGCGCGCGCAGCGGTTCGCCGAGGAAATCCACCACCCGCCCGCCGTAATAGGCGACCGCCGGCAGGCCGAAACGGGTGTTGGCGAGGAAGGCGAGGGTGCCGCCCCAGCAGTATCCGACCACGCCGACCTTGTGGCCTTCGTCCTGCAACAGCTTCGCGGCCGCACCGACGATGGCAATGGCGCGATCCGTGCCGACTTCCGCGCGCAGTTCGATGCCGCGCCGCATGCCGGCGTCGTCGTAGCCGAGCTCGATGTTGCGTTCGGCCGGGTCGAACAGCGCCGGCGCGACCGCGATGTAGCCCTTGGCGGCGAAGCGGTCGGCGACGCTGCGCATGTGCGCGTTCACCCCGAAGATCTCCTGCACCACGACCAGCGCGCCCAGCGGTGCGCCTTCGGGGTCGGCGCGCCAGGCATCGGTCTTGCCTGCGGGCGTATCGATGATGATGTCGCGGCCCATGCGTCGTCTCCTCGCGGCGTGGGTCGATCCCGGCCCCGACTATAATGCGCAACCCGTAAAAAGCCGCGAAACCGGCCGCAGCCATGTCCCTCGACAGCCCGAAAGTCGGATTCGTCAGCCTCGGCTGCCCCAAGGCGCTGGTCGATTCCGAGCGCATCCTCACCCAGTTGCGGGTCGAGGGTTACGACCTGGTGCAGAGCTACGACGATGCCGACGTGGTCGTGGTCAACACCTGCGGCTTCATCGACAGTGCCGTGGCCGAATCGCTGGACGCCATCGGCGAGGCCATGGCCGAGAACGGCAAGGTCATCGTCACCGGCTGCCTCGGCAAGCGCAGCGAGGTGATCCGCGAGGCGTATCCGGACGTGCTCTCGATCAGCGGCCCGCAGGATTACGCGAGCGTGATGGAGGCGGTGCACGTCGCCTTGCCACCGAAGCACGATCCGTTCGTGGATCTCGTCCCGGATTACGGCCTCAAGCTCACGCCGAAGCATTACGCCTACCTGAAGATTTCCGAGGGCTGCAACCACCGCTGCAGCTTCTGCATCATCCCGTCGATGCGTGGCGACCTCGTTTCGCGCCCGGTCGACGACGTGCTGCGCGAGGCCGAGAAACTGGTACGCGGCGGGGTGAAGGAACTGCTGGTCGTGTCGCAGGACACCAGCGCCTACGGCGTCGACGTGAAATACGCCGAACGCACCTGGCGCGAGAAGTCGTATCAAACCCGCATGAAGGCGTTGTGCGAAGGCCTGTCCGAACTCGGCGCGTGGACGCGGCTGCACTACGTCTATCCGTACCCGCACGTGGACGACATCATCCCGCTGATGGCGGAAGGGAAATTGCTGCCGTACCTCGATATCCCGTTCCAGCACGCCAGCCCGCGCGTGCTGAAGCTGATGAAGCGCCCCGGCGCGGTCGACAAGACGCTGGAACGCATCCAGCGTTGGCGCGGCATTTGTCCCGAATTGACAATCCGTTCTACCTTCATCGTCGGTTTCCCCGGCGAAACCGAAGCCGAATTCGAGGAACTGCTGGATTTCCTCGACGAAGCGCAGCTCGACCGCGTCGGCGCCTTCGCCTATTCGCCGGTGGAGGGCGCGAAGGCGAACGATCTTCCCGATCCCGTCGATGAAGGCGTGAAGCAGGAACGCCTCGCGCGCTTCATGGAAAAGCAGGCCGCGATCAGCGAAGCACGATTGGCTGCGAAAGTCGGCACGGTGCAGCAGGTGATCGTCGATGCCATCGACGGCGAACTCGCCATTGCGCGTTCGATGGCGGATGCGCCGGAGATCGACGGCCTGGTGCAGGTGCAGGACGGGCGGGAAGCCGGCTTGAAGCCTGGCGATTTCGCGTTCGTGCGGGTCATGGGCAGCGACGAGCACGACCTGTACGGCGAAGTGGAATACAACGCCTGATCGCGGGCGCATACTCCGCGCATTTCCGAACGGGAACGTGCGCATGTCCGCCGCCAGCCTCTTCACCCGCATGGCCAAGTGGGCCTCGCGCTTCACCGGCCGGCCGTTGTGCTTCGCGCTCGCGCTGCTGGTGGTGCTGGCCTGGATCGTCACCGGTCCGATCTTCCATTACAGCGATACCTGGCAACTGGTGATCAACACCGGCACCACCATCGTCACCTTCCTGATGGTGTTCCTGATCCAGAACTCGCAGAACCGCGACACCGAGGCGATCCAGCTCAAGCTGGACGAGCTGATCCGGGCGACGCGCGGCGCGCACAACGCGCTGCTGGACCTGGAGGAACTCGAGGAAAACGAGCTCGATGCGTTCCGCGGTCGCTACATCGCGCTGGCGAAGGCCGCGCGCGAATGCATGGATGACGATGAGACCGAGCGCGGTACACCCGATGTCGACGGGCTGCGTCGTCACCCGCCTGCGTAGCGCACGCCGACGATCGCGAAGCGCACCGCGCCGCCGGGAAGTTGCGCCTCGAATTCGTCGTCCACGCGCTTCTTCAGCATCGCGCGGGCGAGCGGGGCGTCGATGCTGATCCAGCCGCGCTGCGCATCGGTCTCGTCCGGGCCGACGATGCGGTAGGTCGCGATTTCGCCGTTGGCGACGTTCTCCACCTCGACCTCGGCGCCGAAGAACACCGCTTCGCGGTCCGTCGGCGCGTCGTCGACCACGCGCAGGGCTTGGAGCCGCTTCGACAGGTAGCGCACGCGGCGGTCGATTTCACCGAGCTGTTTCTTGCGGTAGGTGTATTCCGCGTTCTCGGAACGGTCGCCCTCGGCCGCAGCGGCGGCCAGCGCCTTCACCACTTCCGGGCGTTTCACGCGCCACAAGTCGTCGAGTTCTGCCTTCAGGCGGTCATGGCCTGCACGCGTGATCAGTGCGGTGCTTTTCTCGCCAGGCGGACGCCAGCGCGACATCAGCGATTCCCGCTCCCGGCATCGAAAGGAAAGGGAACTCGCCTCAGTCCGACGTTTGCATCGCGCTCATCCGCGGCCTCGCAGCTGCCGCCATCCTGGTACAGGGCACTGGCATCATCCTCGATGCGGAATCCGAACAGTTTTCCTTCGTTCCACGGGTGCTCGGGATTCGGCCCCAGCTCCGGCTGCAAAATCAGGCAGTCGCCGGCGATGACATCGTCCCACCACGTACTTTCCAGCTTCCGATTCATGGCCGGGTCTTCCGGACATTTCAGTACCAACAAATAGGTGCGTTCGATTTCGTCGTCCCTACGCGAAAAGCGCAGATCAAGGTCGGCATCCAGGTATTCGCAGGGCTGATTTTCGCGATCAGAGTCGCGAACCTGTCCGATGTAATGGCCGGCGAGCAGATGCTGTCGTTGATCCGGCCAGCGTTGGGAACTGACGACCTCTTGCGCATGCGCCGGCCATGCGGTTGCCAGTACGGTGACCATGAAGATCGCGACGACCCGGAATCGACGGCCCATGTGTCGATCCGCCGTTTACTTGCGCCCACCGAAGATGCTGCCGAGCACGCCGCGCAAGATCTGCCGGCCGACCTGCGAACCGACGGTGCGCGCGGTCTGCTTGGCCATGGTCTCGATCATGCCCTGGCGGCGCTTGGTGCCGAACAGTGCGTCCTTGACCGCGCCGCCGATGCCGCCGCCTTCGTCCTGTTGCTGGGGCGAGGTAGCGCGGGCATTGCCGGCATTCGTCGCCGGAGCCTGCGCACTCGCGTCTCCGGTGCCGTGGCGCGCACTGAGTTTCTCCGCGGCGGATTCGCGGTCGATGGTCTTGTCGTACTTCGCGCCGACCGGACTGCCGGCGCGCACCTGCGCGCGTTCGGCCTCGGTGATCGCGCCCATGCGGCAACGCGGCGGCGCGACAAGGGTTTTTTCCACCGGCATCGGCACGCCCTTGTCGAGCAGCATCGATACCAGCGCCTCGCCCACGCCGAGCTGGCCGATGGCCTTCGCCACATCCAGGCTCGGGTTCGCGACGAAAGTCTCGGCCGCGGTCTTCACCGCCTTCTGGTCGCGCGGGGTGAACGCGCGCAACGCGTGCTGCACGCGATTGCCGAGCTGGCCGAGCACGTTGTCGGGCACGTCGTCGGGGAATTGCGAGCAGAAATACACGCCCACGCCCTTGGAGCGGATCAGGCGCACGACCTGCTCGATGCGCTGCTGCAGCGCCGGCGGCGCGTCGTCGAACAGCAGGTGCGCCTCGTCGAACACGAACACCAGCTTCGGTTTGTCGAGGTCGCCGACTTCCGGCAGGGTTTCGAACAGCTCCGACAGCAGCCACAGCAGGAAGCTGGAATATAGCCGCGGCTTGAGGATCAACTGGTCGGCGGCGAGGATGGAGATCACGCCGCGCCCGTCCTGCGTCGTGCGCATGATGTCCGACAGTTCCAGCGCCGGTTCGGCGAAGAACGCATCGCCGCCCTGTTGTTCGATCTGCAGCAATGCGCGCTGGATCGCGCCGATCGACTGGGTGCTGACCAGCCCGTATTTCCCGGAAATGTCCTTGCGATTCTCGCTCACGTAGTTGAGCAGCGCGCGCAGGTCCTCGAGGTCGAGCAGCAGCCAGCCGTTGTCGTCGGCCAGCTTGAACACGATTTCCAGCACGCCTTCCTGGGTGTCGTTGAGTTCGAGGATGCGTCCGAGCAGGGTCGGGCCGATCTCGCTCACGGTGCCGCGCACCGGGTGCCCGAGCTTGCCGTACAGGTCCCAGAAGATGACCGGGTTCTCCTCGTTGCGGTAATCCTTCACGCCGATCTCGGCGACGCGCTGTTGCAGTTTGTCGCTGCTCGTGCCCGCGACCGCGAGCCCGGCGACGTCGCCCTTCACGTCGGCCATGAACACCGGCACGCCGAGCCGCGAGAAGCCTTCGGCCAGCGTCATCAGCGTGACCGTCTTGCCGGTACCGGTGGCGCCGGCGACGAGGCCGTGGCGGTTGCCGTACTTCGGCAGCAGGAACACCTGTCCGCTGTCCGGAGTGGTGACGGCCTTGCCGACGAGGATGGGGTCCATGTGCTGCGGCTTCCTTGGGCGGGAAGGCGATTCTATGCGCCGCGTCACACTGCGGCGAGCGGGTTGCGGCGCTTCGCGCGGGGCGGCTACCCTGCGTTCATTCCCCGCATTTCCTCCATGCCCATGCCGATTCCGTCCCATCGCCCCGCGCACGTCGTGGCGTGCCTGCTGCTTGCCGCATCGTTCGCCATTCCCGCGCTAGCCCGCGACAACAGCCGGGTGGAAGCGCTGAACCAGCGCATGGCGCAGGCGGAAACGCAGTACACGCAAGCGCTGGACGACGCCGACGCCGGCGACGAGGGCGCGAAACCGCGCGCCGACGCCGCGCTGAAGCAGATGGAATCGGTGGTGTCGGACTGCGGCCGCACCCGCGGCTGCGACCTGCAGGCGATCCTCGCCACCTACAAGCGCCTGCTCGAACGCCCGGTCGCCGACGACATGGACGACGAGGACGACGACCTCGATCCGGTCGACGTCACCGGCAACGGCGTGCCCGCGAATGCCAACGCGGACGCATTGCTCGACGCGGACAACCGTCGCTTCGTGCAGCGCGTGCAGTTCAATCCCGCGGTGCAGGCCGGCATCCGCCGCTGGCTCACCGACATGCGCCCGGCGCTGCTCGCGAGCTACGAGAACTTCGAATACCTGAAACCGCAGATGGCGCCTGCGTTCCAGCGCGCCGGGCTGCCGGAAGCGCTGCTGTTCGGGATCATGGCCAAGGAATCCAACGGCAAGGTGCACGCGGTATCGCGCGCCGGCGCCGCGGGCCCGCTGCAATTCATGCCCTCGACCGGCCGCACCTACGGCCTCGGCAACGACGGCAGCGGCTTCGATACGCGCTACGACCCGCGTTCGGCGGCGCAGGCGGCGGCGAGCTACCTGCAGCAACGTTACCTCGAATTGAACAACAGCATCGAACTGTCGCTGGCCGCGTACAACGGCGGCGAGGGCCGCGCGCTGCGCGTGTTCCAGTCCAGCGGCGGGCGCAGCTTCTGGGATTCGGACGTGTACGACCAGTTCCCGGCCGAAACCCGCGACTACGTGCCGATGGTCATCGCCGCGGCGTGGCTTTACCTGCATCCGCGCGAATATGGTTTGCGCTGGCCGCGCGTGTCGTCGAATCCTTCGTCGATGCGCCTGCAGCGCCCGACCTCGCTCAACGAGCTCGGCATCTGCCTCGGCAACGCGCGCTACAACGACGGCTACCTGCGCGCGCTGCGCAACCTCAACCCGCGCTACGACGTGAACGCGCCGTTGCCCGCTGGAACGATGCTCACCGTCACCACCCGCATCGCGGGCCTGTACGGCCGTTATTGCGTGCAAGGCGAACGCGCCGACCTCGCGCGCCAGTTGATGGCCAGCGATGCGCGCACCGCGGTGGTGCAGGTCGGCGACATCGCGCCGGTGCCGGGCCCGGACTCGAACGGCGTGCCGACCACGATCGCCACCGGCAAGCCGACGGCGGCGAAGCCGAAACCGGCGAAGGCGAAAACCCATACGGTTCGCCGCGGCGAGACCCTGACCCAGGTCGCGCAGCAGTACCAGTGCGACATGCGCGAGCTGGCGAAGGCGAACGGCATCAAGCCGCCGCGCTACATGGTGCGGCCGGGGCAGAAGTTGAAGCTGGAAGGGTGCAGGAATTGAACCTGCTCTTGTAGGAGCGACGGAAGTCGCGACATCGTTATCGTCGCAACCCCGTCGCGGCTGGGTTTTCAACAGCCGAATGGCTGTTTACCCGCTCCTACAAAAGCTTCGCGAGTCGCTGCCCCAACTTCACCGGCATTTCCGCCACCAATTGCGGCGCGAGTTCCGCCACGCCCGGCGGCAGCAGCACGATGGCGGTGCTGCCGTAGTTGAAGCGCGCCATCTCCGCGAAGCGTTCCAGCACGATGCCGCGCCCGCGGTAGTCCTTCGTCGTCACCGGGCCGCCGTAGGGCGGGATCTCGATGCCGCCCCAGACCGTTTCCACGCCGGACACGAGCAACGCGCCGACCATCACCACGCACATCGGGCCGAAGTCGGTATCGAAATGGCAGGCCACGCGTTCGTTGCGCGCGAACAGGCGCGGTACCGACGCGACAGCATCGGTGCCGACGGAAAACAATCGTCCCGGCACGTGCACGGTTTCGCGCAGGGTTCCGGTCCACGGCATGTGCACGCGGTGGTAGTCGCGCGGCGAGAGGTAGACGGTGGCGAACAGGCCGTTGGCGAACGGTTCCGCCGCGGCTTCGTCGCCGAGCAGTTCCGCGGCGGTGAACGATTGGCCTTTCGCCTGGAAAATGCGGCCATCCTCGATGTTGCCGCACTGGCTGATGCGGCCGTCGGCAGGCATCAGCAATGCGCGCGGGTCGGGATCGGGCATGCGCGCGCCGGGCTTGAGCGCGCGGGTGAAGAAGGCGTTGAACGTGGGATACGCCCGTGGATCGGATTCCGCGGCTTCGGACAGATCCACGCCGAATTTCGCGACCACCGTGTCGATCAATCGTTGCGAAATCGCCGGGCTCGACGAGTACGCGAGTTTCCGTGCCAGCGACGACAACGCGCGATGCGGCAATACGTACGTCAGTGCGGTCAGCGGACTCAACGCGACGGCATCCCGGTCAACGCCGCCATGTCCTTCGCGATCGCCTGCGGTTCCAGCGGCGGCTGGATCACCCCGGCCATGCGCGCCTGTGGGTCGAGAACCGCGATCGCGGCCGAATGGTCGACGCTGTACTGGTCGGCGGGCACACCCTCGGGCGCCGGCACCTTGGCGAACACCAGCGACAGCGATTTCGCGAAGGCTTCCAGCGCAGGCACGTCGGCGGTGGCGGCAAGGGTATCGGGGTCGAAGCCGTGCGCGTACTCGCCGATGCCGTCGGGCGTGTCGCGGTCCGGGTCGACCGACACGAACAGCAGGCGCGGCCGGGTGCTGTCGGGCAGGCTGCGCCACTGCTTCTGCGCTTGCGCCATCTGCGCCAGCGTGGTCGGGCAGACGTCCGGACAATGGGTGAAACCGAGGAACACCAGGGTCCAGTGGCCCTTGAGCTCGCCCGGGACCAGCGCGGTGCCGTCGGACTGGCGCAGGTTGAACTCGGGCAGCACCCGCGGCTGCGGGAACAGGCTGACGACCTGCAGCGCCGGGGCATCGGCGGGCGCGGCGCGGTGCCAGCGCAGGGCGATCGTGGCCAGCATGACCAGCATGGCGAGGCCGGCAAGGAGGAAGGGCAGGCGCTTGGACATCGGATCCCCGACTTCAGAACGGACTTGAAGTTCGGCCATGATAGCCGCGCCGCCGCTATAATTCGCCGCCTGCCGCGCCTTCCGCGGCGACCGGGCCGGAGCATGTCCCAGGAACTGCAGACGATCATCGACCTGATCCGCTACGGCGCCAGCCGTTTCAACGCGGCGGGCCTGACCTTCGGCCACAGCTACGACAACGCGCTGGACGAAGCGACCCAGCTCACCCTGCACGCGCTGCACCTGCCGCACGACCTGCCGCCGGCCTACGGCAACGCGCGCATCACCGAAGCGGAGAAGGAAGACGTGCTGGCGCTGTTCCTGCGTCGCATCGAGGAACGCATCCCGGCCGCCTATCTCTGCGGCGAAACCTGGTTCGCCGGGCTCAGCTTCAAGTCCGATGCGCGCGCGCTGGTGCCGCGTTCGCCCATCGCCGAACTGATCGAATCCGGCTTCGAGCCCTGGCTCGGCGGCCGCGAAGTGCGCCGCGCGCTGGACCTGTGCACCGGCTCGGGTTGCATCGCCATCGCGATGGCGCACCACAACCCGGACTGGCACGTCGACGGCGCCGACGTCAGCGACATGGCGCTGCAACTGGCGCGCGAAAACGAACAGCGCCTGCACGTGCGCAACGTGCGTTTCGTCCAGTCCGACCTGTTCGCCGGGCTGCAGGGCGAGCACTACGACCTGATCGTCAGCAATCCGCCCTACGTCACCAACGACGAGACCGATACGCTGCCGCGCGAGTATTCCTACGAACCCGAGCTCGGCCTGCGCGCCGGCGACGACGGCCTCGACATCGTGCTGCGCATCCTGCGCGATGCGCCCTTGCACCTCACCGACGACGGCCTGCTGATCTGCGAAGTCGGCGAAGCCGAGGAAGCGCTGGCGCGGCTGCTGCCGGAACTGCCGCTGATGTGGGTGGAGTTCAAGGTCGGGCAGATGGGTGTGTTCGTGGTCGAGCGCCACGACCTCGTCGCCCAGCACGCGCGCATCCGCCAGCTCGCGGACCTGCGCGCGCCGGCGGCGGCGAAGGCAGCGGTGCCGGCCGCGGACGAAGAATCGTCGGCGAGCCTGTTTTGACCAACGTTTGAACACCTTCGGCCAGCTGCTGCGCGTCACCACCTTCGGCGAATCGCACGGCCCGGCCATCGGTTGCGTGATCGACGGCTGCCCGCCCGGCATCGCGATTTCGCCGGAAGATTTCGCCCACGACCTCGCGCGGCGCGCGACCGGCCGCACCCGCCACACCTCGGCGCGGCACGAAGCCGACGAAGTCGAAATCCTCAGCGGCGTGTACGAAGGGAAAACCACCGGCACGCCGATCGCGCTGCTGATCCGCAACACCGACGCGCGCAGCAAGGATTACGCGAACATCGCCGCGCAGTTCCGCCCCGGCCATGCGGATTACACCTACTGGCAGAAATATGGCGCCCGCGATCCGCGCGGTGGCGGGCGTTCGTCGGCGCGCGAAACCACGATGCGCGTGTCCGCGGCGGTGATCGCGAAGAAATGGCTGGCGGAGAAATACGGCGTCAGCGTGCGCGGCCATCTCGCCCAGATCGGCGACGTGCTGCCACGCACATTCGATGTCGCCGCGATCGAAACCAATCCGTTCTTCTGGCCCGATGCGGGGCAGGTATCGGAACTCGAAAGCTTCATGGACGCGCTGCGCAAATCCGGCGATTCGGTCGGCGCGCGCATCGTCGTCGTCGCCGACGGCGTGCCGCCGGGCTGGGGCGAACCGGTCTACGGCAAGCTCGACGCCGAACTCGCCGCGGCGATGATGTCGATCAACGCGGTCAAGGGCGTGGAAATCGGCGACGGTTTCGCCAGCGTTGCGCAGAAGGGCAGCGAACACCGCGACGAAGCGACGCGCGGAGGTTTCCTCTCCAACCACGCCGGCGGCATCCTCGGCGGCATTTCCAGCGGCCAGCGCATCGTCGTGTCGGTGGCGTTCAAGCCGACCTCGAGCCTGCGCCTGCCGGTACGTGGCCTCGATGTCGACGGCAACGAAGTCGAAATCGTCGTCACAGGTCGCCACGACCCCTGCGTCGGCATCCGCGCCACGCCGATCTGCGAGGCGATGCTGGCGCTGGTGCTGATGGACCAGGCTTTGCGGCATCGCGCCCAGTGCGGCGAAGTCGGCGAGGTCTCGCCGCGGATTCCGCCGGGAAAACCAGGATGATGTTGTAGGAGCGGCTTACAGCCGCGATCGATTTAGGCGAAAAAACTGTCGCGGCTGTAAGCCGCTCCCACAAAAGCAAGAATCGGATCGAAGCAAGCATGAGCAAGCAATACAAGGTCGCGGTCGTGGGCGCCACCGGCGCAGTCGGCGAAGCCATGCTGGCGGTGCTGGCCGAACGCAAGTTCCCGGTCGGCGAACTGGTCGCGCTGGCCAGCGAACGTTCGGCCGGCGATTACGTGCAGTTCGGCAACGACGAAGTGATGGTGCGCGATCTCGCGACCTTCGATCCGGCCGGCGTCGATATCGCGCTGTTCTCGGCCGGCGGTTCGATTTCGAAGCAGTACGCGCCGAAGTTCGCCGCCGCCGGTGCGGTGGTGATCGACAATTCCTCGACATTCCGCTACGACGACGACGTGCCGCTGGTGGTGAGTGAGGTCAATCCGCAGGAAGCGAGGAACCGCCCGCGCGGCATCATCGCCAACCCCAACTGTTCGACCATGCAGCTGATGGTCGCGCTCAAGCCCATCCACGACGCCGCCGGCATCGAGCGCATCAACATCGCCACCTACCAGTCGGTGTCGGGTACCGGGCGCAAGGCGCTGGAGGAACTCGGCAAGCAGACCGCCGCGTTGCTCAACTTCCACGCCGCCGAGCCCGAGGTGTATCCGGTGCAGATCGCGTTCAACGTGATCCCGCACGGCGGCGACTTCAACGACAACGGCTACACCAGCGAGGAAATGAAGCTGGTGTGGGAAACGAAGAAGATCCTCGGCGACGACGCGATCCGGGTGAACGCGACCGTGGTCCGGGTGCCGGTGTTCTACGGTCATTCCGAGGCGGTGAACATCGAGACCCGCGACAAGCTCGACGCCAGGGCTGCGCGCGCGCTGCTGGAGAAGGCTCCGGGCGTGGAAGTGGTGGACGAACACGCGCCGGGCGGTTATCCGACCCCGGTGACGCATGCCTCGGGCACGGATCCGGTCTACGTCGGCCGCATCCGCGACGATCTTTCGCACCCGCGCGCGCTCAACCTATGGGTGGTGTCCGACAACATCCGCAAGGGCGCGGCGCTGAACGCGGTGCAGATCGCCGAACTCGTGGCCGCGGAGCGCGCGTGAATCCGTGGCCGTTGCGGATCGCCGCCGCGGGCCGCTAGAGTCGTCCGGGAACCGAGGGGGATTCGTGAGCCGCCGACCATCGTTCGTTCGCAGGATCGTTCCGCTGCTCGCCGCGGCGCTGCTGTTGTGCGCGTCGCTGCCCGCGTTCGCGCTCGGCCTCGGACAGATCGTGATGAAGTCGAAGCCGGGACAGCCCCTGGTCGCGGAAATCCCGATCATCAGCAGCGACCCCGAGGAACTGCAGGGCCTGCAGGCGCAACTGGCTTCGCCCGAGACCTTCGCCCGCGTCGGCCTCGCGCCGCCGGAAGGACTGGTCGCCGACCTCGATTTCTCCTTCGACCAGGACGCGGCCGGCCGGCCGCTGATCCGCGTCACCACGCAGCAGCCGGTGCAGCAGCCGGAGCTGGTCTTCCTGCTCGAGGTCGACTGGGGTTCCGGTCGCCTCGTGCGCGAATACTCCGCGCTGGTCGATGCGCCGCAGAGCGTGGCCGCGCCCGCGCCCGAACCGCTGCAGATGCCGACGCCGGCGCCGGCAGACACGGTCGAACGCACGCCACTGGCTGAAACGCAGCCTGCGCCGGTTGCGCAAACGCCAGCCCCGGCACCGACGCCTGCGCCGGAAGCGAACCCGACGAACGCGGTTCCGCCGAGTGCACCGGTCGCGCCGTCGGCACCCGCGCCTGCGCCGGTCACCGCGAGCGTGTCGAACGCGGGCGGATCGGTGTCCGTGCAGCGCGGCGACACCCTGGGCCGGATCGCCGCAGATCTCGGCAGTGGTCGCAGCCTCGAACAGACCATGCTCGCGCTGCTGCGCGCGAATCCGGATGCCTTCATCGACGGCAACGTCAACCTGGTGAAGGCGGGCGCGGTGCTGCGCGTGCCCGATGCCGGCGAATTCGACGCGATCGACCGCCAGCAGGCGGCGGCCATCGTGCAGCAACAGGTGCAACGCTGGCGCGGATTGCGGGCGGTGCGTGCGCAACCGCAGCCGGAGGCCACCGGATCGGCGGTGGCTGCGGCAGGCGAAGCGCGCGAAGCGCACGCGACGGCATCGCGGACCGCAGGCGCACGCCTGGAAATCGCGCCGCCGTCGTCGTCCGATGCGAAGCGCGCGGGAACACGTTCCGGCATCGAGGCCGGGGGCGAGGGTGATGAGATGCTGCAACAGGAACTGCAACAGACCAAGGAAACGCTGTCGGCGCGCGATGCCGAAGTGGCGGAGCTGAAGACGCGCGTGGCCGAACTGGAGAAGCTACAGAAGGACCAGCAGCAGCTGATCAGCATGAAGGACAGTGCGCTCGCGGGTGCACAGCAGGACCTGTCCAAGGCACGCGAGGCGCGCACCGCGCAGGAACCGGCATCGCCCGCGCAGAAGGCCGACAACCCGATGTGGTGGCCGTGGCTGCTGGTGCCGGCGCTGGCGCTCATCGCGGGATGGTGGTTCCTGCGCCGTCGCCGCGCGCCCGCCTCGCCGTTGCCTTCGCGCTTCGACAGCGCAAGGCTGGCCGCGGCGGTGCCGGGCAAGCCGGAAACGAAACCGGAACCGAAAACCGAAGCCGCGACGCCGGCCTGGACGCGCGACGAATCCATAGCGGCGAAACCGACGCCCGCGCCATCGCCCGCGGCGCCGGCGAAGCCGGTCTGGCAGGCGCCGCAGGCCGACACCATCGTGCCCTTGAACACCGCGCCCGCCGGCCGCGAACGCCTCGAACTGGCGCGCGCCTACCTCGACATGGGCGACCTCGCGACCGCCCGCAGCCTGCTGCAGGAAGTAGCCGACGGCGGCGATGCCGAAGCCCGTGCCGAAGCGCAGCGGCTGCTCGGGGGCATCGCCTGAGTGCGATGCGACTGGCGCTCGGCATCGAATACGACGGAAGCGGTTTCTCCGGCTGGCAGCGACTGACCCAGCCCGGCGAAACCGGGCTTCCGACCGTCCAGTCCGCGGTCGAGGACGCGCTGTCCACGGTCGCGGATCATCCGGTGCTGGTGACCTGCGCGGGGCGCACCGACGCCGGTGTGCATGCGGCCTGCCAGGTCGTGCATTTCGACAGCGATGCGACGCGCGAATCACGCGGCTGGATGCTGGGCGCGACCAGTCGCTTGCCCGAAGCGGTGAGCGTGCGCTGGTGCATGCCGGTCGCCGGCGATTTCCATGCGCGTTTTTCCGCGGTCGCGCGGCGCTACCGCTACCGCCTGCTGAACCGTGCGGTGCGCCCGGCGCTGCAACGGCAGTGGTTGTCGTGGGAACGGCGCCCGCTCGATGCGGATGCAATGCACGCCGCGGCGCAGGCGCTGCTCGGCGAAAACGATTTCACCAGTTTCCGCACCGTGCATTGCCAGGCGCCGCACGCGCGGCGGAACCTGCAGCGGATTTCCGTGCGCCGCGACGGGGACGTGCTCGACATCGAGGTGCAGGCGAACGCGTTCCTGCACCACATGGTGCGCAACATCGTCGGTTCGCTGATCGAAGTCGGCGCCGGCGAACGGCCGCAATCGTGGATCGCCGAGGTGCTCGCCGCGCGCGACCGCACCTTGGCCGGCCCGACCGCGCCACCGCAGGGACTGGTGTTCGCCGGTCCGCTGTATCCCGGGAGCTGGAAGCTGCCGGCTGAAGTCACGATAGGACCGAACGCATGAACAAGACCCTGTTCCGCACCCGCATCAAGTTCTGCGGCCTGACCCGACCCGGCGACGTGCGCCTCGCCAGCGAACTCGGCGCCGACGCGATCGGTTTCGTGTTCGCCGAGCGCAGTCCGCGCCGGATCGAACCGGAACAGGCGCGCGCAATGCGCAACGCGCTGGCGCCGCTGGTGAACGTGGTCGCGCTGTTCGCCGACACACCCGCGGCCGAGGTACGCGAGGCGATCAAGCAGGCACGGCCCACGTTGCTGCAGTTCCACGGCGACGAGGACGATGCCTTCTGCCGCGGCTTCGGCGTGCCCTGGATCAAGGCGATCGCGATGGGCGAAGCGGACATCGGCAGTGCGGCCGAACTGCAGGCGCGCTATCCGAACGCCGCGGCGTTCCTGTTCGATGGCCATGCGCAAGGCGGCAGCGGCGGGCACGGCGCGCGCTACGACCTGAAGCGCATTCCCACCGGCCTCGACCGGCCGTTCATCGTCGCCGGCGGCCTCGAGCCGGACAACGTGTTCGATGCGATCCAGGCCACGTTGCCCTGGGGCGTGGACGTGTCCAGCGGCATCGAATCCGCGCACGGCATCAAGGACGGAGAGAAGATGCGCAGGTTCGTCGAGGAGGTGCGCCGCGCCGACTGCCACGTGGACGACGACGACGGAACGAGCTGCGCCGCCTGCGGGCGCTGAACCCGGCGTTGCGTGGATGCGGTAGGCTAGCGCCACTCCATGAACGCCCGCCGCCACAAGCATTCCGGTCGATCGCTGCGCCGCTGGCGCCGCGTACCCGCGGCTGCGGTCAGGTAAGCCGGCGCCGCGATTCGCGCCTTGCCGCCGCTCCCATGGGCGATTCGCGGCTGTCCTTCCGGTTCTGGAGATTCACCGTGACTGCTTCCGAAGCTGCGCCCGGCGCGGCGATCGATTTCCACCAATACCCCGACGCGAACGGCCACTTCGGCCGCTTCGGCGGGCGTTTCGTCGCCGAAACCCTGGTTGGCCCGTTGCAGGAACTCGCCGCGGCCTACGATGCCGCGCGCGTCGATCCGGCCTTCGTCGCCGAATTCGAAACCGACCTGAAGCATTACGTCGGCCGACCAAGTCCGATCTATTTCGCCGAACGCCTCACCCGCGATGCCGGCGGCGCACGCATCCTGCTCAAGCGCGAAGACCTGAACCACACCGGCGCGCACAAGATCAACAACACCATCGGCCAGGCGCTGCTCGCATCGCGCATGGGCAAGACCCGGATCATCGCCGAGACCGGCGCGGGCCAGCACGGCGTCGCAAGCGCGACGGTTGCAGCGCGGCTCGGCTTGCAGTGCGTCGTGTACATGGGCGCCACCGACATCGAGCGGCAGAAGATCAACGTCTACCGCATGAAGCTGCTTGGTGCGGAGGTGGTGCCGGTGACCTCGGGTTCGGCCACGCTCAAGGATGCGCTGAACGAAGCGATGCGCGACTGGGTGACGAACGTCGCCGGCACCTTCTACATCATCGGCACCGTCGCCGGCCCCGATCCGTATCCGCGCATGGTCCGCGATTTCAACGCCGTGGTCGGGCGCGAAGCGCGCGCGCAAGTGCTGGCCGAATACGGGAAATTGCCCGACGTGGTCACCGCCTGCGTCGGCGGCGGCAGCAACGCGATCGGCATCTTCCACGCCTTCCTCAACGATGCTTCGGTGCGCATCGTCGGCGCGGAAGCGGCAGGCGAGGGCATCGACACCGGACACCACGCCGCATCCCTGGCAGCGGGCCGTCCAGGCGTGCTGCACGGGAATCGCACTTATGTCTTGTGCGACGACGATGGCCAGATCATCGAAACGCATTCGGTTTCCGCGGGCCTCGACTATCCCGGCGTCGGCCCCGAGCACGCCTTCCTCAAGGACATGGGTCGCGCCGAATACGTCGGCGTCACCGACGACGAAGCATTGGCTGCGTTCCACCTGCTGGCGAAAACCGAAGGCATCCTGCCCGCGCTGGAATCCAGCCATGCCATCGCCCAGGCGATCAAGCTCGCGCGCGAACTGCCCAGGGACGGCATCGTGCTGTGCAACCTCTCCGGCCGCGGCGACAAGGACGTGCACACCATCGCCGCAAGGGAAGGCGTGAGGGTATGAGCCGCATCGACGCCAAATTCGCTGCATTGAAGACCAACGGCCGCAAGGCGCTGGTGCCGTTCGTCACCGCCGGCGATCCCTCGCTGGAAGCGACGGTGCCGGTACTGCATGCGCTGGTCGCAGCGGGCGCGGACCTGCTCGAACTCGGCGTGCCGTTCTCCGATCCGATGGCCGACGGCCCGGTGATCCAGCGCAGTTCCGAACGCGCCTTGTCGCGCGGCGCGGGGCTGGCCTACGTGCTCGGCTGCGTGCGCGCGTTCCGCGATCGCGACGCGACCACGCCGGTGGTGCTGATGGGCTACCTCAATCCCGTCGAGATCCGCGGTGCGGAAACGTTCGCGCAGGATGCGGCGCAAGCCGGCGTCGATGGCGTGCTGCTGGTGGACCTGCCGCCCGAGGAAGCCGGCGATTTCGAAACCGCATTCGACGCGCATGGGCTCGCCTTGATCCGGCTGCTGGCGCCGACCACGCCGGCCGAGCGGGTCGACCGCATGCTCGAAGGCGCGCGAGGCTATCTCTATTACGTCAGCTTCGCCGGCGTCACTGGTGCGGATGCGCTGGATCCGGCCGCGGCCGGCGCGCGCATCGCCGCGCTGCGCGAACGCAGTCCGGTGCCGGTGCTGGCTGGTTTCGGGATCAAGGACGCAGCCTCGGCCGCGTGCATGGCGGAGCAGGCCGATGGCGTGGTCGTCGGCAGCGCCCTGGTCGCGGCGCTGGCCGTGGCCGCCGACCCGGTGCGCGCTGCCGGCGAATTCCTCGCCCCGCTGCGCGCCGCCCTCGGCGCCGGCGCGGCCGGGTCGCTGCGCTAGACTGTCCGGCCTCCAGACCACCGAGCCGCCTGCCGCATGTCCTGGCTGAAGAAACTGATGCCCGCGAGCATCCGCACCGAAACCGGCACGGAGCGCAAGCGCAGCGTGCCCGAGGGCCTGTGGGAGAAGTGCGACAAGTGCGGCGCGGTGCTGTACCGGCCCGAGCTCGAGGAAAACCTCGAGGTCTGCCCGAAATGCGGCCACCACATGCCGATCCGCGCGCGGGCGCGCCTGCTGGCGCTGCTCGACCCGGACTCGACCCATGAACTCGGCGGCGAGCTCGGCCCGACCGACGTGCTCAAGTTCAAGGACCAGAAGAAGTATTCGGACCGGATCAAGGCCGCGCAGAAGTCCAGCGGCGAGCGCGACGCGCTGATCGCGATGGAAGGCAAGCTCAAGCAGCGGCCGCTGGTCGCCTGCGCCTTCGACTTCGCCTTCATGGGCGGCTCGATGGGCTCGGTGGTGGGCGAACGCTTCGCCATCGCCGGCGAACGCGCGCTGGAACTCGGCTGCCCGCTGGTGTGCTTCACCGCCTCGGGCGGCGCGCGCATGCAGGAAAGCCTGTTCTCGCTGATGCAGATGGCCAAGACCTCGGCGGTCATCGGGCGCTTGCGCGCGCGCGGACTGCCGTTCGTGTCCGTGCTCACCAACCCGACCACCGGCGGCGTGTCCGCGTCGCTGGCGATGCTCGGCGACCTCAATATCGCCGAACCCGAGGCGCTGATCGGCTTCGCCGGCCCGCGCGTGATCGAACAGACCGTGCGCGAAACCCTGCCGGAAGGCTTCCAGACTTCGGAATTCCTGCTCAAGCACGGCACCGTGGACCAGATCGTCGACCGCCGCGAACTGCGCGAACGGCTCGCCCACCTGCTGGCGCTCATGATGCGGCAGCCGGTGCCAGGGGACGACGCGGAGGCGGCGTGAGCGCGCGCCGCTGGTTCGGCACCGACGGCATCCGCGGGCGCGTCGGCGAAAGCCCGGTTTCCGCCGATTTCGTGCTCCGCCTCGGCAATGCCTACGGCCATGCGCTGACCGCCGCCGCGCTGCAGCGTGATCGCGAATGGCGCAAGCCGGTAGTGCTGATCGGCAAGGACACGCGCATTTCCAACTACATGTTCGAAGCCGCGCTCGAGGCCGGCCTGGTCGCGGCGGGCGTCGACGTGCAGTTGATGGGTCCGATGCCGACCCCGGCGGTCGCGCACCTCACCCATTCCATGCGCGCCGACGGCGGCATCGTGATTTCCGCCTCGCACAACCCGCACCACGACAACGGCATCAAGTTCTTCTCGGCGCAGGGCGAGAAGCTCGACGACGCGACCGAACTCGCGATCGAGGCCGCGCTCGACGAACCGTTCCGCACCGTGGCTTCGGAACTGCTCGGCAAGGCGGTACGCACCCGCGACACCATCGGCCGCTACGTCGAAGCCTGCAAGAACTCGGTGCCGCGTGGCTTCAACCTCGGCGGCATGCGGATCGTGGTCGATTGCGCGAACGGCGCGACCTACCAGCTCGGCCCGCTGGTGCTGCGCGAACTCGGCGCGCGCGTCGATGCCATCGGCGTGGAGCCGAATGGCCTCAACATCAACGACCGCATCGGTTCGACCCATCCGGAATTCCTGGCCGCGCGCGTGCGCGAAACCGGCGCCGACCTCGGCATCGCCTTCGACGGCGACGGCGACCGCGTGCTGTTCGTCGACGGCAATGGCAGGGTGCGCGACGGCGACGACCTGCTGTACGTGCTCGCCTGCGACTGGAAGGAAAGCGGGCGCCTGCGCGGACCGGTGGTCGGCACCCTCATGACGAATTACGGCTTCGAGCGCGCGCTGGCCGAACGCGGCATCGGTTTCGTGCGCGCCAGGGTCGGCGACCGCTACGTGCACCAGCAACTGCTGGCGAACGATGCGGTGCTCGGCGGCGAAGCCTCCGGCCACATCCTGTGCCTGGATCGCGCGAGCACCGGCGACGGCATCGTCAGCGCGCTGCAGGTGCTGGAAGTGCTGCAGCGCCGCGGCATCGGCCTGGCGGATGCGCTGGACGGCCTGCACAAGGTGCCGCAGAAGACGGTGAACGTGCGCTACGACGGTGGCGCGAAGCCGGCCGAAGCCGACGGCGTGAAGGCCGCGCTCGCCGAAGCGCAGCGCGCGGTCGAAGGCCGCGGGCGCGCATTCCTGCGTCCCTCGGGGACGGAACCGGTGGTGCGGGTGACGGTCGAAGCCGACGACGACGCATTGGTGCAATCCACCCTCGACACCCTTTCGGCCGCGGTGCGCGCGGCCGCGCAACAGGCATGACCGACATGACGTCCCGCATCCCCACCCTCGACATCCGCCGCTTCACCCATCCCGTTTCGGCGGAGGATCGCCAGGCCTTCGTGGACGAACTCGGCGCGGCCTACCGCGAATGGGGTTTCGCCGGCATCCGCGGCCATGGCATCCCGCAGGCGCGGATCGACGAGGCCTACGACACCTTCCGCGAGTTCTTCGCGCTGCCGGAAGAAACCAAGAAGCGCTACCACGTGCCCGGCGGCGGCGGCGCGCGGGGCTACACGCCGTTCGGCGTCGAGACCGCGAAGGGCGCGAAGTATTCCGACCTCAAGGAGTTCTGGCACGTCGGTCGCGAGATCCCGCGCGATTCGAAGTACGCCGCGGACATGCCCGCGAACATCTGGCCGGGGGAAATCCCGGAGTTCGAACGCGTCGGCTACGGCCTGTACCAATCGCTGGACGAACTCGGTTCGCAGGTGTTGCGCGCGCTGGCGCTGCACATCGACCTGCCCGAGGACTATTTCGCCGACAAAACGAACTCCGGCAATTCGATCCTGCGCCCGATCCACTATCCGCCGATCACCACCGACGACATCCCGAACGTGCGCGCCGGGGCGCACGAGGACATCAACCTGATCACGTTGCTGGTCGGGGCCAGCGCCGCAGGGCTGGAAGTGTTGTCGAAGAAGGGCGAGTGGGTGCCGTTCACCTCCGACGCCGACACCATCGTCGTCAACATCGGCGACATGCTGCAGCGCCTGACCAACCACGTGTACCCGTCGACCACGCATCGCGTGGTCAATCCGCCGGGCGAACAGGCGCGCCAGCCGCGCTTTTCCACGCCGTTCTTCCTGCATCCGAACCCGGATTTCCTGATCGACGTGCTGCCGTCGTGCACCAGCGCCGACAACCCCAGCCGTTATCCGCAGGCGATCACCGCGCAGGGCTACCTCGAAGAACGCCTGCGCGAGATCAAGCTCAAGTGAGGAGTCCGTGATGCGCCGCAAGATCGTCGCCGGCAACTGGAAACTGCATGGCGACCGCGCCTTCGCCACCGCCCTGGTCGATGCGATCGCCGCGGTCCCGGCACCGGCCGGGGTCGAGCGCGTGGTGATGCCGCCGTTCCCCTATCTCGCCGAACTCGCCTGGCAGTTCGCCGGCAAGGGTGTGGAACTGGGCGCCCAGGACGTCAGCGAACACGCCAAGGGTGCGTTCACCGGCGAAGTCGCCGCTTCGATGCTGGCCGACATCGGCGCCCGCTACGTCCTCGTCGGCCATTCGGAACGGCGCCAGTACCACGGCGAATCGAGCGACCTGGTCGCGCGCAAGTTCATCGCGGCCCGCGCCGCAGGGCTGGTGCCGGTGCTGTGCGTGGGCGAAACCCTGGCCGAACGCGAGGCGGGGCGGACCGAAGCCGTGATCGCCGCCCAGCTGGCGCCGGTGTTCAAGCTCGCGGGGGTCGGCGCACTGGACGGCGCCGTGGTCGCCTACGAACCGGTGTGGGCGATCGGCACCGGCCTGACCGCCACCCCAGGGCAGGCCCAGGCGGTGCACGCATTCATTCGTGGCGAAATCGCGGGACGCGATGCTAAAATCGCGGATTCGCTGCCGATCCTCTATGGCGGCAGTTGCAAGCCCGACAATGCCGCCGCGCTGTTTTCGCAGGCCGATGTCGACGGCGGGTTGATCGGCGGGGCCTCGCTCGAGGCCGCCGGTTTCCTCGCCATCGTCGCGGCGGCCGCCCAGGAATCCGTCTGATGTTGATGCTCGCCCTGAATGTGGTCTATGTCCTGATCGCGATCGCCATGATCGCGATGATCCTGATGCAACGCGGTGCGGGTGCGCAGGCCGGTTCCGGCTTCGGCGGCGGCGCCTCGGCCACCGTGTTCGGCTCGCGCGGCGCCTCGAACTTCCTGTCCAAGAGCACCAAGTGGCTGGCGATCGTGTTCTTCGCGATCAGCCTGTTCATGGCGTACCACATCAACCATTCCGCGGTCGCGACGCCAGCGGCGCAGGACCTTGGCCTGATGGGCTCGGTTCCGGCCGCGAAGACGCCGTCTCCGTCCGCCCCGCTGCAGGAGATTCCGGCGGCGCCGGCTCCGGCCCAGCAGCAGGGCCCCGCGGTGCCGGCGCAGCAGGTTCCGGCCGCCCCGGCTCCGGCGCAACAGCAGGGCACGCCTCCGGCGCCGTCCCCGGTTCCTTCGCAAGGCGGTTGAGGCAACGGTTAAACTATCGGACACGACGGCGCGAGTCGTCGTGTGAACAGAATTGCCCAGGTGGCGGAATTGGTAGACGCACTACCTTGAGGTGGTAGCGGCTTCGGTCGTGGGGGTTCGAGTCCCCCCTTGGGCACCAACAACGAGGCGGATGGAAACATCCGCCGGCTCCATCCCAGAGCAACGGCCGCGCAGCGGCAAGTAGCCGAGAGAACACGAGTGCTGGCCGAATACCTGCCGACCCTGCTGTTCCTGATCGTCGCCACCGGCATCGGCATCGCGCTGATCGTCATCGGCAACGTCCTCGGGCCCCGACGCCCGAACCCAGAGAAGCTCTCGCCCTACGAATGCGGTTTCGCCGCGTTCGAGGACGCGCGCATGCGCTTCGACGTGCGCTACTACCTGATCGCGATCCTGTTCATCGCCTTCGACCTGGAAATCGCGTTCGTCTTCCCGTGGGCGCTGGTGTTCCGCCAGCTCGGCGTGTTCGGGCTGGTCGAGATGGGCATCTTCCTCGGCCTGCTGCTGCTCGGGTTCATTTACGTGTGGAAGAAGGGCGCGCTGGAATGGGAGTGACCGCATGAGCCTGCTCGGTACCGTCCAGGGCCTGGTCGACAAGGCCAACAACCCGCTGCCGCAGGGGCAGGTTGACGACATCCTGCGCCCGGCCGGCGAGAACCCGCTGCTGGAGCAGGGGTTCCTGATGACGAGCTCCGACATCCTGCTGAACTGGGCGCGCACCGGTTCGATGTGGCCGATGACCTTCGGCCTGGCCTGCTGCGCGGTCGAGATGATGCATGCCGGCGCATCGCGCCTGGACCTGGACCGCTACGGCGTGGTGTTCCGTCCGTCGCCGCGCCAGAGCGACGTGATGATCGTCGCCGGTACCCTGGTCAACAAGATGGCCCCGGCGCTGCGCAAGGTCTACGACCAGATGCCCGACCCGAAGTGGGTGATCTCGATGGGCAGCTGCGCGAACGGGGGCGGCTACTACCACTATTCCTATTCGGTGGTGCGCGGCTGCGACCGCATCGTTCCGGTGGACATCTACGTTCCCGGTTGCCCGCCGACCGCCGAGGCGCTGGTCTACGGCATCCTGCAGTTGCAGAAGAAGATCCGCCGCGCCAGCAACTTCGGCGAAAACAAGACGGGGCTGCGCGATGCGTGAGGCTCCCGCCGCATTCGCCGAACGCCTGCGCGCGCGTTTCCCTGGCGCCGAAGTCTCGGTCGACGAACCGCGCGGCGAAGTCGGCATCGTGTTCGATGCGGCCGAATCGCACGCGAACTGCAAGACCTTGCGCGACGAGTTCGGCTTCGAACAGCTGATCGACGTCGCCGGCATCGATTACCTCGGCTACGGCAGCGACGAATGGGACACCGACGTGTCCTCGGAAGGCTTCAGCCGTGGCGTCGAAGGCCGCAATGTCGGCCGCTTCAAGTTTGGTGAAACCCCGAGCCAGCAGTTGCCCGAGCCGGACGGCGAGGGCGCGATCCCGGTGCCGCAACGCCGCTTCGCCGCGGTGCTGCAGCTGCTGTCCGTCGCCAACAACCGGCGCCTGCGCGTGCGCACGTTCGCGCCCGACGACGTGCTGCCGGTGGTGCCTTCGGTCGTCGACCTGTGGCCGGTGGCGAACTGGTTCGAGCGCGAGGCCTTCGACATGTTCGGCATCGTGTTCCAGGGCCATCCGGACCTGCGTCGCATCCTCACCGACTACGGTTTCGTCGGCCATCCGTTCCGCAAGGATTTCCCGCTGATCGGCAACGTCGAAGTGCGCTACGACGCGGACAGGAAGCGCGTGGTGTACGAACCGGTGACCAGCGTCGAGCCGCGGGTGAACGTGCCGCGCGTGGTCCGCGACGACGCGCGCTACGCGACTGCGGCGGGAGAGCAGGCGGGCCGCAAGGCAGGGGGCGTGAAGTGACCGCGCCGTCGATCCAGCACCCGCCCGCGCACGCCGGTTTCGCCAGCAATCCGGCCGAAGCGAAGCAGGAAATCCGCAACTACACGCTGAACTTCGGTCCGCAGCATCCGGCGGCGCACGGCGTGCTGCGCCTCATCCTCGAGATGGACGGCGAAGTCGTGCAGCGCGCCGATCCGCACATCGGCCTGCTGCATCGTGGTACCGAGAAACTCGCGGAATCCAAGCCGTTCAACCAGTCGATCGGCTACATGGACCGACTCGACTACGTCTCGATGATGTGCAACGAGCACGCCTACGTGCGCGCGATCGAAACGCTGATGGGGATCGAGGCGCCGGAACGCGCGCAGTGGATCCGCACCATGTTCGACGAGGTCACGCGCATCCTGAACCACCTGATGTGGATCGGGTCGAACGCGCTCGACCTCGGCGCGATGGCGGTGTTCCTGTACGCCTTCCGCGAGCGCGAGGAACTGATGGACTGCTACGAGGCGGTCAGCGGCGCGCGCATGCACGCGACCTACTACCGCCCCGGCGGCGTCTACCGCGACCTGCCGAACCGCATGCCGCAGTACAAGGAATCGCCGTGGAAGAAGGGCGGCAAGCTCAAGCGCTTCAATTCCTGGCGCGAAGGCTCGCTGCTCGACTACCTCGAGCATTTCTGCGAGGACTTCCCCAAGCGCGTCGACGAGTACGAAACCCTGCTCACCGACAACCGCATCTGGAAGCAGCGCACCGTCGGCATCGGCGTGATCCCGCCGGAGCAGGCGCTGGCCTGGGGCATGACCGGGCCGATGCTGCGTGGTTCCGGCGTGGCCTGGGACCTGCGCAAGAAGCAGCCCTACGCGAAGTACGCGGAAGTCGATTTCGACATCCCGGTCGGCGTGCAGGGCGACTGCTACGACCGTTACCTCGTGCGCGTCGCCGAAATGCGCCAGTCCACCCGCATCATCGAGCAGTGCGTGAAATGGCTGAAGGCCAATCCCGGCCCGGTAATGCTGGACAACTACAAGGTGTCGCCGCCGTCGCGCGAAGCGATGAAGGACGACATGGAAGCGCTGATCCACCACTTCAAGCTGTTCTCGGAGGGCTACAGCGTGCCCGCCGGCGAAACCTACAGCGCGGTGGAAGCGCCCAAGGGCGAGTTCGGCTGCTACCTGGTCAGCGACGGCGCGAACAAACCGTTCCGCTGCCACCTGCGCGCGCCGGGCTTCGCGCATCTGTCGTCGATGGACGCGATCGTCAAGGGCCACATGCTGGCGGACGTGGTCGCCATGATCGGCACCTATGACATCGTGTTCGGCGAGATTGACCGGTAAGGATCGATGAAAGCGACTGGCAACTTCGAAAACGCGCGCAACGTCGACCCGATGGTCGCGCTCTCGGCGGAAACGCGTGCGCACATCGACCACTGGCTGGCCAAGTTCCCGGCCGACCGCAAGCGCTCCGCCGTGCTGCAGGGGCTGTTCGCCGCGCAGGAACAGAACGGCGGCTGGCTGAGCGACGAGATCATCGCTGCGGTCGCGAAGTACCTCGACCTCCCGCCGGTCTGGGCCTACGAGGTCGCGACCTTCTATTCGATGTTCGAAACCGAAAAGGTCGGCCGCAACAACGTCGCCTTCTGCACCAACATCAGCTGCTGGCTCAACGGCGCCGAGCAACTGGTCGAACACGCGGAGAAGAAGCTCGGCTGCAGGCTCGGCGAATCCACCGCCGACGGCCGCGTCTACCTCAAGCGCGAGGAAGAATGCGTGGCCGCCTGCTGCGGCGCGCCGGTGGTCGTGATCAACGGGCATTACCACGAGAAGCTCGATGCGGCGAAAGTCGACGAGCTGCTGGACGGGCTGAAGTAATGGGCGGACATAGCCACTACTCGGAAGGCTACGGCCCGGTCGGACCGGCGCCGCAGGAGCACAACGTCGTCTATACGACGCTGCACTTCGACAAGCCGTGGTCGTACGAGAACTACCTCAAGACCGGCGGCTACAGCGCGCTGCGCAAGATCCTGAGCGAGAAGATCGAGCCGGCCGCGGTCGTCGACATGGTCAAGGCTTCCGGCCTGCGCGGACGCGGCGGCGCGGGTTTCCCGACCGGCCTGAAGTGGAGCTTCATGCCGAAAGGCCCGGGACAGAAATACATCCTGTGCAATTCGGACGAATCCGAACCGGGCACAGCCAAGGATCGCGACATCCTGCGCTACAACCCGCACGCGGTGATCGAGGGCATGGCGATCGCCTGCTACGCGACCGGTTCCAGCGTCGCCTACAACTACCTGCGCGGCGAATTCCACCACGAGCCGTTCGAGCACCTGGAAGAAGCGACGCGCGAGGCCTACGCCAACGGCTGGCTGGGCAAGGACATTCTCGGCAGCGGCGTCGATATCGACATCTACAACGCGCTCGGCGCGGGCGCCTACATCTGCGGAGAGGAAACCGCGCTGATGGAGTCGCTGGAAGGCAAGAAGGGCCAGCCGCGCTACAAGCCGCCGTTCCCTGCCAATTTCGGCCTGTACGGCAAGCCGACCACGATCAACAACACCGAAACCTATGCCTCGGTGCCGGCGATCGTGCGCAACGGCGCGGAATGGTTCGCCAACCTCGGCAAGCCGAACAACGGCGGGCCGAAGGTGTTTTCGATTTCCGGCCACGTCAACAATCCGGGCAACTTCGAGATCCGCCTCGGCACGCCGTTCGCCGACCTGCTGGCCATGGCCGGCGGCGTGCGCAACGGCCACAAGTTGAAGGCGGTGATCCCGGGCGGTTCGTCGATGCCGGTGCTGCCGGCGGAGACGATGCTCGCCTGCACCATGGATTACGACTCCATCCAGAAGGCCGGTTCCGGCCTCGGTTCTGGCGCAGTGGTGGTGATGGACGAAACCACCTGCATGGTCCGCGCCTGCCAGCGCATCGCACGCTTCTACTTCAAGGAAAGCTGCGGCCAGTGCACGCCGTGCCGCGAAGGCACCGGCTGGATGTACCGCATGCTCACCCGCATCGCCAACTTCGAGGCGACGGTGGACGACCTGAACATGCTCAAGGCTTCGGCCGGACAGATTGAGGGCCACACCATCTGCGCCTTCGGCGAAGCCGCGGCGTGGCCGGTGCAGGGCTTCCTGCGCCATTTCTGGCACGAGTTCGAATACGCCATCGTGAACAAGCGCTTCTACGTCGACGACGAACGCGCGGGCACGCTGGTGAAGCCGGTGGAGGTCGCGGCATGAGTGCGCAGCCGGTGAACCCGAAACTGCCGCCCGACCACGTCACCGTCTTCATTGACGGCGTGGAATGCGCCGCGCCCAAGGGTTCGATGATCATCCAGGCCGCGGACAAGGCCGGCATCCCGATCCCGCGTTTCTGCTATCACGACAAGCTGCCGATCGCGGCGAACTGCCGCATGTGCCTGGTCGAGGCGGAAATGGGCGGCAAGCCGCTGCCCAAGCCGCAGCCGGCCTGCGCCACGCCGGTCGCCGACGGCATGAAGGTGTTCACGCGCAGCGACAAGGCCCTGCAGTCGCAGCGCAACGTGATGGAGTTCCTGCTGATCAACCATCCGCTGGACTGCCCGATCTGCGACCAGGGCGGCGAATGCGAATTGCAGGACCTCTCGCTGGGCTACGGCCGTTCGGTGTCGCGCTTCTCCGAGCGCAAGCGCGTTGTGGCTGACGAGGATTTCGGGCCGCTGGTCGCCAGCGACATGACCCGTTGCATCCAGTGCACGCGCTGCGTGCGCTTCACCGCGGACATCGCCGGCACCTACGAACTCGGCGGCATGCAGCGCGGCGAGAACCTGCAGATCGGCACCTACGACGGCAAGCCGTTGACGACCGAACTCTCCGGCAACGTCATCGACGTCTGCCCGGTCGGCGCGCTGACCAACAAGGTGTTCCGCTTCAAGGCGCGGCCGTGGGAACTGACCGCCAGGGAATCGCTGGGCTGGCACGACGCGCTCGGTAGCAATCTGTTCCACCACGTGCGACGCGGCGAGATCCTGCGCAGCGTGCCGCGCGACAACGAAGCGGTGAACGAGTGCTGGCTCTCGGACCGCGATCGTTACGCGCACCAGGGCCTGTACGCCGAGGATCGCGCGTCGGTTCCCCTGATCCGCGACGGCGAGAACTTCCGCGAGGCGACGTGGGACGAAGCGCTGGCGGAAGCGGCGAAGATCCTGCGCGAAAGCACGTCTTCGAACAGCGGCGGCGACGACCTCGGCGTGCTGGTGCATCCGGCGACCTCGAACGAGGAGGGCGCCTTGCTCGCGCGCCTCGCCGAAGCGCTCGGCAGCGGCAACCTCGACCATCGCATTGCGCAGATCGACCTGAGCGATGGCGCGACGGCCGAAGCCTTCGGCATGCCGGTCGCCGAACTCGAACAAGCTGGCGCCATCGTCATCGTCGGCAGCAACCTGCGCCATGAAGTGCCGCTGCTGCACCATCGCGTGCGTCGGGCGACCCTGCGCGGGGCCAAGGTGCACGTGGTCAATCCGGTCGATTTCGAATTCGCGTTCCCGGTCGCTTCGAGCGGCATCGTGCCGCCGTCGCAAATCGCGTCCGTGTTGGCGAACGTCGATGTCGGCGACGCGAACAGCGTCGCGGTGATCGTCGGTGGCGTGGCCGAAAACAGCCCGCATGCCGCGGCGATCCGCAAGGCCGTGGCCGATTTCGCCGCGGCGAAGAACGCGAAAATCTGCCGCATCCCGCAGGGCGCGAATGCGCTCGGCCTCGCGCGCATGGGCGTGTTGCCCGCCGCGCGCGATGCGCAGGCGATGCTGCGCGACCCGCGCAAGGCCTATGTCGTGTACGGACTGGAGCCGGGGCTGGATTTCGCCGACCAGCACGCCGCGCTCAAGGCGCTGGGCGATGCACGCGTGGTCGCGTTCAGCCACTACGCCTGCCAATCCACGCGACGCGTGGCCGACGTAATCCTGCCGATCGGCGCGATTTCGGAAATCGAGGCGACGCTGGTCAACCTCGAAGGCCGCGAACAGCGCAGCCAGGCCGCCGGCAAGCTGCGCGGCGACGCGCGCCCGGGCTGGCGCGTGCTGCGTGCGCTCGGTGCGATGCTGGATGCGCCGGGCTTCGAATTCACCGATCTCGATGGATTGCGCGCGGGAATTTCCACTGTAGGAGCGGCTTCAGCCGCGACCCGGAGTGGCGATGCGTCGCGACTTCCGTCGCTCCCACAGCAGGGCTTGGAACTTGTCGTGTCGCAGGCGATCTACCGCGTCGACGCCACCGTGCGCCGCGCCGCGGCGTTGCAGGCGCATCCGCTCAACGCCGGCCCGCGCGCGGCGCTGAATCCCGCCGACGCCTCCGCGCTCGGCATCGCCGATGGCGCGATGGCGAAGTTCGCCACGGCTGTCGGCACCGCCACGTTGCAGGTCGCGATCGATGCACGCGTCGCGCAGGGCGTGGCCTGGGTCGAATCCGGCTTCGGCGCCACCGCGCCGCTGTCCAGCGCACGCGTCGAGGTGCGCCCGGCATGAACACCGCCACCTTGCTCTCGCAGTTGTTCGATCCGTTGCATGCCGCGCTGATGTCCCTGGGCGCGTTCGGCGTGGTCGCGTGGATCGTGCTGAAGATCCTCGCCATCGCCGTGCCGGTGATCCTCGCCGTCGCCTTCTACGTGGTGTGGGAACGCAAGCTGATCGGCTGGATGCACGTCCGCCACGGGCCGATGTACGTCGGCTTCGGCGTGCTCCAGGCCTTCGCCGACGTGTTCAAGCTGCTGTTCAAGGAAGTGATCCGCCCGACCGAGGCGAGCAAGGTGCTGTACGTGCTGGCGCCGCTGATCACCCTCGCGCCGGCGTTCGCGGCCTGGGCGGTGGTGCCGTTCGACGCGAAGCTGGTGCTGTCGAACGCGAATGCCGGCCTGCTGTACCTGCTGGCCATGACCTCGCTCGGCGTGTACGGCATCATCCTCGCCGGCTGGGCCTCGAACTCGAAGTACGCCTTCCTCGGCGCGATGCGTTCGGCCGCGCAGGTGGTGAGCTACGAAATTGCGATGGGTTTCGCCATGGTCGGCGTGCTGATCGCGGCCGGCAGCCTCAACCTCACCGACATCGTCAATGCGCAGGCCGGCGACGCGGGTCCGTTCGAATGGTTCTGGTTCCCGCTGCTGCCGCTGTTCCTCGTCTACTTCATTTCCGGCGTCGCCGAGACCAACCGCGCGCCGTTCGACGTGGTGGAAGGCGAATCGGAAATCGTCGCCGGGCACATGGTCGAGTATTCCGGCTCGCAGTTCGCGCTGTTCTTCCTCGCCGAATACGCGAACATGATCCTGGTCAGCTTCCTGACCGCGATCTTCTTCGTCGGCGGCTGGCTCAGCCCCTTCCACGGCTGGGGCATCCCGCTGCTGTCGGTGGACGGCTGGTGGTGGCTGTTCGCCAAGGTGTTCTTCTTCGCCAGTTGCTTCATCTGGTTCCGCGCCACGTTCCCGCGCTACCGCTACGACCAGATCATGCGCCTGGGCTGGAAGGTCTTCATCCCGGTGACGCTGGCATGGATCTGCGCGACCGCGCTGATGGCTTACTACGGCGTGTTCGAGGTGGGTGCGTGATGGGCAGGATCTTCGCTTGGTTCAAGGGCCTGCTGCTGGTCGAGCTGCTGCAGGGCATGTGGCTGACCTTCAAGTACCTGTGGCGTCCGAAGTACACGCTGATGTACCCGATGGAGAAGACGCCGCAGTCGCCGCGCTTCCGCGGGTTGCACGCGCTGCGCCGCTATCCGAACGGCGAGGAACGCTGCATCGCCTGCAAATTGTGCGAAGCGGTGTGCCCTGCGCTGGCGATCACCATCGATTCCGAACAGCGCGCCGACGGCACCCGCCGCACCACGCGCTACGACATCGACCTGTTCAAGTGCATCTTCTGCGGTTTCTGCGAGGAATCCTGCCCGGTCGATTCGATCGTGGAGACGCACGTGCTCGAATACCACATGGAAAAGCGCGGCGAGAACATCCTGACCAAGCCGCAGTTGCTGGCCCTGGGCGACCGCCTCGAAGCCGGCATCGCCGAACGCCGCGCCGCCGACGCGCCTTACCGCTGAGGATCGCATGGACTACGCATTGGCCCTGTTCTATGCCTTCGCCGCCCTTGCGGTCGCTTCCGCGGTCGGGGTGATCGGCGTGCGCAACCCGGTGCATGCCGCGCTGTTCCTGGTGCTGACGTTCTTCTCGGTCGCCTGTTCGTGGCTGCTGATCGGCGCCGAATTCCTCGGCGTCGCGCTGGTGCTGGTCTACGTCGGCGCGGTGATGGTGCTGTTCCTGTTCGTGGTGATGATGCTGGACATCGACATCGCCAGGATCCGCGAAGGCTACGTGCGCTACCTGCCGGTCGGCCTGCTGGTCGCGGTGGTGATGCTGGGCGAGATGCTGGCGCTGATCGGGGTCAAGTCGCGCGTGGCGACGGGGTTCGCGGCGAACGACGCGGCGATGGCCGCGGATTCGGCCAGCGGCAACACCCACTGGCTGGCGGAGTCGCTGTTCACCGGTTTCATGCTGCCGTTCGAGACGGCCGCGGTGATCCTGACCGTGGCGGTGATCGCGGCGGTGATGCTGACCCTGCGCCGCCGCGTTGGCGCCAAGCACCAGGATCCGTCGTGGCAGGCCGGCGTCCGCGCGCAGGACCGCGTGCGCATCGTGAAGATGGAACCGGCGAAGCCACGAGCCGATGGCGGGGAGGGCGGGGCATGAACGCATTGCTTGGGCATGGCCTGACCCTCGGCCACTACCTCGCCTTCAGCGCGGTGCTGTTCTGCATCGCCGTGGCGGGCATCTTCCTCAACCGCAAGAACGTCATCGTGCTGCTGATGTGCATCGAGCTGCTGCTGCTGTCAGTGAACATCAATTTCGTCGCGTTCTCGCGCCAGCTCGGCGACGCGGCCGGGCAGGTATTCGTGTTCTTCATCCTGACCGTGGCCGCGGCCGAGGCCGCGATCGGCCTCGCGATCCTCGTGACCCTGTTCCGCAACCGGCGCACGATCGACGTCGCCGACATCGACATGCTCAAGGGCTGACGGCATGGTGATTTCAAAGACCCACCTGCTGCTGATCGTGCTGGCCCCGTTGCTGGGTGCGATCCTCGCCGGCCTGTTCGGCCGCCGCATCGGCCGCGTCGGCGCGCACAGTGCCACCATCCTCGGCGTCGCCGTGAGCTGCGCATTGTCCTGCATGGTGCTGTGGCAGTTGTTGCAGGGCGCGGTGCCGTTCAACGAGAACGTCTACAGCTTCTTCCAAACCGGCGGCATCCAGGCCCACGTCGGCTTCATGGTCGACAAGCTGACCGCGATGATGATGGTGGTCGTCACCTTCGTTTCGTTGCTGGTGCATGTGTACACCATAGGCTACATGGCCGACGACGACGGCTACCAGCGATTCTTCAGCTACATCTCGCTGTTCACCTTCAGCATGCTGATGCTGGTGATGAGCAACAACTTCCTGCAGCTGTTCTTCGGCTGGGAAGCGGTGGGCCTGGTCTCGTACCTGCTGATCGGTTTCTGGTTCAAGCGCCCGACCGCGATCTTCGCCAACCTCAAGGCGTTCCTGGTCAACCGCGTCGGCGACTTCGGCTTCCTGCTCGGCATCGCCGCGGTGCTGTACTGGTTCGGTACGCTCGACTACGCGACTGTTTTCGCGAACGCCCCGACCATCGTCGGCCATCATCTCGGCGAGTTCTTCAATCAGGACAATGCGACGAGCGGGATGTGGTCGTGGTCGGTCGCCACCGTGATCTGCATCTGCCTGTTCGTCGGCGCGATGGGCAAGTCGGCGCAGGTGCCGCTGCACGTGTGGCTGCCGGATTCGATGGAAGGCCCGACCCCGATCTCGGCGCTGATCCACGCCGCGACGATGGTGACCGCCGGCATCTTCATGGTCGCGCGCATGTCGCCGCTGTTCGAGCTGAGCCAGACTGCGCTCAACTTCGTGCTGTTCATCGGCGCGACCACCGCGTTCTTCACCGGCCTCATCGGCATCGTGCAGAACGACATCAAGCGCGTCGTCGCGTATTCCACCCTGTCGCAGCTCGGCTACATGACCGTGGCGCTGGGTGTCTCGGCGTATTCGGCCGCGGTCTACCACCTGATGACGCATGCCTTCTTCAAGGCGCTGCTGTTCCTCGGCGCGGGCTCGGTCATCATCGGCATGCACCACGAGCAGGACATGCGCAAGATGGGCGGCCTGCGCAAGCTCATGCCGATCACCCACATCACGATGTGGATCGGCACCCTGGCGCTGGTCGGCACGCCGTTCTTCAGCGGGTTCTATTCGAAGGACACCATCATCGAGGCCGCCGCCGAGCACGCCCACGGCGCACCCTTCTGGAGCATCGCGAGCTACGGTTACTGGGCGGTGCTGCTCGGCGCGTTCGTCACCGCGTTCTACAGCTTCCGCCTGCTGTACATGACCTTCTTCGGCGAAGCGCGCTGGAAGCACGCCGACGCGCATCACGATGCCGCGCATGCGCACGACGGCCACGACGGCCACGCGCACGACGATCATGGACACGGCCACGAGCCGCACGAATCGCCGTGGGTGGTGACGCTGCCGCTGGTGCTACTGGCGATTCCCTCGGCGGTGATCGGCTTCCTGACCGTCGGCCCGATGCTGTTCGGCACCGACATGCTCGGCCACGCGAAGCAGTTGCCGTTCTTCCTCGGCGCGATCGACGTGCCCGAAGCGCGCGATGTCGTCGCGAAGATCGCGGAAGAGGGCTGGCACGGCCCCGTCGATTTCGCGCTGCACGGATTCAAGGCGCCAGCGTTCTGGCTCGCCTTCTCGGGCTTCCTGCTGGCGACCGTCATGTACTGGTGGAAGCCCGGCCTGCCGGCGAAAGCGGCGCGGATCTTCGCGTTGCCGAAGCGCGTGCTCGAAAACAAATACTGGGCCGACAACCTGTGGATCGGCGGTTTCGCCGGCGGCGGCATCGCGCTGGGCAAGTTGTCGCGCATGTTCGACGCGAAGGTGATCGACGGCCTGTTCGTCAACGGCAGCGCGCGCCTCGTCGACCTGCTCGCCGGGCTGCTGCGCAAGACGCAATCCGGTTACCTCTACCACTATGCCTTCGCCATGATCCTCGGCCTGATCGCGCTGCTCGGCGTGGTCGTCCGGTTCTGGCAGTGATCGACAGGAACCCCAGCCCGTGACCGAGCCCTCGACCTTCCCGTTGCTGAGCCTGCTGGTATGGCTGCCGATCCTCGGCGGCGCATGCTGCCTGCTGCTCGGCAATGCGCGCGCGGACATGGCGCGCTGGCTGGGCCTGGCCTTCGCCGTGGCGACGCTGGCGCTGAGCGTGCCGCTGCTGACCGGGTTCGACCACGCCAACGCCGGCATGCAGTTCGTCGAACAGCATGCGTGGATCCCGGCCTACGACATCCGCTACCACCTCGGCGCCGACGGCATCTCGATCGCGCTGATCGCGCTCACGACGCTGACCACCGTGCTCGCATTGATCGGCGCGTGGGGCGTGGACAAGCGCGTGAGCCAGTACTACGCCGCGTTCCTGCTGCTCGAAGGCCTGATGATCGGCGTGTTCTGCGCGATGGACGCGCTGCTGTTCTACGTGTTCTTCGAGGCGATGCTGATCCCGATGTTCGTGATCATCGGCGTGTGGGGCGGCCCGCGCCGCGTCTACGCCTCGCTCAAGTTCTTCCTGTACACCTTCCTCGGCTCGGTGTTCATGCTGGTCGGGTTGATCTGGCTGTACCTGAAGGGCGGTAGCTGGCAGCTCGCGGACATGGCTTCGATGCCGTTGACCATGCCCGAACAGGCGTGGCTGTTCTTCGCGTTCCTGATCGCGTTCGCGGTGAAGGTGCCGATGTTCCCGGTGCACACCTGGTTGCCGGACGCGCACGTCGAGGCGCCGACCGCGGGCTCGGTGATCCTGGCCGCGATCATGCTGAAGATCGGCGGATACGGCTTCCTGCGCTTCAGCCTGCCGATCCTGCCGGACGCAAGCCACGAGTACGCCTGGCTGGTGATCGCGCTGTCGATCATCGCGATCGTCTACGTCGCCCTCGTCGCCCTGGTGCAGGACGACATGAAGAAGCTGATCGCGTATTCGTCGGTCGCGCACATGGGTTTCGTCACCCTCGGCGTGTTCGTCGCGGTGGCGCTGGTGCGCGACGCCGGCAACGCCGATGGCGCGCAACTGGGCATGCAGGGCGCGATGGTGCAGATGATCTCGCATGGCTTCGTCTCCGGCGCGATGTTCTCCTGCGTCGGCGTGCTCTACGACCGCCTGCACACGCGCATGATCCGCGACTACGGCGGCGTGGCGAACGTCATGCCGTGGTTCGCGCTGTTCTGGGTGCTGTTCGCGATGGCCAATTCCGGCCTGCCGGGCACCAGCGGCTTCGTCGGCGAGTTCATGGTCATCCTGTCCTCGTTCCAGCAGCACCCGCTGATCGCGTTCGCCGCCGCGACCACGTTGATCACCGGCGCCGGCTACACCCTGTGGCTGACCAAGCGCGTGATCTGGGGCGAAGTCACCAACCCGGCGGTCGCGACGATGCCGGACATGAACCTTCGCGAATGGATCGTGCTCGGCATGTTCGCCGCCGGCGTGCTGCTGATCGGCATCTGGCCCAAGCCGCTCACCGACCTGATGGAACCCTCCATCGCCCAGCTCGTCGGCCAGTTGGCCGCGACCAAGCTCTGACGAATCCCGGGAAGACGCCGCATGCTGCCGATGCCAACCGCCGCCGATCTGCTGCCGCTGCTGCCGGAGCTCGTGCTGGTCGCCGGCGCGTTCGCGCTGCTGATGCTGGACCTGTTCCTGGACGACGCGCGCCGCGCGATCACCTGGGTGGGCGCGATCGCGTTGCTGCTGGTGGTCGCATGGATGTCGTTCGCCGGCATCGGCGGGCAGGGCACGGTGCTGTCCGGGATGTTCGTCCGCGACACGATGTCCGACGTGCTCAACGCCGGTGCCTGCGTGCTGGTCGCACTCGCCCTGGTCTATGCCTGGCCGTACCTGCGCGAACGCGGCCTGCTCAAGGGCGAAGTCGCGGTGATGATGCTGTTCGCCACGCTCGGCATGATGCTGCTGGTGTCCGCCGGAAGCCTGGTGATGGTCTACCTCGGGCTGGAGATGCTGGCGCTGTCCTCGTACGCGCTGGTCGCGATCGACCGCGACAACCCGCTCGCCTCCGAAGCGGCGATGAAGTATTTCGTGCTCGGCTCGCTGGCCTCGGGCCTGCTCCTGTACGGCATGTCGCTGCTGTACGGCGCGACCGGCACGCTCGACCTCGCCACGCTGCGCGCCGCGGTCGCCGGTTCGTCGGAACCGGGGCTGCTGCTGGCCGGCACGGTATTCATGATCGCCGGCATCGCGTTCAAGTTCGGCGCCGCGCCGTTCCACATGTGGGTGCCCGATACCTACCAGGGCGCGCCGACCCCGATCACGCTGTTCCTCGGCTCGGCGCCGGAACTGGCCTCGTTCGCGCTCGCCTTCCGCCTGCTCGAGAACGGCGTCGGTCCGCTCGACGACCACTGGCGATTGCTGCTCGCGGGACTGGCCGCGGCCTCGCTGGTGGTCGGCAACCTGGTCGCGCTGATGCAGGCCAACCTCAAGCGCATGCTGGCGTATTCCGCCGTCTCGCACATCGGCTTCGTGTTCCTCGGCCTCGCCGGCGGCAATGCGCAGGGTTACGCCGCGGCTATGTTCTACGTGATCGTCTACGCGATCATGTCCGCGGCCGCGTTCGGCGCGATCATCGCGATGTCGAGCCGCGGCTTCGAGGCCGATCGCATCGATGACTTCAAGGGCCTCAACCAGCGCGACCCGTGGCTGGCCGGGCTGGTGCTGTGCGTGATGTTCTCGATGGCCGGCATCCCGCCGTTCCTCGGTTTCTGGGCCAAGCTCGCGGTACTGCGCGCGACCATCCAGGGCGACCTGATGTGGCTGGCGATCGTCGGCATCGTGTTCGCGGTGATCGGCTGCTTCTACTACCTGCGCGTGGTCAAGGCCATGTACTTCGACCCGCCGCCGGAAGGCGCACCGGCGCCGCGCAGCGACCGTCCGGTGCGGCTGGCGCTGGCGGTGAACGCGCTCGCGCTGCTGGTGCTCGGCCTGTTCTGGAACCCGCTGATGGCGTGGTGCCTGCGATCGTTCACGTAAACGGCTTGCAAAGAACTGGTCCGATCACCATAATCCCGCGTCTCTGCTGCGGGGTGGAGCAGTCTGGCAGCTCGTCGGGCTCATAACCCGAAGGTCGCAGGTTCAAATCCTGCCCCCGCTACCACCTTCTGCTTTGGACGCCTGGACGGGTTGATCGCAGGAGTGGGCTCGCGAAATCCGCTGTTCCCGGGTTTCGCATCCAGCGTCATCGGACAAGGGCCCAATGGGCCCTTTGTCGTTCCTGGAGTTTCATTCGCAAATCGATGGACAAGGCTGGCGAAATCGCCGCGTTGCTGGCACCAACGGTGCGGGCCCTCGGGCTCGAACTGCTCGGCGCCGAATACCTGCCCGCGCCGGGCGGCGCGGTGCTGCGCCTGTACATCGACGTTCCGGAATCGGAAGCGGGCGAACGCACCGTCGGCATCGAGGATTGCGAACGCGTGAGCCGCGAAGTTTCGGCGCAGCTCGATGTCGCCGACCCGATCAGCGGCAATTACACGCTGGAAGTGTCCTCGCCCGGGCTGGAACGCCCGCTGTTCGGCGCCGCGCAGTTCGCGCGCTTCGCCGGCGAGACCGCCAAGGTCGCGCTGAAGCTGCCGCAGGACGGTCGCCGACGCCTGCAGGGCAGGATCCTGCGCGTGGACGGCGGCGACGTGGCGTTCGACGTCGACGGCAAGGAACTCGTCGTCGCGGTCGACAACATCGACAAGGCGAAGCTGGTGCCGGACTGGGTGGCATTGGGCCTGGCCCCGGCCGTGGACAAATCCGGGCGTGATGCGCGGCCGGGCAAGCAGAAAAAACAGGCTGATCGAAAGCCGGCGGGTCGAAAGCCCGCGCAGAAGCATCCAACCAACAAGTCGGCGGCGAAGAAGCCGCCAGTTGCGGAGTAACGGGAAATGAGCAAGGAACTTCTCCTCGTCGTCGATGCGGTCGCGGCCGAAAAGGGCGTGCCGGAATCAGTGATCCTCGAGGCCATCGAGGCCGCGCTGGCCTCGGCCGCGAAGAAGCGCTACGTCGACCAGGACGTGCTGGTGCGCGTGGCCATCGATCCCAAGGACGGCAGCTACGAAACCTTCCGCCGCTGGGAAGTCGTCGCCGACGACGTGGTGATGGAGTCGCCGGACCGCCAGATCCGCCTGATGGACGCGCTCGACGAAAGCGAGGACGTCGAGGTCGGCGATTTCATCGAGGAAGGCATCGAGAACCCGGACTTCGGGCGCATCGCCGCGCAGGCCGCCAAGCAGGTGATCGTGCAGCGCGTGCGCGAGGCCGAGCGCCAGCAGGTCGTGGACGCGTGGAAGGATCGCGTCGGCGAGCTGATCACCGGCGCGGTCAAGCGCGCCGAGCGCGGCAACATCTACGTCGACCTCGGCGGCAACGCCGAAGGCTTCATCCCCAAGGACAAGGGCATCCCGCGCGACGTGCTGCGCGCCGGCGACCGCGTCCGCGGCTACCTGTTCGACGTGCGCAGCGAACCACGCGGCCCGCAGCTGTTCATCAGCCGCGCCGCACCCGAATTCATGATGGAACTGTTCAAGCTCGAGGTGCCGGAAGTCGGCCAGGGCCTGGTCTCGATCATGGCCTGTGCCCGCGACCCGGGCGACCGCGCCAAGATCGCGGTGCTCGCGCACGACAACCGCACCGATCCCATCGGCGCCTGCATCGGCATGCGCGGCTCGCGCGTGCAGGCGGTGTCGAACGAGCTCAACGGCGAACGCGTCGACATCATCCTGTGGAGCGACAACCCGGCGCAGTTCGTGATCAACGCGATGGCGCCGGCCGAGGTGCAGTCCATCGTCGTCGACGAGGACAAGCATTCGATGGACCTCGCCGTCGCCGAGGACCAACTGGCGAAGGCGATCGGCAAGGGCGGCCAGAACGTGCGTCTCGCCAGCCGCCTCACCGGCTGGCAACTCAACGTGATGACCGCCGACCAGGTGCAGGCCAAGAGCGAAGCCGAGCAGCTCAAGGCGCGCGCCCTGTTCATGGACAAGCTCGAGGTCGACGAGGAAATCGCCGGCATCCTGGTCGCCGAGGGTTTCAGCACGGTCGAGGAAATCGCCTACGTGCCGGTCGGCGAATTGCTGGCGGTCGAGGGCTTCGACGAGGACATCGTCGAGGAGCTGCGCGCCCGCGCCCGCGATGCGCTGCTCAACGACGCACTCGCGGTCGAGGAAGAGCTCGACGAGAACGCGCCGGCCGAAGACCTGCTCGCGCTCGAGGGCATGGACGACGAGACCGCGTACGCGCTGGCCGGGAATGGCGTTCGCACCAGCGAGGAACTCTCCGACCTGGGCGCGGACGAAATCGCGGAATTCGGCATCGAGGGCCTGGACGAAGCGCGCGCCGCCGCGCTGATCCTTGCCGCGCGCGCCGAGGAAATCGCGCGCCTCGAGCGGGAGTCGTGAGCGCCGCGACGTAGGGCGGGCCTTGGCCCGCCGAGTGTCGCCGGCGGGATCGCAAGGTGGCGGGTCGCAACCCGTCCTACAATGGACTCACAGGAAACGGAAACCGAATGTCGCAGCAGACCACCATCCGCAAGCTCGCAGCGCTGGTCAACACGCCGGTCGACAAGTTGCTGGAACAACTGGCGGAAGCCGGCATGTCCTTCAACGACCCCGACCAGGTCGTCACCAGCACCGAGAAGGTCAAGCTCCTCGGCTTCCTGCGCCGTACCCACGGCAAGGCCGAGCAGCCCGCCGAGGAATCGACGGCGCCGAAGAAGATCACGCTCAACCGTAGCCGCAAGCAGGAACTGACCGTCGGCGGCGGCAAGAACAAGCAGACCGTGGACGTGGTCGTGCGCAAGCGCGTCACCTTGGTCAAGTCGCCAGCGGCGGCCGGGGCCGCGGAACAGGCGCCGGCGGACGACGAGCGCGCGGAGATCCTGCGCAAGCTCGAGGATTCCAGGCAGCGCAACCTCAGCGAGCAGCAGCGCCTGGCCGAACAGGACAAGCAGCGCGCGGAAGATGCCGCCGAGCAGCGCCGCCGCGCCGAGGAAGAAGCCGCGCGCCTGCGCGCCGAAGCCGAACTCGCCGCCGCGGCGGCAGGGACCGATGAGGAAGGCGGCGCGCGCAAGGCGGGCGGCCACCACGGCCACGGCCATGGCCATCCGAAGCCTGCCGCGCCGCGCACCGACGATCGCCTGGGTCCGAAGCACAAGGGCAACCGCGGTTCGCACGTGATGGTCGCCAGCGTCGAGGACGACGACAACACCGCGCGCTTCGCCGGGCAGTTGCACCTGTCCGCGGCCGAGCGCGCGCGCCGCACCAGCAGCACCCGCGGCAAGTCCAGGCCGCGCCGCCAGGTCGACCAGAGCCGCACCGGCACCGGGTTCAACCGCCCGACCGCGCCGGTCGTGCGCGAAGTGGCGATCGGGGACACCATCACCGTCGCCGACCTCGCCTCGAAGCTCGCGCTCAAGGGCGGCGACGTGGTGAAGGCGCTGTTCAAGATGGGCGTGATGGCGACCATCACCCAGAGCATCGACCACGACACCGCGGTGCTGGTCACCGAGGAGCTCGGCCACAACGCGGTGCGCGCCACCGCCGACGACGCCGAGAGCGAACTGCTGGCGCTGGCCGGCGAGGCGCAGGGCGATGGCGATGCGCGCCCGCCGGTGGTCACCATCATGGGCCACGTCGACCACGGCAAAACCTCGCTGCTCGACTACATCCGCAGCACCAAGGTCGCTTCCGGCGAAGCCGGCGGCATCACCCAGCACATCGGCGCCTACCACGTCGAAACGCCGAAGGGCACGATCAGCTTCCTCGATACCCCGGGCCACGCCGCGTTCACCCAGATGCGCGCGCGCGGCGCGAAGCTCACCGACATCGTGGTGCTGGTGGTCGCCGCCGACGACGGCGTGATGCCACAGACCGTCGAGGCGGTGCAGCACGCGAAGGCGGCCGGCGTGCCGCTGATCGTGGCGATCAACAAGATCGACAAGTCCGACGCGGATCCGTCGCGGGTCAAGAACGAATTGCTCGCGCACGACGTCGTGGCCGAGGATTTCGGCGGCGACACGCAGATGGTCGAACTGTCGGCGAAGACCGGGCAGGGCGTCGACAACCTGCTCGACGCGATCAACCTGCAGGCCGAAGTGCTGGAACTGAAGGCAGTGCGCGACAGCCGCGCCACCGGCGTGGTGATCGAATCCGCGCTCGACAAGGGCCGCGGTCCGGTCGCGACGGTGCTGGTGCAGCAAGGCACGCTGCATCGCGGCGACTACTTGGTCTGCGGCATCCAGTACGGCCGCGTGCGCGCGCTGTTCGACGAGAACGGCCAGCAGGTGGAAGAGGCTGGCCCGTCGATTCCGGTGCAGTTGCTCGGCCTCTCGGGCGTGCCCGACGCGGGCGACGACTTCGTCGTGGTCGCCGACGAACGCTTGGCCAAGGACGTCGCGCAGCAGCGCGACGCCAAGCGCCGCGAATCGCGCCTCGTCGCCAAGGCGGGCAACCGCATGGAAGACATCATGGCGCAGATGGGCGAGGGTGCCGCGCAGCAGTCGCTGAACCTCGTGGTCAAGGCCGACGTGCAGGGTTCGGTGCAGGCATTGCGCGAGGCGCTGGTCGGGTTGTCGAACGACCAGATCCGCATCAACGTCATCGTGTCCGGCGTGGGCGGCATCACCGAATCCGATGCCAACGCCGCGGCCACCGCCAAGGCCACGATCATCGGCTTCAACGTGCGCGCCGACGCCTCCGCGCGCAAGGTGATCGAGTCAAACGGGCTCGACCTGCGCTACTTCTCGATCATCTACGACGTCATCGACCAGGTGAAGCAGGTCGCGTCGAACGTGCTCGGCAAGGAGATCCGCGAGGAGATCATCGGCATCGCTGAGGTGCGCGACGTGTTCCGCAGCTCCAAGTTCGGCGCGGTCGCCGGCTGCATGGTGGTCGAGGGCGTGGTCAAGAAAAACCGCCCGATCCGCGTGCTGCGCGATAGCGTGGTGGTGTTCGAAGGCGAACTGGAATCGCTGCGCCGCTTCAAGGAGAACGTGGACGAAGTCCGCGAGAACACCGAGTGCGGCATCGGCGTCAAGGCCTACAACGACGTGCAGCCTGGCGACCAGATCGAATGCTTCGAGCGCATCGAGGTCCAGCGCACGCTGTAACCGCGATGGCGCAGAAATCCTTCCACCGCACCGACCGCATTGCCGCCCAGCTCCGTCGCGAGCTGGGCACGCTGGTGCGCGAGGCCGTGGCCGAGCACGCCTTGCCTTCGGTCAGCGTGTCCGACGTCGAAGTCACCCGCGACCTCGCCCACGCCAAGGTCTTCGTCACGGCCTTGCAGGGCGAACGCGCCGCCGAAGCGCTGAAGGGATTGAAGGCGAACGCGGGCGAGATCCGCTTCCGCCTCGCGCGCGCGGTGAAGATGCGGCACGTGCCGGAGCTGCATTTCCAGTACGACGATTCGGTCGATCGCGGCGAGCGCATCGACAACCTGCTGCGCGACGTCGGCGCGGCCGACGACTGATCCCGCGTCAGGGCGACGCCGCGCGCGTGGCCTGGGTGAACGCCACCTGCCAACGCCCGTCGCGCTTGCGCCACACGTCGGCGAAGCGCAACCGCACCGAAAACGCCTCGCCCGACGCGATGTCGGTGCCGCCCAGCGTCGCCACGCCGGCGAGCACCGCGGCGTCGCCGAAGACGCGGATGGTCTCGTCCTCCACCGTGAACGGTTGCAGCTTCATCCCGGCGTAGTCGCGGATGAAATCGGCCTTGTTTTCGACCTTTCCGGAGCTGTTGTAGAGCACGTAGTCGTCGGCGAGCAGGCGCTGCAATTCCGTGGCGTCGCTGTGCAATTGCGCGCGGTCGAAATCCGCGGCGGCCTGGCGCAGGTCCGCCGGCACAGACGCGTGCGGGTCGGCATCGCTTGCGCCGGCGACGAAAGGCGCCGCGCACATCGCGGTCGCGGCGAGGATGGCGTGCATCGCGTTCATGCGGACTCCCGTGGGAAGAACACGACCCAGGCGGCGAAATCGCCCGAGATCGCGTGGAAACGGTGTTCGACGCCGGCCGCGACGAACAGCGCATCGCCGGGCCGCGCCGGCAGCACGCGCATGCTGCCGTCGGCTTCGCGCACGTGCAGTTCGGCCTCGCCGGCGACGACGATATAGAACTCGTCCTGGGCGTGCGGCGTCTGCCGGTCTTCGCCGCGCGGCGCGAACAATTCGAGGCTGGTGCCGGAGCGCGCGAAGACCTCGATGTCGAACACGCCATCCGGCCATTTCGCGGTGGCAGGCAGGGGCAGCGAGGCGAGCGTCGCGTCGAGGGTCCAGCGCGTGGCATGGGCGTGTGGTTCGGGCATCGCGGTCGTTCCGGATGATGCGTCACGCGCAGGGTAATCCCGCGCGGCGTCCATGCGGCGTCGTTGCCCTACAATCGCCGCCGTGAGCAAACCGCGCAAACGCTTCCGCAAGCTCGACGGCATCCTGTTGCTCGACAAGCCGCGCGGGCTGTCCTCGAACCAGGCGCTGCAGCGCGTGCGCCACCTGTTCGAGGCCGACAAGGCCGGGCATACCGGCAGCCTCGATCCGCTCGCCACCGGCCTGTTGCCGGTGTGCTTCGGCGAAGCGACCAAGATCGCCGGCGGGCTGCTTGGTGCGCGCAAGGCTTACGACACCGTGGCCCGGCTCGGCATCGTCACCGACACCGACGATGCGGAAGGACAACCCTTGCGCGAACGCCCGGTGCCGGCGCTGGCCATCGACGACATCGACGCGGCGCTGCGCAAGTTCGTCGGCCGCATCCGGCAGCGACCGCCGGTGTATTCGGCGCTCAAGCGCGGCGGCGAACCGCTGTACGCCAAGGCGCGGCGCGGCGAAACCATCGAGGTCGAGGAACGCAGCATCGACGTGCACGCGTTCGAATTGCAATCGGCGGCGGACCTGCTCGATGGCGGCGAACCGCTGCTGCGCCTGCACGTGGAATGCGGTTCCGGCACCTATGTGCGCAGCCTGGTCCGCGACCTCGGCGAGGCGCTGGGCTGCGGCGCGCACGTGGCCGAACTGCGCCGGCTGTGGGTGGATCCGTTCCGCGAACCCAAGATGTGGACCATCGAGGCCCTGCAGGAACTGGCCGGGCGCGGCGGCCAGCACGCGCTGGACGCCTGCCTGCTGCCGATCGAGAGCGGCATGGTGGCTTGGCCCGAAGTCGTGGTCGCGCCGGCCCAGGCCGCGCGGCTGGGGCGCGGGCAGGCGGTGGCGCAGGTTCAGGGCCCGGCTGGGGAGGTGGCCATCCTCGACCATCACGGCCGGGCGCTCGGCCTCGGCCAGCTTGATGCCGGCTTCAGCCTGCGCCCGAAGCGCATGTTTTCCTGGGCCTGCGCCGGCCCGGAGACGGCTGCCGCGAACGGCTAACGCCTTGTCCGCAAAAGGATTCGCCGGTACAATTCGCGCGCCGCGAAAACGGCAAACCCACCCTGAGTTCACGGCGGACCACGTGGTGCGCCGCCCGGTCGTCATCCTGTCGGATTGGACCGCGGCGCGTCTGCAGGTTCCGCATCTACCGAGAAAAACGCATGACCATCGATACCGGCAAGATCATCGAAGACAACAAGCGCGGCGCCAACGACACCGGTTCGCCCGAAGTCCAGGTCGCCCTGCTCAGCGCGCGCATCAGCTCGCTGACCGAGCACTTCAAGACCCACAAGCAGGACCACCACAGCCGGCGCGGCCTGCTGAAGATGGTCAACCAGCGCCGTAGCCTGCTCGACTACCTGCACCGCAAGGATGCCGAGCGCTACAAGGCGCTGATCGAGAAGCTCGGCCTCCGCCGCTGACCCAACACCCGACTGCGGCGCAGAGATGCGCCGCAGTTTCGTTTCAGGCAAGCACAAACAGTCCGGCGATGGCGCCGGCGCCCGCGGCGGGCAAGGGCCCGCGGCGGTTCATCGCAAGACCAGAAAGGAAACACCACTCGTGGCGAAAATCAGCAAAACCTTCCAGTACGGCAAGCACCAGGTCACCCTGGAAACCGGCGAAATCGCACGCCAGGCCGGCGGCGCCGTGCTGGTCAAGGTCGACGGCACCGAAGTGCTGGTCAGCGCGGTCGCGGCCAAGTCCGCGCGCGAAGGCCAGGACTTCTTCCCGCTCACCGTCGACTACCAGGAGAAGTTCTACGCCGGCGGCCGCATCCCCGGCGGCTTCTTCAAGCGCGAGGGTCGCCCGACCGAGAAGGAAACCCTGATCAGCCGCCTGATCGATCGCCCGATCCGCCCGCTGTTCCCCGAGGACTACAAGAACGAAGTCCAGATCATCGCGACGCTGGTGTCGCTGAACCCGGAAGTGGAAGGCGACATCCCGGCACTGCTCGGCGCCTCCGCCGCGCTGGCGCTGTGCGGCACCCCGTTCCAGGGCCCGATCGGCGCCGCGAAGGTCGGCTACAGGAACGGCGAGTACGTGCTGAACCCCGACGTCAGCGAGCTCAAGGATTCCGAACTGCAACTGGTCGTCGCCGGCACCTCGAACGCGGTGCTGATGGTCGAATCCGAAGCCAAGGAACTGTCCGAGGACGTGATGCTCGGCGCGGTGATGTTCGGCCACAAGCACATGCAGGTCGCGATCAACGCGATCAACGAGCTCGTCACCGAAGCCGGCACCAAGCCGTCGACGTGGGAAGCCCCGGCGAAGAACGCGGCCATGATCGCCGCGCTGAAGGAAGCCGTCGGTAGCCAGCTCGCCAGCGCCTTCCAGGTGCGCGACAAGCTGCAGCGCCGCGACGCGATTTCCGCGATCAAGAAGGACGTGATGGCTGGCCTCGCTGGTCGCGCCGAATCCGAAGGCTGGAACGCGGGCGAGATGTCCAAGGAATTCGGCGAGCTCGAATACCAGACCATGCGCGGCTCGGTGCTCGACACCAAGGTCCGCATCGACGGCCGCAAGCTCGACGACGTGCGCGCGATCACCTGCAAGGTCGGCGTGCTGCCGCGCGTGCACGGTTCGGCGCTGTTCACCCGCGGCGAGACCCAGGCGCTGGTCGTGACCACGCTCGGCACTGCGCGCGACGGCCAGATCATGGACGACGTCGCCGGCGAGTGGAAGGAACACTTCCTGTTCCACTACAACTTCCCGCCGTACTCCGTCGGCGAAACCGGCCGCTTCGGCGCGCCCAAGCGCCGCGAGATCGGCCACGGCCGCCTCGCCAAGCGCGGCGTGCTGGCGACGATGCCGTCGATGGAGTCGTTCCCGTACACGATTCGCGTCGTGTCGGAAATCACCGAGTCGAACGGTTCCTCGTCGATGGCTTCGGTCTGCGGTTCCTCGCTGGCGCTGATGGACGCGGGCGTGCCGGTGAAGGCGCCGGTCGCGGGCATCGCGATGGGCCTGGTGAAGGAAGACGACAAGTACGTGGTGCTCTCCGACATCCTCGGCGACGAAGACCATCTCGGCGACATGGATTTCAAGGTGGCCGGTTCCTCGAACGGCGTCACCGCGCTGCAGATGGACATCAAGATCCAGGGCATCACCGAGGAAATCATGAAGGTCGCGCTCGCGCAGGCGAAGCAGGGCCGCATGCACATCCTCGGCGAGATGGCGAAGGCGATCACCACGCCGCGCGAGGAGCTGAGCGAGTACGCGCCGCGCCTGCTGACGATCAAGATCCACCCGGACAAGATCCGCGAAGTGATCGGCAAGGGCGGTTCGACGATCCAGGCGATCACCAAGGAAACCGGTACGCAGATCGACATCCAGGACGACGGCACCATCGTCATCGCTTCGGTGAATGCCGCCGCCGCGCAGGCCGCGAAGGCGCGCATCGAGCAGATCACCTCGGACGTTGAGCCGGGCCGGATCTACGAAGGCAAGGTGGTGAAGCTGATGGATTTCGGCGCGTTCGTGACCATCCTGCCGGGCAAGGACGGACTGGTGCACGTGTCGCAGATCTCCAACGAGCGCGTCGAGAAGGTCAGCGACAAGCTGAAGGAAGGCGACGTGGTGAAGGTCAAGGTGCTGGAAGTCGACAAGCAGGGCCGCATCCGCCTGTCGATGAAGGCGGTCGAGGAAGGCGAGGGCGTCACCGCGGAGTGATCCGCCCGCTCCATCGACGCGATACGAAAAACCCGGCGAAAGCCGGGTTTTTTCGTTACCTCTCGATCAAGAAGAATTTCCAGTCTTCGGAGTTAGGTCGCTACGATGCTGGTTCGGTTTGAACGAATTTTTAGGTACGTGCCCCATATTCTGTCTTTGTGAAGTTGGCACTAGCCTTACTCAGTTCGTCGAACAAAGGCAGGCGATACTTTTTCTCAAGATATGAAAAGATTTCTGTCTTTTGTCCTGAGGCTCGTAGTAAAGACATGAGCCTAAGTTGTGCGAATGAACAGATATCAGACACAACTCTCGCAGAGTGCCCTAGTTTTACGGCGTCATGCGCTTCAGGTGCTCGACTGTAGCGTTCCCAGACCATTCCTACGCCGTCAGCATCTTTATGGAGTAGGTGACTGCTCATGCCGTATCCATGTGCTAGGTTAGCTAGCTTCTGAAGGCCCGGCTCTTGAGACTCGGAAAGCCATTTAGATATTCCAGCAAAGGACCATGCTTCCTCTAGCTTCTTACGATCCTTTGATGAAAATCTAGCGTGAATCTCTGAGATTTGCTCGTCTGTCATGAGCATGTCGTGGAATGGGATCCACTGTGGGTCGCCTGGATTGTTAAGTGCGCCAAGTAGCCGGTGAATCCTCTCGCTATGTCGGATTGAAGAGAATAGGGGCAGTACGTTCCAGAATTCGTCAGCTTTTCGCAGTTGCTGATCCGACCCTCCATGCAGCATGTATACAAGCTTGATTGATCCTTCCAAAACGGATCTTGCGACTAGATCGGCATCCCATTCCTTCTGATTAAGAATGAGTAAAAGAACGCTCTCGCTTGAAAGGTGGCAATCAATGTAAAGTTGGGCTGATACAAAGCGTACAAGTGGATCTAAGCCTTTAAAATCTCTGTCAATGTAAGGCTTTGAGTGATCGAAACACTCGCCGATGAAGTGACTTGCAAGACCCGCCCAAGATTGAAGTACCGACTGCATCAAGTGCGCACCTAGCTACAGCTACACCTCAAGTCCGAGGCGATAATTTCATCCTGCCCCTCACCTGAAAGCCGGTCAACTGCTGGCCATATCCTCCGGATGCCGTGCCTTCCACGCCGCCAGCGCCTGTTCGTAGGCTTCCAGCTGATCGGCATACACGTCGTACACGCAGACCTCGCAGCCGCTTTCGCAGCATTCCGCCGGGAGCGGTTTCTCCGGTGGTTGCGGTTTCGGATCGTTGTCGGGGATCGTCGTCATGCGTCGGCCACGGAAGGCGAGGGGGATTATCGCGCCTGAAGCGTCACGCTTGATGCAAGGCCACGGAGAGACTGGAATGCGGCGCATGCCATCGATTCCCCTGGTGTCGCCTTCCCGGCGCAAGTTGCTTGCCTCCGGGCTCGGGCTCGCGACCGCGGCGCTGCTGCCGCGGGGTGCATGGCCGGCGCCGCGGATAGATCCGGATGCCGACTGGATTCCCTCGCCCGAACTGCTGCAGGACCTTCCGCGGCAGATGCAGGCGCTGGGTGTGCCCGGCATGGGCATCGCGGTGGTCGAAGCGGGAAAGCTGGCGTGGTCGCGCGGCTTCGGCCTGGCCGATGTCGAACGCGGCACGCCGGTCGATGACGGGACCCTGTTCGAAGTCGCGTCGATGAGCAAACCGCCGTTCGCCTACGCGGTGCTGCAACTGGTCGATCGCGGGAAACTCTCGCTGGACGAACCGCTGGTGCATTACCGCCGGCCGGATTACCTCGGCGACAGTCCTTGGATCGACCGCATCACCATTCGCGACGTGCTGCGTCATTCGACCGGCTTGCCGAACTGGCGCAAGGATCCCGCGCACGAAAAACTCGTACCCGCGGTCGCGCCGGGCACGCGCATCGACTATTCGGGCGAAGCCTTCGTCTGGCTGCAACTGGTGGTCGAAGCGGTCACCGGCGAAAGCCTCGACCGGACCATGCGGCGATTGCTGTTCGATCCGGCTGGCATGCGCGACAGTAGTTACGGTTGGGATGCGGAGATCGCGGCGCGTTCGGTGCGCGGCTATGGAATCCCTGGCGATGCGGATGCTGCGAAGCCCCCGCAGGGATTGCGCGAGGCCTGGGACGCGGCGATGCCGGTCGCCGGACAGTGGGGCAAGCCGCTGTCCTCGTGGCGCTATGCCGATGCCGAGCGCGCGTTGCCGCTTGCGCAAACGCACGCGAAGTCGGGCGTGGTGAACTGGCCAGTCGATATCCTCGCCGACGCCGCGGCGAGCCTGCATTGCACCGTACGGGATTACGCGCGCTTCATGGCGCTGATGGTGCATGCCGAACCGGCACCGTGGGAGTTGCGGCCGCAGACGCGCGCCGCGATGTTGCGCAAGCAGATCGATGTGCCCGGGCGCTGGACCGACAAGGGCCTGGGCTGGAACCTCGAAGCCACGCCGCGCGGCCCGGTGTTTTACCACTCGGGCAGCAATGCCGGCATCTTCAAGTCCTTCGCCATCGGCGATGCCGCGCGACATCGCGCGCTGGTGGTGTCGACGAATGCCACGAACGGCAACCTGCTGTATCGCCGCGTGGTGCGCGCGGCGACCGGGCTGGACCTGCTCGCGTTCGATGTGTGAGCGAAGCGGTCAGGACTCCGAACCCGGGCGACGCAACGCCACGAACAATCCCAGCGCCACGCCCAGCACCGCCATGCCCGCGATGTAGTGCATCGGCGCGGCGTGGTTGTCCTTCATCGCCAGGCTGAGCAGTACCGGCGTGAGTCCGCCTGCGATGGCGTAAGCCACGTTGTAGGAAAACGACAGCCCCGAAAACCGCACCGGCGCGGGGAAACCGCCGACCGCGATCGCCGGGACCAACGCGGTCAGGCCCACGGCAGAGCCGGCGAGGGCATAGGCCCATTGCGAATACGCGCCGTGCATGGCCGCCGCGTAGAACCACCAGAATGCGAACCCGAGCAACGCGCTCCACAACACGAGCACGCGGCCGGCGCCGAAACGGTCGCCGAGCCAGCCGGCGACGAGGTTGGCGACGATGGTCGCGCAGATCGCCAGCGTGTTGCCGGCCAGCGCGTCCTCGCGCGTGACGCCCATGCCCTGCAGCAACGTCGGCATCATCAGCAGCGTGACCACCACCGCGGCGGTCAGCAGCCAGGTCAACAGCATCGCCAGCAGCACCGCGCCGGCGTGTTCGCGCAGCACCGACTTGAGCGGCAATTCCGCGGCCAGCGCACGGCGCGCCTGCAATTCGGCGAACACCGGGGTTTCGTGCAGCCTGCGCCGCAGGAACATCGCCAGCAGGCCGAACACGCCGCCGATCACGAAGGGCACACGCCAGCCCCAGGCCAGCAATTGCGCTTCGTCGAATTCGGCGTTGATCGCGCGTGCGACCAGTGAGCCGATCAAAATCCCCGCGCACAGCCCGGCCGAGAGCGCGCCGCAGGCGAGGTTGCGGTGCCGCGGCGAGACGTGTTCGCTGACGAAGACCCACGCGCCAGGGGCCTCGCCGCCGATGGCCGCGCCCTGCATCACCCGCAGCAAGAGCAACAGCAGCGGCGCGAGCACGCCGACTTGCGCATAGGTCGGCAGCAGGCCCATCAGCAGCGTCGGGATCGCCATCAGCAGGATGCTAAGCATGAACATCTTCTTGCGCCCGGTGAGGTCGCCGAAGTGCGCCATCACCACGCCGCCCAGCGGCCGCGCGAGGTAGCCGGCGGCGAAGATGCCGAAGGTCTGCACCAGCCGCATCCAGTCCGGCAGGTCGGGCGGGAAGAACAACTGGCCCATCGTCGCGGCGAAGAACACGAAGATGACGAAGTCGTAGAACTCCAGCGAGCCGCCGAGCGAGGCCAGCGTGAGGGTGCGGAGTTGCGCGCGGCTCAAGCCCGCGTCAGGCGCGATGTCGGCCATCGCGTTCAACCCATGAACGGATAGCGGTAATCCGTCGCCGGCACGAACGTCTCCTTGATGCTGCGCGGGCTGATCCAGCGCAGCAGGTTGAGGATCGATCCGGCCTTGTCGTTGGTGCCCGAGGCGCGCGCGCCGCCGAAGGGTTGCTGGCCGACGACCGCTCCGGTCGGCTTGTCGTTGATGTAGAAATTGCCGGCGGCGTTGCGCAGCCGCTGCAGGCCCTGTTCGATGGCGTAGCGGTCCTGCGCGAACACCGCGCCGGTCAGCGCGTACGGGCTGGTCGAATCGACGAGGTCGAGCGTTTCCAGCCACTTGGCTTCGTCGTACACGTGCACGGTCAGCACCGGCCCGAACAATTCCTCGCACAGCGTCCGGTAGGCCGGGTTCTTGGTGACGATCACCGTCGGGCGCACGAACCAGCCTTCGCGGTCGTCACAGGTTCCACCGACGAGGATTTCGGCGTCGCTGGCGGACTTGGCTTCGTCGATCGCCGCCTTCTGCGTCCTGAAGCTGGCGCCGTCGATCACCGCGCCCATGAAGTTCGAGAAATCGGCGACATCGCCCATGCGGATGCCTTCGACCTGCGCGGCCAGCGCATCGCGCACCGTCGGCCACAGGTTGGAGGGAATGTAGGCGCGGCTCGCGGCCGAGCATTTCTGGCCCTGGTATTCGAACGCGCCGCGTATCAGCGCGGTGGCGAGCGCGACCGGATCGGCGCTGGCGTGCGCAATCACGAAATCCTTGCCGCCGGTTTCGCCGACCAGGCGCGGATAGCCGCGGTACTTGTCGATGTTGCCGCCGACGGTGCGCCACATCTGGTGGAACACCTTGGTCGAACCGGTGAAGTGGATGCCGGCGAGGTGCGGATCGTTCAGTACCGGATCGCCGACGTCGCCACCGCTGCCGCTGACGAGGTTGATCACGCCATCCGGCAGGCCGGCCTCGCGGAACAACTGCATCAGGAAGTGCGCGCTGTACACCGCGGTGCTTGCCGGCTTCCACACCACGGTGTTGCCGCACAACGCCGGCGCGGTCGGCAGGTTGCCGGCGATGGAGGTGAAGTTGAACGGCGACACTGCGAACACGAAGCCCTCCAACGGCCGGTGTTCCAGCCGATTCCACATGCCCGGCGAACTCTGCGGCTGTTCGCGCAGCAGCTGTTCGTAGAACGCGACGTTGAAACGGAAGAAATCGATCAGCTCGCAGGCGCTGTCGATCTCGGCCTGGTGGCAGGTCTTGCTCTGGCCGAGCATGGTCGCGGCGTTGAGCGTGTCGCGGTAGGGCCCGGCGAGCAGGTCGGCGGCCTTGAGGAACACGCTGGCGCGCGCTTCCCACGGCAACGCCGCCCAATCCTTCTGCGCGCGCAACGCGGCGTCGATCGCCGAACGCACCTCGGTCGCGCCGCCCTGGTGGAAATCGCCCAGTACGTGCTTGTGCCGATGCGGCATCGTCGCCTGGCCGAGCCGGCCGGTGCGCACGTCCTTGCCGGCTATCACCAGCGGCATGTCGATTTTCGATGCGGACAGTTCCTTCAGCCTGGCCTGCAGGCTGGCGCGCTCGGGCGAACCAGGCGCGTAGGACTTGACCGGTTCGTTGACCGGCACCGGGACTTTCGAGATGGCGAGCGACATCAGCGGCTCCTTGGAAGCGAATCCGGATTGTATGCGCCGAACAAATCCCGCGGCGCCAGTGCGTCCCCGTCGCCGAAGCCGGCGAGGCCCGCGCCGACCAGGCGGTAGCGGGTGCGCGAGGGCAGGTCGACGCGTTCGCGCAGGGCGCAGGCGATGTCGGCGAATTCCTCGAGCGAGGCCGGCGGTTCCGGCGGGGTCAGGCTGCGGGTGAGGGTGCGGAAGTCGCTGGTCTTGAGCTTGAGCACCACGGTGCGGGCGATGCGTTGCGGGTGCGCCTCGCGTTCGCGCAGGTAGCCGGCCCAGGCCTTTTCCGCCATGCGCCGGATGTGCGGTTCCAGTTCGGCCAGCAGCAGGTCGCGTTCGAAGGTGTCCTCGGCCGAAACCTGCAGGGTCGGGCGTTCGCTGCTCACCGCGCGTTCGTCGATGCCCAGCGAGAGTTCGTGCAGGCGCCGGCCCCAGCGGCCGAAGCGCTGTTCGAGTTCGTCTGCGCCGTGCGTGCGCAAATCTGCGCAGGTGGCGATGCCGAGTTCGGCGAGCTTGCGTTCCATCACCTTGCCCACGCCGGGCACGCGGCCCACCGGCAGTTGCGCGACGAAGGCATCGACCATCGCCGGTTTCAGCACGAACAGGCCGTCGGGCTTGTTCCAGTCGCTGGCGATCTTGGCCAGGAACTTGTTCGGCGCGACACCGGCCGATGCGGTGAGCTGCGTTTCCTCGCGGATCGCGGCGCGGATGTCTTCGGCGATCGCAGTCGCGCTGCCGAGGTCGTGTTTGGGTTGCGTCACATCGAGGTAGGCCTCGTCCAGCGACAGCGGTTCGATCAGGTCGGTATGCCGCGCGAAGATCTCGCGCACCTGCCGCGAGACGGCCTTGTAGCGGGCGAAATCCGGCGGCACGAACACCGCCTGCGGGCACAGGCGCTCGGCGCGCACCGCGGGCATGGCCGAACGCACGCCGAACTTGCGCGCTTCGTAACTCGCGGCACAGACCACCGAGCGCGCGCCGCGCCAGGCGACGACCACGGGCCGTCCGCGCAAGGCGGGGTCGTCGCGTTGTTCGACCGACGCGTAGAAGGCGTCCATGTCGACGTGGATAATCTTGCGTGGGGGCGCCTCGCTCACGTCGCGATTTTATGTCGCCATCGCGGCCGTTTCAGCGCCAGAACGGGATGCGGTCGAAACCCGGATCGTCCTTGCGCTTCCCGTCGGATTTCGGCGGACGCGCGACCTGCAGTTCGTGCCGGCCCGGCGCCAGCGCACGCACGTCGATCATCGCGAGCAGCGCGGGGCGGTCGGTACGCGGATCGCTGGCGAGTTCGTATCGAAGGTCGGCCAACGGTTTTCCGTCCAGTTGCACGCCATGCAGCGATTGCAGGCAGTCGAACCGCGCCGTGGCCTTTGCATCGTCGGTTCCGGCGGCGATGGCGCAGCCGCGCATTGCGGCGGTATCGCGTTGCGGGTCGTAGGGCACGGTCAGGCGAACGTAGGGCCCGACCACGATCGCGGACTGGATGTAAGCGCCGATTTGATCGTGCATCGCATCGCGCTGGTCGTCGTAATGCGAGGCATCGACGGTACGGCTGCCGTCGGCGAAGGCGGGGAACGCAGCGTAGTCGCCGGTTCGTTCCGGATCCTGGAGGAACTTCATGCTGTAGATCGCGCCGCTGACTGCAACGCCGAAGACGAGGATCGTGATGAACAGGAGTCCGCGTTCGCCTTCATGGCTCGCAACCAGTCGCGTCGGGCCCGACCAGCGGCCCATGCCGATGCGCGAATAGAACGACATGACGGCCGACAGTATTCGCGCGAACCAGCCATTCGGCGCGAGGCGTTCGCCGAACCTGCGGTCGATCGCGCTGGACAGCGCGAAAGGCAGCAATACCAGCAGGGCGATGCCGGCGAAGAGGTTGGCCGGATCGACATCGATGCCCATCTGGCGCGCCGCGGTGATGCCGAGCGTGTAGCCGACGAGGAGCACCAGGCTGATCGAGAGCAGGACGGTTGCCAGCATCACGCCGATGGCGAAGACCGTGGTCGCCCGGTTGTCCGCGCGCTCGATGGCGACTTCGGCTTTCGGTGCGCGCTGCTGTTCCATCTCCCGCTGGATGGGCCCCATGCGTAATCGCTCCCAGCGCACGCCATCGGGATAGATCGAATGCATGCCGACCAGCGCGATCCAGTGCGCCCGCAACAACAGGTGCAGCGCGAAGGTCATCGCCAGGATGATGGCCGCCGACTTTGCGTAGATGTAGATCAGCGTGACCGGCTCGGCCCAGTCCGCGCCCAGCCGCGGCAGCAACCCGAACAGGCGATCGTCCAGCCAGCCCGGCAACTGCAGCATCGCGAACACCGCGACGCCGGAGATCAGCAGCTCCACCTCCCACGTCGGGGTGGTGTGGCGCGGCAGGCGGTGCGGATCGTCGCTCATTGCACCGTCCAGCCGCCGTCGACGTCGATGCTGTGGCCGGTGATGTTGCGTGCGGCCGGCGACATCAGGAACGCCGTGATCCCGGCCAGTTCCTCGAAGGTGATGAACACGCCCTTGGGCATCGGCTTCAGCATCACTTCGGAAACGACCTGAGCTTCCGGGATGCCGCGGGTACGCGCCTGGTCGGCGATCTGCTTGTCGACCAGCGGCGTCTTCACGTAGGTCGGGCAGATGGTGTTGATGGTGATATCGGTGCCGGCGGTTTCCAGCGCGAGGACTTTCGAAAAACCGAGCAGGCCGTGCTTGGCCGCGACGTAGGCGCTCTTGTACGGCGAGGCAACCAGCGAGTGGATCGAGCCGATGTTGACGATGCGACCGAATCCGCGTTCGCGCATGCCGGGCAGGACCGCGCGGGTCAGGCGCGCGACGCCGACCAACATGACCTGCACCAGGAAGTCCCATTTCGCGATCGGGAATTCCTCCAGCGGCGCGACATGCTGCAGCCCGGCGTTGTTCACCAGCACATCGACCGGGTGCGAGACCGCTGCCAGCGCGGCGGCGACGCTGTCGTCGGAGGTGACGTCCAGCGCCAACGCTTCGGCAGAACCGCCGGCGGTTCGAATCGAGGCCGCGACGCTTTCCGCGGCATCGAGGTTCACGTCGGTGACGACGAGGTGGTGGCCGGCGGCGGCGAGTTCGGTGGCGATGCCGGCGCCGATGCCGCTGGCGGCGCCGGTGATCAGGATGCAGCGTGGGGTCGTCATGGCCGTGTCGCGTGGGGAAACGCCCACAGTTTGCCGATTTCACGCCGGATTTGGCAGGCTGTCGCCGATTCCCGGGAGATCGGCCGATGAAACAACGCCACTTCAGCATGCTGCGCGATTTCCAGCTGGCCGACTGGTTCACGCTGGCGAACGCGTTCTGCGGCACCGGCGCGGTGTTCGCGGCGATGCGTTTCCTGCAGGAAGGCAACGTCCGCGACCTGCTCTGGGGCATGGTGCTGATCCCGCTGGCATTCGTGTTCGACGCGCTCGACGGGCGCATCGCGCGCTGGCGCAAGGTCGCATCCACGCTGGGGCGGGAACTGGATTCGCTGGCCGACGTGATTTCCTTCGGCGTGGCGCCGGCGGCGCTCGGCTACGCCTGCGGCCTGCAGGGCGGCTGGGATTGGGTGCTGCTGAGCTATTTCGTCGGCTGCGGCGTCAGTCGCCTCGCGCGCTACAACGTCACCGCGGAATCCCTGTCCGGCGACGAGGGCAAGGTGAAGTATTTCGAGGGCACGCCGATCCCGAGCAGCGTGCTGATCGTCGGCCTGCTCGCGCTCGCCGCGCATGCCGGCCGGCTCGGCCCGGACCTGTGGTTCGGCGCGTTCAAGCTCGGCCCGTGGCTGTTGCATCCGCTGGCGCTGGTGTACGCGTTGTCCGGTTCGCTGATGATCAGCAAGACGATCCGCATTCCCAAACCCTGAGCGGTGGAGTCATGGCGATGCCATGGCTCTGGCGCTAGCATGGCCGCAACACGGGAGGGAACATGGCCGCAGCATCGGATTTCGAATCGCTCGCCCGGCAGTACTGGGCCGCATGGGGCGATGCCCTGCGCACGGCCGCGCCGGCCGCGCCATCCGCCGTGCCGGACTGGAAGGACGCGGTGGACTGGTGGAGCAAGCTGGCGCATGGCGGTCGCACCGAAGCCAACGACGCGGTCGAACGCTTCAACCGCCAGGCCCGCGACTGGTACGGGCAGATGCAGCAGGTCGCCGCGCACTTCGCCGGGCAGGACGCCGGCGCCGCGGACATCGCCGCGGAGTGGAAACGCGCGCTCGGCGCGACCGGCGAAAACCCCTTCCCCGAGATGTTCCGCGCCATGCGCGGCAACGGCGCACGCGGGCTGGAACAGTGGGTCGAGGACGCCTCGCCCTGGCTCGATGCCATGCGCCGCGAGGCCGGCGGCTGGCTCGGCATGCCGGCGTTCGGGCTCGGCCGCGAACACCAGGAGCGCCTGCAGCAACTGGCGCAGGCGCAACTCGAGCTGCAGCAGCACGAGGCCGCGTACAACGCGTTGATGCTGAAGTCGCTGCAGCGCGCCTACGAGTTGTTCGAATCGAAACTGGCCGAACGCGAGGAACCGGGGCGCCAGCTCAAGTCCGCGCGCGAACTGTTCGACCTGTGGATCGACGCTGCGGAGGAAGCCTACGCCGACATCGCGCTGTCGCCGGAGTTCCGCGAGGTCTACGGCGCGCTGGTCAACGCGCAGATGCGCCTGCGCGCCGGCGTGCAGAAGGAAGTCGAACTGGCCGGCGCGATGCTGGGCATGCCCACCCGTACCGAAATCGATTCCGCGCATCGCAAGATCGCCGAACTCGAACGCGCGCTGCGGCGCATGCGCGATGCGAAGCCGCAGTCGTCGGCGCCTCCTGCCGCCGTGCCCAGGGCGTCGAAGCCGGCGAGGTCGCCCGCGAAGTCATCGCCGAAGCCGGCGCCGAAGAAGGCCTCGAGGAGCGTTGCGGCGAAGCAATCTGTTTCCAAGCCGGCCGTATCGAAGAAACCGGCGCGCAAGCAGGCGTTCGCCGACATCGCGCCGCCGACGATATCGAAGCAGGGAGGCAAGCGATGAACGGGCCGCTAGGGTTCACCCCGCAATCGCTGGCCGAGGAGGCGATGCAAGCGCAGGCCAAGCTCGCCGCCGGCCTCGACACCCTGCGCGAAGTCGAGGACATCGACTACGGCGCGACCCGCCGCGAAGAGGTGTGGCGCGACGGCAAGGTGGTGCTGTACCGCTTCGTCGGCGATTCCAAGCCAACGGCCAAGGTGCCGATGCTGATCGCCTACGCGCTGGTCAACCGCCCGTACATGGTCGACCTGCAGGCCGACCGTTCGCTGGTCAAGGGGCTGCTCGCGCGCGGACAGGATGTGTACGTGCTCGACTGGGGCTACCCGGATCGTTCCGATCGCTTCCTCATGCTCGAGGACTACATCCAGCGATTCCTCGGCGGCGCGGTGGATCATTTGCGCGAACGCTTCGGCCTCGACGCGATCAACCTGCTCGGCATTTGCCAGGGCGGCGCGTTCTCGTTGTGCTACGCCTCGCTCAACCCGGACAAGGTGCGCAACCTCGTCACCATGGTCACGCCGGTGGATTTCCACACCGACGACAACATGCTCTCGAATTGGGTGCAGTCGCTGGACGTGGACCTGTTCGTCGATACGCTCGGCAACGTGCCCGCGGACCTGATGAACTACTGCTACCTGATGCTGAAGCCGTTCCGCCTGAACATGCAGAAGTACGTGGGGCTGGTCGACATCCTCGACGACAAGAAGGCGCTCGAGGATTTCCTGCGCATGGAGAAGTGGATCTTCGATTCGCCCGACCAGGCCGGCGAGGCGTTCCGCCAGTTCCTCAAGCAGTTCTACCAGGGCAATGGCTTCGTCAACGGCGGCATCGACATCGGCGGTCGCGAGGTGCACCTCGGGCTGGTGGAAATGCCGGTGCTCAACATCTTCGCCGAGCAGGACCACCTGGTTCCGCCAGCGGCGTCGAAGGCGCTGAAGGAGCTGGTCGGCACCGAGGACTACACCGAGCTCTCGTTCCGAGGCGGCCACATCGGGATCTACGTTTCCGGCCGCGCCCAGCACGAAGTGCCGCAGACCATCCACGACTGGCTCGGCAAGCGGTGAACGCGACGCGTACGCTCTCGCGCTCGCGCAACGACCGCATGTTCGCCGGCGTGGTCGGCGGCATCGCCGCGCGTTTCGGCTGGAATTCGACCCTGGTGCGCGTTGTTTACGTGGTGGTGTCGATCGCCTCGGCCGCGTTCCCGGGCATCCTCGTGTACCTGATCCTGTGGCTGCTGATGCCGGAGGAAGGCGCCTGAATCCAGTTGCGCGCCGCGCGTTGCACGGGCTCGGCATGCTGTGGACGCTGCCGAACACCGCGCTCGGCCTGCTCGCGGGCGCGGTTGGCATCGCCTTCGGCGCGCACGCGCACGTTCGCCCTCGCGACTTGGCCGTGGTGTTCCACCAATGGCCGTGGGGACCGGGCGGCGCGCTCACGCTCGGCAACTGCATCCTGCATACCGGCGATTCGCTGGACACGCATTGCGTGACCTACGCGCAACGCGCAGGCCATGGCGAGGAACCGCCGATCGTCCTCGCCGACCACGAGCGCGCGCACGTCTACCAGTACATGGCGCTGGGTCCGCTGTTCCTGCCGCTGTACCTGGTCTGCGGCGGCGTCAGCGTGCGGAATCCATTCGAACGCGCGGCCGACCGCTATGCCGCCAGCGGACGCGGTTGGTGGCCGTGGTCGAATTCCTGATGCCGTGCCGACGAACGGTCGCGCTGAATGCGCGGCGTTTAGCGAAAGGCTAACGGGCGCGGGCGTAAGGTCGGATCGTCGAAGAAAAAGCGTTCGACAAGTCGAAGATCCCAACGTCATCGACGAGACGACCGCAATCGCTTCGGCAACAAAGGCTCAGCCGGAACGGGGTGACCCGTACCGACTGGGCCTTTGGCCTTTCGGTGCAGGCGAACGCGCGACGGTCACGAAAAAAGCCCGCGATGGTTTGCGGGCTTTCGAAGGCCTGGTGCCGGAGGTGGGACTCGAACCCACACGCTTTTAAGGGCGGCGGATTTTGAGTCCGCTGCGTCTACCGATTCCGCCACTCCGGCGCGGACCGGGAATTATGCGGGAGGCAGGGGGCGAATCCAAGCCAGTTTCCCGCATGCATGGCGTGGCTGCCCGGGCGCGTGCCCGGGCAACACAAGCCGTTTCATCGAGCCGATGTGCGGCAACGCGCGAATGACGCATCGATGGTTCTCAGGCTGCTTGCCGGAGCGGTCCTCTGCCGCTCGTAGGCGCCGACATCCGCCGCGGCGCCGACCACGCGCGCGAGTCCGCGTTGATCGGTTGGTTCATCGGTGGTGGCCCCCTTGTCGATCGCCGGGCTGTTCGGCGCCAATGCGTGGGTCTGGGTGGGGCCTCCATAGTTGCCGAGTGGATACAGTTGCGGGCAGCCGTGGACCGCGTTGGGCATTCTCGTCCAATCGCCCGTGAGGATGAGGTTGTTGCCTCCGGTTAAAGAACCAGGATGGTAAGAGCCGATGTCCACACTCAAGCTGTCGCTGGACGTGTTGAACGCGATGATCGAGTTGCTCACCACCGGGGGGGTGGGGGTGCCGCTTTGATCGACGAATTCGTAATAGACCCCCGCTCCGCCGCCTCCCGGCTTGTCCGATGTATTCCTGACGATCGTGGAGTTGTCGATGTACAAGCCGCCAACGTTATAGACGCCACCACCTGTTCCACCGCTCGCGTAATTTCCGGATACCGTCGAGTTGATCAGGGACACTGACGAGCCGGAAGGCCTAGGGTCGCCAGGAGGGCAAAAAGACGTGCAAAACAGCGCATAGATCCCGCCGCCGCCGTCGGCGATGCCACCCAAGGCAGAATTCCCGGAAATGGTCGACCTGGTGATGACCACGTCCCTTCCGTACGAGTAGATGCCGCCACCGGCGCCGTCTGTGGAGTTGTCCGAGATCGTGGAGTTCACGATGGCGATGTCATCGTCCGCGCTCGATGCGCTGTAAATGCCGCCGCCGCCACCGCCCGCGTAATTGCCGGAGATGATCGAATTCGCGATTTCCAGGGATCTTGCGAAGACTCCGCCACCATATCCGCCTATTTCCCCGAGCCAGCCGATCGATACGGCACGGTTGTTCGTGACCACGACGTCATCGAGTGCGAGCTTGTTCTTGACGTAAATCGCACCGCCGGAACCGGGGGGATTCGACAGATCGTTCATGAAGGTGTACTCGCAATCGCGCACGGTCGAATGCAGGATCGAAACATTGCCGAGCGAATACAGGCAGCCGCCGCCCGTATCGCTGTCGCCATCCACCCCCCTCTTCGAGCCGCTTGAAAGGGTGACGCCATCGATCGTCAGCGTGCCCGTGCCGTCATGGAAGAAGATGCGGGTGCCTGAGCTTCCGTTGATCGTGAGTACATCCCGGCCGGGACCTCGGATTGAGACATCCTTGAGGACGATCTGCCCGCCATCCGACGAACGTGTAGCGATCGTTTTGCAGGTGAGCTGGCTCAAATCGATGGTGTCGCCGGAGACCGCAAGGCCCGCGGCTTCGCGCAGGCTTCCCGTACCGCTTCCATTGCAGTTCTGGACCGTGTAGGTCGTAGAGAGAGTCCCAGCGTGGGGTGCCGCGATGCTCGTGGCGGCAGGCAAGGCGCCCAACGCGAGCGCGGATGCGACCAACAACACCAGCGAACCGTTCCGACCATTCGGTACCGAGAAAACCTCGTTCATGCCATTCCTCCTCTGCGGAATCCCCCAACGACACATTCGTTGGAACGCCCAAGTGGAACAACGGCAACGATTCCCGACTCAGGCCACCTCGTCCGTGCACATCGTGCAGTTCTCGCGCTCGAACCATTCGCCGTCGCGTGGCTGGAACTTGGTGCAGTTCTCCATCGCCGCCTGGTAGATGTGCAGCGAAATCGCCACCGCGTCCTCGCTGGCGTTGCGGATGGTGTGGAACTCGTGCGGCGGGATCAGGCTGCCGGCGCTGCCGGGGCCGGCGTGGATGCCGCCGGCGGCGCGGAAGCGGAAGCGTTCGCCGTCGCGTTCCAGCAATTCGTACTGGACGATCTCGAGTTCGCCGTCCCAGACGCCTTCCACGCACCACAGCCCGGAATGGTCGTGCAGCGGCGTACCCTGGCCGGGGCCCCAGGTCATCGCCACCACGCTGTAACCGCGCTGCGGGCTGCGATAGAGCTCGCGCCGGGCATAGTGGTCGACGATGGGCTCGTGCACGCAATCGGGGAGCTGCACGTCGCGGTCGCGGATCATCGCGCACAGGCAATTGCGAAGCGCGGCGGTGACGGCATGCTGGTCGCCGCGGTCGACAGCCTCGTCGAGCCGGGCCACGAGCTTGTCGCGGCCGGGAAAATCGACGCTGGGACAACAGGAATCGACGGCGTCCATGGCGCGATTCTACCGCCCCGGCGCCCGCATGGCGTTCAGGAACCCGGACACGGCTGGACCGAAGCGCTCGATGTCGACGAGGAAAGCGTCGTGGCCCTGCGGCGAGGGCAGGGGCAGGAAGGCCGCATTGGCACCGCCCGCGCGCAGGCCTTCGGCGATTTCCTCCTGCTGTTGCAGCGGGAACAGGATGTCGGTCTGCACGCCGATGGCGAGGGCGCGCTCGACCCGGATCGCGGCCAGGCCGGCGTGCACGTCCCCATCGTGGCCCTCGCCGAGGTCGAACCAGTCCATCGAACGGCTGAGGTAGAGGTAGCTGTTCGGGTCGAAGCGGCGTACGAAGCGGCGCGCGTGGCCCTCGAGGTAGCTTTCGACCTGAAATTCGAAGCCGAACGGATCGTCGTCCTCGCGCTCGTCCTCCAGCCGCACGCGGCCGAAGCGGCCGTCCCACTCCAGCGCCGAGCGATAGGTGATGACGCCGAGCTTGCGCGCCATGCGCATGCCCGATTCGGGATAGGCATCGTCGTCGTAGTCGCCACCGTTCCACTTCGGGTCGAGGCGGATCGCCTCGCGCTGCAGCGAACGGATGGCGATGGAGAACGGCAATGCGCGCGCCGCGCCGGAGATGTCGACCAGCGAACGCGCGATGCCGGGATGGCGTTGCAGCAAGGCGAGCGCGGCCATGCCGCCCATCGAATTGCCGATCACGCAGGCGAGGCGTTCGATGCCGAGCGCGCGCACCACCACGGCCGCGGCGTCGGCGCCGTCCTCGATCGAGAGTTCGGGGAAATCGAGCCGATATGGGCGGCCGGTCGCGGGATCGATAGACGCGGGCCCGGTCGAGCCCTTGCAACTGCCGAGCGCGTTGACGCAGACCACGAACCAGCGTTCGCTGTCGATGGGCTTGCCCGGCCCGACCATCGCTTCCCACCAGCCCGGCTCGGGATTCGCTTCGTTCGCGGCCGCATGCGCATCGGGCGACAGGCCGGTGAGGACCAGCACCGCGTTGTCGCGCGCGGCGTTGAGCGTGCCCCAGGTGTCGTAGGCCATGCGCGCGCCGTGCAGCGCGCCGCCGCGTTTCATCGGGAACGGCGAGGGCAGGTCGACGAAGCGCGCGTTGGCGGGGATGAATTCGGTCATTTCCTGATCGTCGTTCCCGCGAAAGCGGGCATCTTTTCACAGACCAATGTCTGTGTATCCAGTTTTGATTTTGACTTTCTTGGAACACAGAGCAAGAGCTGGGTCCCGGCTTGCGCCGGGATGACGATTATTTGCCGATCACCAGCTCCACCGGTGCCTTCGCCGGCAGCGCCACCCGCACCGGCGCGGATTCGACGTCGCCTTCCTGCGGCATCGCGTTGCCGCTGGCCGAAAGCCGCGCGATCAGCTCGACTTCATGCAGCTGCGAAAGCTTGCGCGTCGGCATCGGGCTGTCGCCGTCGTCGAGGGTGGCGGTGAAGGGCAATTCGGACAGCGCGTGCTTCTCGACCGCGACCGGCATCGGCGCGCCGCCGGGCTCGCGCGCGATCACGAACACCTGCGCGTCGCCGCGCAGGCGCACGCGCGAGGCGAAGTCGGGATCGAGCTTCACCGCGACCGCGAGCGCGCCCGCTGTCGGCGCAGGCGTCGGCAACGGCGGCAGGCCCGCATCCTTGCGCGCCGCATCGAGTTGCGGGCGCAACGCGGCGGCGGTGTTCGCGTCCACTTCGGCGAGCAGCGGCTCCCACGTCGTCGCGGCCCCGGCCGCATCGCCGGACTGGCGCTTGGCGATGCCGAGGAACCAGCGCGAACGCTGGTGCTTGGGATCGCGTTGCAATGCATGTTCGAGCATCGCCACCGCCTGTGGGTCGAAACGGTGTTGCGGAGCGGCCTTGGCGCGCGCTTCCGCGGCTTCGGCGAGCACGTCGGGATCGTCCGGGCGCAGCGTCGCCGCGCGCGCGAAGGCATCGCGCGACGCATCGAGCTTGCCCTGGTCGGCGAGCGCGTGGCCGAGCAGGCGCCAGCCGTCGGCCTGCATCGGGTTGCGTTGCAGTTCCGCCTGCAGGCGTTCGATCGCGTCGTCGACGGTTTGCGGCGCTTCGCGCAGCGCCGGATCGAGCGCCGCCGGCGTACCGAGCAACGCATACAAACCGATGGCCGCGCCGGCGACGAGTACGGCCAGCGAGACCGCGAGGCCACGCTGCGTGCGCCACAACGGCGCCAGTACCAGGGCGAGCGTGGCGACGACGAGCAGGGCGGCGATGGCGACGAAGGCGGGCATCACCACTCCTGCGTTTCGTCGTTCGCGACCGCCGCGCGCGAACGACGGCGAACGATGGCCATGACCACGGCGGCGCCGGCCAGCAGCACCAGTGCCGGTCCGAACCACAGCAGCCAGGTGCTGGCTTCCACCCGCGGTTTGTACAGCACGAATTCGCCGTAGCGCGCGACGAGGTAATCCTCGATCTGCGCGTCGGTCCTGCCCTGGTGCATCAGTTCGAGTACTTCGCGGCGCAGGTCCTGCGCGACCATCGCGTTGGAATCGGCGAGCGACTGGTTCTGGCACATCACGCAGCGCAGTTCGCTTACCAGTGCATGGAAGCGCGTTTCCTCCACGCGATCGCGGAATTGCAGCGGTGCCGGATCCGCGACCTGCGCGAGCGCGAGCATCGATGCGAACGAGAGCAACATGGCGAGCAGCAAGCGATTCATCGCCGGCCCTCGAGCTGGTCCAGCGCCGGAACGAGTCCGTTCGCGATGTCGTCGTCCGTCAGCGCGCCGGATTTCTTCCAGCGCACGACGCCGTCGGCATCGACGAGGAAGGTTTCCGGTGCCGCGGCGACGCCGAAATCGATCACCGTGCGGCCCTCCGGATCGGCCAGCACCAGCCAGTACGGATTGCCGAACCGTTCCAGCCATCGCAGTGCGTCTGCGCGTTCGTCCTTCCAGTCGATGCCGATGACACGCACGCGCCGTGTGTCGGCGAAGCGCGTCAGCACCGGGTGCTCGTCGCGGCAGGTCGGACACCAGCTGCCCCAGACGTTGAGCACGAACGGTTGGCCGCGCAGTTGCCGCAAGGTCACGGTGCGTCGCGGTTCGTGCAACGATGGCAGCGCGAAATCCGGTGCGGGTTTGCCGATCAATGTCGATGGAAGCACGTCGCGATCGGGCTGGCGGCTCATCCACACGCCAGCGGCGAGCAGCAGCGCGAGCGCGAGGAAAATCGCCAGTGGCAGCCAGCGCGAGAGTTTCATCCGGCCTCCGTGCGCGCCGGATCGCGGCGGAAGCGCCTGTCGGCCGCGGTGACGAACGCGCCCAGCGCCATCAGCAGCGCGCCCAGCCAGACGAAGCGCACGAACGGCTTGCTGTGTACGCGCACCGCCCAACTGCCGTCGCCCAGTGGTTCGCCGAGCGCGACGTAGCGGTCGCGGAACAGGCCGCCGTCGATCGCGGCTTCGGTCATCACCTGGCCACCGGAGGCGTAGCTGCGCTTTTCCGGATGCAGCGTGGCAATGCGGTCGGAGCAATAGTGAATGACATTCACTGTACCGATGTCGGCGACGTAATTCGGGCCGTTGCGGCGCTGCGCGCCGGCGAATTCGTAGCATTCGCGGCCGAGCTGCACGGTCTGTCCCGGCTTGAGCGCGACTTCGCGCTGCTGGCTCAATGCGTCCGTGAGCAACGCGCCGGCGAGGAACAGGGCGATGCCGCAATGCGCCAGCGACATGCCGATCATCTCGGTGGTGAAGCGGCGACCATCGGCATTGAATCGCGACCACACGAAACGCAGCGTGCCCGCGAGCACCCACGCCGCACCAGCGATGCCGAGTACCACCCGACCCTTGCCTTGCGGCGCGAACCACCACGCGATCGCAGCGGCAACAATCGCGAACACGAGCCACGGCAGCAGCATCGCGAACACGCGGGATCCCTGTTCGCGCTGCCACTTCGTCAACGGACCGAATGGCAGCAGCGCCACCAGCGGCGCCATCAGCAGGATGAACAGCAGCGAGAAGTAGGGCGGGCCGACCGAAATCTTGCCGAGGTCCAGCGCGTCCGCGAGCATCGGGTACAGGGTGCCGAGCAGCACCATCGCGCAGGCTGCGCACAGCAGTAGGTTGTTCGCCAGCAGCAGGGTTTCACGCGAATAGGCTGCAAAGGGCTTGCCCTCGCCATCGGTGCCGGTGGCGCGCAACGCGAACAGCAGCAGCGATCCACCGATCACGATGCCCAGGTAGACGAGGATGAACACGCCGCGGGTCGGATCGGCGGCGAACGCGTGCACGCTGGTGATCGCGCCCGAACGCACGAGGAAGGTGCCGAGCAGCGACAGCGAGAACGCGGCGATGGCGAGCAGCAGCGTCCAGTGGCCGAAGCTGCCGCGCTTCTCGGTCACCGCCTGCGAATGCAGCAACGCCGCGCCGGCCAGCCACGGCATGAAGCTCGCGTTCTCGACCGGATCCCAGAACCACCAGCCGCCCCAGCCGAGTTCGTAGTAGGCCCATGCGCTGCCGAGCGCGATGCCCAGCGTCAGGAAACCCCAGGCCGCGTTGGTCCACGGCCGCGTCCAGCGCACCCAGCGCGCGTCGATGCGGCGGTCGAGCAGGGCGGCAATGGCGAACGCGAACGGCACCGCGAAACCGACGTAGCCGAGGTAGAGCATCGGCGGATGGATCACCATGCCTGGGTCCTGCAGCAGCGGATTGAGGTCCGCGCCTTCGGCCGGCATCGGCAGCAGGCGTTCGAACGGATCGCTGGTGAACAGCAACAGCGCGAGGAAGCCCAGCGACACGATGCCGAGCACGCCGAGGACGCGCGCGACGACATCCTGCGGCAGGCTGCGAGAGAAGCGCGCCACCGCGGCGGTCCACAACGCGAGCACCAGCAGCCACAGCAGCAGCGAGCCCTCGTGCGCACCCCAGACCGCGGTGAAGCGGTACACCATCGGCAGCAGCGAATTGCTGTTCTGCGCGACGTATTCGAACGAACGGTCCTGTGCGACGAACGCCCAGGTCAGCACCGCGAACGCGATGCCCACCAGCGCGAGTTGCGCGTAGGCCGCGGGCCGCGCCACCGACATCCAGACTGCGTTGCCGCGCCACGCGCCGAGCAGCGGCAATGCTGCCTGCAGCAGCACCACCAGCAACGCCAGCACCAGCGCGAAATGCCCGAGTTCGCCCAGCATCAGTGCGTACCGCAGCCAGCGCTGTGCGGACGAGCTTTCGCCTGGGCCATTTTCTCGGCGACTTCCTTGGGCATGTAGGTCTCGTCGTGCTTGGCGAGTACGTCCTCAGCCACGAACACATTGCCGTCCATATGTCCGGTCGCGATGACGCTCTGGCCTTCCCGGAACAAGTCGGGAAGGATGCCGGCATAGTTCACTTGCAGGAAATCCGCGCGATCAGTGATGCGAAACGTGGCCTCCAGGCTGCCCGGTGCACGCACGAAGCTTTTTTCGCAGACGACACCACCCAGGCGAAAGCGCGACGATTGGCTGGTTTCGCCACGCAGCACTTCCGATGGCGTGTAGAGATAAGTGACGTTGCGCTGCAGTGCCAGTGCGGCCAGCGCAATGGCGATGCCGGCTGCGATCACGGCCAGCACGACCAGCAACAACCGGCGGCGACGGACCGGGTTCATGCGTTCGCCCCGGGTTTGCGCTTCGCTACGTCGCGCCGGCGTTGCAGGCGGATCGCGCGCAAGGCCTGCGACAACTGCAACTTCGGCGCGAGGAAATCCCACAGCAGCATGACCGCGAACACCGCATACGCGGCAATGACGTAATTGCGATAGCTCACGATCCGGCTCCCGCGACTTGCGCCGCCCAGTCCTTGCCGGCTTCGCGGCGCAGGTTGTCGGCGCGCGCGCGCGCCAGCAGCGAACCGACGAACCACAGGTGGGTGCCGAGCACCATCCACCACAACGGCGGCAGCATGCTCGGGTCCATGTGCGATTCGCCGAACAACGAGATCGTCTGGCCCTGGTGCAGCGAATTCCACCACGTCACCGAGTAATGGATCACCGGCAGCAGCACCACGCCGACCACCGCGAGAAGCCCGGCCGCGCGCGCTGCTTGCCTGCGGTCGTCGATGGCGTGGTACAGGCCGATCACGCCGAGATAGAGGAACAGCAAAATCAGCTCCGTGGTCAGGCGCGGATCCCAGTCCCACCACGTTCCCCACATCGGCTTGCCCCAGATCGAACCGGTGGCGAGCGTGGCCGCGGTGAACGCGGCACCGGGCGCGGCGCAGGCCATGGCGAGGATCTCGCAGAGCTTGATCCGCCACACCAGCGCGATCGCCGCGTACAGCGCCATCAACGCGAACACGGCCATGCTCATCCACGCGCAGGGCACGTGGATGTAGAGGATGCGGAAGCTGTCGCCCTGCTGGTAGTCGGCCGGTACCTGGAACAGCGCGCCATAGATGCCCCAGGCCATCGCGAGCATGCCCAGCCCGTACGCCCACGGCGCCCAGCGCGCGGCGAAGCGGTCGAAGTAGGGCGGGGAACCGAGTTGGTGGAACCAGCGTAGGACCGGATTCATGCGTTCTTCGGGCAGCCCGTCGGGCTGCGGCGACAAGGTGTCAATTATGGGCGATGCGCAAGGCTGCCGCAGCCGCCAGTGGCGCGAGAACGGTGGCAGCGGCCAATCCCGCGCCCAGCAAGAGCAGCGCGCCGCCTGCGTCCAGCCCCTGCGCCGCCGCGGCCACGCTGCCGGCGCCGAACACCAGCACCGGCACGTACAGCGGCAGCGCCAGCAGCGCGACCAGGATGCCGGCGCGGCGCATGCCCACGGTCAACGCGGCGACCACGGCCCCGAGCAGGCCCAGCAGCGGCGTTCCGAGCAGCAACGACAACATCAGCACCGGCAATTGCGCATGCGGCAGGAACAGCAATTCGCCGAGGAACGGCACCGCGACCAGCAGCGGCAGCGAGGTCGTCAGCCAGTGGCCGAACACGCGCACCAGCACCAGCCACGACAGCGGCACTGGCGCGAGCAGCCATTGTTCGAGCGAACCGTCCTCGGCATCGCCGCGAAACAGGCTATCCAGCGCGAGCAGCCCGGCCAGCAGCACCGCCAGCCACAGCACCGCCGCCGCATGTTTCGCCAATGCCTCGCGTTCGCCGCCGGCGGCCAGCGCGAACAGCACCACCACCAGCAACGCGAACAGCGCTGGCTGCAGCGCATCCCCGCGACGGCGCCAGACCAGGCGCAGGTCGCGCGCGAGCAGGGCACGGGCACTGGCGCGCAGTCCGGGCGTGCTCATGTGCGCGCCGCCGCGTTCGGGTTCGAGAGTTGCAGCATCCGCGTGCGCACCGGCGGCGCGGCATAGGCACCGTGGGTGGTGACCAGCGCCGCACCGCCTTCGGCGAGGTGTTCGCTCACCAGCGCGTTCACCAGCGCGATGCCATCGAGGTCGAGGTTGGCGTAGGGCTCGTCCAGCAGCCACAGCGGCGCCGGCGACAGCCACAGCCGCGCCAACGACAGCCGCTTCTTCTGCCCCGCGGAAAGCTGCCGCGCCAGCGCATCGTCATGGCCGGCGAGGCCGACCCGCGCCAGCGATTGGCTGATGTCGCGTTCGGGGCGGGATCCATGCAGGCCGCAGAGGAACCGCAGGTTCTGTTCGGCGGAAAGATCGGCCTTCAGCGCCGGCGAATGGCCGAGGTAGGCGACATGCCTGCTGCGCGCGCGATGGTCGGCGTGGCTGCCGGCGATGCCTACCTCGCCGGCGTCGGCACGCAGCAGCCCGGCCAGCACCCGCAACAGCGTGGTCTTGCCGGCGCCGTTGTCGCCCTGCACCAGCAGGGCCTCGCCGGGCTCGACCTCGAACGCCAGCGGGCCGAACACCGGCTGTTCGTCGCGGGCGAAGAAGAGGCCGCGCACGGACAGCAGCGCGGGATTGGCGGCGTGGGATTCGGGCATGGCGGGCGCGGGCCGGAAGGGCGGCCGGGCGCTCATTCTAGCCAGTCGGTCGCATCGCACCGCGAGCCGGGCGGTTTCGGCAGCACCATCCGCAAGCGCACCGGTTCGCCGCGGCGCCAGAACAGGGTGCCGGCCTGCCCGAAGGCGCGGGCGAGGCGGTCGAGCGATTCGGGATCGATGCCGGCGAGCAACCAGCCGGGTTCGCCCCAGTCTCCGTCGGGCGCGGACGCGCGCATCGGCCAGCGGCGCGATTCCAGCATGCCCAGCTGCGCCACCAGCGCTAGGTCGGCATTGCGGTTCGCATCCTCGTCGCGCGGCCGCGAGGCGGGGTTCCATGCGGTGATGAAGGCGAAGGAATCCGCTTCGATCGCCGCTTCCAGCGCCGGGACGGGCGCGCCCACGGCGACGGCAAGGGCGCCCGCCGGCGTGGCCGCGACATAGCGGGCGGCGCGGTAGGCCGAGGCCAGCGCTTCGGCATCGAGCAGTTGCAACGGCATGCGCCGCGCAGTCTGGGGCCGGCATCGCGTCGACGGCAAGCGGCCACGGGCTGCGCGTAAACTCGGGTTCCCCACGACACCGGACCGTCGCGTGCAGATCGAAACCAAGCTGCCGAAAGTCGGCACCACCATCTTCACCGTGATGTCGCAGCTCGCCGCCGAGCACGGCGCGGTGAACCTCGGCCAGGGATTTCCGGATTTCCCGGTGCCGGGACGCCTGGTCGAATCGCTCGAACGCGCGATGCGCGCCGGCCACAACCAGTACGCGATGATGACCGGCGTCCCGGCGCTGCGGCAGGCCATCGCGGAGAAGACCGAACGCGTCTACGGCTGGAAACCGAACGCCGACAGCGAAATCACCGTCACCAGCGGCGCGACCGAGGCGATCTTCGACGCCATCCACGCTGTGGTCCATGCCGGCGAAGAAGTCATCGTGCTCGACCCCTGCTACGACTGCTACGAACCGGCCATCGACCTGGCCGGGGCGAAGGCGGTGCACGTCGCACTGGATCCGGCCACGTTCGCACCTGACTGGAACGCGGTGCGCGCGGCGATCACGCCGAAAACGCGCATGCTGATGATCAACAGCCCGCACAATCCCTCGGGCGCGATGCTGTCGGACGCGGACATGCGCGAAGTCGCCGCGATTCTCGACGGCACCGACATCATCCTGCTCAGCGACGAGGTCTACGAACATATCGTGTTCGACGGAGCGCGCCACGAATCCGCCTTGCGTTACCCGGAACTGCGCGAGCGCGCGTTCGTGATTTCCAGTTTCGGCAAGACCTACCACTGCACCGGCTGGAAGGTCGGCTACTGCATCGCGCCGCCGGCGCTGTCGGCCGAATTCCGCAAGGTCCACCAGTACAACGTGTTCTGCACCTTCAACCCGGCGCAGCACGCCTTCGCCGAGATGATCCGCGATGAGCCGGAACACTACGAACAGCTCGGTGCGTTCTACGAGGCCAAGCGCGACCGTTTCCGCGAGCAGTTGCTGACCACGAAGCTGAAGCCGTTGCCAGTGCCGGGCGGTTATTTCCAGCTTGTCGATTATTCGGCCGTGAGCGATCTGGACGACGTGGAGTTCTGCCGCTGGCTCACGGTCGAGAAGGGCGTCACCGCGATCCCGCTGTCGCCGTTCTACGAAACCCCGCCGGCCGGGCAACGCCTGGTGCGGCTGTGCTTCGCCAAGAACGAGGCGACGCTGGATGCGGCGATCGAGCGCTTGCAGAAATTGTAAGGTCCGCGCAAATGATGTCCGCAGTCGATGATGCGTCGGAACTGGAGCGGCTGGCTGATGTGCTGCGCCCGATTTGTCATACCTCGCGCGTCCAGTGGGATCGTGAATGGGAGTGGAGATTCCCCCTTCTGTTCGCGGTTGGCGTAAAAATGGTTCATTCGATCGATTTGCGTCGTGTGGACGGGGACCTTGTTGTGGAATTCTGGAAAGGATTTCCGGATGACGACTTCATCTCGAAATCGAAATTCGAGACTTTCGACGATGCTTTGCTTGCCTGCAAAACTTGGCTCATGAAGGATTCGGAAGAAGCATGACCACGATGCACAACCTTCGCGTCTCTCTCGTCCAGGGCGAAACCCGCTGGCACGATCCGGCCGGGAACCGCGATTACTATGGCGAACTGATCGCGCCGTTGCACGGCATCACAGACCTGATCGTGCTACCGGAAACCTTCACCAGCGGATTCTCGAACGAAGCCATCGGCAACGCCGAAACCATGGACGGCCCGACCGTCGCCTGGATCCGCGAACAGGCGGCCAAGCTGAATGCTGCCGTCACCGGCAGCGTGCAACTGCGTACCGAGGCCGGAGTGTTCAACCGCATGCTGTTCGCGACGCCCGACGGCAACCTCGCGCATTACGACAAGCGCCACCTGTTCTCGTTCGCCAGGGAACACGAGCGCTACGCCGCCGGCCACGACCGCGTCAGCGTCGAATGGCGCGGCTGGCGCATCCTGCTGCAGGTCTGCTACGACCTGCGTTTCCCGGTGTTCTCGCGCAACCGCTTCAACGTCGAACGCCCCGGATTGCCGGACTACGACCTCGCGCTGTACGTCGCCAACTGGCCGTCTGCGCGCAGCTATCCATGGAAAACATTGCTGCGTGCACGCGCCATCGAGAACCTGAGCTACGTCGTCGGCGTCAATCGCGTCGGCACCGACGGTCTCGGCCTGCATTACAGCGGCGACAGCGCGGCCATCGATTTCCTCGGCCATCCGCTCAGCGAGGCCGCCGACGAGGAAGTGGTCTCGACCATGCTGCTGCAGGCCGCGCCGCTGGTCGAGCACCGCGCGAAATTCCCGGCGATGCTGGATGGCGACGCGTTCGCGCTGAAGGATTGAAAGATCAGTGGGGGCCGTTGCGCCCGCGATTAAAATACACGCGCTCCGCCGCCCAGCGCAACGGCGGGGTGCCGATCAGCAGGTCGAACGGCCAGTCCATCTGCAACGCGTCGAACGCTTGTCGTAGAAACCGCTTAGTCCGATAACGCGGCATGGCTTGCTGCGCGACTAGCTCCGGCGATGGCCCGCCGTGGCGCAGATGCCGGGCGATGGCTTCGCCTACCGTCCAGCCGTGCTTCCACGCCGAATGGATGCCGCCTGCCGTCAGCGGTGAAACGATGCCGGCGGCATCGCCGGTGAGGATCGCGCCATTCGCGGCGATGCGTGCTATCGGCCCGCCGCAGGGCACCAGGCCCGCGCGCACCGCATCCGGTTTTCGCTCCGCGTCGATGCCGATGCAAGGCGCGACGTGGCGCAGGAAGGCTTCGGCATCCGGCATCGGCGTATGCGTGCCGCGATAACGCGCCGCCAATCCGACCTGCACGCCGGTCGGAGCCTGCAGCGCCCAACCGATGTAGCCCGGTGCGAAGCGCTTCGACAGGAAGCAGTGCAGGGCGTCGGCATGCGCGAGTCGCATTCCGTCGAATTCATGTTCCACGCCGTAGAGGAAATCGCGGACGCGGCCAAGCCCGGCGCGTTCGGCCACGCGCGATTTCGCGCCATCGGCACCGACCAGGAAACGCGCGAAGCCAGCATCGCGCACGTTCCAGCCATCGCCCTCGCGTTCGGCATGCTGGAACGGCATGGCCAGGCGCAGTTCGGCGCCGGCATCGTGCAATTCGCCGGCCAGCCAGCGCATCACGCCGGGCGTGTCGGTGGCGAGGAAGTAGTAATCCGGGCGCGACAGGCGCATGCAGCGCAGGTTTGGTGCATGCAGGCGTACGCCTTCGACGCGATGGATGAGGTGCGGCGGCAGGCGCGAAAGCCAGGTGCCTTCCGCGGCTTCGCGCACGATGATGCCGGTGGTGTGCAGCTTGATGCCGGGATCGCGCTTGCGTTCCAGCACGCAGACACGCAGCCCGTATTCGCGCGCGGCCAGCGCGCAGGCCGCGCCGGCGAAACTCGCGCCGACGACGACCAGGTCCCAGTGTTCTCGCATGCCGGCAGCGTGCCGGCGCCGCGTGAGCGGATTGCGTTGGAACGGTGTGGCGGGGGTGAAGCGCGAGTCGGATGACGCGCGCTTCAATCCTCAGCGCTGTCCGCCGTGGTTTCCACCACCACGCGGGCCACGGTTTCCGCCTGGACGCGGGCCGCGCGGGCGCGCCCCCGGAGGCGATGCTGCGTTGAATGGTCGATTGCCGCCGGGACGCGGAGCACCGGGTCGTTGTCCGCCCGGACGCTGGCCATCGGGGCGCGGGCCGCGCGGACGCTTCTGGTCGCCGTGCGTTCCGTAGGGATTAAAACCGCCGCCGTGCGCGTGGTCGGACGGGAAACTCGGCGCATTGCCGGGATGTCCGTAGGGTTTTGCCTGGCGTTGCGGGCGACCTTCGCCGCCACCGAAGTTGCCTTCGTGACGCGGGCCTTCGCGGCGCTGACCGCGTTGCTGTTCGCCGCCGAATCCACCGCCACCCGGTCCGCGTTGTTGCGGCTTGTTGCCGCCGAAGCGCTTCTTCGGCCCGCGTTCGCCGGCATTGCGATGCCCGCTGGGGCCGGTGTCGACGCCGTCGGGCACGTACCAGCTGCGGAACGCGGCGGGATTGCCTTCCGGCAACGCGCGCGAATGCTTGTCCTTGCGCTGCTTGAACGGCTTCTGCGACTGCTTCGCGGCCTGTTCGCCGCTGACGGTCAATCCGCCGTGCGGCTTGCGCGGGCCGCGACGGCCGCGGTCTTCGCGCACATGGTCGAAGCGGCGCAGCTCGCGGCCTTCGTCGGCGGCGTTGTGGCCGTTGACGTAGCCCTGCTGCCGGCGTTCGCTGCCGACATGCACCGTGGACTTGGACGCACGGCGCTGGCCGACCACCGGTTGCAGGGTCAACGCCGGCGGCGGTCCCTGTTCGAGGTCGAATTCCCGGCGCAGGGTTTCCACGCGTTCGGCCGAGAGTTCCTGCGCCTGGCCGCGCAGCAGCGGAGCGGGCAATTCGACGCTGCCGTAGCGCGAGCGCTTGAGGCGCGAAACCTGGCAGCCCTGCGATTCCCACAGCCGGCGCACTTCGCGGTTGCGGCCTTCCTTGAGCAGCACGCGGAACCAGTCGTGCGAACCGTCTTCGTTGCCGCCGATGCGTTCGATGGCGTCGAACTTCGCCGGGCCGTCTTCCAGCGCGACGCCGCGGCGCAGGCGATCGACGATCTTGTCGCTCACTTCGCTTTCGCCTTCCGGCGGACGCACCCGGCAGACGTATTCGCGCTCGACTTCGCGCGAGGGGTGCATCATCGCGTTGGCCAGTTCGCCGTCGGTGGTGAGCAGCAGCAGGCCGGTGGTGTTGATGTCGAGGCGACCGATCGCGATCCAGCGCGCGCCCTTGAGCACGGGCAGGGCCTCGAAGATCGTCGGCCGGCCCTCGGGATCCTCGCGCGTGGTCACTTCGCCTTCGGGCTTGTTGTACATCAGCACGCGCGCGGGCTCGGTCAGCGCGCTGGCGACGAAGCTGCGGCCGTCGAGTTCGACCTTGTCGCCGCTCTTCACGCTCATGCCGGTGCGCGCGACTTCGCCGTTGACCTTGACCATGCCGTCGGCGATGCGCTGTTCCAGCGCGCGGCGCGAGCCGAGCCCGGCCTGCGCGAGCACCTTGTGCAGGCGTTCCTCGAGCTTGCTCGATTCGGCGGGATTCGCGTCGCGCTTGAGCGACAGCGGGCGTTTCGGGGTGTTACTCATTTTCGTCATGCTCCGACGAGGTCGCGGCGGAATCCGCTTCGTCCTCGCCATCGTCGTGTTGGGGAATATCTTCGGATGCGTCGGCATCCGCGTCGTTGGAATCGGGATCGATGTTCGAATCGGTCTCGGAATTGTTGTCGTCGGCAACCGATGCGGCGATGGCGACATCGCCCAGCGCGAGCTGCGGTTCGAGTTCGCCGAAATCCTTCAGTTCGGACAGCGGCGGCAGCTGGTCGAGGCGCTGCAGGCCGAAGTAGTCGAGGAAGCCGCGGGTGGTGCCGAGCAGTTCCGGCCGGCCGGGCACGTCGCGGTGGCCGACCACGCGGATCCACTCGCGTTCCTCCAGCGCCTTGATGATGTTGCTGTTCACCGCGACGCCGCGGATCTGCTCGATCTCGCCGCGGGTGATCGGCTGGCGGTAGGCGATCAGCGCCAGCGTTTCCAGCGTGGCGCGGGTGTACTTGGTCTGGCGTTCGGCCCACAGCCGCGCGACCCATGGATGCACGTCGGCCTTGACCTGGAAGCGCCAGCCGCTGGCGACTTCCACCAGTTCCACGCCGCGTTCGGCGCAGGCGGCCTGCAGTTCCTGCAGCGCGGTGTCGATTTCGCCCGCCGAAACCTGTTCTTCCAGCGCGTCGCCGAGGAACAGCGCGTGCAGCTGGGTGATCGTCAACGGCTGGCTGGCCGCGAGCAACGCGGCCTCGACGATTCGGGTGATGAGTTGTTGGTCCATATTTTCGGTTGTCGTCCTGAGCCGAAGGCGAAGGATCTGGTTTTTGCCTTTGTTATGCGTTGGAAAAGCAGGTCCTTCGCTACGCTCAGGATGACTGCTTACTCGTCGTTCGCGGCGTCGCTGTCGTCGAATTCGCTGGAGAACTGCAGCGGTTCGTTGGTGTTGTTCGCCGCCAGCGACTTCAGGTAGATCGGGGCGGAAGGCGCTTCCTGCACGATGTCGAGCAGTTGCTCCTTCGCCAGTTCGAGGATGGCGAGGAAGGTCACCACCACGCCGAGGCGGCCTTCGCGCGGTTCGAACAGCGATTCGAAGCGCTGGAACTTGCCGTCGGCGAGGCGCGCGAGCAGGTCGCCCATGCGCTGGCGCACGCTGAGCGCGTCGCGCTTGATCGCGTGCTGGGTGTACAGGTCGGCGCGCTTGAGCACCTCGTGCAGCGCCAGCAGCATCTCGCGGATGTCCACCGGCGGCGGCAGGCGCTGCGTCGCGCGGTCGGGCACGAAGGCGGCGGCGGTGCTGGTGTCGCGGTCCTGGCGGGGCAGGGTATCGAGGTCCTCGGCGGCCTTCTTGAAGCGTTCGTACTCCTGCAGGCGACGGACCAGCTCGGCGCGTGGATCGTCTTCCTCGCCGTCCTCGCTCGCAGGACGCGGCAGCAGCATCCGCGACTTGATCTCGGCCAGGATCGCGGCCATCACCAGGTACTCGGCGGCCAGCTCGAAGCGCATCTCGTGCATGGCCTGGATGTAGTCGACGTACTGGCGGGTGATCTCCGCCACCGGGATGTCGAGGATGTCCAGGTTCTGCCGGCGGATCAGGTACAGCAGCAGGTCGAGCGGGCCTTCGAACGCCTCGAGGATGACTTCCAGCGCGTCCGGCGGGATGTACAGGTCCTTCGGGATCTCCACGACCGGCTGGCCGAGCACCATCGCCAGCGGCATCTCCTGCTGCTGCGGTTGGTTCGCGGAATTGTGCTGGGTCGCGTCTTGCGCGGGGTCTGCGGTCATGCGGGGCGGCCCCCTCCGGGCCACTCGGTCTCGCCAAAAGCGCACGCACGGGCGTGGGCGGGCATTGCGGTGTTGCGGATCGCGGTTTGCGCACTACCGCATGCGGACCCGGCCGTGGGGAAGGCCGGCGGCGTGGCGGTGGTTTGCGCGGATGGCGGGGCGGCGGGGTGCAGGTTTCGCACCGCGGGCCGGCTCCGGCCTCGAAACGATGGACGAAGGTTACGGGGTCGGGTCGGGTGTGTCCAGCGGCCCGCCTACAATGCCGGTCCGCGGTTCATGGAGTCCGAAGCCGATGTGGTACGCGATCGAAGGGCATGACGGGGAAGGCGTGCTGGAACGGCGGCTCGGCGCGCGCGGTGCGCACCTGGCGCGGCTGCAGGCCCTGCTCGATGCCGGGCGCCTGCTGCTGGCCGGCCCGTGCCCGGCCATCGATGCCGAGAATCCGGGCCCGGCGGGGTTCAGCGGCAGCATCGTGATCGCCGAGTTCGAATCGCTGGAAGCGGCCCGCGCCTGGGCCGACGCCGATCCCTACATCGAAGCCGGGGTCTACACGCGGGTGGACGTTCGCCCGTTCAAGCAAGTGCTGCCGTGAGCGGCCATACCGCCGCCGACATCCCGCGGCTCAACCCGGAACGGATCGAACGCATGCGCGCGCTGCTTGAAGCCGCGTTCGCGCCCGCTTTGCTTGAAATTGCCGACGACAGCCACAAGCACGCCGGCCATTCCGGTGGCGCGCAGGGCCACGGGCATTTTTCGGTGCATATCGTCAGCGCCGCGTTCACCGGCATGTCGCCGGTCGCGCGCCACCGCGCGGTCTATGCCGCGCTGGGCGAGATGATGCAGACCGACATCCACGCGCTGGCGATCCGGGCCGAGGCAATGTGATTCGTCGAATCACCGTCACCCCAACCTATCGATCCTGGTTGTTTTTCACTGCGAACCCATCCGCGCGTTCATCGAGCTGATTCCGGTCTCGCAATCCCCGCCGCATGTCTTGCCGTTGCGGCGATCTTGATTCACATCGGCGTACCCGCGGCCTCGGCGACCGCGATCACCGCGCAGCCGAGCAGGCCCGGTTGCGGATGCATCACCGCCAGCGTCGGCACCTGCGCCATCGCCGGGGAAAAACGGCCCTTGTGCTCGAAGCGCTGGCGGAAACCCGAATGCTGCAGCGTCGGCAGCAACTTCGGCACCAGCCCGCCGGAAAGGAATACGCCATCCCACGCGCCGAGCGTCAGCACGAGGTCGCCGGCGATCGCGCCGAACGCCGCGCAGAACACGTCCACCGCGCGCATGCACAACGGATCGCCTTGCGCGGCGCGTTCGCTGACGTCGCGCGGTTCCATCGGACCCGGGTCGATGCCGGCGATGCGGCTCAGCGCGCGATGCAGGTTCACCAGGCCCATGCCGGAGACCAGGCGCTCGATCGAGACGCGGCCGAACTCCTGGGCGAGCTGCTGCAGGATGGCGATTTCCTCCGGCGTGCCCGGGGCGAAGTCGACGTGGCCGCCTTCGGTGGCGAGCGGATACGGTCGGCCTTCGCGGATCAGCAGGCCGCCGACGCCCAGCCCGGTGCCGGGGCCGATCACGGCGAAGGTGCGCGCGTTGCCGCGTTCGCCGCGGCGCCCGCTCCACTGGGTCGGGCCGATCGCCGCTACCTGGTCCGGCTGCAGCGCCAGCACCGCCATCGATTGCGCGGTGAAATCGTTGACCAGGCGCATGCGTTCGAGTCCGAGCGCCTGGCGGGTGCGGCGGATCGAGATCACCCAGGGGAAGTTGGTGATGCGCGCTTCGTCGCCATCGATGCGCCCGGCGACCGCTGCGACCATGGCATGCGACTTTGCGCCCGCGGCCTCGAGGTAGGTGCGCGCTGCGTCGGCCAGGGAAGGAAAATCGGCGACGGCGTATTCGCGCGCGCTGCCCGCGACCAGCGGCGCCGGCGCGGTGGCCTCGGCCAAGGCGAAACGCGCATTGGTGCCGCCGATGTCGGCGAGCAGGACGTGGGATGCATCCATCGCCGCATCCTAACCTTTCGCCGGGGCGTTCCCCGGCCCCGGGAATGGGAGTCCGGCCACGCCCGACGCCTGCCGCGCATCCACCGCTATACTCGACGCTGGCTCGCGTGCTTCGGCCGCTGCCCCGCCTTTCAGATCAATGGTTTGGCGGACTTTCCTGACCTTTTCCATGACCCGCGGTCGCGCCTGCGCGCCGAGGGCTAGCGAGCACAGAACCGCCGCATGCGCCTGTCCACGATCAAGCTCTCCGGTTTCAAGTCCTTCGTTGATCCGACCACGTTGCATTTGCCGACCAACATGACCGGCGTGGTCGGTCCCAACGGTTGCGGCAAATCCAACATCATCGACGCGATCCGCTGGGTGATGGGCGAAAGCGCCGCCAGCCGCCTGCGCGGCGATTCGCTCACCGACGTGATCTTCTCCGGCTCGTCCGCGCGCAAGCCGGTGGCGCAGGCCACGGTCGAACTCATCTTCGACAACAGCGACCACACCGTTACCGGCGAGTTCGCCGCCTACAACGAGATCTCGGTCAAGCGCACGGTCGGGCGCGACGGCCAGAGCACCTATTACCTCAACGGCGCCAAGTGCCGCCGCCGCGACATCACCGACCTGTTCCTCGGCACGGGCCTGGGCCCGCGCAGCTATTCGATCATCGAGCAGGGCATGATCAGCCAGATCATCGAAGCGCGCCCCGAAGACCTGCGCGTCTATCTCGAAGAAGCCGCCGGCATCTCCAAGTACAAGGAACGCCGCAAGGAAACCGAAACCCGCATCCGCCACACCCGCGAGAACCTCGACCGCCTCAACGACCTGCGCGAGGAAGTCGGCAAGCAGCTCGAACATTTGAAGCGGCAAGCGCGACAGGCGGAGCAGTACACCGCGATCCAGGCCGAACGCAAGGTCAAGGACGCGGAGTGGAAGGCGCTGGAATTCCGTGGCCTCGATGGGCAGCTGCAAGGCCTGCGCGAAGCGCTTTCGCAGGAGGAAACGCGGCTGCAGCAGCTCATCGCCGAGCAGCGCGAGGCCGAGCGCGAGATCGAAACCGGGCGCGTGCGCCGCGAGGAATCGGCCGAGGCGCTGAACAAGGCGCAGGCCGCGGTGTACGAAGTCGGCGGCGCGCTGGCGCGGATCGAGCAGCAGATCGCGCACCAGCGCGACCTCGCCGAACGCCTGCAGCGCGCGCGCAACGAAGCGGAAACCGCATTGGCCGAACTCGGCCAGCACATCGGCAGCGACCAGTCGCGCCTCACCGAACTGCAGGCGACGATCGCCGCCGCCGACCCCGAACACGCGCGCTTGCGCGGCGAGGACGAAGCGCAGCAGGCCGCATTGCAGCAGGCCGAAGCCGCGCTCGCCGACTGGCAGCAGCGCTGGGACGCGCACGGCCGCGACCGCGCCGAAGCCAACCGCGCCGCCGACGTCGAGCGCACCCGCGTCGATTACCTCGATCGCCAGGCGCTGGACGCGAGCCGTCGCCGCGACGCGCTCGCCGCCGAACGCGCGAACTTCGACCTGGACGCGCTGGCCGCGGCTTTCGCCGGGCTGCAGTCGGAGCATGCGGAAAAGAGCGCTTCGCTGGCCGGGCTCGAAGCCGAGGTGGAGCAGCGCAAGCAGGCCGTGGTCGCGCTGCAGGACGAGATCCGCAACGCGCAGGCCGAACTCGCCGAAGTGCGCAAGTCTGCGCAGGAAGCGCGCGGCCGGCTCGCTTCGCTGGAAACGCTGCAGCACGCCGCGCTCGGGCAGGAGCAGGGCGCAGCCATGGAATGGCTGCGCCAGCACGGGCTGGACTCCGCCGCGCGCGTCGGCGCTTCGCTGACCGTCGAGCCGGGCTGGGAAAACGCGGTCGAATCCGCGCTCGGCCAGCTGGTCGAAGGCGTGCTGGTCGAATCGCCGGAAACGCTGGTCGACGCGCTCGGCGAGCTCGGCGAGCTCGGCGATGGTCGCCTTGCGCTGGTCGCGTCCGAAACCGGCGATGAAGCATTCCCGCCGGATTCGCTGGCGGCGAAGGTGCAGGGCCCGCGCGCGATCCGCCGCATCCTCGCCAAATTGCGTTTCGCCGAAACCCTGGCCGAAGCGCGCGCACTGCAATCGCGGCTGGGCGATGGCGAATCCGTCATCACCCGCGGCGGCGAACGCCTCGGCGCCGGCTGGGTGCGCGTGCTGCGCTCGGGTGCGGCCAAGCAGGGCGCGTTGCTGCGCGAAAAGGACATGCAGGCGCTGCGCGGCGAAATCGAAACGCTGTCGAAGCGCGAACACGAATTGGACCGTGGCCTGACCGCATGGCGCGACCGCGCGCTGGCCGCCGAACAGCAACGCGAGGACGCGCAGCGCTCGCTGCACCAGGCGCATCGCGGCGTCGCCGAACTCGCCGGCCAGTTGCAGAGCCACCAGGGCCGGCTCGACGGCGCGCGCGAGCGCATCGCGCGGATCGAGGCGGAAGCGGAACAGCTCGCGCAGACCCTCGCCGACAGCAATGCGCAGGCCCGCGACGCCCGCGGCGCGCTGGAAACCGCCGTCGCGCGCATGGCCGAACTGGAAACTTCGCGTGCCGCGCTCGACACCGAACGCCAGGGCCTCGCGCAGACGCTCGATTCGGCGCGCAGTTCCGCGCGCGCTTCGCGCGATGCCGCCCACGCCGCGGCGCTGTCGCTGGAATCGCAGCGCGCGCAGGTCGTCGCGCTGGCGCAGTCGCTGGAACGCATGGGCGGCCAGCGTGGCCAGCTCGACAGTCGCCTCGGCGAACTCGCCGCGCAGCTCGCCGACGGCGATTCGCCGGTCGCATCGCTGGAAAACGAACGCCAGTCCGTGCTGGAAAAGCGCGTCGTCGCGGACCGCGAACTCGCCACCGCGCGCGCCGCGCTCGACGGCATCGACAACGACCTGCGTGCGTTCGAACAGACCCGCCACCAGCGCGACGAGCAGGCCATCGCCCAGCGCGAAGCCATCGGTCAGCGCCGACTCGACCAGCAGGCGCTGGACATCCGCGCGAAACAGCTCGCCGACGCGGTTTCGACCTCGGGCTTCGTGCTCGAGGACGTGGTCGCCACGCTCGCCGACGACGCCGACGTCGCCGCGTGGGAAAAGGCGGTCACCGATTTCGACGCCAAGTTGCGCCGGTTGGAGCCGGTCAACCTCGCTGCGATCCAGGAACACGCCGAGGCCGCGCAGCGCAAGGAATATCTCGACGCGCAGGACGCCGACCTCACCACCGCGCTGGAAACGCTGGAAGAAGCAATCCGCAAGATCGACCGCGAGACCCGCGGCCGCTTCAAGGACACCTTCGACCGCGTCAATTCCGGCATGCAGGAGCTGTATCCGCGCCTGTTCGGCGGCGGGCATGCGTACCTCGAACTCACTGGCGAGGACCTGCTCGACGCCGGCGTCGCGATCATGGCGCGCCCGCCGGGCAAGCGCGTGTCGAACATCTCGCTGCTCTCCGGCGGCGAGAAGGCGATGACCGCGGTCGCGCTGGTGTTTTCGATTTTCCGGCTGAATCCCGCGCCGTTCTGCCTGCTCGACGAAGTGGACGCGCCGCTGGACGAAGCCAACGTCGGCCGCTTCACCGCGATGGTCAGCGAGATGAGCGCGCACGTGCAGTTCCTGTTCGTCACCCACAACAAGGCGACGATGGAAGCCGCGCAGCAGCTCTCGGGCGTTACCATGCGCGAGCCCGGCGTCAGCCGGCTGGTATCGGTGGACCTGGCCGAGGCCGCGCGCCTCGCTGGCGCCGCCTGAGGTCTCGCAACGAGGAGAAGAACGCATGTCCGACGTCTGGTTGTTGCGCCTCGCCATCCTGGTCGCCGGCATCGTGTTGTTCGGCGCGATCATCTATTTCGGGCAGCCGCGCAAGGGCGGGCAGGGCCGGCGCCGCGCAGGCGAGGGCGGGGAACGCGTGGAGCCGCGGATCTCCGACCAGTTCGCGCACGGGATCGGCGTCCGCGACGACACAGAACAACCGGAGCTGGATCTCGGCGATGAAGCGCCGAATGCGTCCAGCGACCTCGGGCGCCGCCCGGACGATGCGTTCGACAAGATCGTCACCATCTACATCGCGGCGCACGCGGGCGAGAAGTTGCGCGGGCCGGACATCGTGGTCGCGGCGGAGAAGGCTGGCCTGACCTACGGGCACATGAATGTGTTCCACCGGCTGGTGGAAGGCCATCCGGAACGCGGGCCGGTATTCAGCGTGGCGAACATCATGAAGCCGGGCAGTTTCGACATGGCGTCGATCCAGGAACTGGAAACGCCGGCGATCGCGTTCTTCCTCACCCTGCCGGCACCGGTTTCGGCGCTGGATGCGTGGGAGATGATGCAGCCGACCGCGGAACGCATGGCCGATCTGCTCGGTGGCGTAGTGCTGGACGAGTCGCGCAATGCGCTCAGCCGCCAGCGCGTGCAGGGCATCCGCGACGAGTTGCGCGCCTACGACAGGCAGCGCGAAGCGCCGCCGCTGAAGCCGGCGAGGTGGTGAATCTTGAGAATTTCCGGCGCGCTGTTCGCGGCATTGCTGGGAGTTCTTTCTCCGACAGCGTTTGCAGGGGATGACGGCGAACGTTTTACTTCCTACGCCGGATTCCAGCTTGGAATCGGCACGCTCGATGACGTACAGCGCAGACTGGGCGCCACGGACGCAGTCCATACCGGTGACGCCGGTGATTCCGAGACACGACTTTGCTATCGCGTGCCCGGCGGCAATATCAGCTTTCTTTCGGGCGAAATTGGCGGCGAAACCGATTTGATCGGTTTTTCATTTTCGAATGTTCCTCGTACACATTGCGCAACATGGCCCAGCACCATGCCCGTGCCGTCGATGGAATTGGCGGGGTTGCGCCTCGGCATGGGCAAGGAGGAATTCAGCGCGGCTGTCGGCGGCGAATTCCATTGGGAAAACGGCGAGGGGAACGCTTACTTCGAGTCGCAGCGGAAGCCAACGGACGCAGAGAGGGCCGCAATGCCGGTGGATGCGATGTTCGATGTCGACGTCAGCGTGATCGGCTCGTTTGTCGATGGAAAGCTCGCAGAAGTCGAGGTCTGGAAAGTCGAGACATATTGAGAGCCTGCTTGATCTGGCGGATAAGTTCTCGTTGTCATGCAAGGGGATGACATGTCGCCGCTACGCCCAATGACCGAATTCGAATTCGCTGCGTGGTGCGATTCGATCATTCCCGACTATGCGGCGGAAAAGGTGAAGTCCGGCGAATGGCTGGAGAGTGAAGCACTCGCCCGATCGCGCGCTTCGCTCGATGAACTGCTTCCGCGGGGAATCGACACTCCCGACAACCATCTTTTCGCCATCGTCGATGCCGATGGCGAATCCGTCGGGATGCTGTGGTTCGCGATCAAGGAACGCTCCGGGAGCCGGATCGCCTACGTTTACAACATCGCCATCGACCCGCGATTCCGCCGCCAAGGACATGCCGAACGTGCCCTGGACGCGCTTGGGCAGGAAGCACGTCGCCTCGGCCTGGAGGGAATCGGCCTCCACGTCTTCGGCCACAATCGCGGGGCCCGTTCGCTGTACGAAAAGCTCGGCTTCGAGGCGACAGACATCACCATGTTCAAGCCTGTTGGCGGAGCGAAGGAAAGCTAGAATCACGGCATGGCTTCCAAACCAACTCCCGACGCCCGCGTCGCCGAACTCCGCCGCCGGCTGGAGGACGCGAACCATCGTTACCACGTGCTCGACGATCCGGACATCACCGACGCCGAGTACGACCGGCTGCTGCGTGAACTGGAGGCGCTGGAAGCCGAGCATCCCGAACTCGCCGATGTCGATTCGCCGACGCGTCGCGTAGGCGCGACGCCGACCGGGACGTTTTCGGAAGTCGTGCACGCGATGCCGATGCTGTCGCTGGCGAATGCGTTCAGCGATCAGGAAGTGGCCGATTTCGTCGCGCGCATCGGCAAGGAAACCGGCGATGCGGAGCCCGCATTCTCGGCCGAACCCAAGCTCGACGGGCTTGCGATCAGCCTGCGCTACGAACACGGCGCGTTCGTGCGCGGCGCGACCCGCGGCGATGGTGCGACCGGCGAGGACGTGACCGCGAACCTGCGCACGATCAAGGCGATCCCGCTCAAATTGCGAGGCAAGGCGCCCGACATTCTCGAAGTCCGCGGCGAGGTGTACATGCCACGCGCGGGATTTGAGGCCTACAACGAGAAAGCACGCGCTTCGGAAGGCAAGATCAAGCCACTGGCGAATCCGCGCAACGGCGCAGCCGGTTCCTTGCGCCAGCTCGATCCGCACATCACCGCGCAACGGCCGCTAGCGTTCTACGCCTATGCGCTGGGCGAGGTCGTGCCGACTTCGGCATTGCCGGCGACGCACACGGCGACGCTGGCGTGGTTGCGAGAACTCGGTTTCCCGGTATCGACGTTGGTCGAATCCGTGCGCGGAACTGAAGGCTTGCTCGATTACTACCGACGCATCGGCGCGCAGCGCGATTCGCTGCCATTCGACATCGACGGCGTGGTCTACAAGCTCGATCGTTACGACCAGCAGCGTGCGATGGGTTTCGTCTCGCGCGCACCGCGCTGGGCCATCGCGCACAAGTTCCCGGCGCAGGAACAGGTCACGACGGTCGAATCCATCGAGGTCAACGTTGGACGAACCGGCGCGGTGACGCCGTGGGTGCTGATGACGCCCGTGCACGTCGGCGGCGTGACCGTGACTCGCGCGACGTTGCACAACGCCGACCAGGTCGCGCGCCTCGACGTGCGGGTCGGCGACAGCGTGATCGTGCGCCGCGCCGGCGACGTGATCCCGGAAGTGGTGAGCGTGGTGCTGGACAAGCGCCCGCTGGACGCGAAGGGCAAACCGTGGCATGCGCCATACAAATTGCCGGAGACCTGTCCCGATTGCGGTTCCGCGATCGAACGCGAGGAGGGCGAGGTCGTGGCGCGCTGCACCGGTGGATTGTTCTGCCCGGCGCAGCGGGTGCAGGCGCTGTTCCACTTCGCTTCGCGCCGCGCGATGGACATCGAGGGCCTTGGCGAACGCCTGATCATGGCGCTGGTGGAATTCGGCGGCGTGCGTACCGTCGCCGATCTCTACGCGTTGTCGGTCGAGGATTTCGTTTCGATCAAGCAGCGCGCCGACGAAGCCGCCGGCATCGTCCCGGAAACGGTCAAGGCAGGCAAGATCGCGACCAAATGGGCGGAAAACCTCGTCTCCGCGATCGATGCCAGCCGCGATTCCACGCTGGAGCGGCTGCTGTACGCACTCGGCATCCGCGACGTCGGCGAAAGCACGGCGAAGACGCTGGCGCGGCATTTCGGCGCGCTGCAGCCGATCATCGACGCCGACGAGGCAACGCTCACCGAAGTGCCCGACGTCGGCCCGGTCGTGGCCGCACGCATCGAGCATTTCTTCGCGCAGCCGCACAACCGCGAGGTGATCGCGGCGCTGCGCACGGCCGGCGTCCGCTGGAAGGAAGGTGCGCCGCAACGCACCAGCGAAGGCCCGCTCGCGGGCAAGACGGTCGTGCTCACCGGCGGGCTGGCGGCAATGTCGCGCGACGAAGCCGGCGCGAAGCTGGAAGCACTGGGCGCCAAGGTCAGCGGCAGCGTGTCGAAGAAGACCTCGCTGGTCGTCGCCGGCGAGGCTGCCGGCAGCAAACTAGCCAAGGCACAGGAACTCGGCATCGAGGTCTGGGACGAAGCGCAATTGCTCGCGTTCCTGGAGCAGCATGCATGAATGCTTTTGTGGGAGCGGCTTCCAGCCGCGATCGCTTTTCGCAAAGGCGTCGCGCCTAAAGGCGCTCCTACAGGGAAGTCGCGATGACTGACTGGCAACCTTCCGCCTCCTTCGACGCCATCCGCCTGCGCGCACGGCTCAACGCGCTGGTTCGTGAATTCTTCGCTGCTCGCAACGTGCTGGAAGTCGAAACGCCGGTGCTGTCGCGCGGCGGAAATACGGAACCGAACATCGCCTCGTTTTCGCTGGAATTCTCCGGCCGCACCGACGGCGCGCCGCGCACGCGCTGGTTGCGGACTTCGCCGGAATATCCCTTGAAACGCCTGGTCGCGGCGGGGCTGGGCGATTGCTACGAACTCGGGCGGGTGTTTCGCGACGGCGAAGCCGGCGGCCGCCACAACCCCGAATTCACCATGCTGGAGTGGTATCGCGTCGGTTGGGACCATCTGCGACTCGCCGACGAAACCGCGGAACTGATCAACGCCGCGCTGGCGCTGCTCGGGCGTTCGGCGACGTTGCGCGTGGCGCGTTATCGCGATCTTTATCGCGATTCGCTCGGCATCGACCCGTTCGTCGCGAACGAAGGCGAATTGCGTGCGGCACTGGGTGATGTCGCCATCGATCCGGCCGGCTTGACCCGCGACGACTGGCTCGACCTGCTGATGACGCATCGCCTGCAGCCCGCGTTCGCCCACGACGAATTGTTGGCGATCATCGACTGGCCGGCGTCGCAGTGCGCGCTGGCGCGGTTGCGGGACGATGGCTACGGATTTCCGGTCGCGGAACGCTTCGAGCTCTACCTCGGCCCGGTCGAATTGGCGAACGGCTACCACGAACTCACGGACGCGGCCGAGCAACGCGCGCGTTTCGTTCGCGACCTCGAACGCCGCCGCGAACGCGGCTCGGTCGAACCGCCGCTGGACGAGGCCTTCCTCGCCGCGCTCGATGCCGGTTTTCCGCAATGCTCGGGTGTCGCCCTCGGCATGGACCGGTTACTGATGGCCATGCTCGGCAGCGGCCGGATCGCGGACGTATTGGCGTTCGAGTTCGCCCGTTCCTGAACGGGGCGCCGCGAGCCGCGGCGGATTCACCTCGCGTATGCCTTCGTGCTGGAATGCTCGCATCGGGTCGCAACCGAACGGGGGAATGCCATGCGCCACACGATTCGAACCGCTTCGATCCTCGCCGCCACGATGGCCTTGGGCGGCTGCGTCGGCTACGGCTATCCGGGCGATTACGGAAGCGGGAACGGTTACGGCAATCCGTACGGCAACCAGCAGCCCTATCCCGGTTCCACGGGCCAGGTATTCCGCTGCGAATCGCAGGACAACCGCATGCGCCGTTGCAGCATGGACACCCGCTACGGGGTTCGCATCAATCGCCAGTTGTCGGACAGCCCCTGCGTCCAGGGCCGGAGTTGGGGTTACGACAATTCCGGGGTGTGGGTTTCCAACGGTTGCCGTGCGGAGTTCGTGACCGGCGGCGGTTACGGCGGAGGCCCCTCGTATCCGGGCGGTGGATACGGGCAGGGACAGACCGTGCGCTGCGAATCGCAGGACAACCGCATGCGCCGCTGCAACGCGGCTGTTTATCGCAGCGTCCAGATCCAGCGCCGATTGTCGGATTCGCCGTGCGTCCAGGGCTCGACCTGGGGCTGGGATCGCAACGGCATCTGGGTCGATCGTGGCTGCCGCGCGGATTTCCTCGTCTACTGACAGTTTCGCCGCGCTTAAACTAGGCGGCATGGACGCCGCCTCGCTCGCACGCTACGACCGCATCCGCCCGATTCGCTGGGCCGGAGATGCATTGGAACTGCTCGACCAGCGCAAGCTGCCGTTCGCGGTCGAATACGTGCGCTGCGCGAGCAGCGATGAGGTCGCGGGTGCGATTCGCGATCTCGTGGTGCGCGGTGCGCCGGCGATCGGCATTTCCGCGGCATGGGGCGTGGTGCTTGCATCGCGCGATATCGAAGCCGCGACCGGCGCTGAAGCGGCGAAGGAACTGCAACCGGCGATGGACCGGCTCAACGCCGCGCGTCCGACCGCGGTCAACCTGGCTTGGGCACTGGCGCGGATGCGTGCCGCGCTGCATGTCGCAAGCGCAGGTTGGCGCGATGCGCTGGAACGCGAAGCGCAGGCAATCGAAACCGAAGACCTCGCCGCGAATCGCGCGATGGGGCAGGCCGGCGCCGCATTGATCGCACCCGGCAGCGGCGTGCTCACCCATTGCAATACCGGCTCGCTCGCCACCGCTGGCTTCGGCACCGCGCTGGGCGTGATCCGCGCTGGCGTCGCCGCGGATCGCATCGCGCGCGTGTTCGCCGGCGAAACCCGGCCGTGGAACCAGGGCGCGCGCCTGACGGTGTGGGAACTGCAGCAGGACGGGATCGATGCGACGCTCATCGCCGATGCCGCGGCGTCGCACCTGATGAAGACCGGCCGGGTGCAGTGGGTCGTGGTCGGCGCCGACCGCATCTGCGCCAACGGCGACACCGCCAACAAGATCGGCACCTACCAGCTCGCGCTCGCGGCCAGGCACCACGGGGTGAAGTTCATGGTCGTGGCGCCGTCCTCGACCGTGGACATGGCCACCGCCTCGGGCGACCTGATCGAGATCGAGGAACGCGATCCGGCCGAATTGCTGTCGCACCGCGGTGAACGCACCGTGGCCGAAGGCGTGCGCGCCTGGAACCCGGTGTTCGACGTGACGCCGCATGAATTGATCGACGCCATCGTGACCGAAAAGGGCGTGATCGAACGCCCGGATGCGACGTCGATGAGGACGGTTTTCGGCAGCTGATTTCCACCTCTCCCCAACGTGGGAGAGGTCGACGCGCGAAGCGCGTCGAAAGAGGGGCGAAAACCCTCGTAACCCATTGATTTTTTCGGCGATTCCGGGGTGCGTTCGAGCGCCCCGGATGGTACAATTTCATGTCTTTGAATCCGCCTGTTTTTCGCGCTCGGAACCGGGCCGTTCGCAGGCGTGGAAACCACCGTAAAACGGATCCCTGATGTCCGAACTCGCCAAGGAAATCATCCCGGTCAACCTCGAGGACGAGATGCGCCGCAGCTACCTCGATTACGCCATGAGCGTGATCGTGGGACGAGCGCTCCCCGACGTCCGCGACGGCCTCAAGCCGGTGCACCGACGCGTGCTGTTCGCGATGAACGAACTCGGCGCGCACAGCAACAAGCCCTACTACAAGTCCGCGCGAATCGTCGGCGACGTCATCGGCAAGTACCACCCGCACGGCGACAACGCGGTGTACGACACCTTGGTGCGCATGGCGCAGCCGTTCTCGCTGCGCTACCTGCTGGTGGACGGGCAGGGCAACTTCGGTTCGATCGACGGCGACAACGCCGCGGCGATGCGTTACACCGAGGCGCGCATGTCGCGCATCAGCCACGAGCTGATGGCCGACATCGACAAGGACACGGTCGATTTCCAGCCCAACTACGACGAGAAGGAACTCGAGCCGACGGTGATGCCGGCGCGGGTGCCGAACCTGCTGGTGAACGGCTCGGCTGGCATCGCGGTCGGCATGGCCACCAACATCCCGCCGCACAACCTCAACGAAGTCGTCGATGCGCTGCTGGCGCTGATCGACGATCCGCGGATCGACATCGAAGGCCTGATGCAGTACATCCCGGGCCCCGATTTCCCCACCGCCGGCATCATCAACGGCGTCGGCGGCATCCACCTCGCGTACAAGACCGGGCGTGGCCGCGTGCGCATGCGCGCCAGGGCCGAGGTCGAGGTCGCGGACAACGGCCGCGAATCGATCATCGTCACCGAGATCCCCTACCAGGTGAACAAGGCGCGGTTGATCGAGAAGATCGCCGAGCTGGTCAAGGAAAAGAAGCTCGAAGGCATCAGCGAACTGCGCGACGAGTCCGACAAGGACGGCATGCGCATCTACATCGAGGTCAAGCGCGGCGAATCGGCCGAGGTCGTGCTCAACAACCTCTATTCGCAGACGCCGATGGAATCGACCTTCGGCATCAACATGGTGGCGCTGGTCGACGGCCGCCCGCAGTTGCTGAACCTCAAGCAGATCCTCGAAGCCTTCGTCCGCCATCGCCGCGAAGTGGTCGTGCGCCGCACGATCTTCGAATTGCGCAAGGCGCGCAACCGCGCCCACATCCTCGAAGGCCTGACCGTCGCGCTCGCCAATATCGACGCGATGATCGAGCTGATCAAGACCTCTGAGAGCCCGCAGGTCGCGAAGGAACGCATGCTCGCGCGGCGCTGGCAGCCGGGCCTGGTCGGTGCGCTGCTCGCGGCCGCGGGCGCGGATGCCTCGCGTCCCGAGGATTTGCCGGCCGGCGTCGGCCTGCTCGCCGACGGCTACCAGCTCACCGACACCCAGGCGCAGCAGATCCTGGAAATGCGCCTGCACCGCCTGACCGGGCTGGAGCAGGAAAAGCTGACCGAGGAATACCGCGAGCTGCTCGAGGAAATCCGCGGGCTGATCCGCATCCTCGAGGAACCCGCGGTGCTGCTCGACGTGATCCGCACCGAGCTGAGGAACCTCAAGGAGGAATTCGGCGACGCGCGCCGTTCCGAAATCCGGGCTTCGGAAGAAGACCTCGACATCCTCGACCTGATCGCGCCCGAAGACGTGGTGGTCACGCTGTCGCACGCCGGCTACGCCAAGCGCCAGCCGGTAACGGCGTACCGCGCGCAGCGTCGCGGCGGGCGCGGGCGCAATGCGGCGGCGACCAAGGACGAGGATTTCATCGACCAGCTGTGGCTGGTGAACACCCACGACACGCTGCTCACCTTCACCAGCAATGGCCGCGTGTTCTGGCTGCCGGTGCACCAGTTGCCCGACGCCGGCCCGCATGCGCGCGGTAGGCCCATCGTCAACTGGATCGCGCTGGAGGAAGGCGAGAAGGTGCAGGCGGTGCTGCCGGTGCGCGAGTACAGCGAAGGCCTGTACGTGTTCTTCGCCACCCGCAACGGCACGGTGAAGAAGACGCCGCTGACCGAATACGCCTATCGGCTCTCGCGCGGCAAGATCGCCATCAACCTGGCCGAAGGCGACGCGCTGGTCGGCGCGGAACTGTCGGACGGCAGCCGCGACATCATGCTGTTCGCCAGCAACGGCAAGGCGGTGCGCTTCGCCGGCGAGACCGTGCGCCCGATGGGCCGCACCGCCACCGGCGTGCGCGGCATGAAGCTGGCGAAAGGCGAGCAGGTGATGAGCCTGGTCGTGCTCGACGGCGAAGGCGACATCCTTACCGCCAGCGAACGCGGCTACGGCAAGCGCACCCCGGTCGCGGACTATCCGAAGAAGGGCCGCGGCACCCAGGGCGTGATCGCGCTGCAGACCACCGAGCGCAACGGCAAGCTGGTCGGCGCGATCCAGCTCAGTGAGCACCACGAGGTGCTGTTGATCTCCGACGGCGGCACCCTGGTGCGCACGCGCGCCGCGGAAATCGCCCAGGTTGGGCGCAACACCCAGGGCGTGACGTTGATCCGCCTTGGCGAAGGCGAAAGCCTGCAGGCGATCGAGCGCGTGGATGCGTCGCTGGACGACGAGGAAACCGAGTCGGGCGACGCCGCAGGCTGAGCAAGACAGGTCGCGGGAACGAAAAAGGCGGCCTAATGGCCGCCTTTTTCTTGTCGCCGTGCCGGCTTACTTGCCGATCCATCCATCCAGCAGGTCGGCCATGTCGTCGGCGTGTTCCTCTTCCTGCGCGAGGATGTGCTCGAGGATGCGCTTGGTCGTGGTATCGCGGTCGCCAATGTAGTTGATCATCTCGCGATAGCTGTCGATCGCGATGCGTTCGGCGACGAGGTTCTCTCGGACCATGTCGCGCAGGTCCTTGCCTTCCTTGTATTCGGCGTGGCTGCGCGCGGTGAGCGTGTCCGGGTTCAGGTCGGGTTCGCCGCCGAGCTGCACGATGCGTTCGGACAGCATGCCGGCATGTTCCATTTCCTGCTGCGCGTGTTCGAGGAACTCGCCCTTCACCGCGTCGACGAGCATGCCCTTGGCGCTGTAGTAGTGGCGGTAGTAGCGCAGCACGCACACCCACTCGGTGGCCAGCGCCTCGTTGAGCAGGTGGATGACCTGCTTGCGGTCGGCGGTGTAGCTGGACGTGATGGCGCCGTCGTCCACGCTCTTGCGCGCGCGGGCGCGCAGGGTCTTGGTGTCGGTGAGCGTTGGCGTCGACGGCTTGGCGGCGGACGGCGCTTTCGCTGGCTTCTTGGCTGGCTTGGGCATTGGGGCCTCGGCGTGGCTGGGGTTGGTCGGGATCGGGACGAACGTCAGAGCTGTTCGAGCACGTGTTCGGCCGAGGACACGCGGAACTCGCCCGGCGCCTCGACGAAGAGCTGCTTCACCACGCCATCGACCGCGTGCAGCGCGAAGCGCTTGCTGCGCGTGCCCATGCCGTAGCCGCTGGCATCCATTTCCAGGCCGAGCGCGCGGGTGAAATCGGCATTGCCGTCGGACAGCATCCACAATCCGTCCGGCACCTGCTGCATCTGTCCCCAGGCCTGCATCACGAACGCGTCGTTGACCGACATGCAGGCGACATCGATGCCCTTGTCGCGGAAGGCCTGGTAGTTCGCGACGAAACCGGGCAAATGGCGTTCGGAACAGGTCGGCGTGAACGCGCCGGGCACCGCGAACAGCACCACGTCGCGTCCGGCGAACAGCGTGCCGGTATCGGTGTCTTCGAAACCGCCCTGGCCCACGCGCTTGATCGGCGCGACGGGGAGCTTGTCGCCTGGCTGGATGGGCATTCGGTTCTCCTCGGCAGTCGCCCAGTCTAGGCCCGGGCCACGGTAAGGCGGCGTCAAGGCGCCCTTGAAAGTCCCGATCGAGCGCTTACATGGGGGGCATGGCGGCCGTGGCGCCGCCGCTACACGCAACGGAGGACCCCCATCATGCGCAACATCGTGCGTTACCAGCAGCAATGGCCCGGGCAGACCATGCTCCAGGACGAGATCAAGCAGGTGTTCGACCGCTTTTTCCAGGCCGGCGAGAACCAGGACGAGTCGTCGGTCGTGACCAGCCACTGGGCGCCCATGGTCGACATCAAGGAAGAAGCCGAACGCTTCGTGATCTATGCCGACCTGCCGGGCATCGACCCGCAGGACGTCGAAATCCTCATGGACAAGGGCATCCTCGCCATCAAGGGCGAACGCAGGAGCGAATCGAGCGAGCAGACCGAGCGCTACTCGCGGGTGGAGCGTCGCTACGGAAACTTCCACCGTCGCTTCGCGCTGCCCGACAGCGCCGATCCCGAGGGCATCACCGCAACCGGCCGCCACGGGGTGCTGGAAATCTCCATCCCCAAGCGCCCGGAGACCAAGCCGCGCCGCATCCAGGTGGGTGGCGAGGCGACCCGCCAGTAAGCGCGCGCGTCTGCCGCACGTGCGCGGGCGAACGTTCTTGCTAACCTGACCGGCCCGCGGCACCCGCGGGCCGGCATTTTCGCGGGGACATCATGCAATTCAAGGATTACTACCAGATCCTCGGCGTCGAAGCGAACGCGGGCGAGGCCGAGATCAAGACCGCCTACCGCCGGCTCGCGCGCAAGTTCCATCCCGACGTCAGCAAGGAAGCCGGCGCCGAGGAAAAGTTCAAGGCGGTGAACGAGGCCTACGAAGCGCTGCGCGATCCGCAGAAGCGCGCCGCCTACGACCAGTTGCGTTCCGGCGGTTACCGGCCCGGCGATGAAGTGCCGCCTCCCGGTGGTTTCGGCGGTGGACCGCACGGGGATTTCGATTTCGACGAGATCTTCGCCCGCGGCGCCGGTGGCGATGGCGGCGGCTTCAGCGATTTCTTCGAATCGCTGTTCGGCCGCGGTGGTTTCCGCCAGCAAGGCCAGGGTGGTGCGCGGCCGCAATCGCAAGGCCGGCCCCAAGACGGAACGACGCGTGCCAGGCTCGCGGTGCCGCTGGAGGCGGTCTACGACGGCGGCAGCATCCGCATCGGCATCAACGGCAAGTCGCTGGATGTGCGCGTGCCCAAGGGCATCCGCCCGGGACAGGCGATCCGGCTCGCGGGGCAGGGCGCGCACGGCGACCTGTTGCTGGAAATCGAATACGCCGCGCATCCGCAGTTCGAGGTCGACGGCCGCAACATCCTCTACAGCCTGCCGGTGGCGCCGTGGGAAGCCGCGCTGGGCGCGACCGTGACCGTGCCCACGCTGGGCGGTTCGGTCGAGCTGCGCGTGCCGCCGGATTCGGAGTCGGGGCGCAAGCTGCGCCTGCGCGGGCGCGGACTTCCCGGCGCGACGCCGGGCGACCAGATCGTGGAACTGGAAATCCTCGCGCCGAAGGCGAACAGCGAGGCCGAACGCGAGGCGTATCGCGGCCTGCGCGATGCCTTCGGCGACGATTGGCGGCGCGCCTAGGCGGCGGCCGGTCCGCCGGAGAGGTACTTCGCGATGAGTTCGGCGAGCTCGTCCTCGCCGAAGGGCTTGGCGAGGTAGGCCTTCGCGCCCTGGCGCATGCCCCAGACGCGGTCGGTGTCCTGGTCCTTGGTGGTCACGAGGATCACCGGGATGTGCCTGGTCGTGGCTTCGCGGGTGATCGAACGCGTGGCCTGGAAGCCGTTGAGGTTCGGCATCACCACGTCCATCAGGATCAGGTCGGGGAGCTCGCGCTTGGCGGCTTCCACCCCGGCGGCGCCATCCTCGGCGGTGAGCGGCACGTGGCCGAGTTTTTCGACGATGCGGGAGATGCCCATGACCTGCGAAGGTGAGTCGTCGACGATGAGGATGCGAGCCATTGGATTCCCCGTGTATTCGACCGGATTGTAGCCGCCGCGCGCGGGGCCGCAAGCCTCAGCCAAGTCTCAGCCAATCGCGACCAGCGTGCGTCCCAGCGAACCGCCTGCGAGCATGTTCGCGAATACGCCCGGCAGGCCGTCGAGGCCGGTTTCGCGGGTGCAGATCGCGTCGAGGTTGGCGGGTTTCCAGTCGCCGGCGAGGCGCCGCCACACTTCCTCGCGGATGTCGCGCGCGGTGCCGGCCGAAGCCACGCCGAGCAGCGACACGCCGCGGATGATGAAGGGCATGACCGTCGCCTGCAGCTCGGGCGATGCCGCGAGCCCGGCACTGGCGACGTTGCCGTAGGGCGCGGTTTGCGCGAGCAGGCTCGAAAGCATCGCGCCGCCGACGTTGTCGAGCCCGCCGCCGAAGCGCACCGATTCCATCGGCCGCGTGGTTGAAAGCGCGTCACGGCCCAGCACTTCGCTCGCACCGAGCGATTTCAGGTAATCCGCGTGCCCCGGCTTGCCGCTGATCGCGTGCACGTCGAAACCGGCCTTGCGGAAGATCGCGACCGCGAGCGAACCGACGCCACCGGTCGCGCCGGTGACCGCGAGCGAGCCGAGGTCGGGCGTTTGCCGGTTCTCGGTCATGCGCAACAACGCGAGTGCGGCGGTGAAGCCGGCGGTGCCGAGGATCATGGATTCGCGCAGCGACAAGCCGGCGGGCAGCGGAATCACCCACTTGGCGTCGAGGCGCGCGACTTCCGCATAACCACCGTCGCGCGTTTCCGACAAACCGCTGCCGGTGACCAGCACCGCGTCGCCTTCGCGGAATTTCGGGTCGCTCGATTGCACGACGTGGCCGGCTATATCTATCCCGCCGACCAGCGGGAAACTGCGCAGGATCTTGCCCTGGCCGGTGCCGGCGAGCGCGTCCTTGTAGTTGACCGAGGAATACGCGGTCTTGACCACGACTTCGCCGGGATTGAGATCGCCAAGCGATATCGTTTCGATGCCGCTGCGGTAGCCGGCGGCGTCGTCGTGGATGCGGAAGGCGCGGAAGCTGGTGGGGATGGTCATTGCACTATCGCTCGGGATCCGTTGGGCATTCGTCATCCCGGCGCAAGCCGGGACCCAGCCCTTCGTTCAACGATCGATGATATCCGGATAAAGATCGACCCACTTGGGATTTGCTGTTTCGATCAGCTCGACCTTCCAGGCGCGCCTCCATTCCTTGATCGCCTTCTCGCGCGCGATCGCCAACTCCATTGTGGCGTGTCGCTCGAACCAGACAAGGTCATGGACACGGTATTTCCTCGTGAACCCACCGGCGACATCGTGTTTGTGTTCCCAGACGCGCTTGACCAGATCGGAGGTCACGCCGGTATACAAGGTGCCGTGCCATCTGCTGGCGAGGATGTAGGTGCACGGTAGTTTCATCGAACCGAAACTGGGTCCCGGCTTGCGCCGGGATGACGAGTGAACGGGTTCTCATGGAACACGGCATCCATTCGCATTGCGATGGGAAGAACATGCCAGTGCCCATCGGTAAGAACCCCGGGATTGGCGGGAACTTTCCTAGCGCAGATCCCCGCGCCGCTTGCCATCCAGCCACTTGTCCGCCTGAGCCGGCACGTAGCCGCGCATCCACGCGAGCAACGCGTCGATGTCGTCGCCGTGCCAGAGGTCGTGGCGCTGGTCGGCGTGCAGGAAACGCTCGCGCACCATCGTGTCGAGCATCGCCATCAGCGGTTGCCAGAAGCCGTTCACGTCGAGGAAGGCACAGGGCTTGTCGCCGAGTCCGAGTTGGCGCCAGGTCAGCATCTCGAACATCTCGTCGAGCGTGCCGAAGCCGCCGGGCAGGGCGACGAATCCGTCGGACAGGTCAAACATCCGCGCCTTGCGCGTGTGCATGGAATCGACCACTTCCAGCCGCGTCACGCCCTTGTGCGCGACTTCCCAATCGACCAGTTGCTGCGGGATCACGCCGACGACTTCGCCGCCGTTCGCCAACACCGCATCGGCGACGATGCCCATCAGCCCGACGTTGCCGCCGCCATAGACCAGCGCGAGTTTTTCCGCGGCAAGGCGCGTGCCGAGCGTCTTCGCCTGCGCGGCGTAGGCGGGATCGCCGCCGGCGTTGGAACCGCAGTAGACGCAGATCGATTTCATCGCGCCATTATGCCCGCGCTTCAGGGCACGAAGCTGAGGAACAAATAGGTCCCCAGCAACACCGCGTGCACGATGCCGATCTGGATGTTGGTGCGCCCGGTGCGCAGCGAAATCGAGGCGACGAACAGCGACAGGAACAGCAGCACGGTCGAGATGGTGTCGAGTCCGAGCGCCAGCGGCCAGTCCATGATCACCGCGACCAGCGACACCGCCGGGATGGTGAGGCCGATGCTGGCGATCGCGGAACCGAGCGCGAGGTTGAGGCTGGTCTGCACGCGGTTGTTGATCGCGGCGCGAACGGCGGCGACGCCTTCCGGCAGCAGCACGATGGCCGCGATGACGATGCCCGCGACAGCCTGTGGCGCGCCGGCGGCGACCAGCGCGGCTTCCATCGTCGGCGCGAGCTTCTTGGCGGAAAGCACCACCACGACTAGGCTGAGCAAGAGCAGCGCAAGGCTGGCCAGCGTGACGCGGACGCTCGGTCGCGGGGCGACATCCTCGGTCGCAGCATCGCCATCGTCGACCGGAAGGAAATATTCGCGATGGCGCCCGGTCTGGAACGCGGTGAAGGAGGCGAACAGCACCAGCGTCACCACCGAGATGAATACCAGTTGCGATGGCGTATAGATCGGACCCGGCGCGGTGATCGTGTAGTTCGGCAGCACCAGGGTCAGTACCACGATCGCGGTCAAGGTCGCGAGCGCGGCGGTGACGCCGTCGACGCGGTAACGCTGGATCGAATGCCGGCGGCTGCCGGCGACCAGGCTCATGCCGATGATGCCGTTGAGGATGAGCATGACCGCGGCGAACACGGTGTCGCGCGGCAGGCCGGATGCCGATTCGCCGCCAGCCAGCATCATGGTCACGATCAGCGCGACCTCGATCGCGGTGACGGCCAAGGCGAGCACGATGGTGCCGAACGGCTCGCCGACCTTGTGCGCGACGACTTCCGCATGGTGCACGGCGGCGATCACGCTGGCGAACAGGCCAACGACCAGGAGCAGCGTCAAGCCCGGCAGCGCCGGCGTGGCGAAAGCCAGGGCCAGCACGATGGCGCCGAGGATCGGCGCGATCCAGGTCCAGCGCGGGTTGTGGTGCGTCGCATCGCCCATGCGGCGAGTATGCCGGAAACGGGTTGTGGGCCGTTCAACCAAACGAAAACGGCGCCCGTGGGCGCCGTTTCGTGAATCGTCGGCGGGCGTCAGTTCGCCTTGTGGATCGCACGCTTGGCGACGGCCATCGCCGCGTCGTGCACGGCTTCGGACAGCGAGGGGTGCGCGTGGCAGATGCGGGCGAGGTCGTCGGCGCTGCCGTTGAATTCCATCGAGATCACGCCCTCGTGCACCAGTTCGGACACGTTGGCGCCGACCAGGTGCATGCCGAGGATGCGATCGGTTTCCGCGTCGGCCAGCACCTTCACGAAGCCCGCCGGTTCCGCCATCGCCACCGCGCGACCGACCGCCGCGAACGGGAAGCTGCCGGCCTTGTAGGCGATGCCGTCGGCTTTCAGCTGCTCCTCGGTCTTGCCGACCCAGGCGATTTCCGGCTCGGTGTAGATGACGTTGGGAATGGTGTCGTAGTTCACGTGGCCGGGCAGGCCGGCGATGAGTTCGGCGACTTCGATGCCTTCCTCGAAGCCCTTGTGCGCGAGCATCGGACCGCGCACGCAGTCGCCGACCGCCCAGACGCCATCGACGCCGGTGTGGCAGTGGTCGTCGACTTCGATCATGCCGCGCTGGTCCAGCTTCACGCCGGTGCCGTCGGCGAGGAGATTCTTCGTCGCGGCGCGGCGGCCGACGCAGACCAGCAGCTTGTCGACCACGATTTCCTGTTCGCCCTTGTCGTCGGTGTAGAAGACGTGCACGCCGTCCTTCTTCACCTCGGTATTCGTGACCTTGCAGCCGAGCTTGATGTCGAGGCCCTGCTTCTTGAACTCGCGCGCGGCGACCTTCGCCACTTCGGTGTCCGCAGCGGCGAGAAAGTTCGGCAGGCCTTCGAGCACGGTGACCTGCGAACCGAGGCGGTTCCACACGCTGCCGAGTTCGAGGCCGATCACGCCGGCGCCGATCACGCCGAGGCGCTTGGGCACCTTGTCGAAATCCAGCGCACCGACGTTGTCGACGATGTGCTCGCCGAACTTCGCGAACGGCAGTTCGATCGAATCCGAGCCGGCGGCGAGGATGACGTTGGTGCCCTTGAGCTCGACTTCGGAACCGTCGTGCTGCTTGACCTTGACGATGTTGCCCGGCTGCAGCTGCGCCCAGCCGTAGAACGCAGTCACCTTGTTGGCCTTGAACAGCGCGGCGATGCCGCCGGTGAACTGCTTCACGATGGCGTCCTTGCGCGCGACCATCTTGCCGACATCGATCTTCGGCTTGTCGAAGCTGATGCCGTGCTGGTCGAAGATGTGGCCCATGTTCCAGAACTGGCGGCTGGAATCGAGAAGCGCCTTGGACGGGATGCAGCCCACGCGCAGGCAGGTGCCGCCGAGCGCCGGCTTGCCGTCCTTGCCCAGCGCGGCGTCGACGCAGGCGGTCTTGAGGCCGAGCTGCGCGGCGCGGATCGCGGCGTGGTAGCCGGCCGGGCCGCCACCGATCACGACGACGTCGAATTGTTGTTGGTCAGCCATCTCTGGAATCCGTGAAGTGGTAGCGGGGGCAGGATTTGAACCTGCGGATCACATGCCCAGCAGCATGCGGCTCGGGTTCTCGAGCTGGTTCTTGATGTCGACCAGGAACAGCACCGCGTCCTTGCCGTCGATGATGCGGTGGTCGTAGCTGAGCGCGATGTACATCATCGGCGCGGCGATCACCTGGCCGTTTTCGACGATGGCGCGGTCCTTGATCGCGTGCATGCCGAGGATGGCGCTCTGCGGCGGGTTGACGATCGGCGTAGACATCAGCGAACCGAAGGTGCCGCCGTTGGTGATGGTGAACGTGCCGCCCTGCAGGTCCTCGAGCTTGAGCCCGCCTTCGCGCGCGGCCTTCGCATAGGCGTCGATGCCCTTCTCGATGTCGGCGAAGGACATGCGCTCGACGTTGCGCAGCACTGGCGTGACCAGGCCCTTGTCGGTCGAGACAGCGATGCTGATGTCTGCGTAGCCGTGGTAGATGACGTCGTTGCCGTCGACCGAGGCGTTGACCGCCGGGTGGCGCTGCAACGCGTTCGCGGCGGCCTTGGCGAAGAAGCTCATGAAGCCGAGCTTGATGCCGTTGGCCTTCACGAAGTCGTCCTGCAACTCCTTGCGCATTGACATGACCTTGCCGAGGTTGACCTCGTTGAACGAGGTCAGCATCGCGATGCTGTTCTTCGACTGCATCAGGCGCTCGGCGATGCGCGCGCGCATGCGCGTCATCGGCACGCGCTCTTCCGGACGCGCGCCGCCGGACACGCCCGGGGTCTTGCCGCTGGCGTAGTTGACGAGGTCTTCCTTGGTCACCGCGCCGTGGCGGCCGGTGCCGGCGACGTCGGCCGGATCGACCTTGTTCGACGCGGCGTAGAACGCGGCGCCCGGCGGGAGCGCGCCTGCACTTGTAGGAGCGGACTTGGCCGCGACCGGCGCGCTGGTGGTTGTCGGCGCTGCGGCAGCCGGAGCCGGGGCCGCTGCCTTGGGCGCTTCGGGGGCGGGAGCAGCCGGAGCCGCGGCGGCGACCGCGCCTTCCTCGATCACCGCGATCACCTGCTGGCTGGTGACGGTGGCGCCTTCGGCGAACTTGATTTCCTTCACCACGCCATCGGCCGGCGAGGGCACTTCGAGCACGACCTTGTCGGTTTCGAGGTCGACCAGGTTCTCGTCGCGCTTGACCGCGTCGCCGACCTTCTTGTGCCAGCTGGCGATGGTGGCGTCAGAAACGGATTCGGGGAGAACCGGGACTTTGATGTCGGTGGCCATGGGGTTTCTCTGCGGAATGCGGGGTTATTCGTGCGAAATGTGGCCGCTGGGCGGGTTCACCAACGCGTCGGCGACCAGCTGCTGCTGTTCGGCGACGTGGTCGTTGAAATGGCCGACGGCGGGCGAGGGCGAACGCGGGCGGCCCGCGTAGTGCAGCGACTGCTTCGGCTGCAGGCAGGCGTTGAGGTGGTGCTGGATCTGGTACCACGCGCCCTGGTTCTGCGGCTCTTCCTGGCACCAGACCACGTCGGTGGCCTTGGCGTACTTCTTCAGTTCCGCCGCCAGCTCCTTGCGCGGGAACGGGTACAGCTGTTCGACGCGGAGGATGGCGACGTCGGTGAGCTTCTGCTTCTGCGCCTCCTCCAGCAGGTCGTAGTAGACCTTGCCGGAACAGGCGACCACGCGCTTCACCGATTTCGCATCGGCCTGCGCATCGGGGATCAGCAACTGGAACGATCCGTTCGCCAGTTCGTCCAGCGACGACACCGCCAGCTTGTGCCGCAGCAGCGACTTCGGCGTCATCACCACCAGCGGCTTGCGCGTGGCCATCAGCATTTGCCGGCGGATCATGTGGAAGTCCTGCGCCGGGGTGGTCGGCACGCAGACGATCATGTTTTCCAGCGCGCACAACTGCAGGAAGCGTTCGAGGCGCGCGGAGCTGTGCTCCGGGCCCTGGCCTTCGTAGCCATGCGGCAGGTACAGCGCGAGCCCGCACAGGCGGTCCCACTTGGCTTCGCCGGAACTGATGAACTGGTCGATCACCACCTGCGCGCCGTTGGCGAAGTCGCCGAACTGCGCTTCCCAGATGTCGAGCGTTCCCGGGTCGGCGGTGGAATAGCCGTATTCGAACGCCATCACCGCTTCCTCGCTCAGCAGCGAATCGACGATGCAGGCATCGTCCGGATGCTTCACCAACTGCTGCAGCGGGGTGTAGTGGGTGTCGGTCTTCTGGTCGTGCAGCACCGCGTGGCGGTGGAAGAAGGTGCCGCGCTCGCTGTCCTGGCCGACCAGGCGCATGCGATGGCCGGCGTCGAGCAGGGTGGCGTAGGCGAGGTTCTCGGCGAAGCCCCAGTCGCCCGGCAGTTCGCCGGCGGCCATCTTGCGCCGGTCCTCGTAGATCTTGGCAACGCGAGGATGCAGCACGATCTCCGCGGGAATGGTGTTGATCGCCTTGGCCAGCGCATCCAGTTTCTTGCGCGCAACCTTGGTATCGATGGCGTCGGAGAGCTTGCCGGACAGGTACTTCGACCAGTCGATCGCCTCGGCGTCGGGCTTGGCATCGGCGAGTTCGGTGGTGACCGCGCCGGCGTCGAGCTTGTCGCGGTAGCCGTCCACCACCTTCTGCGCCTCGTCGGCCGCAAGCACGCCCTGCGCGAGCAAAGCGTCGGCGTAGAGCTCGCGCGGGGTCTTGTGCGCGCGGATCACCTGGTACATCAGCGGCTGGGTCGCGGCCGGTTCGTCGGCCTCGTTGTGGCCGTGGCGGCGGTAGCAGACGAGGTCGATCACCACGTCCTTGCCGAAGCGCTGGCGGAAATCGAACGCGGCCTGCGCGCAGAACACCACCGCTTCCGGGTCGTCGCCGTTCACGTGCAGGATCGGCGCGCCGACCATCTTCGCCACGTCGGTGCAGTACAGCGTGCTGCGCGCGTCCTGGCGGTCGCTGATGGTGAAGCCGATCTGGTTGTTGATGACCACGTGCACGGTGCCGCCCACGGCGAAGCCGCGCGCCTGCGACATCTGGAACAGTTCCATCACCACGCCCTGGCCCGCGAACGCGGCGTCGCCGTGCAGCAGCACCGGCAACACCTGCTTGCGCCCGTCGTCGCGGCGGCGGTGCTGGCGCGAACGCACGCTGCCGACCACCACCGGGTCGACGATCTCCAGGTGCGAGGGGTTGAACGCGAGGGCGAGGTGCACCGGGCCGCCGGGGGTGGCGAGGTCGGCGGAGAAGCCCATGTGGTACTTCACGTCGCCGGTGTGCGCGCGATCGTCGTAGGCGTGGTCGAACTTGCCCTCGAATTCGTCGAACAGCTTGCGCGGCGACTTGCCCAGCGTGTTCACGAGCACGTTTAGGCGGCCGCGATGGGCCATGCCCAGGACGATTTCCTTCACGCCGTCGCCGCCGGCGCGGCGCACGAGGTCGTCCAGCAGCGGCACCAGCGCGTCGCCGCCTTCCAGCGAGAAGCGCTTCTGGCCGACGTACTTGGTGTGCAGGTAGCGCTCCAGCCCCTCGGCCGCGGTCAGGCGTTCGAGGATGCGGCGCTTGGCGTCGGCGTCGAAGCCGTAGTTGCCGCCCGCATTCTCCAGCCGTTCCTGCATCCAGCGCCGCTGCTCGACGTCGGCGATGTGCATGTATTCCGCGCCGATGGAACCGGTGTAGGTGGCTTTGAGCAGGGCGACGAGGTCGCGCAGCTTCATCCGCTCGCGACCACCGACGCCGCCGGTACCGAATTCGTGGTCGAGGTCGGCGTCGGACAGGCGGTGGAAACCGATGGCGAGGTCGGGCGCGTCCGGCCGGGCCTGCATGCCCAGCGGATCGAGGTTGGCGGCGAGGTGCCCACGCGAACGGTAGGCGGTCACGAGTTTCGCGACCGCGCGATCGCGCTCGTCGCCCGGGCCGGCAGCCGTGGCGACGCCGCGCCCGGCATCGCGCCCGGCCTGCGCCACCTGTTCCATCACCACCGAATGCGGGACGTCGCCGGCCTCGCGGCCCTTGAGCCCGTCGAAATACGCCTTCCACGACGGCGATACGCTGCCGGGATCCACCAGGTACTGCTCGTAGAGATCCTCGATGTAGGCGGCGTTGGCCCCGAGTTGCGAGGTTTGGGCGAACTGCTTGAGGAGACTGTCCACGATGCTGGCGGGCGCTCGGAAGGATGGGCAACCCGTTGATCCGGCGGCGTTTTGCCCACCGGGAAACGGGGACGCGAAAGAACCGCGATTATAGCCGCAGCGCTTGCCGCGCTGCATCATCGACGAAGGTCTGGCCTCGCCGGCTAAAGCCCCAGTGCTCGGTATTCGCTGCAGGGCCGGCTGCGTTCCCAGGTACGGTCGAATTCCTCGCGCAGCTGCCGCGCCCGGCCGCCGGCATCGAGCGCGGTTTCGCCGTCGAAACGGTGGCCGAGGCCGCGGAAGTAGTAGCCGCTGCCGTCGTTGGCGACGAACGCCGATGGGTAGTTGAGGTCGACCGGATCGTCCACGGCGCGGAACAGCAGCACGCTCGGCAGGCGCTGGGCGAGGGCGATCAGCGGCGCCTGCTCGCGCTGCGGCGTTTCCGCATCCTGCAGCAGGAAGCGCAGTTCGATGCCGTCGCGGCGCACGGCCAGCCGGCGCAGGGCATCGAGCACCGGTGGTGCGTCGAACAGGCCCGGGTCCAGCGCGCGGCTGTAGGCGCGCAAGCCGCGCCGGGTCGAATCGACGATGGCGATGGTCGCGGCGATGGCGGCTTCGCGGTCCTCGACCGCATTCGGTCCGCCCAGGGCACGGCGCATGGACTGGTGTTCGATCCCGGCTTCCATGTAGCGCGGCCCGACTGGCAGGTAGCCATTGCGAACGTAGAAACCGATGGCATCGACCTGCGCGTGCAGTTCGATGGCGTTCCATCGCTGCCCGCGCGCGAGCTCGGTGAGTGCGGCCAGCATCGCCGCGCCGACGCCGCGTCCGCGCCATTCGGGCAAGACCGCCATGCGTCCCAGCGTATGCGCCGGGGTCAAACGCCCGGTGCCGATGGGCTTTCCGTCCGCATCGCGGGCGAGCACGTGCAGGCAGTCCGGATCCTGCGCGTCGAGTTCCAGTTCCAGCGGCACGCCCTGTTCGCGGACGAACACCGCTTCGCGCACCGCGCGCAGCGCAGCGCCATCGCGGGCGTAATCGGCCGCAGACACGCTGAAGCCGAGCGCGGTCGCGTTCACCTCGCCGCGTCCTCCGGGAATTCGAGCGCGTAATGGCCGCGCTGCAACAGGTCCTGCACCAGGTCGCGGCCGGTGATCGACAGCTTCGCGTAGTCGCCGCCGTCGAGGCATTCGGCATTCGCGATGTGGCGCGCATCGGCCAACGGCAGCGCATGCGATTCGCCCGAGACATACAACCGCGCGCCGCGCCCCGCGCGCTGCCAGGCCATGCGCGTCCACGGGTCGCGTTGCAAATACGCGCCCTGCTGCAGGTCCCATTCGATTTCGATGCGCGAACGCCCGTCGCCCGGTTCGCGGCCGCCGGGGCGCAGCGCAGTGCGATAGGTGGTGATGAAGCGCCCGAACCATTCGCCGAGGCGTTCCGGATCGTTCATGCGCAGCTTGTTCAGTCCCTCGACCACGCGTTCCATCGCCGCGGCGTCGATTTCGAACGCGTCCTTCGCCGGTTCGAGCTCGGGATCGGCGAAGCGCAGCGATTCGTCGGCTTCGCTGGCGAGCGTATCGACGAAATCGCCGAGTAGTTCCGCCGCCGCCGGTGCGCGCATGCCAACCGAAAACGTGAGGCAGGCATCCTCGGCGACGCCGTGGTGCGGCACGCCCGGCGGCAGGTACAGCATGTCGCCCGGTTCCAGCACCCAGTCGTGCGTCGGCTCGAAGCGCTGCAACAGCTTCAGCTCGACGTCGAGGCGGAAATGCACCGGCGGATTCGGCCGGTCGTCGATCTGCCAGCGACGCCGGCCCTGTGCCTGCAACAGGAATACGTCGTACTGGTCCACGTGCGCGCCGACCGAACCGCCCGGCGCGGCGAAGGACACCATCACGTCGTCGATGCGCCAGCGCGGCAGGAAATCGAAGCGTTCGAGCAGTGCGCCCACGTCCGCGTCCCACTTGTCCACGTCCTGCACCAGCAAGGTCCAGTCGTGGTGCGGCATGGACGGGAACATGTCTTCCGGGAACGGCCCGTGGCGCAGCATCCACGAATCCTTCTTCGGGTCGTGCGCGACGATGCGCGCGAGCACGCCGTCCTCGCAGGCCAGCCCGGCGAGGTCTTCCGGCTGCAGCGGCGATTCGAAACCGGGGAATGCGTTGCGTATCAGCAGCGGCTTCTTCTGCCAGTAATCGCGCAGGAATTCTGTCGGCGGCATGCCGAGCATGTGCTTCGCTGTCGCGTGGACTTCGATCATGGCACTTGCCCCGCGCGTTCCTTCTCCAATCGCGCATCGAGTCCGGCTCTGCCGTTTTCCGAATAGGCCTTGCAGGCGCCTGCATCGACCAGCGGCAACGTGGCATCGGGCGGCAGGCGTTGCCAGAGCGCACTCGCGCCCGGATGCGGCGTGATCAGGACATCGCAAGGCAGGGCGGCGACGACGTCGAGCGTATGGCGGAACGTCGCCACGTAATCCGGGTGCTCGTTGAAGCGCCACGCATCGTCGGAAATCGCGGTCAGGCTGTCGACGTAGGCCATGTGCAGGCAGCGCGTGCCCTCGCATTCGGTCCAGGTCCAGCTGGTGCCCCCGGGCGCATGGCCCGGCGTGGCGTGCGCGGTCAGCGCGATGGCATCACCGACACGGATGGTCTGGCCGTCGTCGATGGTCTCGACCTGCGCGACGGGTGGAACGGGAGCGAGCTCCGCGAATTGCGGATCGCTGCGGTCGTTGCTGCCGCGGCGGAGGACCGAGGCGGCCGGTGCGCGCGCCAATACGGTCGCGCCGGTGTCGCGCTGCAGTTGTGCAATGCCTCCGGCATGGTCGGAATGCTCGTGCGAGCCGAGGATGTAACGCACGTCATGCAAGGGAACGCCCAGCGCTTCGATGCTGCGTTCGACCGCGGGTGCCGATGCCGCCGTGGTGCCGTCGATCAGCACCGAACCCTGCGGCGAAACGACCAGCAACGCGCTGATGCCGCAGGAGCCGACATACCAGGTGTTGCCGTAGACGTGGCGCGGGATCGCGGGATCGTCCCAGCCCGCATCGTCGGCGCAACGATTTGGAGCCGGCAGTGATGCACCCGTCGAGGGGACGACGGCTTCCGCGGCTGTTTCGGCGTGTCGTGGCGTCGTGCAGCTGGCGGACGCGAGCGCGGCAACGAACGCGATGGCGATGGCCGCACGCACTCAAATCTCCCGCGCGAGTTTTTCCGCCAGGCCGGTGTAGCTCGCCGGCGTCATGTCGAGCAGGCGCTGTTTCGCATCGGCGGGAAGATCGAGTGTCGTGATGAATTCGCGCATCGACGCTTCGGTGATGCCGTGGCCGCGGGTCAGCGCCTTGAGCTGTTCGTAGGGATTCGGCAGGCCGTGGCGGCGCATCACCGTCTGCACCGCCTCGGCCAGCACTTCCCACGCTGCATCGAGGTCGGCGGCGAGGCGTTCCGGATTCGCGCTCAACTTGCCGAGGCCTTTCTGCAGCGAATCGAAGCCGATCAGCATATGGCCGAAGGCGGTGCCGAGCGCGCGCAGCACGGTGGAATCGGTGAGGTCGCGCTGCCAGCGGCTGATCGGCAACTTCGCCGCGAAATGTTCGAACAGCGCGCTGGCGATGCCGAAATTGCCTTCCGCGTTCTCGAAATCGATGGGATTGACCTTGTGCGGCATGGTCGAACTGCCGACTTCGCCGGCTTTCACCGCCTGCCTGAAGTAACCCTGCGAGATGTAGCCCCAGACGTCGCGGCACAGGTCGATCGCGATGGTGTCGATGCGCTTGCAGGCATCGCACAGTTCGGCGACGCCGTCGTGCGGTTCGATCTGCGTCGTGTGCGCCTGCCAGTCCAGGCCCAGCGATTCGACGAAACGCTTCGAGAACGCGTTCCAGTCCACGTCCGGATAGGCGGCGACATGCGCGTTGTAGTTGCCGACCGCGCCGTTGATTTTGCCCGGTATCGGCAGTGCGGCCAGCACCTCGCGCTGGCGGCGCAGGCGGGCGACGACGTTGGCGAGTTCCTTGCCGACGGTCGTGGGCGAGGCGGTCTGGCCGTGAGTGCGCGAGAGCATCGGCAGCGCGGCGTGTTCGTGCGCGAGCGTGCGCAGCTTGTCGATCAGCGCGTCGAGCTTGGGCAGCAATACCGCGTGCCGTGCTTCGGACAACATCAGCGCGTAGCTGAGGTTGTTGATGTCCTCGCTGGTGCAGGCGAAGTGCACGAATTCCAGCGCCGGGCCGAGCTCGGCGTCGTTCGCCAGCTTTTCCTTGATCAGGTATTCGACTGCCTTGACGTCGTGGTTGGTGGTCGACTCGATCGCCTTGACCCGCGCCGCGTCCTCGAGCGAGAAGCCATCGGCCAGCGCGCGCAGGCGTGCGACGGCGGCTTCGGGGAAGGGCTTGAGTTCGACGATGCTGGTGTCGGCGGCCAGCGCCAGCAGCCATTCGACTTCGACCTTGACCCGCGCCCGGATCAGGCCGGATTCGGAGAAGATCGGGCGCAGCGCGTCGACCTTGCCCGCGTAGCGGCCATCGAGCGGGGACAGGGCGGTGAGGGCGTCGGTCATGGCGCGGCGTCGGCGGGGGCGAGGCGCAATTCTAAACCGTCGCGGGCGTATGCTTTTGCCCGTCATTCCCACGAAAGCGGGAATCCAGTGTCTTTCGTTCGCATTGCGACGCACCTGCCTGGAGCCAAGACGCTGGATGCCCGCCTGCGCGGGCATGACGATTTCATGGATTCCCGACACCGGAGATCGTGATGGCCAAGTCTTTCCGCATCGAACACGACAGCATGGGCGAGCTGCGGGTGCCCGCCGATGCGCTGTGGGGCGCGCAGACCCAGCGCGCGGTGCAGAACTTCCCGGTGTCCGGTCGACCAATGCCGCGCGGCTTCATCCGCGCGCTCGGCCTGATCAAGGCCGCCGCGGCCGAGGTCAACGCCGGCTTCGGCTTGCTGTCCAAGGCGAAGTCCGCGGCGATCCGCAAGGCGGCGCTGGAGGTCGCGAACGGCGACCACGACGCGCATTTCCCCATCGACGTGTTCCAGACCGGCTCCGGCACCTCGAGCAACATGAACGCGAACGAGGTCATCGCGACGCTGGCGACGCGCGCGGGCAAGGCCAAGGTCCATCCGAACGACGACGTCAACCTCGGCCAGAGTTCCAACGACGTGGTGCCGACCGCGATCCGCGTGTCTGCGGAACTGGCGGTGCACGAGGACCTGCTGCCCGCGCTGAAACATTTGCGCAAGACCATCGAAGGCAAGGCGAAGTCGTTGCGCGGCGTGGTCAAGACCGGCCGCACACATTTGATGGACGCAATGCCGCTGACCTTCGCCCAGGAATTCGGCGCGTGGGCGGCGCAACTCGCCTCGGCGGAGGCGCGCATCGGCGACGCGTCGAAACGCATGCACCGGCTACCCATCGGTGGCACCGCGATCGGTACCGGCATCAACGCCGACCCGCGTTTCGGCAAGGCCATGGCGAAGGCGCTGTCGACCCTCGCAGGCGCGAAGTTCGAATCCGCCGCGGACAAGTTCGAAGGCATCGCCTCGCAGGACGATTCGGTCGAACTGTCCGGTCAGCTCAACGCGCTTGCGGTCGCGCTGATGAAGATGTCCAACGACCTGCGCTGGATGAATTCCGGACCGCTCGCAGGCATCGGCGAAATCGAATTGCCGGCATTGCAACCGGGCAGCTCGATCATGCCGGGCAAGGTCAATCCGGTGATTCCCGAAGCGACCTGCATGGTCTGCGCGCAAGTGATGGGCCACAACGCGACGATCGCCATTGCCGGCGCGTCCGGCAATTTCCAGCTCAACGTGATGCTGCCGCTCATCGCCCACGACCTGCTGGAATCGATCGGGCTGCTTGCGAACGTGATGCGACTGCTGGCGGATTCCGCGATTTCAGGGCTCAAGGTGCGTGGCGACAACGTGCGCGAAGCGCTGGCGCGCAATCCGATCCTCGTCACCGCGCTGAACCCGATCATCGGTTACGAGAAGGCCGCTGCCATCGCCAAGCGCGCCTACAAGGAAAACCGCCCGGTGCTGGACATCGCGGTCGAGGACAGCGGTCTGTCCGCTGCCGAGCTTCGCAAGCTGCTGGATCCGGTTGCGTTGACGAAGGGCGGGATCCACGAGGGTGGTGGAAGCTCGGGCTGAGCGTTCCGCATAAAAAATCCCGGCTTGCGCCGGGATGAATGGGGAGAGAGTCTTCTTCGTTGCGGTCAATCGTCGTTGCGGGGGATTTCGACCTTGCCAGCCACGTCGTGGTGGTCGATGTCGCCGCTGCCCATGCTGCGTACGCGCAGGTCGCGGCCGACGCCGTTGACGGCGAGGTCGCCGGAACCGATCGAACCCACGTCGACGCCGCCGCCGACCTGCTTCAGCGTGGCGTCGCCGGAACCGACGCTGTCGATGCGGACATCGCCACGCACGCCATTGGCATTGAGGTCCCCGGACCCGATCGAATCGACCCGCAGCGCGCCGATGTCGCTGAAACCGGCATCGCCCGAGCCGATGCTCGCCGAGACCTGGCCCGGGACGCGATTCACGTCGAGGTCGCCGGAGCCGACATGGGCATCGAGCGAGGCCACGTTTTCCACGTTCGCATCGCCCGAACCGACGTCGAGCACGACCGGCAGCGATTTCGGGATCGCGATGCCGACGTCGAGGTAGGCGTATTGGTCGCCGAACAGGCGCCAGCCTTTCGGCAGGTGGGTGGTCTTGGCTTCGATCACCAGCCGGCTGCCTTCCCGGTGCTGCACGACCTGCAGCGAGTCGAGGGCATCCTGCTTGCTGGCGCAGGCGCGGCCGCGTACCGCGCCGCCATTGCCATCGACGCCGCGGACATGCACGTCGTGCTCGTTGGTGAGCACGGTGATTCCGGTCACGCCGTCCAGGTCGAGGTCGAGCGTGCGCGGCGCCTGGAAACGGCACTGTTCGCCGGCATGGGCGAGCAGGGGCGAAGCGAAGAGAATGCTGCAGAGCAGGGCATGGCGTCGGGTCATGGCGGAAACCTCGCGGATGGATTGAAGCGCGGACGGGCCTTGCGAGGTCGGATGCGTCGAGGTGCGGGAAGGTTGAAACACCGCGCGCCGATACCCTCGAAGCCGCCGTCCTCGCGATCAGCCGCCCTTGGCCGCGGCCGCATCGGCTTCTGCCGCCGCGTCGTCGCTGCCGGGCGATGACGGCGTGCGCACCGCGCCGCGGATCGATTCGCGGATGCCATCGCGGATGTCCGAGCGGATCTCCTCGCGGTCGGCATCGCTGAACACGGCCACGCCATCGCCCTTGTCGTGCTTGCGGCAATCGTCGATGTCCGACTGCTCGAGGTTCGCGTAGGGCTTGAACGCCGGCAACGAGGCGGCGAGCTCCTGTTGGGTCTTGACCATCGGCTGCAGCTGATCGCACAGCTTCATCGCCGCTGCCTCGATGCGCTCGCCCTGGGCCTTCATTTCCCGTTCGGCCTCGTCGCTCTTGCCGTTGAAAATGCTGGCGATGGCGGTGCCGACCGCCTTGCCGGCGATGTCCACGCCCTGCTTGCCGATCTCCATGCCGGAACTGGCGACGTCGATGATCTCGCCGCGGTATTGCAGCAGCAACGTGCGCTGCACCGGGGTGATGTCGACCGGCTTGCCTTCGATCAGCAGGTCGCCCTGCGGGGTGATCTCGGCGCGCGGCGCCTTTCCGTCGGACGAGCGGATGGTATGTCCGTTGATGTTCAGGTGGAAGGCGTCGCCGATGCTGATGTTCTTCGTTTCCATCTCGGCGCGTGCCTTGTCCATCGCCGCACCGACCATGCCGGTCAACCCGCCTTGCTTGTCGGCCGGCTTCTGCGATCCGGAAGCGGTGGAGTTCGAAGGCGAGCCGCCCTGGCAGGCAGCCAGCGACGCAAGCAGGGCAATGCAGCCGAGGGTGCGAATCTTGTTCATGGCCGTTTCCATTCGGGGTGGCGGGATCAGCGCGTCGCGAGGTCGTTGCGGATGTCGCTTTCGCAATCGGCGACATCGTCGTCGTCGAGCGTAGCGTAAGGCCGGAACTCGGGCACGCTGGTGGCGAGCGCCTGCTGCGAATCGCGCAACTGCGGCAACTGCCGGCAGATCTGCAGCACCGCGGGTTCGATGTCGCGCTTCACCGACGCCTCGACCCGGCGCTCGAGGCTGCCGGTCATTCCGCCGACGATCAGGCGGAACAGCGAGACGTTGGTGAGGTCGATCGCGACCATCGCCGCGTGTTCGCCGGCATCGATGCCGGTCTTGGCGATGCCGATGACCTGCGTGCGGTAATCGAGCAGTTGCCGGCGCTGTGCCGCGTCGACGACGACCGCCTTGCCATCGACCAGCAGGTCGCCGCGCGGGGTGATTTCGCCTTTCGGCCGCGATTCGCGCTTCGCGGACTCGCGCTTGTCGTCCTTGCCGAAATGCAGGCCGTCGAGCGAGAGGTTTTCGCTGTCCAGCTTGGCGCGTTCCTGCGCCATTTCGGTACGGACTTCCTGGCGCGCCTGGTCGAGGTCGCTGGCGACTTCGCTGTGCACGCTGGCTTGCGCGGCCAGCGGCGACAGGGCGAGGAGCAGGGCGGCGATGTGCTTGCGGTTCATGGTGTCGTCCTTCAGTTGTCGTCGCGCCAGCGGCGCAGGCGGATCGCGGCGTAGATCATCGCGGCGCCGGCGAGCGCGCCGATCCACAGTTCGGCCGAACCGAACACCGCCCAGCTCTTGCCGATCTGGATCGCGTTGGCGAGGTCGCCGGGGTCGTCGACCTTCATCGACATGGCGCCCTGCATCGACGAACTCGCGTACCAGGTGCCGGGGAATACGCTGAACAGGCCGCGGAACACGATGTTCTTCCAGTACCAGCCATCGTTGAGGTGGAACACGTTCATCAGGTTGAACCAGCTGATGAGGATGCCGGAGAACACCGGGACCAGGATCGCCCACAGGAACGGCTTGCTGCGCGCCCAGGCCGAGCACAACATCAGCCAGCCGACGGTGGGCAGCGCCCACAGTGCGTAAACCGGGATCAGCGCGATCATGCTGACCGCCACTTTCAGCGGACTGCCCGGGCCCCAGATCAGCGCGTACGGATTGCCGTGGTGGAACAGCACGAACACGCTGACCAGCGCGAGGAAGCCGAACATGCTCGCGATCGCCGCAGCCACGGCCAGGGTCGGTGCCACCAGCAGCGCGCTCGCGGCCTTGGACAGCACGGTGTCGCGGTCGGACAGCGGCAGCGATTTCCAGAACAGCACGCTGCGGTCCTTGCGCTCGTCGTAGAGGCTTCCGAGGCAGAAGAAGAACACGACGAAGCCGAGCACGACCATCGGCCACAGCGACGAGGTCAACGAGGCCAGGTCGATGCCGCCGGCGAGGTTGCGCGCGGAATCGGCATCCATCTTCGAGGTGAGCATGCCGAGGTCGAGGCCGTTGACCGAGACGTCGACGCCGTTGACCTGCATGTTCCCGCCCGAGGCGATGGCTTTCCGCATGGAGACTTCGCCGACGACCAGGGCCATCAGGGTCAGCACCAGCGAAATCGCCCCGGCCCAGATCGGCGCCCAGAAGAAGCCACCCTTGTGCTCCCAGAATTCGCGGCGCAGCAGCAGCTTGAACTTGTGGGTGGAATGCGGCGCCACGCGCAGCGGCGAAGAGGGCGCGTCGGTGTCGATCACGGCGTTCATGCGTAGGTTCCCTTCATCGTGGCGACGAACAGGTCGGCGAGGCCCGGGGTGCGGGTTTCGCCGAGCGAGGCGAGTTGGTCGGCGGGGACGCCGTCGAACAGCATCACGGTCTTGCCGAACGGCAGTGCGCGTTCGTCGATGGGTTTCAGCGCGCGCGCGGCGTCGACCCTGTCCGCGTTCACCAGCACTTCGGTGAAGCGCTCGCCGACCGCGTCCATCGGCGCATCGAGCGCGATCTTGCCGTCGCGGATGAACAGCACGTCGGTGAGGATGTGCTCGATCTCCTCGACCTGGTGGGTGGTGACGAGGATGGTCTTGTCCTCGTCGAAGTAATCCTCCAGCAAGCGCTGGTAGAACTGCTTGCGGTAGAGGATGTCGAGGCCGAGGGTGGGTTCGTCCAGCACCAGCAATTTGGCGTCGATCGCCATCACCAGCGCCAGGTGCAACTGCACGATCATGCCCTTGGACAGCTCGCGCACCTTCATGTCCGGCTTGAGCTGGGTGTTGGCGAGGAAACGCTGGCAGCGTTCGCGGTCGAAGCGCGGATGCACGCCGGCGACGAATTCGATGGCTTCTTTCACCCGGATCCAGCGCGGCAGCACCGCGACGTCGGCGATGAAGCAGACGTCGTTCATCAGCTCGTCGCGCTGGGTGCGCGGGTCGCGGCCGAGCACGGACAGTTCGCCGTCGAACGGGATCAGGCCGAGGATGGCCTTGAGCGCGGTGGTCTTGCCGGCGCCGTTGGGGCCGATCAGGCCGACGATGCGCCCGGCGGGCACCTCGAACGAGGCGCCGTCCAGCGCCAGCTTGTTCCTGTAGGCCTTGCGCAGGCCGCGTGCGGAGATCACCTGGCCGTTCATTGCGCGCTCCACTTGCTGTTCGGGTCGAGCAGTTCGGCCGTGTCCAGGCCCAGGCGCTGGATGCGCTCGAGCACCAGCGGCCATTCCTCGCGAAGGAAGCGTTCGCGTTCGCTGGCCAGCAGTTTCCTTGACGCTTCTTCGGTGACGTACATGCCGAGTCCCCTGCGTTTTTCCACGAGCGATTCGTCCGCGAGTTCCTGGTAGGCGCGCGAGACGGTGATGGGATTGAGGTGGTATTCCGCCGCCACCTGGCGCACCGAAGGCAGCGCGTCGCCGGGCTTGAGCACGCCGTCGAGCATCATCGCGATGACGCGCTCCTTGAGCTGGCGGTAGATCGGGGCGCCCTCGCTCCACTGGATGGCGGTCATGGCTCAGCCTCCGATGGCGCTGGAGAAGGAGAAATAGGGCATCGACAGGCCGTGGTGGCGAAGGCTCTTGTGGCGGCGCGGCGAGGGCGTCGCCGGGTCGGCATCGATCGAACCGGTCGCGATCACGCCGGCATCCGTCGCCGGACCGGGAGCGACGAGGAGGTGTTCCGGGGCCGGCCGCAGGCTGCCCAGGAGCAGGGCCGCGGTCAGGGCAGCGCCGAGGGCCCAGAGGCTGTTCTGCAAGCGACGTTCCATGGTGCTCTCCGCTGGGGGAGTGGTGTTGTATGTAACTATAACACCAAAACACGCCCGGTCAAGCGCCCGGACCCCAACTGAAGACATAGGCGGCAGGGGTCGGGCGCCAGGTGTCAGGGCCGAACCTGAAACCTGCCTCCTGACAGCTGATCCCGGCATCGCGTTGCCCGTTCATGCGTTCGCATCGACAATAGCCGGCCATGCGGCGACGCTGCCGCCCGACACACAGGAATGCATCGATGAGACCTACCTTGCGCGGCATCGTCGCGAGCGCGCTGCTGTTCGTGCTGGCGCAGACCGGCATGGCGCAAGACAAGACCGTGCTCGCCACCGACCGCGACAAAGTCAGCTACATGGCCGGCATCGACGTCGCGCATTCCATCGCCGCCGCCGCGCCGGACATGGACTACGCCGCGTTTGAACGCGCGTTGCGCAATGGTTTCGCCGGCGGCAAGCCGCTGCTGGGCGATGCGGAAACGCAGGCCACCGGGCGCGCGCTGATGCAGGCCATCGGTGCGCGCAAGGGCCAGCCGCCGGGCACGCTGCCGGCCGCGACGCCGGGGCTTTCCAGCGAAAAAGTCGGCCTGCTGGTCGGCGCAGATGCCGGTCGGTCGCTGGCGCCGGTGTCGTCGGAAATCGACGTTCCCACCTTCATGCAAGCGCTGCGCACTGTGCTGCAGGGCGGCAAGCCGCTGCTGTCCGACGAGGAAGCGACCGCCGTGCGCACCGCGTTCACCGCGCGCATGAACGCGAAGCAGCAGGCGCTGGCCGCGCAAGCCGGCAGCCGCAACCTGGTCGAAGGCCAGGCCTTCCTCGCGAAGAACAAGGCAGTGGCCGGCGTGCACGTCACGCCGTCGGGACTGCAATACATGGTGCTGCGCCAAGGCGCTGGCCCGCAGCCGATGCCGACCGACCGCGTGCGCGTCAACTATCGCGGCACGCTGCTCGACGGCACCGAGTTCGACAGTTCCTACAAGAATGGCGAACCCGCCGAATTCGGGCTCGACGAAGTGATCCGTGGCTGGACCGAGGGCGTGGGCATGATGCCGGTCGGTTCCAAGTACCGCTTCTGGGTTCCCGCCAACCTCGGTTACGGCGCGAAGGGCACGCCCGGCGGCCCGATCCCGCCGAACGCCACGCTCGTTTTCGATGTCGAACTGATGGCGATCCTGCCCCCGGGCCGCTGAACCCCCATCCGTTTCCCTTTCCCCCGCGCGGCGCAGGCCGCCGTCCACCGGAGTGACCCGATGAAGTCGAAGTCCCGTTCCATGCTCGCCGTACTGCTGCTGGCCGCGCTCGCCGCCGCCGGTTGCAACAAGGCCGACAAGCCCGCCGCCGATGCGGCCAAGAAGACCGATGCGACCGCCGCCAAGGGCGACCAGATCGCCGGCCTGCCGACCGAGAAGGACCAGGTCAGCTACATGATCGGCATGCAGATGGGCAAGTCGCTGGAGCCGGTGAAGGACGATGTCGACGTCGACGTCATCGCCAAGGCGATCAAGGACTCGGTCACCGGCGGAAAGCTCCTGCTGACCGAAGAGCAGGCGCAGAAGATCGGCGAAAGCTTCTCGGAGAAGATGCAGGCCAAGCAGATCGCCGACATGATGGCGAAGGGCAAGAAGAACGCGACCGAGGGCGCGGCCTTCCTCGCCGCGAACGGCAAGAAGCCGAACGTCAAGACCACCGCCACCGGCCTGCAGTACGAAGTGATCACCGAAGGCAAGGGCGCCAAGCCCAAGCCCACCGACGTGGTGAAGGTGAACTACAAGGGCAGCCTGCTCGATGGCACCGAGTTCGACGGTTCCGAACAGCACGGCGGCCCGGCGACGATGCCGCTGGCGCAGGTGGTGCCCGGCTGGCGCGAAGGCATCACCCTGATGCCGGTCGGTTCCAAGTACCGCTTCTGGATCCCGGCCGCGCTCGGCTTCGGCGAGCAGGGCACGCCCGGCGGCCCCATTCCGCCCAGCGCGACGCTGGTGTTCGAAGTGGAACTGCTCGACATCGCCAAGGGCGGCAAGCCGCCGATGCCGCAGGCCCACTGAGGACGCAGCGCGCATGCAGGTCAGCATCTTCGGCACCGGATACGTCGGCCTCGTCACCGGCACCTGCCTCGCCGAGGTCGGCCACGACGTGGTCTGCATCGACGTGGACGCGGCCAAGGTCGAAGGCCTCAACAACGGCGTGATCCCGATCTACGAGCCCGGGCTCACGCCGATGGTGAAGGCGAACCACGCCGAAGGGCGGTTGCGCTTCACCACCGATGCGGCGATGGGCATCGCCCACGGCGAGGTGGTGTTCATCGCGGTCGGCACGCCGCCCGACGAGGACGGCAGCGCCGACCTGCAATACGTGCTCGCAGTGGCGAAGACCATCGGCCGCAACCTGCAGCGGCCGACGGTCGTGGTCGACAAGTCCACGGTGCCGGTCGGCACCGCGGACAAGGTGCGCGCGGCCATCGCCGCCGAACTCGCGGCGCGCGGCGCCGAGGTGTCGTTCGACGTGGTCTCGAACCCCGAATTCCTCAAGGAAGGCGCGGCGGTCGAGGACTGCATGCGCCCGGACCGGATCGTGATCGGGGCCGACGGCGCGCACGCGGCCGAGAAACTGAAGCGCCTGTACGCGCCGTTCAACCGCAACCACGATCGCTTCGTGGTGATGGACGTGCGTTCGGCCGAACTGACCAAGTACGCGGCCAACGCGATGCTCGCGACCAAGATCAGCTTCATGAACGAGATCGCGAACATCGCCGAGCAGGTCGGCGCCGACGTCGAGAACGTGCGCAAGGGCATCGGCTCGGATCCGCGCATCGGCTGGCACTTCATCTATCCGGGCGCCGGCTACGGCGGCTCCTGCTTCCCCAAGGACGTGCAGGCGCTGGCGAAGACCGCGCAGCAGCACGGCGTGCAGCCGCGCCTGCTGGATGCGGTGGAAGCGGTGAACGAGGCGCAGAAGGCCCATCTGTTCGAACTCGCGGCGCGCCACTACGGCGGCGAGGCGAAGTTGCGCGGCAAGACCTTCGCGGTGTGGGGACTGGCGTTCAAGCCCAACACCGACGACATGCGCGAAGCCTCGAGCCGGCGCCTGCTGCAGCAGCTGTGGGACGCGGGCGCGAAGGTCCGTGTTTACGATCCGGAAGCGATGGATGAAACCCGGCGCATCTTCGGCGAACGCGACGACCTCGCTTTTTGCGACGGCGCCGCGGCAACGCTCGATGGCGCGGATGCGCTGTTCGTGGTGACCGAGTGGAAGCAGTTCCGCAGCCCGGACTTCGCGAGGCTGAAGGCGACATTGGGCGATGCGGTGGTGTTCGACGGCCGCAACATGTACGAACCCGCCGATGTCGAAGCCGCCGGGCTCGCGTACTACGGCATCGGCCGTGGCCGTTCGCTCAAGGGCTCGTGATGCCAGGTTCCGACCTCGACGCGCGCCTCGCCGAACTGGAAACGCGGCTCGCGTTCCAGGAACACGCGCTGCAGGAAATCAGCGATGCGCTCGCGGCCGCGCGCGGCGAGGAATCGCGCAACGCGTTGCTGCTGCACCGCGCGCTGGAGGAACTGCGCCAGGTGCGTAGCGCGCTGGCCGCATCGCCGGCGGTCGGCGACGCCGGCAGCGAACCGCCCCCGCCGCACTACTGATCCCGTCGCCATGAGCAATTCCCTCCGCGACCAGTTGCTGGGTTTGGGTTTCTCCGCGCCCAAGCCGGAACCGCGCCCACAACGCGATGCGCGCAAGCCGGCTGCGAAGGGCGCGAAGCCCGCGCACGCCGGCAAGCCGAAGCCGCAACAGCATCGACCGCAACGACGCGAGGACATCGATCTCGCCAAGGCCTATGCGATCCGCGCGCAGAAGGAGAAGGACGAGCGCATCGAGGCAGAACGCCTGAAGCAGGAGGAAGCGCGCAAGCGTCGCGAGGCCAAGGCGAAGCTCACCGAGCTGCTGCAGGGCAAGGCGTTGAATGCCGGCATCGACGAGGCCGACCATGTCCGCCATTTCGAATACGGCGGCAAGATCAAGCGCGTGCATGTCACCGCCGCGCAACTGAAGGCGCTCAATGCCGGCGAGCTGGGCGTGGTGCAACTCGACGGCCGCTACCTGCTGGTGGACGCAGCCACGCTCGCGCAGGCCGGGGAGGTGTTCGCGCAAGCCGTGGCGTTGAAGGTCGATCCGGATGCGCCCGTCGCGGACGATCCGTATTCCGACCCGAAGTACCAGGTGCCGGACGACCTGGCGTGGTGAACGCCGGGGCGGGGCGGGGGCCGCGCTACTTCCCCTTCATCGACGGGCTGCGCGCGATCGCGATCGCGGCGGTCTTCGCCTACCACCTCGACCCGCGCTGGTTGCCGGGCGGTTTCGCCGGCGTCGACATGTTCTTCGTCATCTCGGGTTTCGTGGTCAGCGCATCGGTCGCCGATTTCGATGCCAGCGGTGTCCGGGCGTTCGCCGCGCGCTTCTACGCAAGGCGCGTGCGCCGGATCCTGCCCGCGTTGCTGTTCTGCCTGGCATGCACGGCCTTGTTGTGCGTGCTGTTTGTGCCGCCCGCGTGGTTGAACGAAGGCAGCGCGCGCACCGGCCTGTTCGCGATGTTCGGGCTCGCCAATTTCGAACTCGCGGGCAGCGGCAACGACTATTTCTCGCCGCGGGTCGATTTCAACCCCTACACCCACACCTGGTCGCTGGGCGTGGAGGAACAGTTCTACCTGCTGTTCCCGCTGCTGTTCCTGCCGTGGCTGCGCGGCGGTCGCTGGCGCAAGGCGTCGGTGGCGGTGTTCATCGTCGCCGGCCTCGCCTCGCTCGCAACGGCGGCGTGGTGGCATGCGCACGACGACCAGTTGCGCGCGTTCTACCTGCTGCCATCGCGTTTCTGGCAATTGGCCGTCGGCGTGCTGCTGTACCAGTCCTTCGCCGCGGGATGGCTGGAACGGCTGTCGCGCGCACCCCGGGCTGCGCTATTGCTTGTGTCGACTTTATTTCTGGCGGCCGGGCTCGTCGCGACGCGCGAATCGCATGCACCATGGCCCGATGGATTGGCCAGCGTGCTCGGAACCGCCGGCGTCATCGCGGCCTTGCTGGCCGCGCCTGCCGGTAACGCGGCGATCCGCCTGCTCGCGTCGAGGCCGATGCGTTACATCGGCCTGCTTTCGTATTCGTTGTACCTGTGGCACTGGCCGGTGATCGTGCTGATGCGCTGGACGACCGGCATCGATGCGCCGTGGCAGAAGCTCGCCGCGCTGGCAGTTGCCTTCGCCATGGCCGCGTTTTCCTACCGCTGGATCGAGACGCCGCTGCGCCGCGGTCGCTGGATCGCGAGCCGCAAACCCGTGTTCGTGATCGCCGGCGGCATTGCGTGCGCGATCCTGTGCGCGCAGGCGGTGCGCGTCGTGCAGGCGCACGGCCAAACCCTGTCGCTCAGCACGGTCACCCGCCATCGCACGGACTGGTATCCGGAATACGCGATGCCCAAGCCGCCGCGCCCGGGCTGCGACGTCGCGCTGCAGTCGGAACCGATGGGCGCGGGCAGCGTGTGGACCATCAGGCGCACCGGCTGCGGCGCGAATGCGCCCGGACCGCGCCTGTTCGTGGCCGGCGATTCGCATGCCACCGCCTACATCGCGTTGTTGCGCCAGTACGCGATGGATGCCGGCGTGGAGATCCGCGTGTACCAGGCGCCGGGTTGCCGTTTCTTCGGGCTGGAACTGGCGCGCGAGTTCCGCGACCCGCATTGCATGCCGGTGCTCGCTGCGGCGATGTCCGACATCGGCCAGCGCGCGCGCGCCGGCGACGTGTTGTTCCTGCCGTCGTTGCGGCTTGCGCGCTTCTCCGACCAATGGGTGGCGTTCGACCGCAATGCCGCGATGGCGAACAACCTGGGCGCACCCGCGCAGGCGGCGCGGCGCGATGGGATCGTCCATGCACGGCCGCAGCTCCTGCCACTGGCCAAGCGTGGCGTGCGCGTGGTGTTCGAGGCGCCGACGCCGCTGTTCCCGGCGCCCGCCTACCGCTGCTCGGATGCGTTCAACCGCGACAACCCGATCTGCGCGGGCGGGCTGGAATTGCCGCGCGCCGGACTCGAGGCCTACCGCGCGCCGGTGCTGCGCGCGATGCGGGCGCTGGTCGCGGGATTGCCGCATGCGACCGTGTGGGATCCGTTTCCATTGTTGTGCCCGGGAGCGAATTGCGAAGCGGTCGAAGCCGGCAAGCCGCTGTTTTTCGACGGCGACCACCTGAGCGGCTACGGCAGCCTGCGCCTGCTGCCGGATTTCGCGCGCCACATGCAATCGCTGCACGATCCGGCGCTGGTCACTCCGGATCGTAGTCCAGGTTCGACGCCAGCCAGCGCTCCGCCTGTGCGAGGCTGACGTCCTTGCGGCGGGCGTAATCCTCCACCTGTTCCTTCGACACCCGCCCGACCACGAAGTACTGGCTGCGCGGATGGCTGAAATACCAGCCGGAAACGGATGCGGCCGGCAGCATCGCGAAGTGGTCGGTGATGGACATGCCGGCGTTGCCCGGCGCATCGAGCATGTCGAACAGCGTCGCCTTCTCGCTGTGCTCGGGACAGGCCGGATAGCCGGGCGCGGGACGGATGCCGCGGTATTTTTCCTCGATCAGCGCCTCGGCATCGAGCGATTCGTCGGCGGCGTACCCCCAGAATTCGGTGCGCACGCGCTGGTGCATGCGTTCGGCCAGCGTTTCGGCGAGGCGATCGGCCAGCGCCTTCAGCAGGATCGCGTTGTAGTCGTCGTGGTCGGCTTCGAAGCGCGCGACGTGCTGCTCAATGCCGAGTCCCGCGGTGACCGCGAACGCGCCGATCCAGTCCTGTTTCCCGGAATCCTTCGGTGCGATGAAATCGGCGAGGCAGAAATCCGGGCGTTCGACCGGCTTGTCGGTTTGCTGGCGCAGGAAGTGGAGCGTCGCCATTTGTGTGGGAGGGGCTTTAGCCCCGACATCGGCAGTCGGGCCTGAAGGCCCTCCCACATCGACAATCACGTCGTCGCCGATGGAATGCGCCGGGAACAGGCCGATCACCGCTTTCGCGCGCAGCCATTTTTCGTCGACGATCTTCTCCAGCATCGCCTGTGCATCGGCGAACAGCTCGCGCGCCTGTTTGCCGACGACGGCATCGTCGAGGATCGCCGGATAACGCCCGGCCAGTTCCCAAGTATTGAAGAACGGCGTCCAGTCGATCAGCGGCAGCAGTTCGGCCAGCGGATAGTCGTCGAAGACGTGCAGGCCCGGTTGCAGCGGCACGGGCGGATCGTAGTTCGGCCAGCCGCCGTCGAACTTCTGCGCGCGCGCCTTGTCCAGCGACACCAGCCGCTTGGCGTCGCCGCGGTTGCGGTGGCGTTCGCGGATTTCGGCGTAATCGTTCGCGGCGGATTCGACGAAGCCGCCGCGCAGCTCGGGCGAGACCAGCGACTGCGCCACGCCGACCGCGCGCGAGGCGTCCTTCACCCAGATCGTCGGCGACTTGTAGTGCGGGTCGATCTTCAGCGCGGTGTGCGCGCGCGAAGTCGTCGCGCCGCCGATCAGTAGCGGCAGGGTGAAGCCCTGCTGCTGCATTTCGCGGGCGACGTGGCTCATTTCCTCCAGCGAGGGCGTGATCAGCCCGGACAGGCCGATCATGTCCGCGTTCGCTTCGCGCGCGGTGTCGAGGATCTTCTGCGCCGGGACCATTACCCCGAGGTCGATCACCTCGAAGTTGTTGCAGGCCAGGACCACGCCGACGATGTTCTTGCCGATGTCGTGCACGTCGCCCTTGACCGTGGCCATCACGATCCGGCCGTTCGGCTTGCCGACGTCGCCGGATTTCAGTTTCTCCGCTTCGATGAATGGCAGCAGGTGCGCGACCGCCTTCTTCATCACCCGCGCCGACTTCACCACCTGCGGCAGGAACATCTTGCCGGCGCCGAACAGGTCGCCGACCACGTTCATGCCGTCCATCAACGGGCCTTCGATCACGTCCAGCGGGCGCGCGGCCTCGAGTCGCGCTTCCTCGGTATCGGCCTCGACGTAGGCGTCGATGCCATGCACCAGCGCGTGCGAGAGCCGCGACGCCACCGGCTGTTCGCGCCAGCGCAGGTCTTCGACCTTCTTCTCGCCTTTCTTCCCCTTGAACTTGTCGGCGATTTCCAGCAGGCGTTCGGTGCCGTCGCTGCGGCGATTGAGCACCACGTCCTCGACCCGCTCGCGCAGCTCGGGATCGAGGTCGTCGTACAGGGGTAGGGCGCCGGCATTGACGATGCCCATGTCCATCCCGGCGCGGATCGCGTGGTACAGGAACACGACGTGGATCGCCTGCCGCACCGGCTCGTTGCCGCGGAAGGAGAACGACACGTTGGAAACGCCGCCGGAGATGTGGCTGTGCGGGAAGCGCCGGCGCAGTTCGCGCGCGGCCTCGATGAAGGCCACCGCGTAATCGTCGTGTTCCTCGATGCCGGTGGCGATGGCGAAGCAGTTCGGATCGAAGATGATGTCTTCCGGCGGGAAGCCGATTTCCTCGGTCAGCAATTTGTACGCGCGCGAGGAGATTTCGACCTTGCGTTCGACCGTGTCGGCCTGTCCCTGTTCGTCGAAGGCCATCACCACCACCGCCGCGCCGTAGCGGCGCACCAGCCGCGCCTGGCGCAGGAATTCGGCCTCGCCTTCCTTCATCGAAATCGAATTGACGATGCCCTTGCCCTGCAGGCACTTGAGTCCGGCCTCGATCACCTCCCACTTCGACGAATCGACCATCACCGGGATGCGCGCGATATCGGGTTCGGCGGCGATGAGGTTGAGGAACTCGACCATCGCCTTGCGCGAATCGAGCAGGCCTTCGTCCATGTTGACGTCGATGACCTGCGCGCCGTTCTCGACCTGCTGGCGCGCGACGGCAACGGCTTCATCCAGCCGCCCTTCGAGGATCAGTTTCTTGAACTGCGCACTGCCGGTGACGTTGGTGCGCTCGCCGACGTTGACGAAGTTCGATTCCGGGGTGATCTGCAGCGGTTCGAGGCCGCTGAGGCGGGTGTTGCGGGCGAGGTTCATGTTTTCAGCTGTCATCCTGAGCGCAGCGAAGGACCTGCTTTCGATTCATGGCACGACACCAGAGCAACAACAGGTCCTTCGGCTTCGCCTCAGGATGACAATTCGGGGCAAGGGTCATGCCGCTTCTTCCAGTGTCGGAATCGCGCGCGGGGCGACGCCCTCGACCGCCTTCGCGATCGCGGCGATGTGTTCGGGCGTGGTGCCGCAGCAACCGCCGACGAAATTGAGCAAGCCGGCTCGCGCGAAATCGCCGAGGACCGCGGCCATGTCTTCCGGGGTTTCGTCGTAGCCGCCGAAGGCATTCGGCAGCCCGGCGTTCGGATGCGTGCTGACGTGGGTGTCGGCGACCTGCGAAAGCACGTCGATGTGCTGGCGCAGGTCCTTCGCGCCCAGCGCGCAGTTCAGGCCGATCGCGAGCGGCTGCGCGTGGCGCAGCGAATACCAGAACGCTTCCGCGGTCTGGCCCGAAAGCGTGCGGCCGGAGGCATCCGTGATCGTGCCGGAGACCATCACTGGCAGGCGCGCGCCGAATTCGGCGAACACGTCGTCGATGGCGAACAGCGCGGCCTTGGCGTTGAGCGTGTCGAACACGGTTTCGACCATCAGCACGTCGGCGCCGCCTTCGATCAGCCCGCGTGCCGCCTCGCGATAGGCGTCGGCAAGTTCGTCGAAATCGATCGCGCGGAAGCCGGGACGGTTCACGTCCGGCGACAGCGAGGCGGTGCGCGAGGTCGGGCCGAGCACGCCGATGACGAAGCGCGGTTTCGACGGATCGCGCGCTTCGGCCTTGTCGCATTCCATGCGTGCGAGCCCGGCGCCTTCGCGATTGAGTTCGCGCACCAGGTGCTGCAGTCGGTAGTCGGCCAGCGAGATGCTGGTCGAATTGAAGGTGTTGGTTTCGACCAGGTCCGCGCCGGCGTCGAGGTAGGCCGCGTGGATGCCGCGGATGATGTCCGGCCGCGTCAAGGTGAGCAGGTCGTTGTTGCCGCGCTGGTCGTGGCCTTCGCAGCCACAGCCCGGGCCGTGCGCGTGGCCGTCGCCGGCGAATAGTGCGTCGTAGCCGCTGGCGAAGCGTTCGCCGCGGTAGTCCGCTTCCTGCAGTTCGTGGCGCTGGATCATGGTACCCATCGCGCCGTCGATGACGAGGATGCGCCGCGCCAGCGCCGCTTCCAGCGCGGCGACGCGTTCGGGGTGCAGCCATGGAAGGGTTTTCATGAATCAGGTTCCTCGCGGGAAACGGTTTTTGACGCGGATCGAATCCGATGAACGCAGATAAAGCGAACGATGGGAAAAGCTTTATCCGTCCTTATCCGACTTGATCCGTGTCAAAGGCTTTCGTCGGCTGGTTCCGTCCGGATTTCACGGCTTCACTCCCAGCAACGAAATCACCTCGAAATGCGGCGGGCGTTTCTCGCGGGTCACGGTTTCACTGCTCGCGACCTTCAGCCCGGCCTTTTCCGCGAACTTGCGCAGGTCCTTTTCGCCGAAGCCGAGGTTGCGGTGGCCGTAGGCATCGACCACGCCCTTGTGTTCGTGCCTGGCGAGGCTGGACAACAGCAGGCGGCCGCCCTTGCGCAGCACGCGCGCGGCCTCGGCCACGGCCTGCGCGGGCTTGTCGGCGTAGGTCAGCGCGTGCATCAGCACGACCAGGTCGAAGCTGCCGTCCTTGAACGGCAACGCATGCATGTCGCCCTCGCGCACTTCCACGTTCGGGAAGCGGCGCAAACGCTCGCTGGCGGCGGCGACCACGCGTTGACTCGCGTCGATGCAGACGTAGCGTTGCGCATGCGGGGCCAGCAGTTCGGCCAGTACGCCATCGCCCGAGGCGATGTCGAGCACGTCGCCGGGGACGAGCAAGGGCAGCGCGGTGCGCGCCAGCGCTTCCCAGGTGCGGCCGGGCGAGTAATGGCGTTCCATGTCGCCGGCCACGCTGTCCGCCCAGTTCTGGTCGGAAGCGCGCATCGCGAGCACGGCCGGCACGCGGTCGGCGTCCTGCCGCAGGAGCGGATCGTCGCTGCCGGCGCGCAATGTCTGCCACAGCGCGCGTTGCGCATGGTCGAGCGCGTCCTCGTCGAAGCGGTAATAGGCGGAAACGCCGGAGCGGCGATCGCGGACGATGCCGGCTTCCTTGAGCCGGGCGAGGTGGGTCGAAACGCGCGGCTGCGCGAGCTGGGTGATCGCGGACAGTTCGGCCACGGTCAGTTCCTCGCCCTCGAGCAGCGCGAGCAGGCGCACGCGGGTGGCGTCCGCGAAGACCTTCAAGCGGCTCGACCAGGCGTCCAGATCCATCGTTATCTTTCCATCGCGATACAGGGATAAGTCTCCGCCCACGGATTCCCCGAGTCAACCCGAGGCTTCCGGGACAGCCGCATGGTGGGGTTCGCGGTGCGCGCCGGATACAATTCGCGTTCGTTCGCGACGAAAGAAAGGGCCGCCCGTGGAATTCGGTTTCAGCGAAGAGCAGTTGATGATCCAGGACGTGGCGCGGCGCATCGCGCAGGAGAAGATCGCGCCCAGCGCCGAGCACCACGACCGCACCGGCGAATTCCCGCTGGAGAACATCCGCACCCTGGGCGAAAACGGGCTGATGGGCATCGAGGTTCCGGCCGAATACGGCGGCGCCGGCATGGACCCGGTCAGCTACGTGCTGGCGATGGTCGAGGTCGCCGCGGCCGACGCCGCGCATTCCACCATCATGTCGGTCAACAACTCGCTGTTCTGCAACGGCATCCTCACCCACGGCACCGAGGAGCAGAAGCAGAAGTACGTGCGCGCCATCGCCGAAGGCAAGGAAATCGGCGCGTTCGCGCTGACCGAGCCGCAATCCGGTTCCGACGCCACCGCCATGCGTTGCCGCGCGGTGAAACAGGCCGACGGCAGCTACGTCGTCAACGGCAAGAAGAGCTGGATCACTTCCGGCCCGGTGGCGAAGTACATCGTGCTGTTCGCCATGACCGATCCGGACAAGGGCGCGCGCGGCATCACCGCCTTCATCGTCGACACCGCGCGCGCGGGCTTCGGCCGCGGCAAGACCGAACCCAAGCTCGGCATCCGCGCCTCGGCCACTTGCGAAATCGAGTTCGCCGACTACGTCGTGCAGCCGGACGAGGTGCTGGGCGAGGAAGGCCACGGCTTCAAGATCGCGATGGGCGTGCTCGATGCAGGCCGGATAGGAATCGCCTCGCAGGCCATCGGCATCGCCCGCGCCGCCTACGAGGCGACGCTCGAATACGTGCGGGAGCGCAAGGCCTTCGGCCAGCCGATCGGCGCGTTCCAGATGACCCAGGCCAAGATCGCCGACATGAAGTGCAAGCTCGACGCGGCGACGCTGCTGACCCTGCGCGCGGCATGGAAGAAGGGCCGGGGCGAGCGCTTCAGCACCGAAGCCGCGGTCGCCAAGCTCACCGCCTCGGAAGCGGCGATGTGGATCGCGCACCAGGCGGTGCAGATCCACGCCGGCATGGGCTACAGCAAGGAAATGCCGATCGAGCGCTACTTCCGCGACGCCAAGATCACCGAGATCTACGAGGGCACCAGCGAAATCCAGCGCCTCGTCATCGCCCGCAACGAAACCGGATTGCGCTGATCCCCCGCCACGCCATGCGCATTCCCGAAAAACCATCGCCGTCGAATTCCCACCGTCGTTGACCAACACGGGGCCCGTGCGATTGCGCGGGCCCCGATCGTTTCCGGAACCCAGGACGCCATGACCACCCCGAAAAAGAAACCCGCCGCCAAAGCCGGCAGTTCCGTCCAGAAATCGATCCTGGCCTCGCTGGCCAGGCGCGTGCCCAAGTCGCGGCTCGCGGATGCCGAGGCTTTCGCCGGAACCTTCTACCGGCGCATGAGCCCCGAGGAATTCGCGCAGCACGGCGCCGAAGGCTGGGCCGCGCTCGCCGCCGGCATCCTCGATTTCGCCGCCGCGCGCAAGCCGGGCACGGCGAACGTGCGCCTGTTCAACGCCGGCCTTAAGGACAGCGGTTGGGAATCGCCGCATACGGTGCTGCAGATCGTCAACGACGACATGCCGTTCCTGGTCGATTCGGTGACGATGAAGCTCGCCGAGATGGGCGTCGGCGTGCACGTGCTCGGCCACCCGGTGGTGCCGATGCAGCGCGACAAGGCCGGCAAGCTGCAGGCCGCGGGCCAGGGCACGCCCGAATCCTTCATGCACCTGGAGATCGACCGCCAGCCGCAGGCGGGGATGAAGAAGATCGAAGCGGAGATCCGCACCGTGCTGGAGGACGTGCGCGCGATCGTGCGCGACTGGCCGGCGATGCGCGCGAAGATGCTCGAGGTTGCCGACGACCTCGGCAAGCGCGACATGCCGACGGTGTCGAAGGCGGGCCTCGCCGAGGCGCAGGAATTCCTGCGCTGGGCCGCGGGCGAGCACTTCACCTTCCTCGGCTACCGCGAATACGCGGTCAGGAAGCAGAGCAAGGAGGAAATGCTGGTCGCCGACGAAGGCAGCGGCCTCGGCCTGATGCGCGGCAAGGACGGCGGCAAGCCGCGCCCGCTGAAGTCGCTGGCCGCGCACTACATGCCGCAGTCCGGCTCGGTCGATGCGCTGATCCTGACCAAGACCAACGCGCGCGCCACCGTGCACCGCCCCGGCTACATGGATTACATCGGCGTGCTGCGCTTCGACAAGGCCGGCAACCCGGTCGCCGAACAGCGCTTCCTCGGCCTCTACACCTCCAGCGCCTACAACCGCCGGCCGTGGGACATCCCGCTGGTGCGCCAGCGCCACGAGTACGTGATGCGCAAGTCCGGGCTGGTGCCGACCGGGCACAGCGGCAAGGCGCTGCGCCACATCCTCGAGACCCTGCCGCGCGACGAGCTGTTCCAGTCCAGCGAGCAGGAGCTGTACGACACCGCGATGGGCATCCTCGGCCTGCAGGAGCGCGTGCGCAGCCGCCTGTTCCTGCGCCGCGACCGCTACGGCCGCTTCTGGTCGGCGCTGGCCTACATTCCGCGCGAACGCATGAGCACCCAGGTGCGGCACCGCATCGAGGCGATGCTGCGCGACGCCCTGAACGGCGAATTCGTCGACACCAACGTGACCATCGGCGAATCGCCGCTGGCGCAGTTGCACATGATCGTGCGCCCGCGCCCGGGCGAATCGCTGGAGGTCGACCGCGCCGCGCTGGACGAGGCGCTGGCCCACGTCGTGCGCGACTGGCAGGACGAACTGCGCGAACTGCTGGTCGAACGCAACGGCGAGGAGCAGGGCCTGCGCATCGCCGCGCGCTACGGCAGGGCCTTGCCGGCCGGCTACATCGAGGAAGTCTCCCCGGCGGTCGCCGCGACCGACGTCGAGCACCTGGCCGCGCTCGCCGGCGCCGAGGACCTGCGCCTGAGCCTGTATCGCTCGCGCGACGGCAGCCTGCGCTTCAAGTTCTACCGCCGCGACGACGACATCCCGCTGTCGGATGCGTTGCCGATGATGGAGAACATGGGGCTGCGGGTGATCACCGAGCATCCGTACCGGATCGACAGCGGCGAGGGCATCGCCTACATCCAGGATTTCGAGGTCGAGGCCGGCAAGGGCGACATCGACGTCGACGGCCTCGACGAGAACTTCGAGGAGGCCTTCGCGCAGATGTGGCGTGGCCAGGCCGAGAACGACGGCTTCAACCGCCTCATCCTCGCCGCCAACCTGTCGTGGCGGCAGGTGTCGGTGTTGCGCGCCTACTGCAAGTACCTGCTGCAGGTCGGCGTGCCGTTCTCGCAGAGCTACGTCGAGGAAACGCTGGCGCGCTACCCGTTGCTCGCGCGCCTGCTGGTCGAACTGTTCGAGGCACGCTTCGACCCGACCACCGGCCGCGAGAGCAAGGCCGAGGTCAAGGCCGGGGCGGAACGCTTCCGCGCCCAGCTCGGGGCGCTGGCCGGCGGCGAGGCCGCGGTGCTGGCAGCGATCGAGCCGGTCGTGGCCGCGCGCAGCGGCAAGCGCGAAGCGCAGGCCGAGGCGGTGCACAACGCGATCAAGGCGCTGCTCGACCGCGTGTCCAGCCTCGACGAGGACCGCATCCTGCGCAGCTACGTCGGCGTGATCGACGCCACGCTGCGCACCAGCTATTACATCCAGTACAAGGATGGGCTGCGCGCCGACGGCGGTCCCGCCGACTACGTCGCGTTCAAGCTCGATTCGTCAAGGGTACCGGACGCACCCAAGCCGCGCCCCTACCGCGAGATCTGGGTCTGCGGCCCGCGCGTGGAAGGCGTGCACCTGCGCTTCGGCCCGGTCGCGCGCGGTGGCCTGCGCTGGTCCGACCGCCGCGAGGATTTCCGCACCGAAGTCCTCGGCCTCGTGAAGGCGCAGATGGTGAAGAACACCGTGATCGTGCCGGTCGGTTCCAAGGGCGGCTTCTTCTGCAAGCAATTGCCCGATCCTTCGGTCAATCGCGACGCGTGGTTCGCCGAAGGCGTGGCCTGCTACAAGCGCTTCATCAACGGCCTGCTCGACATCACCGACAACATCGTCGACGGCAAGATCGTGCATCCGTCCAATGTCGTCCGCCACGACGCGGACGATCCGTACCTGGTCGTCGCCGCGGACAAGGGCACCGCGACCTTCTCCGACATCGCCAACGGCATCGCCCAGTCGCACGGTTTCTGGCTCGACGACGCCTTCGCCTCGGGCGGCTCGGTCGGCTACGACCACAAGGGCATGGGCATCACCGCCAAGGGCGCGTGGGAATCGGTGAAACGCCATTTCCGCGCGCTCGGCCGCGACAGCCAGAAGCAGGACTTCACCTGTGTTGGCATCGGCGACATGAGCGGCGACGTGTTCGGCAACGGCATGCTGCTGTCCAGGCACATCCGCCTCGTGGCCGCGTTCGACCACCGCCACATCTTCCTCGACCCGGATCCGGACGCGGCGTCCTCGTTCAGGGAACGCGAGCGCATGTTCAAGCTGCCGCGCTCGAGCTGGGCCGACTACGACGCCAAGCTGATCAGCAAGGGCGGCGGCATCCACCCGCGTTCGGCGAAATCCATCGCGATCACCCCGCAGGTGCGCGCCGCGCTCGGCATCGAGGACGGCGTCGCCGCGCTCAGCCCGGCGGAACTGATGTCGGCGATCCTGCGCGCGCCGGTCGACCTGCTGTGGAACGGCGGCATCGGCACCTACGTGAAGTCCAGCCGCGAAAGCAACGCCGACGTCGGCGACCGCGCCAACAACGCGCTGCGCGTCAACGGCGACCAGCTGCGCTGCAAGGTGGTGGGCGAGGGCGGCAACCTCGGTTTCACCCAGCTCGGCCGCGTCGAGGCCGCGCTGCACGGCGTGCTGCTCAACACCGACTTCATCGACAACTCCGCCGGCGTGGACACCTCGGACCACGAGGTCAACATCAAGATCCTGCTCAACGGCGAGGTGCAGCAGAAGAAGCTGACGCTGCCCGCGCGCAACACCCTGCTGGCGGCGATGACCGGCGAGGTCGAACAGCTCGTGCTCAACGACAACTACCGCCAGAACCAGGCGCTGTCGCTGATGGAACGCATGAGCCTGTCGCGGCTCGGTTCCAAGCTGCACTTCATCCGCACGCTGGAATCGCAGGGCCTGCTCGACCGCCAGATCGAGTACCTGCCCAGCGATGCCGAAGTCGCCGAACGCAAGTCGCGCGGGCAGGGCCTGACCCGGCCCGAGCTGTCGGTGCTGCTGTCCTATTCCAAGCTGGTCGCGTTCCAGCAACTGCTGGAATCGGACGTGCCCGAGGACGTTTACCTCTCGCAGGAGCTGGAACGCTACTTCCCGGAACAGCTGCAGAAGAAGTACGCGAAGGCGATGCAGGACCACCGACTGAAGCGCGAGATCATCGCCACCGCGGTGACGAACTCGACGATCAACCGCATGGGCGCGACCTTCCTGCTGCGCATGCAGGAAGACAGCGGCCGCAGCACCGGCGAGGTCGCCAAGGCCTTCACCATCACCCGCGAAACCCTGGACGCGCGCGAGTTGTGGGCGGCCATCGACGCGCTCGATGGCAAGGTCGCCGAATCGGTGCAGGTGGACGCGTTGCAGGTGATCTGGAACATGCAGCGCAGCTTCACCCGCTGGCTGCTGGCGCGCCCCGGCGCGATCCCGGACATCACCAGCGCGGTCGCGCGCTACCACGATGGCATACGCGACATCCGCCGCGGCGAAGGCATCCTCCCGGATTCGCAACGGCCCGGCTACGAAGCCAGCCTGCGCGAATGGAAGGAGAAGGGCGTTCCCGCCGAACTCGGCGGCCAGCTCGCCGCGCTGCCCTACCTCGAGCCCAGCCCGAACATCATCGAGCTGGCGGTCGAACGCAAGCTCAAGCCGGTGGACGTGGCCAAGGTCTACTTCCGCCTCGCCGACGCGCTGCGCCTGCCGTGGCTGCAGGAGCAGATCGAGGCGTTGCAGGTGGAAGGCCGCTGGCATGCGGTCGCGCGCGGCGTGCTGCGCGACGAACTCGCCGCGCAGATGCGCACGCTGACCGCGCAGGTGCTGGCGATGCCGGGCGCGAACGCGAACGACAAGGTGCAGCACTGGCTGCACCGCGACGACGCCACGCTGCGCTTCACCCTTGCGATGCTATCCGAACTCGCGACGCAGAAGTCGCTGGACTACCCGACCGCCTCGGTCGCGGTGCAGCGCCTGTCGCAGTTAGCTTCGCGAGGCTGATTCGCGCTTTCCCTCTCCCCTTGTGGGGTGAGTGGGGAATTCGAGCAGCGCAGCTGCGAGCCCGCGAACGCCCATCGGCATGCAAGCCGATGGGCAGGGGTAGGTGGCCGCAGGCCGGGAGAGGGGGCTTCGGGTTAAGCTCCCCGCATGACCCGACGCATCGCCTTCCTCGCCAGCGGCACAGACGACTCCAGCAGCGCATTGCAGGCTCTGGAAGCCGCGCATGGCCGTTGCAAGCCTGAAGAAGCGGACATCCTCGTCGCGCTCGGCGGCGACGGCTTCATGCTGCAGACGCTGCATCGCCACGGCGCGCTCGGCAAGCCGGTGTTCGGGATGAAGCTCGGCACGGTCGGCTTCCTGATGAACCATTACCGCGCCGACGACCTGCTCGAACGGCTCGAACGCGCCGAACCCGCGGTGCTGCGTCCGCTGGCGATGGAAGCGCAGACCGAATCCGGCGCGACCGTGCATTCGCTGGCCTACAACGAGGTGTCGCTGTTGCGGCAGACGCGGCAGGCGGCGCACCTGCGCATCGACCTCAACGGCCAGCCGCGCCTGGACGAACTGATCTGCGATGGCGTCATGGTGGCGACGCCCGCGGGCAGCACGGCCTACAACTTCTCCGCGAGCGGGCCGATCCTGCCGCTGGGCGCGAACGTGGTGGCGCTGACGCCGATCGCGCCGTTCCGGCCGCGGCGCTGGCGCGGGGCGGTGCTGAAGGCGGGCACCGAGGTGCGCTTCAAGGTGCTGGATCCGTACAAGCGACCGGTCAGCGCGACCGCGGATTCGCACGAGGTGCGGGACGTGGTGGAAGTGGCGATCCGCGAAGCAACGGACCGTACTGTGACGCTGCTGTTCGATCCCGAGCACAACCTCGAGGAACGGATCTTGAGCGAGCAGTTCGTGGCTTGAGAATTGTCTACGGTTCGTGGCTATCGCAAGTGGGTCATGTGCAGATCAAATTAATGTTGCCGCGGGGTGCCCGCTGCATTCTCATGCTGATGCTGTGCTCGGCTTGCAGCAGGACTGGCTTCCCCATTTCTGGTCAGGTAATTGACGATAAGGATGGAAGCGCTATCTCCAGGGCCACTATTTCCGTTAAGGAATTTCTTCCGCCGCGAAATGGTGATTTACCACGGGGTGTGGTGGTCGCGAAAACTATCAGTGATTTCCAAGGCAAATTTGAACTAATCGCACCATCAAACGACTCCCTTTTGATAGTAAGAGAGCCCGGTTGTCGGTCTGATTCATATGCGGCGCCGATTAGTGCTCTTCGAACATCCGACTCGTCAACGGAGCTAGTAATCGTTGCAATTCGACAACGTCATTGCGCTGAAAGACAGATAAGGCCTGCAGAACGTCTGCAGATCAAATGACAAGCTACCGGGATCGCGGATCACCCGCGCGAGGTAATTGGGACCGCTAGACGAATCTTGGCAACATGTAGGGCGGGTCTCGACCCGCTATAGGCACATCTGGAAACCGCTCCGATCCCGACCACTCGTCGTCGCGAACGATGTTTGCGACGGACGGTGGGGCGGGCCGCCGCAAACGCCAGCATTTGCAAACGCAGCGTCTTCGGTCGGGTGTATCTTCCGCGCCGTGGCCGGTCCTGCCGCGCGCCGACCTCGCGTCGAAAGCCAGCGGCGGGCTTGGGAGAGCTGTCATGCGACTCCTCGCGTCTGCGGTCACTCTCGCGCTGTTCGCGCTCGCTGGCCTCGCCCACGCCGCGCCCGGCGGCCTCGATCCCTCGTTCGGCGCCGGCGGCCGGGTCGTCACCGATTTCAACCTCAGCACCGACATCGCCAATGCCGTCGCGCTGCAGGCAGACGGCAAGCTCGTCGTCGTCGGCACGACCTACACCGACAACGGCTACTCCGGCGAAGACTTCGCGATCGCGCGCTACAACGCCGACGGTTCGATCGACACCAGCTTCGGTACGAACGGGCGCGTCACCACCGACTTCCCCGGGCTCGCCGCCGTGGCCTCGTCGGTGCTGGTGCAGCCCGACGGCAAAATCCTCGTCGCCGGCGGGGCATATCCGCTATTCGTCTTCCTCGGCAACTTCGAACTCGCGCGCTACAACCCCGACGGCTCGCTCGATACCGGCTTCGGCGATGGCGGCATCGTCACCACGGTGTTCCCGCACGGCAGCTACGCCTTCGCGCTGGCCTTGCAACCCGACGGCAGGATCATCGCCGCCGGCACCGACTACGTGGATTTCTCCAGCGAAGCCAACTCCGACACCGACTTCGCGATCGCACGCTACGAGGCGGACGGTTCGCCGGATTCCTCGTTCGGCAGCGGCGGCCAGGTCTCGACCGATTTCGAGCGCCTGAACGACGACGCGTTCGCCGTGTTGATCCGGCCGGACGGCCGCATCGTCGTCGTCGGTTCCTCGCGCGACCGGCTGACCGACTACGACTTCGCGGCGGCGCGGTACCTCGCGGACGGCCAGCTCGACCCCGCGTTCGGCACGGGCGGCAAGGTCAGCACCGATTTCGCCCGCGGTTTCGACCGCGCGCGCGCCGCGGCGCTGCAGCCCGACGGCAGCATCGTCGCCGCCGGGTTCGCGATCCGGACGAGCGGCATCCACGAGAATTTCGCGGCGGTGCGCTATCTCCCCGATGGTGCGCTCGACACCGCGTTCGGCGGCGATGGCAAGGTGCAGGTCAGCTTCGGCAGTTGCTGCCAGTTCGCCAACGAGGTGCTGCTGCAACGCGACGGAAAACTCGTGCTGGTCGGTTACCCGGACAGCGAATCCTCGGATTCCGACTTCACCCTTGCGCGCCTGAACCGCAACGGTTCGCTGGATCCGAACTTCGGCACCGCCGGCAAGGTCCGCACCTCGTTCGGCGACCTCAATGGCGGCGCGAACGGCGCGGTGCTGCAGCCCGACGGCAGGATCGTGGCGGTCGGCTTCCAGGCGTTCTACCCGACGCCGAAGGGCGTGCAGTTCGCGCTGGCGCGCTATCTGGCGAGGTAGCGGAACCGGGAGACAAGGACGCTCGGCTGGCATCCCCATTCACTTTCGCGTACAGTGCGCCCCGTTCGCGCACGGCTGATCCCTGATTCTAGGAAGCGTTTTCCTTAGGTAAGCCTGCCGCCGGTCGAATCGCAAGGATTCGAAGCCTGCGGCCTTTTTATCCCGCACGCCTTTCGTCGCGCAGACACGGCCCGGAGCATCCGGCGCCGTCAAACCATCGCCCGCAGCGCGGTTCCAAGGAACGCTCCGGGCCACCGCATTCCCGCGCATTGCCGGCTTCGAGGCCGTGCTGTCGCGCATGCGGACGCAACGAAGGACATTCACAACATGACGTTCGAAACCCTGGGCCTTTCGCCCGCGCTGCTGCGCACCCTGGCCGATGCCGGCTACACGCAGCCCACCGACATCCAGGCCCAGGCCATCCCGCTGGTGCTCGACGGCCGCGACGTGCTCGGCGGCGCGCAGACCGGCACCGGCAAGACCGCCGCGTTCGGCCTGCCGTTGCTGCAGCGCCTGGCCAAGGCCACGCCGCCCAACGGCCCGCGCAAGGCGCGCGCGCTGGTGCTGGTACCCACCCGCGAGCTGGCGGTGCAGGTCGCCGACAGCCTCAAGACCTACGGCCGTGGCCTGCGCCTCGGCACGACCACGCTGTTCGGCGGCGCCGGCATGCAGCCGCAGATAGACAGCCTGCGTCGCGGCACCGACATCGTTGTCGCCTGCCCGGGACGCCTGCTCGATCACCTCGAACGCGGCACGGTCAAGCTCGACGCGATCGAAGTTCTCGTCCTCGACGAAGCCGACCGCATGCTCGACATGGGCTTCCTGCCGGCGATCAAGCGCATCGTGAACCGCGTTCCGAACGACCGGCAGACGCTGCTGTTCTCGGCCACGTTCGAGGAACGCATCAAGGGCCTCGCGCTGGATTTCATGCGCGACCCGCAACAGGTGCAGGTCGCGGCGAACAACACCATCGCCGAGACCATCGTGCACCGGGTGCATCCGGTCGATGGCGCGCGCAAGCGCGACCTGCTGATCGAGATCCTGAGCCAGCGCCATACCGACCAGGTGCTGGTGTTCGGCAAGACCAAGCACGGCGCCAACCGCCTCGCCGAACAGCTGGAAAAAGCCGGGCTCAAGGCCGCGGCGATCCACGGCAACAAGAGCCAGGCGCAGCGGCAGAAGGCGCTGGATGCGTTCAAGGCCGGCAAGGTGCGCGTGCTGGTCGCGACCGACGTCGCCGCGCGCGGGCTCGACATCCCGCAGCTGCCACTGGTGATCAACCACGACCTGCCGATGGTCGCCGAGGATTACGTGCATCGCATTGGCCGCACCGGCCGCGCCGGCGCGAGCGGCGAAGCGCTGTCGCTGGTGTCGCCGGAGGAGGGCGGCCTGCTGCGCCAGATCCAGCGCATGCTCAAGGCCGAGATCGTGATGGAAACGGTCGCCGGCTATGCGCCGAGCAAGCCGATCCGGCTCGATGCGCCGATCCCGAAGAACGGTGGCGGGCAGCGGCCGGCCGGTGGCCAGCGTCCGCCACGCAAGCCGGCGCACCGCGCGCACGGCAAGCCGCAATCGCGCGCTCCGCAGGCGCATGCGGGCACGCCGCAGCGCAAGGAAGGGCAGGGCCAGCGTCGTCGCGGCGGGCGCAACGGTCGGGCCTGATCGCGCTTCCAGTGGGAGCGGCTTTAGCCGCGACAGCAGTCGGGCCCGTCGCTTTTAACAGACGAATGGCTGTTCAACGCCCTCCCACAAGTCGCAATCGCTGCGACCCCGACGCGGCACAATGCCGGCATGGAATCGGTTCCCGCCCAGCCGCTGGTCGTCGCGATCACCTCGCGTGCGCTGTTCTCGATGGAGGACAGCCACGGCCTGTTCGAACGCGAGGGCGTAGAGGCGTTCCGCGCGCACCAGCACGCGCGTGAGGACCAGCCGCTGTCGCCGGGTGTCGCGTTCCCGCTGGTGCGCAAGCTGCTGGCGCTGAACGCGAACGCGCCACCGGGCGCGCCGCATGTGGAAGTCATCCTGCTGTCGCGCAATTCCGCCGACACCGGCCTGCGCGTGTTCAATTCCATCCAGCACCACGGCCTGGACATCGTGCGCGCCACGTTCACCTCCGGCGCGCCGGTGTGGCCCTACATCAAGCCATTCGGCGCGCAACTGTTCCTGTCGGCGAATCCCGAATCCGTCCGGCGCGCGCTGGACGCCGGCGTGGCCGCCGCGACGATCCTCCCCGCGCAAGCGAGCGAATCGCCGCGCGAACAGCTGCGCATCGCCTTCGACGGCGACGCGGTGATCTTCGGCGACGAGGGCGAACGCGTGTCGCGCGCGCAGGGCATCGAGGCCTTCGGCGCGCACGAACGCGACAAGGCGCACGAACCGCTGTCCGGCGGGCCGTTCCGCGGCTTCCTCGACGCATTGCACCGGTTGCAGGAGGCGTTCCCGACGGGCGATGCCTCGCCGATCCGCACCGCGCTGGTCACCGCGCGTTCGGCGCCGGCGCACGAACGCGTGATCCGCACCCTGCGCGAATGGGGCGTGCGCCTGGACGAGGCGCTGTTCCTCGGCGGCCGCGACAAGGGCGCGTTCCTCGAAGCCTTCGGCGCCGACATCTTCTTCGACGATTCGCAGCACAACATCGAATCCGCGCGCCGGCACGTCGCCGCCGGGCACGTGCCGCACGGCATCGCCAACGACTGAACCGCGCGATCAGTTCGCCGGCAGGCGCAGGTCGGACAGTTTCCAGGACAGCCACTTGCGTTCGAACACGAACACCACCGGGCGACCTTCTGCGCTGTCGACGGTGGCGGTGAAGCGCGAGGGCGATTCGAATTTCGTTTTCGCGTGCAGCAGCGGGTCGGCGGCATCGTCCTTCTCGCCGACCGGCGCCTTGCCGGTCACGCGGTGGGACAGCGCGCGGCCTTCGAGCAGCAGGGCGATCCCCAGCGGCGACACCATCGCGTCGACGGCCTTGTCGCTGATCTCGCCGATCAGGACGCGGCCGCGGTCGTCGCCGACGACGCGTCCGAACGGCGACGTCGCGCTGGCGAGCAGGCGTTTCGCGACCTTGGCGCGCACGTTCGCGCGCAGGGTCGGGAAATCGACGTAGCGTTCGAGCTTGTTCGGGTCGCGCGCCTCGATCGCGGAATGGATCCCGCGGATCGCGAGATACGGACCCGCCACGCCGTAACCCAGCAACAGCACCAGCACGACCGCCAGTGCAACCAGCCACTTCTTCATGTCAGAACTCCAGGTCCAGCGCTGCGCAAAGATAATCCACCAGCGGCGCCAGCGCCTGCAGGTCCTTTTCCAGCGTCGTGAGCAGGCGCGGCCCGACCATGGCCGCGTCGTCGATGGCGCGCACGGCGACGAAGTTCTTGTGGCGCAGGTCGTCGATGAAGCGGAAATCGGCGGGGAAGCCGGGCGGATTGCGCACCAGCATTTCGTCGCTTTCGAGATCGAAACGCTTGCGGAACGCGGGCGCGTGCGCCGCGGCCTGCCAGCCACCGGGGTTGTCGACGATGAACTGGCGGATCCTGCGCAGCGCCGGCGTGGAGGGATGCCAGATGCCGCCGGCGACGAAGCATTCGCCCGGCTGCAGGTGCAGGTAGAACGACGGCGCCTCGACCTGGCGCGAACGCGCGTGGAACAGGCGCGCGCCCTGCCAGTTCTTGTACGGGGTCTTGTCGCCGGAAAAGCGCGTATCGCGATGGATGCGGAACAGCGAGCCGCCAACGCCCTTGGGTTCGGAACGATAGTGTTCGCTGATCGCCGCCAGCGCTGGCTGCAGGTCGCCGAGCAGGCGCTGGAACGGTTCGCGCACCGCGGCGTCGTATTCGGCCTTGCGCGCGAGGAACCACGCGCGCTCGTTGTGGCGGGCGAGGCCGCGCAGGAACTTGAAACTGGCGTCGCTGAAATACGTGGTCATCGCAAGGAACCCTCGATCTCGCGGCCCCAGGCTTCGAGCCGGCCGAGCAACGCCAGTTTCGCATCGTCGCCGGCGTGTTCGCCGCGCAGGGTTTCGATTTCGGAGAAAAAGGCGGGCAGGGTGGATTCCGACAGTCCCGAGTCCGTGAGCAGGCGTTCGCGGCGGTAGCCGTCCCAGCGCTCGCGTTCGGCCGCGGAAAGCATCGCCGGCCAGTTGCGCGCGCGGTAGCGGAACAGCAGTTCCGGCAGGCGCGGGTCGCGGAACGCGAATTGCGCCAGCCCGAGCGCTTCCGGCGGCATGCTGCGCACCTGCGGGAACAGGCGCCGGTCGGCGTCGTCGATGAAGCCGTCGTACAGCGCGCCATCGGCGTCGGCCGGCCCGCGTTCGGCTTCGACGGTGTAGACATTACGCAGTTTTTCCGCCAGCGCCGGACCGGCGGCGCGCAGGCGCGCGGCACGGGTTTCGGCTTCAGCCGGATCGATGCCGAGGCGTTCGAAATCCGCTGGACGCAAATGATCCCAGGCAACCAGCGCGGGGCATTTGTTGAAATGCACTTCCTTCAGCGCGATGCGTTCCTCGCCTTCGCCGAGCTGGTCGCGGCGCAGGTACATGCGTGCAGCAATCGTTTCGGCATCGAGTTCGAGCAGGGCGCCCGGATCGGATGCCAGGTCGAACACGATCATGCGCCCGTCGATGCGCGGATGCCGCGCCAGCGGAACCACCGGCGCGGCACTCATGCGGCTGGCCGGATAGCGCTGCGACACGTGCAGCAGCGGCGCCATCGCTACCGGATCCAGCAGCGAAGCGGCGAAGCGCTTGTCGCGCAGTTTCAGCGCGTAGTCCCAGAGCCGCGGTTGCGCCTTGCGGAACAACCGGGCGAGGCCGATCGTCGCGCGCACGTCGCTCAAGGCCTCGTGCGCGTCGCCGACGCGCAGGCCGTTGTCCTCGGCCAGGTGTTCGAGCTTGAAGCTGGTGCCGCCGCCGTCCTCGCGCGCCCGCCACGCGATGCCTTCCGGCCGCAGCGCGTGCATCAGCCGCAGCGCGTCGAGCAGGTCCCAGCGCGAATTGCCGCCGCGCCATTCGCGTTCGTAGGGATCGTAAAAGTCGCGATACAGGCCATGACGCACGAACTCGTCGTCGAAGCGCAGCGAGTTGTAGCCGGCGCTGCAGGTTCCGGGCCGCGCCATCTCGTCGTTGATGCGCGCGAACGCCGCGGCCTCGTTCATCCCGTCGCGCAGCGCGTCCTGCGGCGCGATGCCGGTGATCAGGGTCGCGACCGGCGCGGGCAGCAGGTCGTCGGCCGGTTTGACGAAGAACGAAATCGGCTCCTCGACCTCGTCCAGCGCCTCGTTGGTGCGGATCGCCGCGAACTGCGCGATGCGGCTGCGACGCGGGTCGGTGCCGAAGGTTTCGAGGTCGTAGAAGAGGAAGGAAGCGGTCATGTCGCCATTGTAGGAGCGGCTTTAGCCGCGACCATAGGAAATCGCCGCATTGGCTTCGATTGCAGGAGCGCCCGTCCGGGCGCGACAGGCATGGTCACATGAAGATCGCGCCGAAATGGGCGCTCCTACAGGGGTTCCAGCTTCGCCAGCACCTCGGCATCGACCGCAGCCCAGTCGACGCCGTCCAGCGAATCCAGGCCGCGGGTCGCGGCTTCGAGGATCCCGCGCTGCACCTCGCTGCGGTGCAGGGCGACGGAGTAGGGAATGCGCATGAAGCTGACCATGGCGTAATGCGGCACGAAGCGGCCCGGGTGCCGTTCCTGCAGCGCGAGTTCCAGCTGGCGCTGCAGCAGGAAGGCCGAATCGTCGACCTTGTCGCGCATCTCGATGTAGTTCTCCAGCGCCATTTGCTGGATCGCTTCCGCATCCGGCTTGCGTTGCGCTTCGAACGCGGCGAAGGCGTCTTCCAGCGAATCCTGGCCGCCGAGATGATTCGCCAGCGCCACGCAATCCTCGAACGCGCAGTTCATGCCCTGGCCGTGGAACGGCACCATCGCGTGCGCGGCGTCGCCGATCAGCACCGCGCGGCCGTCGAGGTGCCAGCGGTCGAGGTAGAGCGTGGCGAGCATGCCGGTCGGGTTGGCTTCGTAATCGCGGCGCAGGTTCGGGATCAGCGGCAGCGCGTCGGCGAAATCGCGTTCGAACAGCGCCTGCGCCTGGTCCGCGGTCTTCACCAACTCGAAGCAGGGGTATTCGCCACCGTGTGGCATGAACAGCGTGACGGTAAAGGTGCGTTCGTCGTTGGGCAGGGCGATGCACATGTAGTGCCCGCGCGGCCAGATGTGCAGCGCGTTCGGTTCGATGCGGAAATCGCCGTCGGCGGTCGGCGGGATCTCCAGTTCCTTGTAGCCGTGGTCCAGCCACTCGGTGCGTTCGTTCAGCGCGACGTGCGGCGCCATCTGTCCGCGCAATGCGGAGCCCGCGCCATCGGCACCGACCAGGGCATGGAACGGTCGCGCGGTTCCGACGCCATCCGCCTGGCGGAAATGCGCGAGCCCGGCGTCGAAATCCACGCGCTCGAGCCCGTGGTCGAAATGCAGGCGTGCGCCCGCGGCCTGCGCGGCGTCGAGCAGGGCGATGTTGAGTTCGCCGCGGCTCACCGACCAGATCACCTCGGAGTCGTCGCGGCCGTAGCGTTGCAAGCCCGGCTCGCCGTGCAGCGGATGCACGAAACGCCCGCGCATCATCACCGCCTTGGCCATCACCGCGTCGTCGACGTTCGCCTGCCGCAATGCGTGGCGGCCGCGTTCAGCCAGCGCGAGGTTGATCGAACGCCCGCCGGCGTAGCCGTGCACGCGCGGATCGCCGCGTTTTTCGTACACGTCCACGGCCCAACCGCGTTGCGCGAGCAGCGTCGCCAGCAGCGCGCCGGCGAGGCCGCCACCGATGATGGTGATATGGCGCGCGCTCATGCTCATGCGGTCAAAACCTTTTGACGCGGATCGAGTCCGATAAAAGCGGATAACGGCGCTTGGGTGCCCTTATCCGTGTTCATCGGATTTGATCCGTGTCCGGTGTGTTATCGCCGGCCCGCCAGGTTCGTACTGCGCGGGCGAAGCGCAACACGTCGGCGAAGGTGTTGTAGAGCGGCACCGGCGAAATGCGGATCACGTCCGGTTCGCGCCAGTCGCCGAGCACGCCGCGTGCGCCGAGGTAGTCGAACAAGTCGCGGCCTCGCTCGCGTCCGCCAACCACGCGGATCGACAACTGGCAACCGCGCCGCGCCGGATCGCGCGGGGTCACGACTTGCAGCACATCGTGCAATTCCGCGTCGATCAGCGATTCGAGGTAGCCGGTGAGCTGTTCCGACTTGGCGCGTAAGGTCGGAAGCGTCGCGCGGTCGAACAGCTCCAGCGACGCTCGCAACGGCGCGACGCCGAGGATCGGGGGGTTCGACAATTGCCAGCCGTCGGCGCCGGGCGTCGGGTTGAAACGCGGACCCATCTTGAATCGAACCGACGTATCGTTGCCCCACCAGCCGGCGAAACGCGGCCGATCGCTGCGCGCATGTCGCTCGTGCACGAAGCAGCCGGCGACCGCGCCGGGCCCGGAGTTCATGTACTTGTAATGGCACCAAACGGCGAAATCCGCACCGGAATCGTGCAGTTGCAGCGGCAGGTTGCCGACCGCGTGGGCGAGGTCGAAGCCCACGGTCGCGCCGGCGGCGTGGCCGAGTCGCGCGATTTCCTTCAGGTCGAAGGCCTGGCCGGTACGGTACTGCACGCCGGGCCAGACGATCGCCGCGAGCCGCGGGCCGTGCTCGGCGATGGCGCGCTCGATCGCGGCCATCGAGAACGTGCCGTCCTCGCCATCGGGTTCGACTTCGATCAAGGCTTCGGCCGGATCGAAACCGTGGAAACGCACCTGCGATTCCAGCGCGTAACGGTCGGACGGGAACGCGCCGGCTTCCATCAGCAGCAGCGGTCGTTCGCGCATCGGGCGATAGAAACTGACCAGCATCAAATGCAGGTTCGCGGTCAGCGAATTCATCGCCACCACTTCGGACGGCTGCGCGCCGACCACGCGTGCGAGTCCGTCGCGCACCAGTTCGTGGTAGGGCATCCACGCCGCTTCGCCGGTGAAATGGCCTTCGACGGCTTCGCTCGCCCACTTGTCCAGCACTTCCTCGACGTGGGCGCGCGCGCCTTTCGGCTGCAGGCCCAGTGAATTGCCGACGAAATAGGCCTGCGGCTTGCCGTCGTGCAGCGGCAGGTGGAATTCGTCGCGGAAGGCGCGCAGCGGATCGGCGGCGTCGAGCGCCTGGGCGTAGGCGTCGGAAAAAAGGTCGGTCATGGCGTGGCGCCGGCATCGGCCGGGAGGGCCAGCAGCTCGCGAAGACGCCAGGACGGCTGGTTCGCCGCACCCGGCGCCGCGATGTCGTCGATCTTCCAGGCCTCATCCTCGCGCAACATGGAGAAGCGAATGCGGATCGGCTCGCCGTAATTGAGCATCGTGGCAAGCAACGTGCAGCTCGCACCGCCGGGCGAATCCGCGACTTCGACGTGCACGCGGTCGATCCTGATGTCCTGCGCGTCGGTGAAGACATCGAAATCGATGGCGCCGACCTCGTCCGCAGGCGTGCTCGCTCTCTCGGCGTCCAAGGCGCGAATCAGCGACTTCGATGCGTTCTGCCGCAGCAAGCCCGCCGAGTCGTAGTCGCCGCCGGATTCGATCCGGTGGTAGACGGATTGCAGCAGGGGCACCGCTGCTTGGCATTCTCGTTGGCGGGCGGAGACTTCGGCTGCACGCGCGGCCGGGACGATCGCCGCCAATAGCACGAGGGCGGACGGGTGCATCGTCTTCATGCGAACCTCGATGCCGGCAGCCCCAGCCATTCGAGCGCGGTGCCGTGGTAAAGCCGCGTCCTCTCGGCTTCGTTCAGCGCCAACCGCTCGATGCCTTCGCCCGGCGTCTGTTCGCCCAGCGGGAACGGATAGTCCGTGCCGAGCATCACCCGTTCCGCGCCGCAGGCGTCGAGCAGGTAGCGCAGCGCCGCGTCGTCCGCGACCCAGGAATCGAAATACAACCGCTTCAGGTACTCGCGCGGATTGCGGAAATTGTCGGTCGCGACCAGGTCCGGGCGCATGTTGAAGCCGTGCTCGATGCGGCCGATGGTGTAGGGGAAACTGCCGCCGCCGTGCGCCAGCGCCACGCGCAGCTTCGGCAGGCGTTCCAGCACGCCGCCGAACACCAGGCAGCAGGCGGCGCGCGATTGTTCGGCCGGCATGCCGACCAGCCACGGCAGCCAGTATTTCGGCATCGAATCGGTGCCCATCATGTCCCAGGGATGCACCAGGATCGCCGCGCCGAGATCGCTCGCGGCCGCGAAGAATTCGAACAGCTCCGGCGCGTCCAGGTTCCAATCGCCGATGTGCGAACCGATCTGCACGCCCTGCAGGCCGAGTTCGTCCATGCAGCGTTCGAGTTCGCGCACGGCGAGCGAAGGCGACTGCAATGGCACCGTGCCGATGCCGGCGTAGTGGCGCGGGAATTCGTGGCAGGTCCCGGCCATGTGGTCGTTGAGCGACTTGTGCAGTTCCAGCGCGTGGTGCGGCTTGGCCCAGTAGCTGAACATCACCGGCACCGTCGACAGCACCTGCACCTGCACGCCGAAGCCGGCGTAATCGTCGATGCGGATCTGGGGATCCCAGGTCTTGGGCCAGATTTCGCGGAAGAACTTGCCGTCCTTGTAGATGCGGTGGCGGCCGTCGTCGCCGTGGTGGATCACCGGGAAGCGGTTGTCGCCGTACTTCGCGGCGAGGTCGGGCCAGTCGCGCGGCAGGTAATGGGCGTGGGTATCGATCTTGAGCATGGCGCGAGTTTACCCGGCCGCCGCGGGGGCCGCGGTCGCGGCGGCGGACGTTTCGCGCAGGATGTGGGCGAGGCTGTCGATGCTGTCGGCGATGCGGTCGCAGGCATCGGCCAGCGCGGCGTCCACCGCGTCGTCGCCGTCGTCGGCCTTGAGGCGCGCGGCCAGTGCGCGCTCGCCCGGGCGCAGGGATGCATGCTGCAGCGGCTTGCCGTTGCGCAGGCTGGCGACGATCGCGCCTAGCGCGGCATCCACTTCGGCGGCGAAGCGCTGGAGTTCGGGCAATTCCGGCAGCTTCGCCTTGTCGATCAGCATCGCCTCGATCGGGATCGCCGCGCGGATCAGGCGATTGGCGTTCGACAGCAGCGATTCCGCGCGTTCGACGGTTTTGGGGCCGGCCGCGCCGCGCGGTTCCGCACGCAGGCGTTCCAGCGAGGCGAGCACGTTGGTCCGGGCCGAACGCGAGGCGTTGCGGGTTTCGTGCAGGGCCGGCATGTCGCCGGCGAGCAGCGCGCGCAGGTGCTGGCGGTAGCATTCGATGAGGCTGGCCAGAGCCGGCTGCACGCGTTCGCTTTCCCACGTCGGCCACAGCAGGTAGGCGCCGAGGGCGAGCACCGCGGCGAGCACGGTGGCGATGATGCGCATCTCCAGCGCCTCGGCCGGGGCCACGCCTTCGAACGAAAACAGCAGCACCAGCAGGCCGGTGAGCAGCGCCACCGCGAGCGCGTAGTTCGCCTGCGCATACAGGCGGAAGCCGAGGCAGAGCAGGGCCATCAACGCAAGCTTGGCCGGCGCGCTGTCCATGCCGTAATGGATCAGCACGCTGGCCACCAGCAGGCCGGCGAACGTGCCCAGCGTCCGCAGCAAGCCGAAACGCAATGTTCCGCCGAAATCGGGTTTCAGCACGATCGCCGTGGTCATCGGCAACCACACGCCATGCGGCATCGCCAACGCGCGTTCGACCACGAACGACAGCCCGACGCACACCGTGCAGCGCAGCGCATGGCGCAGCGCCACCGACGACAGCTTGAGGTTGGCGCGCAGGATGTTGCGCGGATCCGCGGGGCGCAATGCCGCCGGCAGCCGCGCTTCCGCGCTGCGCGCCTCGATCTCGCCGCGGCTGCTGGCCAGCGCGCTGTTGCGGGCGAGGGCGCGCAGTTGTCCGCCCAGGCCCTGGGCGCGGACGAGCGCGATGCGCGCCAGGCGCCGGTCGCGCGCAGGCAGTTCGCCGCTGGCCGCATCGGCGAATCCGGAAACCTTGCCTGCATAGGCTTCGAGCAGCGGATCGGCCGCGACCGGTTGTGCGCGACGCATGCCGTCTGCGAGCGCGTCGAGCACGTCGGCGCAGGCGGTGGTCACCGCGTGCAGCCGTTCGCCCAAGCCAGCATCGGCGATGCGTTGGCCGATGTCGCCGAGCGTCACCAGTTCCACCCGCGCGCGTTCGCAGGTATCGGCGAGCACGCGGAACGCCTGCACCGCGATGCCGCGCGCGCGGTATTCGCCGTGCAGGGTCTCGACGACGTCGCTCGCGGCCTGCGAAGCCGGCGGCGGCGCATTGGGATCGCTCGGCGCGCGTGCCGCCTGTGCCAGCTGTTCCAGCACCGAGGCCAGCGCGAAGCGCTCCGGGCGATAGCGCTGCAAGGGCCATGCGGCCAGCGCGAACAGCATCTGCAGCAGGCCGCCGCCGAAGATCGCCAGCGCGACGCCCGGCGCCGCATGGGCGGGCAGGCGCATGTCCGCGGTGATCAGCAGCACGATCAGGCTGGTCAGGCCGACGCGCGCGGCCATCGGTCCCAGCGCCACCATCATGCCGCCGGCCAGCGAATACGCGACGACCGCCAGCAGCGTCCATGGCGTGGACGCGCCGACGAGGATGCCGACCAGGGCAGCCAGTCCCGCGCCGGTCGCGGCGGCGAGCATGCGCGCCATGCGCAGGCGATAGGGCCCGGGCTGGTCGCTGAACATGGTGTTGAGCGCACCGGAGGTCGCGGCCAGGCCCGCGGCCTGCTGCCCGATGGCGATGCCGATGGCCAGCGGCGCAAGCACGGCCACGGTGTTGCGCAAGGCGACGCGCATCGGCACGTCGCGCGGATTGAGGTTGGTCAGGCTGTGCAGGTCGCGCACGGCGTCAGGTGATGTCCGCCTCGGAGGTCGCGTCCAGCTCGTAGCGCGTCGGCCGCGGGTTCAGCGTGCCGCATTGCGTGCACGTGCGCAGCGCATCGTCGCGGTAGAAGCGTTCGAACACGCGGAAGAAATCCTGCTCGATGTCGACGAGATGGAAGAATTCCTCGTACAGCTTGTGGTTGCAGTTCACGCAGAACCACATCAGCGCGTCGTTTTCGTCTTCCAGGCGCTTGCGCTCGATCACCAGCCCGACCGAGCCCGGCATGCGCTGCGGCGAATGCGGCACGTGCGGCGGCAGGTAGAACATCTCGCCGGCGCGGATCGGGATGTCGCGCGCGGCCCCGCTGCTCCCATCGAATTCGTCCTGGATGCGCAGCACCATCTCGCCCTCGAGCTGGTAGAACCACTCCGGGCCGTCCTCGAAGTGGTAATCGGTACGCGCGTTCGGCCCACCGACCACCATCACGATGTAATCGCCATCGACGATGCACTTGTTGCCCACCGGCGGCTTCAGCAGGTGGCGGTGTTCGTCGATCCAGGCCTGCAGGTTGATCGGGTTCGGCAGCATGGGTTCACTCCTTCGCGACGGCCACGCACTTCAGCTCGATCGCGATCGGCGTCGGCAGCGCGGTGATGCCCAGCGTGGTCCGGCAAGGCGCGTTGGCCGGGTCGGGGAAGAACTCGGCCCAGATCGCGTTGTAGCCGGCGAAATCGCGTTCCATGTCGGTGAGGAAGACGGTGACGTCGACCAGGTCCTCCCAGCGTGCGCCGCTGGCTTCCAGCACTGCGCGCACGTTGGCGAACACTGCGCGCGCCTGCGCGGCGATGTCGTAGCGCTGCACGCGTCCATCGGCGAAGTATTCGTTGCCGGGAATCGCGTTCGTCGCCGGGTCGCGCGGGCCGATGCCGGACAGGAACAGCAATCCGCCGACGCGGCGCGCATGCGGGTAATGGCCGACCGCCTTCGGTGCGTTGCCGGCATGGATCGCGCCGGACATCAGCGATCCTCCCGGTCGCTGCGGATGCGCTCCAGCGCGGCCGCGTATTGCGGTTCGAGCTGGTCGGCAGCGGCGACGTTCAGGCCGAGGTCGTGCACGCGGCCATCGCGTAGCGTGTACACCCAGCCGTGCACGACCAGTTTCTGGCCGCGCGCCCATGCATCGCGGGCGATGGTGGTCTGGCAGACATTCGCCACCTGTTCCAGTGCGTTGAGTTCGCACAGGCGGTCGTGCTGCAGTTCTTCGTCGCCCATGGCTTCGAGCACGGACTGGTGCTTGCCGGCGACATCGACGACATGGCGGATCCAGTTGTCGGCGAGGCCGACGCGGGCGCCGGTCAGCGCCGCATGCACGCCGCCGCAGCCGTAATGGCCGACGACGAGGATGTGCTCGACCTTGAGCACGTCCACCGCGAACTGGATCACCGACAGGCAGTTGAGGTCGGTATGCACGACCACGTTCGCGATGTTGCGGTGGACGAACACTTCGCCCGGCGGAATGTCCACTACCTGGTTTGCCGGCACGCGCGAATCCGAGCAGCCGATCCACAGGAACTTCGGCGCCTGCTGCTTCGACAGGCGTTCGAAGAAACCGGGATCCTCGCGCGAAATGCGTTCGGCCCAGTCGCGGTTGTTCTGCAGTAGCGCGTCCAGGGTGGGCATCAGAGGGCGATTCCTACGTTGCGGGGTTCGGTGAAGAAGCGCATCGCCTCCAGCCCGCCTTCGCGGCCCAGGCCGGACTGGCCCATGCCGCCGAACGGCGTGCGCAGGTCGCGCATCAGCCAGGCATTGATCCAGACGATGCCGGTGCGCAGTCCGGCGGCGAGCCGGTGCGCGCGATTCAGGTCGCGGGTCCACAGCGACGCGGCGAGGCCGTAGTCGCCCGCGTTCGCCAGCGCGAGGGCTTCGTGGTCGGAATCGAAGGGCTGCAGCGTCGCGACCGGGCCGAAGATTTCCTCGCGGTTGGTCGCGCAATCCGGACCGAGGCCGTCGACCAGCGTCGGCGCGACGTACCAGCCGTCGCGCTCGATCGCGTTGCCGCCGCAGAGCACGTTGCCGCCTTCGGCGCGCGCGCGCGCGATCGCCGCGAGCACCTTGTCGTACTGCGCCTGCGAGGCGAGCGGCCCGAGCTGGGTGTCTGCGTCCAGCGGATCGCCGATGCGCAGCGACAGCGCGCGTTCGACCAGTGCGTCGCGGACTTCGGCGTAGATGCCGCCCTCGACCAACACGCGCGAACCGCACAGGCAGATCTGCCCGGCGTTCTGGAAGATCGAACGCAGCAGCACGTCCAGGTTCGAACGCCAATCGGAATCGGCGAACACCAGCGTCGGGTTCTTGCCGCCGAGTTCCAGCGAGAGCTTCTTCAGCATCGGCGCGGCGATACCGGCGATGCGGCGACCGACCGCTGTGCTGCCGGTGAAGCTGATCGCCTTCGTGTCCGCATGCGCGACGATGGCTTCGCCGACCTCCGGGCCGCGCCCGTGCACGATGTTGAGCACGCTGGCGGGGAATCCGATGTCTGCGGCGATTTCGCCGAGCAGGGTCGCGCTGTGCGGGGTGATTTCCGATGGTTTCGCGACAACGGTATTGCCCGCAGCCAGTGCCGGCGCGATCTTCCAGGTGAACAGGTACAGCGGCAGGTTCCACGGCGAAATCGTGCCGACCACGCCCAGCGGTTGGCGCAGGGTGTAGTTCAGCCCGGCTTCGCCGTGGTGCGATTCGCTGGAAAACTGCGTGGCTGCGTCGGCGAAGAAGCGCAGGTTCGATACCGCGCGCGGGATTTCGACATTGCGCGCGAGCGTGATCGGTTTGCCGCCGTCGCGGGCCTCGGCGCGGGCCATGTCGTCGAGCCGGGCTTCGAGCGCCTCGGCGAGGCGGTGCAGCCAGCGCCCGCGCTCGCTGTTCGGCAGCGACGACCATGCGGGAAAGGCATTGCGTGCGGCCGCGACCGCGGTTTCGACGTCGTTCGCATCGCCGCCCGCGACTTGCGCGAACGGCTGGCCAGTGGCCGGCTCGAATACGTCCAGCCAGCGCCCGTTGCCGGGCTGCGTGGGTTTGCCGTCGATCCAGTGCGGGAGGCGCAGCATACGTCCAAGTTTAGTCGATGCAGTGTGGGAGGGGCTTTAGCCCCGACAGTCGCGGCTATCGCTTTTAACAGCCGAACGGCTGTTCAACCCGCTCCCACAGTAGCGGGATCTAAATCGAATGCATCCGCCCGCCATCGACCGCGATCGACTGCCCGCTGACATAGCCCGCCGCCGGCGAGCACAGGAAGGCGATGACCGCGCCGATTTCGCCCGGCTGCGCGAAACGCCGCAGGGGCACGTGCGAAGCGAGTTCGGAACGCACCTCGGCCTCAGGCTTGCCGCTGCGCGCCATCGCGCCCTGCACGATCTGCACGATGCGCGCGGTCTCGGTGTAGCCGGGCAGCACGTTGTTGACCGTGATGCCGTCCTGCCCGAGTTCCTTCGACAGGGTCTTCGCCCAGCTCGCGACCGCGCCGCGGATGGTGTTGGACACGCCGAGGTTGGCGATGGGCTCGTACACCGAGGTCGAGATCACGTTGACGATGCGGCCCCAGTGCGCCTCGCGCATGCCCGGCAACAGCGCCTGCACCAGCACATGGTTGGCGAGCAGGTGGCGGGTGAAGGCGTCGACGTAGGCGGAAACCTCCGCCGCATGCGCGGGTCCGCCCGGCGGCCCGCCGGTGTTGTTGATCAGGATGTGGACCGGGTGCTTCGCAGCCAGTTCCGCCGCGGCCTTCGCCAGCGCATCGGTCTGCGCGGCGTCGGCGACGACGAAGTCGTGGTGCTGGCCTTCGCGCTTCGGCAGCGTTTCGCAGGCCGTGCGCAACGCGTCCTCGCGCCGCGCAAGCAGGGTGACGTCGGTGCCGAGCAGGGCGAGTTCGCGCGCGGCGGCGAGGCCGATGCCTTCCGAGGCACCGCAGACCAGGGCGTGCTTGCCGGAAAGATCGAGATCCATGCGCGTCTCCATCAGATTCAGTGGCGATGCGGCAACTGCTGCAGCATGCGTTCGCGCAGCGTGGCTTCGTCGCCGGCCGGCGGCTGCAGTTCGCCGAGTTCGAAACCGCGTTCGGCCGCGTCCTCGGCGTCGAGCCCGTCGAACGCGACGTATTCGGCGTCCATCAGCGCGGCGCGCGCGCTATCCGGGCTTTCATAAGGCAGGGTGTTGCCGTCGGAATCGAGCACCTCGGCGGTGCCGGCCTCGCGTTCGCGCAAGCGCGCCCAGACCACCGTGCGGCCCAGCGTCGCCAGCCACCATTCCTCGCGCATGTTCGTCACTTCACGATCTCCGACAGCAGCCACAGCAGCCCGGCCAACGTGAGCGCGCCGATGATCGTGGCGAGCGCGACCCGCGCCGGCGTCGCCAGCCCGGTGAAGGCGGGATCGCGCACGTCGCTGCGATAGCGGCCACCGAGCAGCCACCACAACGCCGACGGTTTCGCGAACGCGCCTTCGCCCAGTTTCGCGCCGATCTCGGGATGGCGGTCGCGCAGGTGCACCAGCGCCAGCGGCCAGAAGATCACGAACGCGCAGAAACCGGCGATGGCGGTGGCGACGAACAGTAGGGCAAGGAAGAGGATCATTGGCAGTTCAGAAACGAGTGGAGAGGAACGAGTAGCGAGTCGATGAACCCGTGGAGGGCGATCTTGCTCTTACTCGTTTCTCGTTCCGGCTCACTCGTTCTTCGCTCCTAGAATTCCGCATTCCCCGGCGCGCGCGGGTAGGGGATGGAATCGCGGATGTTGGCCAGGCCACAGACGTAGACCACGAGGCGTTCGAAACCGAGGCCGAAGCCGGCGTGCGGCACGCTGCCATAGCGGCGGAAATCGCGGTACCAGCCGTAGTGTTCCGGATCGAGGCCGAACTGCGCCATGCGCTTGTCGAGCACGTCGAGGCGTTCCTCGCGCTGCGAACCGCCGATGATCTCGCCGATGCCGGGCGCGAGCACGTCCATCGCCGCGACGGTCCTGCCGTCGTCGTTGAGGCGCATGTAGAACGCCTTGATGTGCTCGGGATAGTTGGTCACCACCACCGGGCGGCCGACGTGTTGTTCGGTCAGCCAGCGTTCGTGCTCGGTCTGCAGGTCGAGGCCCCATTCGACCGGGAAATCGAACTTCTGCCCGGACTGCTGCAGCAGCTTCACCGCGTCGCTGTAGTCGATGCGTTCGAACGGCGCGTTGACGAATTTCTCCAGTCGCGTGATCGCGTCCTTCTGCACGCGTTCGGCGATGAACGCCATGTCGTCGCCGCGCTCGCCGAGCACCGCGCGGAACATGTACTTGAGGAAATCCTCGGCCACGCGCGCGTCCTCGGCCAGGTCGGCGAAGGCGATTTCCGGTTCGATCATCCAGAACTCGGCGAGGTGGCGCGTGGTGTTGCTGTTCTCGGCGCGGAAGGTCGGGCCGAAGGTGTAGACCTTGCTCAGCGCGAGGCAGTAGGCCTCGACGTTGAGCTGGCCGGACACGGTGAGGAAGGTTTCCTTGCCGAAGAAGTCGCGCGAGAAGTCCACATTGCCCTTGCCATCGCGCGGCAGGTTGGCCATGTCCAGCGTCGACACGCGGAACATCTGCCCGGCGCCTTCCGCATCGCTGGTGGTGATGATCGGCGTCGAGATCCAGTAGAAGCCCTGTTCGTGGAAGTAGCGGTGCGCGGCCTTGGCGAGGCAATCGCGGATGCGCGCGACCGCGCCGAACAGGTTGGTGCGCGGGCGCAGGTGCGCGACCTCGCGCAGGAATTCCAGGGAATGCGCCTTGGGCTGGATCGGGTAGGTTTCCGGATCCTCGACCCAGCCGACGACCTCGAGCGTCGAGGCCTGGATTTCGAAGGCCTGGCCCTGGCCCTGCGACGCGACCAGCGTGCCGGTGGCGATCACCGAGCAGCCGGCGGTGAGCTTCTTCACCTCGGATTCGTAATTGGGCAGGGTGTCCGGCGCGACCACCTGGATCGGCGCGAAGCAGGACCCGTCGCTCACGTTCACGAACGAGAGGCCGGCCTTGGAATCGCGCCGGGTGCGCACCCAGCCGCGGACCGTGACTTCGCCGCCGGCGGGCAACTTGCCCGCGAGCGCATGTTCGACGCTCACCACCGTCATGCCTTGAATCCTGCCCGCACCGGGGCCATTTCTTGGAACCACGCAGTCTACCGAAGCGTCGCGCCCGCCGTCGCTATAATCGATCCCATGATCAAGCTCGCTCCTGCCGCCCTGCAACGCATCCAGGGCTACCTCGCCGCCGACAAGGCCGCGCTCGGCCTGCGTTTCGGCGTGCGTCGCACCGGCTGTTCCGGCTGGGGCTACGCGGTGGACATGGCCCGCGACCGGCGCGAGGGCGACACGCTGTTCGAACAGGACGGCGTGCGCATCTATGTCGATGCCGACAGCCTGGCGCTGGTCGACGGCACCGAGATCGATTTCGTGAAGCAGGGGCTGAACGAGCAGTTCGTGTTCCGCAACCCGAACGTGGCCGGCGAGTGCGGCTGCGGTGAATCGTTCACCACCGACGCCGACCGCGCCGCCTGACCCCACTTTCGTCACGGTCGCGACCGTGACGTCCGGCGCTAGACTCGCCCGACGCCCCGGGGAGACCGCGCCATGTTCCGACACCTCGCCATCGCCGCCGCGTTCGCGGCGCTGTCCGTCGCCGCGCCTGTGCGCGCGGCCGATTCACCCGCCGCCGCGAAGACCCTGCACGCGCTGTTCGACTCGGAATGGGAACGCGGCCTGGTCGAATCGCCGGAGAACGCCAGCTACAACGGCGACAACCGCTTCAACGATCGCTGGAGCGACATGGGCCTCGACGCCATCGCCAAACGCCAAGCGGAGGACCGCGATGCGTTGGCGAAGTTGCGCGCGATCGATCGTTCCGCGCTGTCGGCGGACGACCAGCTGAACTACGACACCTTCGCCTGGGAGCTGGAAAAGTCGGTCGAAAGGCAGAAATTCCACGAATACCTGCAACCGATCAGCCACCAGGGCGGGGTGCAGACCGCGGACGGCATCGCCGAGATCCTGCCGTTCCGCACCGTCAAGGATTACCGCGATTGGCTGGCGCGCATGGCGGCCATTCCGACGCTGGTCGACCAGAGCATCGCGCTGATGCAGGCAGGCGTGAAAGCCGGCAACATGCCGCCGAAGGTGCTGATGGAACGCGTGCCGGCGCAGATCGCGGCGCAGGTGGTCGATGACCCGGCGAAAAGCCCGTTCTATCGCCCGTTCGCGCATTTCAGCGACGACATCTCCGCCGCCGACCGCGCATCGCTGCAGGCCGACGCGCAGGCCACGATCCGCGACAAGGTCGTGCCTGCGTATCGCAAGCTGCAGGCCTACTTCAACGAAGAATACCTGCCGAAGACGCGCACATCCATCGCCGCCACCGACCTGCCGGACGGCAAGGCCTATTACGACTTCCTCGCCCGCTACTACACGACCACCGACCTCACCGCGGCGCAGATCCACGAGATCGGCCTGAAGGAAGTCGCGCGCATCCGTGGCGAAATGGAGAAGGTGAAGGCGGAAACCGGCTTCAAGGGCACGATGGCCGAGTTCTTCACCTACCTGCGTACCGACCCGAAGTTCTTCGAGAAGACGCCCGAGGCGCTGCTGGAGCGCTACCGCGCCACCGCCAAGCGCATCGATCCGGAACTGGTGAAGGTCTTCCACGTGATCCCGCGCCAGCCCTACGGCGTGCGCCCGATCCCGGACAACATCGCGCCCGACACCACCACGGCCTACTACCAGCCCGGCGCGACCGACGGCTCGCGGCCGGGCTATTACTACGTGAACCTGTACAAGCCCGAGACCCGGCCGACCTGGGAAATGATCCCGCTGACCCTGCACGAGTCGGTGCCGGGCCACCACTTCCAGTTCGCGCGCGGGCTGGAATTGCCGGACGCGCCGATGTTCCGCAAGACCGCCTATTTCGTCGCCTACGGCGAGGGCTGGGGCCTGTACGCGGAACGCCTCGGCTACGACATGGGCCTGTACGACGATCCCTACGACCACATGGGCCAGCTCGCCTACGACATGTGGCGCGCGGTGCGGCTGGTGGTGGACACCGGCATGCATAGCCAGGGCTGGAGCCGGGACCGAGCGATCCAGTACTTCATGGACAATTCGCCCAAGACCCGGCAGGACGTGGTCAACGAGATCGATCGCTACATCGGCACCCCGGGGCAGGCGCTGGCCTACAAGATCGGGCAGATGAAGATCTCGGAGCTGCGCGAGAAGGCCGCCCGCGAACTGGGGCCGAAGTTCGACCTGCGCGCCTATGACGACGCCGTGCTCGAGACTGGTTCGGTGCCGCTGGACGCGCTGGAACGGCATATCGATGGCTGGATCGCCAGCCAGAAGGGCAAATAAGCCCCTCATCCGCCGTTGGCACCTTCTCCCCGCGAGCGGGGAGAAGGAAAAGCACAAGGCGTTTGCGCGCAAGTCCTTGAACCTGCCATAATTTCCGGCTCCCGCACGCGCGGGAGCCCTTGCCCGAACGCGCCGCATAGCGGTGGCCGAGGGCTATCCCGCCCGGTTTCGAGCCGGCGATACCCACAAGGAACTACCCGATGCGTCACTACGAAGTCGTGTTCCTGGTCCATCCGGACCAGAGCGAGCAGGTGCCCGCCATGATCGAGCGCTACAAGGCGCTGGTCGAGAACGGCGGCGGCAAGATCCACCGCCTGGAAGACTGGGGCCGCCGCCAGCTGGCCTATCCGATCAACAACCTCGTGAAGGCGCACTACGCGCTGATGAACATCGAGGCCGAGCAGTCCGTGCTGAACGAACTGGTCGAGGCGTTCCGCTTCAACGATGCGGTCCTGCGCCATCTCGAGATCCGCCGCGACGGCCCGGAGACCGAGCAGTCGCTGATCATGAAGAACAAGGACGAGAAGGGCGACAAGCCCGAGCGTTCCGACCGTCGCCGCCGCGACGACGAAAGCGACAGCGCCGTCGGCACCGCCGACAGCGACGCCGCCGAAGCCGCCTAAGGAGCAGCCCACATGTCCAAGTTCTTCCGCCGCCGCAAGTTCTGCAAGTTCACCGCCGAGGGCGTCAAGGAGATCGATTACAAGGATCTCAACACCCTGCGCCAGAACCTCACCGAGAACGGCAAGATCGTGCCGAGCCGCATCACCGGGACCAAGTCGCGCTACCAGCGCCAGCTGGCGACCGCGGTGAAGCGCGCACGCTTCCTCGCGCTGATTCCGTACACCGACAACCACAACGTCTGATTCCGCTTTGCCTGCTTGGCGTGGCGGTGTCGCTGGCCACGCGGGCGAATCCTCATTGACGGCCTAGTCAACTCCGGTTCGCCCGCGCGTCCGCTCCGTGCCACGCCATCGCATGCTTCGCGGAACCCTTCGCACTATTTGAACCCGTCCATTCGGACAGCACACGTTGCAGGCCAAGACCTGCTAACGAATACGGAGCAATGAAATGGAACTGATCCTCCTGCAGAAAGTCACCAACCTCGGCAACCTTGGCGACAAGGTCAACGTGAAGCCGGGCTTCGGCCGCAACTTCCTCGTGCCGCAGGGCAAAGCGGTGCCGGCGACGGCCGCCAACCTCGCCGAGTTCGAGGCGCGTCGCGCCGAATACGAGGCCAAGGCCAACGACGCGCTGGCCGCGGCCGAAGCGCGCAAGGCTAGGCTCGAGGGCGCCGTGGTCACCATCCACGCCAATGCCTCGACCGAAGGCAAGCTGTACGGCTCGGTCGGCCCGCGCGAAATCGCGGATGCCCTGACCAAGGCCGGCACCGAAGTGAGCAAGTCGGAAGTGGTGCTGGGCGAAGGCGCGTTCCGCAACGTCGGTGAATACGAAGTCGTGGTGCACCTGCACGCCGACGTCGAGACGCCGGTGAAGGTGGTCGTCGAAGCCGAAGCCGCGTAATCCGGTCGCTTCGGGTTTTCACGGACGGGCGCCACGAGGCGCCCGTTTCGTTTGTCGCAGCCTGCGAGACGGTCGCGGGCGAAGTTATGCACAGGATTTCCCACGGCTTGTCTGCAACGCCCCGGGTCCAGGTGCGCCTACGATGGCCGTTCGACAGGACATCGTCGTTCGACAAGAACAATAGGGCCGCGACGACGGCCCGCGACGGGGAGACGGCTGAAGCATGAGCGCGCGCCAGGGTTTGCGTTCGGACGGGTTCCACGACGGCAAGATCGAGCAGCTGCGGCTGCCGCCGCAGTCGGTGGAAGCCGAGCAGGCGGTGCTGGGTGGGTTGATGCTCGCGCCCGAGGCCTTCGACCGCATCGCCGACAAGCTCGAGGAACGCGACTTCTACCGTCGCGACCACCAGCTGATCTTCCGCGCCATCCGCGAACTCGCGGAAAAGAGCCGGCCCTACGATGCGGTCACCCTCGGCGAATGGTTCGAATCGCAGGGCCTGGCCGAACAGGTCGCCGGCGGCGCCTACCTGGTCGAGCTCGCCAGCGGCACGCCGTCCGCGGCCAACATCGCGGCCTACGCCGACATCGTTCGCGACAAGTCGGTGCTGCGGCAACTGATCGAGGTCGGCACCGGCATCGTCAACGACGGCTTCCAGCCCGACGGGCGCGAAAGCACCGAACTGCTGGCCAAGGCCGAGCAGGAAGTGTTCGCCATCGCCGAGGCCGGCGCCCGTGGCCGCGCCGATTTCGTGCCGGTGAACCGGGCGATGGCCGAAGCCTTCGACGTGCTGCAGAAACGCTACGAGAACGGCGGCGGCATCACCGGCCTGCCGACCGGTTACGACGAATTCGACCAGATGACCGCGGGCCTGCAGCCCACCGACCTGCTGATCCTCGCCGCGCGCCCGTCGATGGGCAAGACCACGCTGGCGCTGAACATGGCCGAGTACGCGGCGATGAAGACGCGCAAGGCGGTCGCGGTGTTCTCGATGGAAATGTCGGCCAGCCAGCTCGCGCTGCGCCTGATTTCCTCGGTCGGGCGGGTCAACGCCACCCGCCTGCGCACGGGCGAACTCGAGGACGAGGACTGGAGCCGCGTGCACAGCGCGATTCGCCTGATCCGCGACGCCAAGGTGTTCATCGACGACACGCCGGCGTTGTCGCCGGAGGTGCTGCGCTCCAAGGCGCGCCGCCTGAAGCGCGAGCACGATCTCGGCCTGATCATGATCGACTACCTGCAGCTGATGGCGGTGCCGGGCAACAGCGAGAACCGCGCGACGGAAATCTCCGAGATCTCGCGCTCGCTGAAGGCGCTGGCCAAGGAACTCAACGTGCCGGTGATCGCGCTCAGCCAGCTCAACCGTTCGCTGGAAACGCGCACCGACAAGCGCCCGGTGATGGCCGACCTGCGCGAATCCGGCGCGATCGAACAGGACGCGGACGTCATCGTCTTCATCTACCGCGACGAGTACTACAACAAGGAAAATTCGCCGGACAAGGGCCTGGCCGAGATCATCATCGGCAAGCAGCGTAACGGCCCGACCGGTTCGTTCAAGCTGAAGTTCTTCGGCGAGTACACGCGTTTCGACAACCTGGCGCACGATTCGGTCGGGTCTTTCGAATAAGGAACCCCGCCACTCCCGTATCGATTTCAACGGCCGAATGGCTGTTCAATGGGGGAATCGTTCTTGAGTTTGTCCCTCTCCCGGCCTGCGGCCACCCTCTCCCTCGAGGGGAGAGGGAACATCAAAAGCATCGGCGGGTATGGTCGAATAGCACCATGAGCGAACCCGCCAGCCAGCGCCCGACCCGCGTCGTCGTCGATCTCGGAGCGTTGAGCCACAACCTCGCCGCGATCCGCGAACGCGTGCGCGTGCCGGTGATGGGCATCGTCAAGGCCAATGCCTACGGCCATGGCCTGGTGCCGGTGGCGCAACACCTCGAGGCGCAAGGCGTCGACCAGCTCGGCGTGGCCTTCCTCGAGGAAGGCATCGCCCTGCGCCGTGCTAGGGTGAAGGTGCCGATCCTGGTGCTCGGCGGCATCTTCGGGCCGCAGGTCGCGGAGTTCATCCGCCATGACCTCGACATCACCGTGTCCTCGCTGGACAAGCTGCGCCAGGTCGAAGCCGCGGCCGAGGCCTTGGGGCGCAAGGCCGGCGTGCACCTCAAGATCGATACCGGCATGGAACGCATCGGCGTTCACAGCTATTCGGCCGGGCCGTTCATCGAGGCCGCGGTCGCGTCGAAGTGGATCGCGATCAAGGGCGTGTATTCGCATCTCGCCTGCGCCGACGATCCGTCCTCGCCGATGACCGCGCTGCAGGTGAAGCGTTTCGCCAAAGCCTGCGCGCATTTCGACCGGCTCGGCGCGCCGATGCCGCCGCGCCACCTTGCCAATTCCGGCGGCGTGCTGCATTTCCCCGACACATGGCTGGACATGGTGCGGCCCGGCATCGTGCTGTACGGCGTGCTGCCCGATCCCGTGTCGCAACGCACGATCGATGTCCGGCCAGCGCTGTCGCTGGTCTCGCAAGTGGTCTATTTCAAGGTGGTCCGGTCCGGCAACACGGTCAGCTACGGCGCGACCTGGATCGCGCCGCGCGACACCCGCATCGTCACCGTTCCGATCGGTTACGGCGACGGCTGGCCACGCGCCTTGTCGTCGAAAGGCGAAGTGCTGATCCGCGGGAATCGCATGCCCATCGTCGGGCGCATCTGTATGGACCAGTTCATGGTCGATCTCGGCGCGGACGGCACCGCGTACAACGAGGACGAAGTCGTGCTGGTCGGGGCGCAAGGCGGGGAAGCGATTTCCACCGAAGCCGTCGCGCAGGTCGCCGACACGATTCCCTACGAAATCCTCACCGGCCTCAACGAACGCATTCCGCGCGTGTATCGTTGACCGCACGACCCCGGGGGAAGGCGATGGCCACGTCGAAACCGCGCTTGAAACAATCCGCCGGCGGAAGGGCGAAGCGCGAGGCCATGTCGCGGGTCGACACGGCCTGGCTGCGGATGGAGCGGCCGACCAACCCGATGATGATCACCGGCGTGCTGATGCTGGACGAGCCGATGACGCTCGCCGCGCTGAAGCAGGTGGTGAAGCAGCGTTTCCTCGCGTATTCGCGCTTCAAGCAAAAGCCGGTGGACGCGCCGACCGGCGCCTCGTGGCAGGACGATCCCGATTTCGACCTCGACTGGCACGTGCGCCTCAGCGGACTGCCGGGCAAGGGCGACGGCCAGGCCGCACAGAAGCGCGCACTGCAGCGTTTCGTCGGCCAGCTTGCATCGAGTCCGCTCGATCCGCACAAGCCGCTGTGGCAATTCCACCTGGTCGAACGCTATCGCAGTGGTTCGGCGATCGTCGCGCGCATCCACCATTGCTATGCCGACGGCATCGCGCTGGTGCAGGTGTTGCTGTCGCTGACCGATGCCGAACGCAGCCCGGGCAAGACCGAGCCCTTGCCGAAGACCTGGTTGAAGCAGGAAGGCGCGGCGGTCGCGCGCCGCGTCGGCGCGGTCGATCGCTACATGCGCCTGGGCGGGAAGATGCTCGGGAAGGGCATGGAGATGATGCAGGACCCAACCCTGGCCGGCGTGCTGGCGAAGGAGGGTGGGGAAATCGCACGCGAACTGGTGCAGGCGTTGTCGCTGCCGGACGATCCACCGTCGATGCTGCGCGGCCGCCTCGGCGTGAGCAAGCGCGTGGCCTGGGCCGAACCGCTGAAGCTGGAGGAAGTGAAGGCGGTCGGTCGTGCCTGCGATTGCACCGTCAACGACGTGCTGATGGCCGCGGCGGCGGGCGCCTTGCGCGAATACATGCGCGAACGTGGCGAAGCGCTGGACGGCATGAACCTGCGCGCGACCGTGCCGGTCAACCTGCGCCCGCTGGAACACGCGAGGAAGCTCGGCAACCACTTCGGGCTGGTGTTCCTGGACCTGCCTGTGGGCGAGGCGAATCCCGTCCGCAGGCTCGAGCGCGTCGCCGAATGCATGCGCCAGCTCAAGAATTCGCGCCAGGCCATCGTCGCCTACGGCCTGCTCGCGGCACTGGGCATGGCCCCGGCTGCGGTGCAGGAACTCGCGCTGGATCTTTTCAGCCGCAAGGCGACCGCGGTCGCGACCAACGTTCCCGGCCCGCAACAGCCGCTGTACCTCGCCGGGCGCAAATTGCGCGACATGATGTTCTGGGTGCCGCAGACCGGTTCCATCGGCGTCGGCGTGTCGATCCTGAGTTACGACGGCGAAGTGCATTTCGGCCTGATCGCCGATGCGCGCCTTATCCCCGATCCGCAGGACGTGATCCGCCGCTTCGGCGAGGAATTCGACAAGTTGCTGTACCTCGCGCTGATGGCCGACTGGGACGGCATGCTCGACGCCGATGCCGCGAGTGCATTGATCGCCGACGACTGAATCCGGCCTGTCCGACCGCCGGCTGAATGCGGGCGCCACCGTCACCGCGCGATTACGCCGGCGTGTGCTTGACTGTGCGCCGTTGAATCATTCGCCGGACGCATCCGGACCAGGAGACCCCATGAACAAGTTCGCCGCCACCAGCGTGCTCTCGGTCGTTACCGCCACGTTGCTGCTCAGCAGCTGCGCGACCTACACCGGCCAGACCAACGATCCGAACGATCCGAACCGCACCCAGCGCGGCGCGCTCATCGGCGCGGGCATCGGCGCCGTCGCCGGCCTGCTCAGCGGCGGCGATGCGGTCGAACGCCGCCAGCGCGCACTGGTCGGCGCGGGCATCGGCGGCATCGCCGGCGGTTCCATCGGCGCCTACCAGGATCGCCAGGAAGCCGCGTTGCGCCAGCGCATGGCCGGCACAGGCGTGCAGGTGAACCGCGAGGGCGACAACATCACCCTCAACATGCCGGGCAACATCACCTTCGCCTTCAACAGCAGCAACCTCGATCCGCAGTTCTACCCGGTGCTGGATGGCGTCGCGCAGACGCTGACCGAGTACAACCAGACCGTGGTCGAAGTCGCCGGGCACACCGACAACGTCGGCAGCGATGCCTACAACCAGACGCTGTCCGTGCAGCGCGCGACCTCGGTCGCGAACTACCTCATGGGCAAGGGCCTGACCCAGCAGCGCTTCATCGTTACCGGCGCGGGCGAAACGCGCCCGATCGCCAGCAACGACACCGAGGCGGGCCGCGCCGCCAACCGTCGCGTCGAGATCACCCTGGTGCCGGTGCACCAGTAATTCCGGATCGGACGCCTCGGTAACGGACGGGCCGCGCGAGCGGCCCGTCTTCGTTGCGGCCTTGCCGGGTTGACGCGCGGCGAGGGCGGGGCGAGGATGCGCGCCACGGAGATGGCATTCCTCCGGTCCCTGCTGCAATGGGACGAACCGCCGCCCACGGCTGATGATGCCTGTCCACCCGGGTCCGGGTGCGCAGGCCGTGTCGTCGCCACAGACACCGTCCGCGCATCGGGCCCGACCAGACCGGGAGCGGCGGCGTGGTGAATTCGGCAATCGTGATCTTCATCGGCGCGGGTTTCGGCGCGCTGGCGCGCTGGGGGCTCGGCCTCTGGCTCAACCCGGCGTTCCCGACCGTTCCGCTGGGGACCCTCGCGGCGAACGCGATCGGCGGCCTGCTGATGGGCCTCGTGCTCGGCGTGTTCGCCCAGTACGAAAGCCTGTCGCCGTTGCTGCGCCTCGCGCTCACCACGGGGTTCCTCGGTGGACTGACGACGTTTTCGACCTTCTCGGCCGAAACCGCGACGCTGCTGCTGCGCGCGGAATACGGCTGGGCGCTCGCCGCGATCGCGCTGCACGTCGGTACGTCAATCCTCGCGACGCTGGCGGGCGTCGCACTCGTCGGCTGGCTCGCGACACCCACGGGAGGCGTGGCATGAAAGGCGTCCAATTGCGCATCTACACCTACGAAATCCGCAGGCACGACGGCCTGCCGGTTTACGAATGGCTGCTCGAACGGGCGAGGAAGCAGGGCATCCCGGGCGGCTCCGCGTTCCGCGCCATCGCCGGCTTCGGCCGCCACGGCAAGCTGCACGAGCAGGCGTTCTTCGAACTCGCTGGCGAGGAGCCGGTGCTGGTCGAGTTCATCGCCGGCGATGAACAGGCCGAACGATTCCTGCAATTGCTGCGCACGGAATTGCCGGACGTCTTCGTCGTGCGCGCGGCGGTGGAATACGGGTATGCGGGCGATACCGCAACGCAAGCTTGATCGATGGCGGGAATGTTCGGTCCATCCATGGGCCTCACCCCTCGCTGCGCTAGGGGCAAGCCTGCGGCTGTCCAACATCACTCCCGGCAATGTTGTACTCGTCGCGTGGTGTTGCTCCGGCCCGCCCCACAAAAATACGAAAGCCGCCCAAAGGCGGCTTCGTATTTTTTGGTGGAGGTGGGGGGAATCGAACCCCCGTCCGAAGGCACTCCATCCCCGGCACTACATGCTTAGCGCTCCGTTAGGTCTCGTCCCCCGACAGCACGGCGCGCAAAGCGCATCGGGGCACCAGCCTGTTTTGTTCAAGCCGTGACTGACAGGCAGCCGTCACGACCGGTTCCGTGATAATGACCCTACATCCACGAGCACGGGCACAAGTGGGTTCGGGGCTTACGCCTTAAGCGGCGAGAGCGTAGTTGTCGTCGTTGGCAACTAGAGTTTTGCAGCTGGATTAACGAGGAAAGCTACCCCCTCGGCATGCGCCAGGCGATTTCGCGACCCCCGTCGAAGCCAGTGCACCCCCGGGAAGCCTGGAAACAACCAGCCGCGGCAGTATAGGGGCGCTTCGTATCCACGCAATGCGCGACGCGGCACGGGCGCGGAATTGTTCAGGCAGCCCCGCGGGTATGCTTGCCGCATGCGATCCGACGGCGCCACCGGGGCGATGCTCCCGGATCAACTGAAGCGCCTGCTCCGGCCCAGCTATGCCTTGGCGGTGGTCGTGCTGCTGCTGGGGCTGGCCGCGGTGTTCTACTACGCATATTCGCGGCACGAGCGCGAATTGCGCGCGACCCAGGCGACCTTTGAAGGCTACGCCACGGAAATCACCGAGCGCATGCGGCAGCAGGTCACCTACTACGACCTGATCCTGCGTGGCGGCGTGTCGTTGGTCGCCTCGCTCGACTGGCCCACGGCCGAACAATGGGGCGACTATTACCGAAGCCTGCGCATCGACGAGCAGTTCCCTTCGATCGTCGGCCTCGGTTTCGCGCCTTACCTGACCTCGGGCCAATTGCAGGAATTCCAACTGCAACTGCGCGATCGCGGCGAAGGCCTGTTCGTCGTGCGCCCCTCGGGGATACGCCGCGAATACGCCCCGATCCTGTACCTGGTGCCGGGCACCCCGGGGAACCGCGCGGCGATCGGCTACGACATGTATGCCGAACCGCTGCGGCAGGCGGCCATGCGCGCCGCCACGGACGCGGGCGACACGCGCATGACCGCGCCGGTGGAACTGGTCGAGGACACCGGATTGCCGCGCGTGCAACCGTCGGCCCTGCTGTATGCCCCGGTCTATCGCTCGCAACTGCAGTTGGGCAGCATCGCGGAACGGCGCGACACATTGCGCGGCTGGGTGTATGCGCCGATCCGCCTGCAGACCTTGGTCGAAATCACCACGCTGACGTTGCAGCGGCCGGTCAGGTTCCGCATCCGCGATGTCACCGGCGGTGGCAGTGCCTTGCTCTACGTCGACCCCGCGATGCGCGACGGCAAGGTGCACGCTCCACCGGCATTCACCACGACCCGGGACATCCAGGTGTACGGCCGTCATTGGAGGCTGGAATTCGAATCGCGGCCGCTGGCCGAGATCGAGGCCGGGGCCGCCGACCTGCGCGCGACCGTGCTCGTCGGCCTAGTCTGCGCATTGCTGCTGTTCGGCTTAGTGCTCGCGCTGGCCATGACCGAGGCGCGCGCGGATGCGCTGGCATCGCGCATGAGCGAATCGTACCGGCGCAGCGAACAGCGTTTCCGAAGGACGATGGAATACTCCGCCATCGGCAAGGCGCTGCTGGACAGCCATGGAATCATCGTCGAGGCGAATCCTTCGCTGGCCCGCATCCTCGGCACCACGCAGGATGCGCTGGTGGGACAGGCGCTGGGAGAGCAGTTCGCGGATGCCGACGACCCGTTGCGCACCGGGCAGATGCAATCGATGCAGGATGGCGTGCACCGCATCACCAAGCGCCTCCGCCGCGGCGACGGCGAGGTGCGGCACGCGCAACTGACCTTCGCGCCGGTGCCGGGCGAAGTCGGGCAGGACGTGGTCGGGCTGGTGCAGGTAGAGGACGTGACCGAGCGCCTGCGCGCGGAGGCGCAGGTGCGCGCGCTCAACCGCACGCTGGAAACGCGGGTGGCGGTACGCACGCGCGAACTGATCCATGCCAACGAGGAACTGGAATCGTTCGCCTACAGCGTGTCGCACGACCTGCGCGCGCCGTTGCGTTCGATCGAAGGCTTCAGCCGGCTGCTGCGGGAACGCTACGGCGAAGCGCTCGACGAGACCGGGCGCGCCTACCTCGACCGCGTGCGCAACGCCTCGTCGCGGATGGACGAGCTGATCGACGCGATCCTCAAGGTTTCGCGCATCGGCCGCAGCGAACTCAATCCGCGGGCCACCGACCTGTCCCGGCTGGCGGAGGAAATCGTCTCCGAACTGCGCGAGCAGGACCCGGCGCGCCAGGTCGAGGTCGGCATCGAACCCGGCCTCGTGGCATGGGCGGATCCGGCGCTTGCACGCAACCTGCTGCAGAACCTGCTCGACAACGCATGGAAGTTCACCGCGGCCACGACCGCGGCGCGCATCCGCCTGTACCGCGACGACCACTCCTTCGTGGTCGAGGACAACGGCGCCGGCTTCGATCCGAATTACGCGAACAAATTGTTCCGCCCGTTCCAGCGCCTGCACGCGCAGCAGGATTTCGCCGGACACGGCATCGGCCTGGCGACGGTGCGGCGCGTCCTCGAGCGCCACGGCGGCAGCATCCGCGCCGAGGGCAAGCCCGGCGAAGGCGCGCGTTTCGTGTTCGTGTTCCCGGAACCGCCAGCGGAAGAATCCGCCAGTTAGCCTTCAGCGGTTTTCATGGAATCGCTCCCGGGTCGGGGGCAGTTCGCGTCGCAGGCGCGAACGGGGTTGGAAGCATGGCGTGGGGCCCATGATTCGCCGATGCGAATCATGGGGAGTCATCCGGCGATTCCGGATGGCTCATGCGTCCTTGTTGTTGCGGCGAAGCAGGCGCTGTTTCTCGCGGTTCCAGTCGCGTTCCTTTTCCGCTTCGCGCTTGTCGTGGGTCTGCTTGCCGCGCGCCAGCGCCAGTTCCGCCTTGACCTTGTTGCCCTTCCAGTACAGCGCGGTCGGCACCAGGGTGTAGCCGTCGCGCTGCACCTTGCCGATGGCCTGGTCGATCTCGCGGCGGTGCATCAGCAGCTTGCGCGTACGGCGATCGTCGGCGACGACATGGGTCGAGGCCGAGATCAACGGCGTGATCTGCGCGCCGAACAGGAACAGTTCGCCGTTGCGGACCACGGCGTAGCTTTCGGTGATGTTGGCGCGGCCGGCGCGGATCGACTTCAGCTCCCAGCCCTGCAGCGCGAGCCCGGCCTCGAACGTCTGCTCGAAGTGGTATTCGTGGCGCGCGCGCTTGTTCAGCGCGATGGTGCCGCCGCCGTTTGCCTTATCCTTGCCGTCCTTCTTGCCCATGCGGGCATTGTCCCCGATGCGGGCGAGGGTGGCGAGCGGTGCCGACGATCAAGCGCAGTGCCCTGGTCGAGCATTCGGCATCGCGCATGTTCGCGCTGGTCAACGACGTGCGCGCCTACCCGCGCCGCTTCGACTGGTGCCGCGCGGCCGAGGTGCTGGAGGAAGGCGGCGACCGCCTCGTCGCGCGCCTCGAACTCGGACTGGGCGGCTTCGCCACCTGGTTCACCACCGAGAACGCGTTGGAATCGCCGCACGCCATCGACATGCACCTGCGCGCCGGCCCGTTCAAGCGGCTCGAGGGACGCTGGCAGTTCCATGCGCTGGACGAATCGGCATGCAAGGTCAGCCTGTCGCTGGATTTCGAACCGGAAAGCCTGCTGCTCGCGCCGGCGCTGGCGATCGGGATGCAGGGCCTGGCCGACCGCATGGTCGACGACTTCGTGCGCGTCGCGGATCGCGGCGCATGAACGTCCGGATCGAAATCGTGCGCGCCTGGCTGCACCGGCACGAATCGATGCAGCTCGAACTGCCCGCAGGCGCGAGCGTGGCCGACGCGCTGGCGGCCAGCGGCTGGAACGACGGCGAGTGTGCGGGCGTGGCGGTGTTCGGGGCGCGCGCGACGCCAGGGCAATTGCTCGCCGATGGCGACCGGGTCGAGGTACTGCGCGGCCTGCAGGCCGATCCGAAGGACGCGCGACGCAGGCGCGCCGCGAGCGGGAAGGCCTAGCCTCCGCCGGGCTTCTTCTTTTCCTTCGGCAGGTTGCCGAAGCGGCTCATGCGTTTGGCGAGCGCATCGTCCTGCTCGGGGAAATACTCGCCATCCCAGCGCGACAGAACGTCGTTCTCGAACCACAGGGTGAGGTTCTTGACTTCGGTGTGGCCGAGGCGGCCATCGCGTTCGCTCGCCGAGTAATCCCAACGGTCGTGGTGGAACGGATCCGCGATCGACGGCGTGCCGAGCAGGTTGACCACCTGTTCCTTGCTCATGCCGGCCTGCAACTGGTCCGCGGCGGCCTTGTCGATCAGGTTGCCCTGGTAGATCGGCTGCTTGTACAGGATCCCGCAGCCGGACACGGCAAGGGCGAGGGCGGCGGCAACGATTGCGGAGGGGAGCTTGCGCATGCGGGGATCGGTGGGCGGAAACAGGGGCGATGATACACTGCGCCGCGGCGCGCACGCCCCGTAGGACCTCGCGTTCACGCGGCGTTGCATCGACGATGGAGGCGCGGAAAGACGATGGAAACCCAGGACCTGCGCAACGCCGGGCTGAAGGTCACGCACCCGCGCATGCGCATCCTCGAACTGCTCGAGGCGTCCAAGCCCCGGCACATGACCGCCGAGGACATCTACCGCCACCTGGGCGGGCAGGGCGACGAGATCGGCCTCGCCACGGTGTACCGGGTGCTGACCCAGTTCGAGGCCGCGGGGCTCGTGCTCAAGCACAACTTCGAGGGCGGGCACGCGGTCTACGAACTCGACCGCGGCCAGCACCACGACCACATGGTCGACGTCGACACCGGCAAGGTGATCGAGTTCCAGAGCAGCGAGATCGAACAGCTGCAGCAGCGCATCGCCACCGAGCACGGCTGCGAGATCGTCGACCACTCGCTGGTGCTGTACGTCCGCAAGAAGAAGTAGGAGCGCCCGTTCGGGCGCGACCGACGCCGATCTGATGCCGTAGGAGCGCTCTCGGGCGCGACCCTTGTGGGAGCGCCTTCAGGCCCGACTGGCGTGTACGTCGCGGCTGAAGCCGCTCCCACAGGAGCAGCGCTCCTACAGTGCGTCCGCCAGCAGTTTCCTCGCTGCGGCGCGCGCCTCGTCGCCGACTTCCACGCCGCCGAGCATGCGCGCGAGTTCGGCGATGCGTTGTTTCGCGTCCAGCGCCCGCACCTCGCTCTGGGTGACGCCGGCGCTGGCGGCCTTGCTCACGCGCCAGTGCGCATGGCCCTGCGCCGCGACCTGCGGCAGGTGGGTGACGCACAGCACCTGGCGCTTGCCGCCGAGCGCGCGCAACTGGCGGCCGACGATCTGCGCGACCGCGCCGCCGATGCCCGAATCCACTTCGTCGAACACCATGGTCGGCACCGCGTCGAGGCCGAGCGCGGCGACCTCGATTGCCAGCGAGATGCGCGACAGCTCGCCGCCGGACGCGACCTTGCGCAACGGCCTCGGGGGTTGCCCGGCGTTCGCGGAAACGAGGAATTCCACGCGCTCGCCACCGTTCGGATCGGGATCGGCGTCGCCGTCGTTGGTTTCCAACGCGACCTCGAACCGACCGCCTGCCATGCCGAGTTCGCCGATCAGCCGCGAGGTTTCGTCCGATAGCGATTTCGCCGCCTTGTGCCGCGATGCGCCGAGCGCATCCGCGGCTTCGCGCCACGACCCGCGTTCGCCATCGAGTTCCTGCACGAGTTCGGCGAGGCGTTGCCCGACGTCGGCCAGCGACTCGTGTTCGGCGGCCAGGGTTTCGCGTTGCGCGGCCAACTTGTCGAGCGGCACGCGATGCTTGCGCGCGAGGTCCTGCAATCGCGACAAGCGACGCTCCATCGCCGCCAGCGCCTCCGGATCGAGGTCGAGGTCGGAGCGGATGCGTTCGACCAGCGCCGCGGCTTCGTCGAGCTGGATCGCGGCCGAATCCAGCATTGCATCGACTTCTTCCAGTCGTGGTTCGTGCGCGACTTCACGCTGCAGGGACTGGCGCAGGCGCTGCAGTTGCAGCGGCAGCGAGGATTCGCCACCGAGGCGTTCGCCGGCTTCCTCGCAGGCCGCGATCAGCGCCGCAGCGTGGGACTGGCGGCGATGCCCGCGGTCGAGTTCGGCCAGCGATTCGGCATCCAGCGCCTCGGCGTCGAGTTCGTCGAGCTGGTGGCGCAGCCAGTCGCGGCGTTCGCTTGCGTCGCCGCGGGCGAGCAGGGCCTCGCGTTCGCGCGCGAGTTCGCGCCAGCGCGTGGCGTGCGTGCGCACTATCGCGACGAGCGCATCGTGGCCGGCGTAGGCGTCGAGCAGCTCGCGCTGCGCCGGCCGCGACAGCAGCGCCTGCTGTTCGTGCTGGCCGTGGATCTCGAACAGCAATGCGGCCAGTTCCGCGACCTGCGCCAGCGTCGCCGGGCGGCCGTTGATCCACGCGCGCGAACCGCCGTCGGCGCGCAGCGTGCGCCGCAATTGGCATTCGTCGCCGTCGTCGAATTCCTGCACACGCAGCCAGTCCATCGCGGGCGCGGCATCGGTCAACGCGAACTGCGCGGTGAGTTCCGCACGTTCGGCGCCGTGCCGGACCATGCCGCTGTCCGCGCGCTGGCCGCCGAGGAAGCCGAGCGCATCGACCAGCAACGACTTGCCGGCGCCGGTTTCGCCGGAGATCACGGTCAGGCCGGGACCGAATTCGAGTTCGATCGCGGCGGCGATGGCGAAGTCGCGCAAGACCAGGCGGGTGAGCATGGCGGGATTGTGCCGCGTACGGCATCCAGGCCGGAAGCGGTTGCGCCCGCGCGCCGACGGTCGTATATCCCGGGCATGGCCCGTCCACGCGATCCCGAACTGCTCGACCCGCGCGCACGGCAGTTGCTGCGTTCGCTGATCGGGCGCTACATCCGCGACGGCGAGCCGGTCGGTTCGCAGACGCTGGCGCGGCACGCCGGGCTGGACGTGAGCCCGGCGACGATCCGCAACATCCTCGCCGACCTCGAGGGCGCGGGGTTGCTGGCCGCGCCGCATGCCTCCGCCGGGCGCGTGCCCACTGCGCAGGGTTACCGCGTGTTCGTCGATTCGCTGCTGCAACTCAAGCCGCTTGGCGAAGGCGAATTGTCGCGGCTGCGGCAGGAATTGCCGGCCGGCGCGGGCACCCAAGCGCTGCTCGGCAACGCCTCGGAACTGCTGTCGGCGATGACCCATTTCGTCGGCGTGGTCGGGGTGCCGCGGCGCGAGCAGTTCGCGTTCCGCCGCATCGAATTCCTCCCGCTGGATCCGCGCCGCGTGCTGTGCGTGCTGATGCTGGCCGACAACGAGGTCGAGAACCGGGTGATCGCGATGCGCCGCCCGTACGATCCGGCCGAGCTGGAACGCGTGTCGAACTACCTCAACGCGCATTTCGCCGGCATCCCGTTGCAACAGGTGCGTGCCGCGCTGCTGCAGGAACTGTCCCGCGCCCGCGACGAGATGCAGGCGCTGCTGGCGCGTTCGCTGGAACTGGCCGACGAGGCGCTGGCGCCGGCCGCCGAGGACCTGGTCCTGGCCGGGCAGACCCGGCTGATGGGCGCGCAAGGCCTGTCCGATGTCGAACGCCTGCGTGAGCTGTTCGAAGCCTTCGCCCGCAAGCGCGAGATCCTGCAATTGCTGGACCGCACGGTGCAGGCCGAGGGCATCCGCATCTTCATCGGCGAGGAAACCGGCATGGCCCCGCTGGAAGGGGTATCGCTGGTCACCGCGCCCTACAGCGCGGGCGGGCGCGTGCTGGGCGTGCTCGGCGTCATCGGTCCCACGCGCATGGCCTACGACCGGGTCATCCCGGTGGTGCAGGCGGCCGCGGATGCGCTCGGGGCTGCCTTGAATCCCGATTCGCAGCCCTCATAGATCCCGGATCGGGCGGCACTCGACCGCCAGCAAGCCATCAGACGATGACGACCGAACCGAGCATGGACCCGGAGACCACGGCCGTGGACGCCGAACAGGCGCTGCGGGAGCAGATCGAGGCGCTGCAGGGCGAACTCGAACAGGCCAAGGCGCAGTTGCTGCTGGAACGCGCCGACCTCGACAACCAGCGCAAGCGCCTCGCCCGCGACGTGGACCAGGCGCGCCGCTTCGCCAACGAGAAGCTGCTGGCCGAACTGCTGCCGTTGTTCGACAGCATGGAGGCCGGGCTCGCCGCGGCCACCGCCGAGGATCCGCTCCGCGCCGGGCTGGAACTCACCCTCAAGCAACTGCATTCCATCGCCGAGAAGAATGGACTGACCGAAGTCGCGCCGGCCGCCGGCGACGCCTTCGATCCCGAACGCCACCAGGCGATGAGCATGGCGCCGGCCGGGGAATTGCCGCCGGGCAGCGTCATCCACACCTTCCAGAAGGGCTACGTGCTCAACGACCGCCTGTTGCGCCCCGCGCTGGTGGTCGTCGCGGAATAAACGCAGGGGCGACCGGCCCGGTCGCCCCTACTTGAACCGGCACGACACAGCCCCACATCGCGAACATCGGCGCAACGGCGCCACCGAAACACAGGAAACGAGAGGGAACACACATGGCCAAGATCATCGGCATCGACCTCGGCACCACGAATTCGTGCGTGGCGATCATGGAAGGCGGCAAGGCCCGCGTCATCGAGAACAGCGAGGGCGACCGCACCACGCCTTCGATCGTCGCCTACACCAAGGACGGCGAAGTCCTGGTCGGCGCCAGCGCCAAGCGCCAGGCGGTGACCAATCCGAAGAACACCTTCTTCGCGGTGAAACGCCTGATCGGCCGCAAGTTCGGCGACGCCGAGGTGCAGAAGGACATCGAACTCGTGCCGTACAAGATCGTCGCGCACGACAACAGCGACGCATGGGTGGCGCTGGCCGATGGCAAGAGCCTCGCGCCGCAGGAAATCTCCGCGCAAGTGCTGACCAAGATGAAGAAGACCGCCGAGGCCTTCCTCGGCGAGACCGTGACCGAGGCGGTGATCACCGTCCCGGCCTACTTCAACGATTCGCAACGCCAGGCGACCAAGGACGCCGGCCGCATCGCCGGCCTCGACGTCAAGCGCATCATCAACGAGCCGACCGCGGCCGCGCTGGCCTACGGCCTCGACAAGGGCGACGGGAAGGACCGCAAGGTCGCGGTGTACGACCTTGGCGGCGGCACCTTCGACGTGTCGATCATCGAGATCGCGAACGTCGACGGCGAGAAGCAGTTCGAAGTGCTGGCCACGAATGGCGATACCTTCCTCGGCGGCGAGGACTTCGACAAGCGCGTCATCGATTTCCTGGTCGACGAGTTCCAGAAGGAGCAGGGCATCGACCTGCGCAAGGACCCGCTGGCGCTGCAGCGCCTGAAGGATGCGGCCGAGCGCGCGAAGATCGAACTCTCCAGCGCGCAGCAGACCGACGTGAACCTGCCCTACGTCACCGCCGACGCGAGCGGCCCCAAGCACCTCAACATCAAGCTGACCCGGGCCAAGCTCGAGTCGCTGGTCGAGGATTTGGTCAAGAAGACCATCGAACCCTGCCGCGTCGCGCTCAAGGACGCCGGCCTCAAGGCTTCGGACGTCAGCGAAGTCATCCTCGTCGGCGGCCAGACCCGCATGCCGAAGGTGCAGCAGGCGGTGGCCGATTTCTTCGGCAAGGAACCGCGCAAGGACGTGAACCCGGACGAAGCAGTCGCGGTTGGCGCCGCGATCCAGGGCGGCGTGCTGCAAGGCGACGTCAAGGACGTGCTGCTGCTCGACGTGACCCCGTTGTCGCTGGGCATCGAAACCCTCGGCGGCGTGTTCACCAAGATCATCGACAAGAACACCACCATCCCGACCAAGGCGTCGCAGACCTTCAGTACCGCCGAGGACAACCAGTCCGCGGTGACGGTGCACGTGCTGCAGGGCGAGCGCGAGCAGGCCCGCTACAACAAGTCGCTGGCCAAGTTCGACCTGACCGGCATCGAGCCGGCGCCGCGCGGCATGCCGCAGGTCGAGGTCTCGTTCGACATCGACGCCAACGGCATCGTCCACGTGACGGCGAAGGACAAGAAGACCGGCAAGGAACAGAAGGTCGAGATCAAGGCCGGATCGGGCCTGTCGGACGACGAGATCCAGCGCATGGTCGCCGACGCCGAATCGCACCGCGAGGAAGACAGGAAATTCCACGAGCTGGTCTCCGCGCGCAACCACGCGGACGGTTTGATCCACGCGACCCGCAGCGCGATCAAGGACAATGGCGACAAGGTTGGCGGCGACGTGATCGGCCGGGTCGAAGGCGCGATCGCCGAACTCGAATCGGCGATGAAGGGCGACGACCAGGCGCAGATCGAAGCCAAGTCCAAGGCGCTGGAAGAAGCGGGGCAGGCGCTGTTCGCGGCGGTCCAGTCCGCTGGCCAGCAGGCCGAAGGCGGCGATGCCGGCGCCGGCCAGCCGGCCGACGACGTGGTCGACGCCGAGTTCACCGAAGTCAAGGACGACGACAAGAAGTCTTGATCGGGAAAACCTGGAAACGACAAGCGAACGCCCGGCCACGGGCGTTCGCCATGTGAGGAGAAGGCATGGGTAAGGGGAGATTGGAAGCCTTCAGCGATGGCGTCATCGCCATCATCATCACCATCATGGTGCTGGAGCTGAAGGTGCCGCACGGCAGCGACCTGGCGTCGCTGGTGCCGCTGCTGCCGGTGTTCCTGAGCTATGTGTTGAGCTTCGTCTACGTCGGGATCTACTGGAACAACCACCACCACATGCTGCAAGCCGCGCACAAGGTCAGCGGCAGCGTGCTGTGGGCCAACCTGCACCTGCTGTTCTGGCTGTCGTTGTTCCCGTTCGCGACCGCGTGGATGGGCGAGAACCACTTCACCGCGCTGCCGACCGCCATGTACGGCGTGGTGTTGCTGATGGCGGCGATCGCCTACTGGTTGCTGCAGCAGCGGATCATCGCGGTTGAAGGCCACGACTCGCTGCTCGCGCGCGCCACCGGTAGCGATTTCAAGGGGCGGCTCTCGCCGTTGTTCTACATCGCGGGCATCGCGCTGGCGTTCGTGCAGCCGTGGCTGTCCTGCGCGCTATACGTGCTGGTCGCGCTGGTCTGGCTGGTGCCGGACCGGCGCATCGAATCGAGAATCGAGCGGAAATGAGCAAGCGCGACTACTACGAAGTCCTCGGCGTCCAGCGCGACGCGAGCGAGGAGGACCTGAAGAAGGCCTATCGCCGCTGCGCGATGAAGCACCACCCGGACCGCAACCCCGACGATCCGGAGGCGTTGGCCCGTTTCAAGGAATGCAAGGAAGCCTATGAAGTGCTGAGCGACGGCGGCAAGCGCCGCATGTACGACCAGCACGGCCACGCCGCGTTCGAGCACGGCATGGGCGGCGGCAACGCCGGCCCGGGCTTCCACGACGTCGGCGACATCTTCGGCGACATCTTCGGCAACATCTTCGGCGGCGGCACGCGCCAGGCGCCGCGGCGCGGTGCGGACGTCGGCTACGTGATGGAACTCGACCTCGAGGAAGCCGTCGCCGGGATCGAGAAGAAGATCGAACTGCCGACGCTTTCGGCCTGCACCGTTTGCAGCGGCTCGGGTTCGGAAGACGGCAAGATCGAAACGTGCTCCACCTGCCACGGCCGTGGCCAGGTGCGCATGCAGCGCGGCATCTTCGCCATGCAACAACCGTGCCCGCATTGCGGTGGTCGCGGCCAGTCCATCGTCAACCCGTGCAAGGCCTGCCATGGCAACGGCCGGGTGCAGGACGAGAAGACGCTGGCGGTGAAGGTGCCGGCCGGCGTCGACAGCGGCGACCGCATCCGCCTCGCCGGCGAAGGCGAGGCCGGTCCCGCCGGCGCGCCGCCGGGCGACCTCTACGTCGAGATCCGCGTGCGCCCGCACGAATTGTTCGAACGCGACGGCGACGACCTGCATTGCGAAGTGCCGATCCGCATTTCCCAGGCCGCCCTCGGCGACAGCGTGCGCGTGCCCACGCTCGGCGGCGAGGCCGAGATCCGCGTTCCCGCCGAAACCCAGACTGGCAAGGTGTTCCGCCTGCGCGACAAGGGCGTGAAGTCCGTCCGCAGTCGCGGCCCGGGCGACTTGTACTGCAAGGTGGTGGTCGAAACCCCGGTGAATCTCACCGCCGAGCAGCGCGAGCTGCTGGAGAAGTTCGAAACCACCTTCGTCGGCGAAGGCGCGCGCAAGCATTCGCCAAGGTCCAGCACCTTCCTTGACGGGGTGAAGGGCTTCTGGGACCGGATGGTGTCCTGACCCGCGCGAAGCGGGTCAGTCGTGCCGCGCGTTGACGTCGCGGCCGGCGCCGAAGCGCCGGTCCAGCCCGCCCATGAACTTCTTGAACCAGCGCGAAAACGTACCGCGCTTCTGCTTGCGCCGCAGTTCGTCTTCGCTGGTCAGCCAAGCGACCTGCAGCACGCGGCGTTCGCCCTCGAACGGCAGGTGGCCGTGCCAGGAATTGTCCGCGCGCGCGAACGCGGCCAGGGTTCCGTAGAGCGGGAGGATTTCGGGCGACACCATGGCCTCGATGTCGTCGCCGCTGGCGAGGAAACGCAGGCAGCCCGCGCTCCCGTGCGGCCAATCCTCGTTGAAATAGACCAGCGCGGTGGCGACCTTCGAACGACTGTCGGTGTGCAGCGTGCCATGGCGGCGGTTCACCGAATCGCTCAGGGTGACGATGGCGGGGTGGTCGCCCAGGCGATCGATGCCGAGCTTCCGGCCGAGCGCTTCGGCGAAGGCGGGGGCCGTGATTTCGTCGATCAACCTGCGCAATGCCGGGCCGCAGTCCGCGGGCTCGTAGGGGAAGAAGCCGGCGCTGCCGTAGCGCGGGAAATCCGCGACAAGCGCCTGCCGGTGCGCGTCGTCCAGTTGCCCGGGTGCGACCATGAAGCGGAACGGCTCGCGGGCCACGATCGCATCCGGGCCATCGAGCCGGGCGACATCAAGCAGTGGGACGGGTGGAATCACGCTCGCGCCTTGTTCGTGCACGTACCGATCATAACGTCGCCTTCGAAACTTGACCGGCATCAATGACTTGTCGCCCGACTTTGCGTAAGGTCACGAAAACGCCAGCCCCCGACAGGCGCCATGTCCCTTCCTTCTTCCCCAGGTTCCATCCGTGGCGCCCCGCGCGATGGAAGCCAGATGATGCTCGCGGCGCTGCAGGAGCAGTTGCTGGAGATCCTGTTGCCCGCGCTCGAGCGCGCGCTTGGCGACTCGGCGCAAGGACGCTTCGACCATGCGCGCATCGTGCAGAGCGTGCGCCAGGCGCTGGCCGCGGGTTTCCGTGAACTGCCGAGGTCGAAGCCCGCGTCCGAGGCCATCGACACCGCGGACGTCAATCTCAGCCTGTTGTCCGAGGACGCGCTCGAAACGCAATTGGCGCGCGACCAGGTGGTCGATGGCATGTCGCGCGCGAACGCACGCAGCCTGGACATGCTCGGCAAGCGCCTGGCCCACACCGCCGGCCGCGGCGACCTGCGCGAATCCGACAACCCGATGTCGCCGGCCTTCATTGTGCAGGCGCTGGTCGCGGCACTGGAGGAAGCCGATCCCGATCCCCGCCACCGCATCGCGACGCTGCGCGCGGCCGAAGGTCCGCTCGCCGGGGCGCTGGCGCAGGCCTACCAGCGCAGCGAGGCGATGCTGGCGTCCGGCGAGCTGCCGCAGGTGGCGCGACCCGCCGCCCGCCCGCCGCTGCCGCCGACGGGACGGGCTTCGCCGGGTCCCGCATCGGCGGGCGGCACCGGCATGCCCGTGGATGGGATGCTGTTCACCCACCTGTTCAAGTTGCTGGAATCGCGGCGCGCCCCCGTGCGCGAGGAACAGCCGCTGTTCGATCCGGGCACGGTCACGCCGACGGTACCGAGGATCGGTTCCAACGAACTGCTGTCGATCCTCGCGCTGATGCAGCACGAACTGTCGGACCCGGCCGCGGCGCAGGCGGCCGGACCCGGATCCCTCGCCGAGCGCCTGCAGCGGGAACTCGCCGCGAACGCACGCAAGCTGGGCATGGGCGGCGACCGATTGAGCCTCGGCGAGACCGACGAGGAAACGCTCGGCATGATGGCGCGGCTGTTCGATTCGCTGCTGGAGAACGCGCGCTTCGACAACCGGTCGCGGCGCAAGATCGACCGCATGCTGGTGCCGTTCGCGCGCGTCGCGGTGCGCGACCGTTACATGTTCGACACCCGCGAACACCCGGCGTGGCGCCTGCTCAACACCATCGCCGAAGCCTGTTCCGGCAACAACGGCGACGGCCCGCAGGAACGCGAACTGCTCGACCACGTCGACCACACCATCGACCGCCTCGTCGCCGAGTTCAACGAGGACATCGCGATCTTCGAGACGCTGGAACAGGAACTGCGCGCCTACATGGGCCAGAGCCGCAAGCGCCTCGCGCTGGCGGAGAAGCGCGCGGCGCAGGCGCGGCACGGCCGCGAGCGGCTGGAATCGGCGCGCAAGGCTGCGACGGAGGAATTGCGGCAACGACGCGCGGATCGCGAGTTGCCGCCGGCGGTGGGCACCTTCCTCGACCTGCACGCCGCGCACCACATCGCCCAGGTGATCCTGCGCGAAGGCCACGACTCGCCGCGTTACGCGCAGGCGATGGCAGCCGTGGACGGGCTGCTGCAGGCCCACGACCGCAAGGCGCAAGCGGCCACGGGCGAACCGCCGCCGCTGCCGCGCGAACAACTCGAGACGATCCTCGCCAGCTCCGGCTACGTCGGCGAATCGGCGGCGGCGATCGTCGACGAACTGGAGGACGAACTCGCGCCACCGCCCGCGATCGAAGCCGAATCCGTTCCCCTGGAAGCGGATGGCGTCGAAGCGGAAACGCAGGAGCAGGGCGAAACCGAAGCCGCGCCGCGCATGCAGGTCGTCGGTGGCACCGACACGCTCGACTTCGACGGCGACGTGCTCGAACGCGTGCGCAACCTGCGCGTCGGCGACTGGCTGCAGCTGCTGGCCTCGTCCGGGCGCATGGAACCGGCCAAGGTGTCCTGGATCAGCCCGATTTCCTCGCGCCTGCTGCTGGTCAACCGCCGCGGCGTGCGCGTGTTGACCGCATCCACCGCCGAACTCGCGGCGATGGTCAAGCTCGGCAAGGCCAGATTCGACGGCGCCTGACGCCGCCTTGTCCCGTTCCGGCGGGACGGATAGCCTGCGCCCATGGACGCACCGACCAGACTGCTCATCCATGGCGCCGGCGGCCGCATGGGCCAGGCGCTGCAACGCCTGTGCCGCGAAGGCGAAGGTTGCGAAGTCGTGGCCGCGGTCTCGCGCAGGGTCGAATCGCGCGTCGTCGACGGCATCCCGCAATTCGCGGCCAGCGAGCTCGCCGGCGTCCCGGAATACGACGCCGCCGTCGATTTCAGCCTGCCCGAAGGCTTCGACGCGATCCTCGACCTCTGCCTGCAGCGCGGCAAACCGTTGGCATCGGGCACGACGGGATTGTCTTCCGGACAGCAATCGGCACTGGACGCCGCGGCGATGCGGATCCCGCTGGTCTGGGCCAGCAATTTCAGCCTTGGCGTGGCGGTGCTGCACGACTTGGTCGAACGCGCCGCGCGTGCGCTGCCGGGCTGGGATTGCGACATCGTCGAGGCACACCATGCGCGCAAGCTGGATGCGCCATCCGGAACCGCGCTGACCCTGGGCATGGCCGCGGGCGAGGGCGGGGCGACGCCGCGCTACGCCTCGATCCGCGCCGGCGACATCGTCGGCGAGCACCTGGTGCAGTTCAGCGGCATCGGCGAACGGGTCGAGCTGGTCCACCGCGCGACCAACCGCGACATCTTCGCCCGCGGCGCGCTGCATGCCGCGCGAGCCCTGGTGGGACGGGAACCGGGGCGTTACCGGGTCCGCGACCTGCTGGATTGACGACCGCGCAATCGCATCGCACTCAGTGCCAGTTGCCGAAGCCGCCGAGGGCGAGGATGCCGAAGCAGGCGGCGACCAGCAGCAGGCCGACCGCGAACAGGCTCAGGAAACCGAAGGCGATGCCCTGCGCGGTGCGGGTCTTGCCCTTGTTCGCGAGCCAGATCGCCAGCACCAGCGGCGCGATCCATGGCAGCAGCCCGGCAAGCCCGTATGCCAGCCCTAGGCCATGGAACAGCATGCCCGCGGCGGAAACGATGATTCCGGACACCATGCCGCCACCGACGAGGATCAACCAGAACAGGCCGAAGCCCAGCCAGCGCGAACCGCGCGGATCGGGTTGCGGGGAATCGGGCGGATTCGGGACGTTCATGCGGCGGGTTCCCCTTCGGTCTCGAGTCGCTGGCCGGCTTCGACCATGCGCCGCAGCTTTTCCAGCTGTTGCGCGCGGTCGTCGCGGTAGAACAGGTTGTAGGTGTCGAACGGCACGATGCGCCCGTCCGGCTGGGCGATGTGCACGCAGCTCTTCTTCACCGAACGCAGGTCGAAGCCCTCGGCGTCGATGAAGGCCATGATCAGTACCCGGAACACGTTGCGGTAACCAAGTCCTTCCGGTGCCTGCACCTGCGGCAGGCAGCACAGCAGGTCGGACAACGAACAAGCCTGCGACGCCGGCGAATGGTTGGTGGCGAACAGCTTGAAGATCGCGTCGCGCAGGCCCTCGTCCTTCTCCAGCACGATGCTGTTGCGGCCGCCTTCGATCAGCACTTCCGGCGGCACCAGCCCGGTCAGCGGCAGCAGCTTGTCTTCCAGCTTCAGCGCATACGCCATCGCCAGGCTGTCCGGATGGCAGGGCACCGGGATCAGGTCCTCCGGCCGGAACAATGTCGACTGCTCGAGGATGCGGCGCCGCACTTCGGTGAGCGTGAGGCGGTCGCGCGCCGGGTCGTAGCGTTCGGTGCGGCCCGCGTTCTGGATCGGCTGGAAGGTCACGCCGCGCACGCAGGGCTGCTTCAGCGCGAAATCGATGATCCCGCCGAGCTCGCCGTCGTTGAGGCCCTTCTTCACCGTGACCACCAGCGTGGTCGAGATACCGTGCCTGTTCAGCGCTTCCAGTGCGCGCAGGCGGATCTCGCGCAACCGCGCGCCCCGCAGTTCCTGGTGCACCTCGTCGCGCAGCGAATCGAACTGCAGGTAGAGCTCGAAACCGGGCATGTAGCCGGCGAGGCGTTCGACGAATTCGGGCTCTTTCGCGATCCGCAACCCATTGGTGTTCACCATCAGGTGCTTGATCGGCCGCGCCTTGGCCGCATCGAGGATCTCGAAGAACTGCGGGTGCAGGGTCGGTTCGCCGCCGGAAACCTGCACCACGTCCGGTTCGCCTTCGTTCGCCACCACGGCATCGAGCATGCGTTCGATGGTCGCGAGGTCGCGGAAGCCGGGGCGGTGCGGACCGGAATCGGCGTAGCAGATCGGGCAGCGCAGGTTGCAGTGGTCGGTGACCTCGATGAGGGTCAGGCAACTGTGCTGCATGTGCTCCGGGCACAGGCCGCAGTCGTAGGGACAACCCCAGCGGCGCTCGGTGTTGAAGCGTTGCGGCAGTTCCGGCGGCTTGACGAACTTCTCCCGGCACAGCCGGTAGTAATCGGCATCGTCGGCGAGCAACACGCGTTCGCGCCCGTGCTGCGGGCACCACTTGTCCATGTACACCGCGCCATCCTTGATCAGGATGTTGCCCTCGACCCGGCGCAGGCAGCTGCCGCAGACCGACACCGCGCTGTCGTAGAACAGATAGGGCCTTACTTTCGCGGCCACGGCAGGTCCTTGGCGATGCGCGGGATGTCGCGATGGTAGTAGAGCAGGCCGGCGACGCACAGCAGTTGCAGGCCGGACAGCAGGCCGAAGTAGTGGAACGGGATCGGGCGGATCGATTCGATGCACAGCCGGTACGCGAGGTAGCCGATCATGAAGGCGCGGAAGCGGTCGCCCGGCCGCGACAGGCGGTCGCCGCGCCATGCGAGCAGCGCGGCCCACAGCGCGAGGAACAGCACTTCGTACAGCTGGGTCGGGTGGCGCGGCACGCCGTCGCCGAAATCCACGCCCCAGGGCAGCGAGGTCGGGTTGCCGGCGGTGTGGTCGTCCAATCCGGACAGGAAGCAGCCGATGCGGCCGATGGCCATGCCCAGCATCAGCGGCCAGACGAAGGCGTCTCCGGTGGAACCCCGCACGCCATCGAGTTTCTTCGCGATTTCCACCCCGGCCAGCCCGCCGAGCAGGGCGCCGATGATGGACTTGCCCTGCAGCAAATGGACCCAGTCCGGGAAACCTGCGAACGCGTAGACCGGGTCGTACAGCCAGTAGGCGATCTTCGCGCCGAGCGCGGCGCCGAGGATCGCGCCGATGCCGATCGCCAGGCTGGATTCGCGGTCGGCCAGCGCGGGCAAGGCGCGGCGGCGGCGTTCGCGCAGGAACAGGCGGAAACCGACGGCGTAGGCCGCGGCTTCGAACAGCGCGTGGAGCAGGGTGGGCGACATCGCGCGAGTCTAGCGATGCGCTTGCGGCTGGCGTGTCCCGGCGCATCCCGGTACAATTCCCGCTCGCCCGATCACCCCAGCTCCGAACCGGTTTCCCGCCGCTTCGGCGCTTTCTTGCAACCCGACGCAGGCGAATCCCGTGACCACACCCGCCATCCTCGCGCTTGAAGACGGAACGGTCTTCGAGGGCATTTCCGTGGGCTCGACGGGCCTGTACGTGGGCGAGGTGGTGTTCAACACCGCCATGACCGGCTACCAGGAAATCCTCACCGACCCGTCGTATGCGCGGCAACTGGTGACGCTGACCTACCCGCACATCGGCAACACCGGCTGCACCGACCAGGACGACGAAGCCGGCCAGGCCTGGGCCGCCGGCCTGATCGTGCGCGACGTGCCGCGCCGGCCCAGCAACTGGCGCAGCCAGGTCGCCTTGCCAGAATGGCTGCAGGCGCGCGGCATCGTCGCCATCGCCGGCATCGACACGCGCAAGCTCACCCGCATGCTGCGCGAGCGCGGCGCGCAGAACGGTGCGCTGATGGCCGGCGACGACATCGACGCCGACAAGGCCATCGAGGCCGCGCGCAAGTTCCCCGGCCTCAAGGGCATGGACCTGGCGAAAGTCGTTTCCACGCAGGAGCGTTATTCCTGGCAGGAAGGCGAACTCGATCTCGACCGCGGCGAGTTCGTCCATGCCGAACCCAAGTTCAAGGTCGTCGCCTACGATTTCGGCGCCAAGCGCAACATCCTGCGCATGCTTGCCGAGCGTGGCTGCGATGTGATCGTCGTTCCGGCGCAGACGCCGGCCTCCGACGTACTGGCGATGAAACCGGACGGCATCTTCCTGTCGAATGGCCCGGGCGATCCTGAGCCCTGCGACTACGCCATCGCCGCGATCCGGGAATTCGTCGCGAAGAAGATCCCGCTCTACGGCATCTGCCTTGGCCACCAGTTGCTCGGCCTCGCGGTCGGCGCGAAGACCATGAAGATGCCGCACGGCCACCACGGCGCGAACCATCCGGTGATCGACATCGATTCGGGTCGGGTGATGATCACTTCGCAGAACCACGGCTTCTGCATCGACGAGGCCACGCTGCCGGCGAATGCGCGCGTGACCCATCGCTCGCTGTTCGACGGCAGCAACCAGGGCATCGAACTCATCGATGCGCCGGCTTTCAGCTTCCAGGGGCACCCGGAAGCGTCGCCCGGTCCCCACGACGTGGCGCTGTTGTTCGACAAGTTCATTGCGCTGATGGAGAAACACTGAGATGCCCAAGCGCACCGACATCAAGACCATCCTGATCATCGGCGCCGGGCCGATCGTCATCGGCCAGGCCTGCGAGTTCGATTACTCCGGCGCGCAGGCCTGCAAGGCGCTGCGCGACGAGGGCTACCGCGTGGTGCTGGTGAACAGCAATCCGGCGACGATCATGACCGACCCGGAAATGGCCGACGCGGTCTACATCGAGCCGATCAACTGGCAGACGGTCGAGAAGATCATCGCCAAGGAAAAGCCCGACGCATTGCTGCCGACCATGGGTGGGCAGACCGCGCTGAACTGCGCGCTTGATCTTGCGGATAACGGCGTGCTGGAGAAACACGGCGTCGAGCTGATCGGCGCCTCGCGCGAAGCGATCCGCATGGCCGAGGACCGCGAGCTGTTCCGCGTGGCGATGAGCGAGATCGGGCTGGAATGCCCGAAGGCCGAAGTCGCGCGCACGTTCGAACAGGCGGTCGAAATCCAGGCCAAGGTCGGTTATCCGACCATCATCCGTCCGAGTTTCACCCTCGGCGGCAGCGGCGGCGGCATCGCCTACAACAGGGAAGAGTTCGAGGAGATCGCCAAGCGCGGCCTCGAACTTTCGCCGGTGCACGAAATCCTGGTCGAGGAGTCCGTGCTCGGCTGGAAGGAGTTCGAGATGGAAGTCGTCCGCGACACCGCGGACAACTGCATCATCGTCTGCAGCATCGAGAACCTCGACGCGATGGGCGTGCATACCGGCGACAGCATCACCGTCGCCCCGGCGCAAACCCTGACCGACAAGGAATACCAGCGCCTGCGTGACGCCAGCATCGCGGTGCTGCGCAAGATCGGCGTCGACACCGGTGGTTCGAACGTGCAGTTCGGCATCAATGCGAAGAACGGCCGCGTGGTCGTCATCGAGATGAACCCGCGCGTGTCGCGTTCGTCCGCGCTGGCGTCGAAGGCGACCGGCTTCCCGATCGCCAAGGTCGCGGCCAAGCTCGCGGTCGGCTACACCCTGGACGAGCTGAAGAACGAGATCACCGGCGGCAAGACCCCGGCCTCGTTCGAACCGGCCATCGACTACGTCGTCACCAAGATCCCGCGCTTCGCGTTCGAGAAGTTCCCGGCCGCGGACGCGCGCCTCACCACGCAGATGAAGTCGGTGGGCGAGGTGATGGCCATCGGCCGCAGCTTCCAGGAGTCGTTGCAGAAGGCGCTGCGCGGGCTTGAAACCGGCAAGACCGGCCTCGATCCCACCGGGCTCGCCCTCGCCGACGAGGCCGACCTCGCCGCGTTGCGCCGCGAACTGAAGGAGCCGGGCCCCGAACGCATCTTCCACCTCGCCGATGCCTTCCGTGCCGGCATGTCCGTCGAAGACGTGCATGCGCTTTCGTTCGTCGATCCCTGGTTCCTCGACCAGATCGAGGAATTGGTCGAAGCCGAGAACGACCTTGCGCAACGCGGCCTCGACGGGCTCGATGCGCGCCGCCTGCGCGCGCTCAAGCGCAAGGGCTTCTCCGACGCGCGCATCGCCCGGCTCGCGAACACCAGCGAATCCGCGGTACGCGCGCTACGCAAAGCGTTCAACGTGCGCCCGGTGTACAAGCGCGTGGACAGTTGCGCCGCGGAATTCGCGACCACGACTGCGTACCTGTATTCGACCTACGAGGACGAATGCGAGGCGCAGCCGACCGACCGCCGCAAGATCATGGTGCTCGGCGGCGGCCCGAACCGCATCGGCCAGGGCATCGAGTTCGACTACTGCTGCGTGCACGCCGCGCTGGCGCTGCGCGAGGACGGGTTCGAAACGATCATGGTCAACTGCAACCCGGAGACGGTGAGCACCGACTACGACACTTCGGATCGTCTGTACTTCGAGCCGCTGACGCTGGAAGACGTGCTCGAGATCGTCGAACTGGAAAAGCCGGTCGGCGTGATCGTGCAGTACGGCGGGCAGACGCCGCTGAAGCTTGCGAAGGCGCTGGAAGCCAACGGGGTGCCGGTGATCGGCACCTCGCCCGATTCCATCGACCTCGCCGAAGACCGCGAGCGCTTCCAGAAGCTGGTCGACGACCTCGGCCTGCTGCAGCCGCCGAACCGCACCGCACGCAGCGCCGAGGAAGCCTTGAGCCTTGCGCGCGAAATCGGCTATCCGCTGGTCGTGCGCCCGAGCTACGTGCTCGGCGGCCGCGCGATGGAAGTCGTGCACGCCGACGCCGACCTCGAGCGCTACATGCGCGAGGCGGTGAAGGTGTCGAACGATTCGCCTGTACTGCTCGACCGCTTCCTCGACAACGCGGTGGAAGTGGACATCGACGTCATCGCCGACCGCGACGGCAAGGTGCTGGTCGGCGGGGTGATGCAACACATCGAGGAAGCCGGCGTGCATTCCGGCGATTCCTCCTGCTCGCTGCCGCCGTATTCGCTGTCCGCGAAGACGCAGGAACGCCTGCGCGAGCAGGTCGTCGCGCTGGCCAAGGCGCTCAACGTCGTCGGCTTGATGAACACCCAGTTCGCGATCCAGCAGCGCGACGACGGCGACGACGCGATCTTCCTGCTGGAAGTGAACCCGCGCGCCTCGCGCACGGTGCCGTTCGTGTCCAAGGCCACCGGCCGGCCGCTGGCCAAGATCGCCGCGCGCTGCATGGCCGGCATGTCGCTGGCGGAGCAGTCCGCGACCGCGGAAATCGTCCCCGGTTACTACTCGGTCAAGGAAGCGGTGTTCCCGTTCGCCAAATTCCAGGGCGTGGATCCGATCCTCGGCCCGGAGATGCGCTCGACCGGCGAAGTGATGGGCGTGGGCCGCAGCTTCGGCGCCGCGTTCGCGCGCGCCGAGGAAGCCGCGAACATCAAGGCGCCGCAGGCGGGCAAGGCCTTCATCTCGGTGCGCGATCCGGACAAACCGCGCGTGTTGGATGTCGCGCGCGACATGCTCCAGCGCGGCTTTTCCATCGTCGCCACCGGGGGCACCGCCGATTACCTCAATGCCGCCGGCATCGCCTGCGAGCGCGTGAACAAGGTGATCGAGGGCCGCCCGCACATCGTCGACCTGATCAAGAACGGCGAAATCAGCTATATCGTCAACACCACCGAAGGGCGGCAGGCCATCGCCGACTCCTTCTCGATCCGGCGCGAGGCCCTGCAGCAGCGCGTCACCTATTCCACCACCGTGTCCGGCGCGCGCGCATTGCTGCATTCGCTGGACCACCGCGGCGCGGGCGACGTGCTCTCGCTGCAGGAACTGCACAGGGAACTTGCCGTGGAGAAGCAGGCATGAGCCGCGCCCCCATCACCGCGAAAGGCGCGCAGCGCCTGCGCGCGGAGCTCGAGGAACTGAAGTCGGTCAAGCGCCCGGCGGTGATCAACGCGATCGCCGAAGCGCGCGCGCACGGCGACCTCAAGGAAAACGCCGAATACCACGCGGCGCGCGAGCAGCAGGGCTTCATCGAGGGTCGGATCAAGCACCTCGAGGCCGAGCTTTCGCACGCGCAGGTCATCGACGTCGGCACGCTCGCGGCCGGCGACAAGGTGGTGTTCGGCGCCACCGTGGAACTCGCCGACGCGGATTCGGGCGAGGAGAAGACCTACCAGATCGTCGGCGACCTCGAAGCCGACATCAAGCAGGGGTTGATCGCGATTTCCTCGCCGGTGGCGCGCGCGCTGATCGGCAAGCACGAGGGCGACAGCATCAGCATCGAGGCCCCGGGCGGCACCCGCGAGTACGACATCCTCTCGGTGCGCTACCTCGGCTGATCGCATGGCCCGCGCGGTCCTGCTGCTGCCCCCGCTGGCCTGCGTTTTCGCGGGAACGCCGCCGGCCGATCTTGCACGCGCGCTCGGTCGCGCGGATCGCGTCGACGGAGAATCCGGACGCGCGGCGCAACTGCGAAGGCATTTTTCCCTGCTTCCGAATCGCTGGCCGGAAGCTGCGGTTTGCCGCCTTGCGGAAATCGGCGCCGATGTCGACGACGTGCGCCGACATGCGTGGCTGCGGGTCGATCCCGCGCACCTGCGCGCCGACATCAAGGGCGTGTTGCTGCTCGGCACCGGCGAGGCGCTGGGCCTCGACGAAGCGGATTCCGTCGCGTTCCTGCCCGCGCTGAAACCGCTGTTCGGCGATGCCGGCTTCCAGCTCGAGGCACCGCATCCGGCGCGCTGGTACCTGCGCCTGCCGAAGGAAGCGAAGCTGCCGGCGTTCGCGTCGCCGGAGATCGCGCTGGGCGATGACGTGTTCGAACACGCTCCCGACGGGCCGGAAGCAAGGCGCTGGAATGCACTGGCGAGCGAGGCGCAAGTGCTGCTGCACAACCATCCACGCAACGTGCAACGCGCCGAGGCGGGCAGGGTGGCGCTGAACGCGCTGTGGCCCTGGGGTGGGGGAACATTGCCCGATCATGCGACGGCGGCTTTTCCGAAGCTGCATTCCGACGATGCCCTGCTGCACGGACTGGCACGGCTGGCGAAGATCGAAGCCATGCCCGCGAAACCGCCAATTCCCGAGGATGCGCTGTTCGACCTGCGCAAGGCCGACGCCGCGACGCTGCGGCCGATGCTCGAGGCCCTGCATCGCGGGGACCTGCAGGAACTGGCGCTGGACTTCGCCGACGGCCCGCGATTCACCTTGCGTCGAGGCCAGCGCTGGCGCTTCTGGCGCAAGCCGTTCGCGTTGCTTCGCGAATGACTGCGGTTCGCATCCGTCGCCGCGAACCCGGACAACAGGGCGACTGGCCAGAACGCTATCCGGAACTGCTGCGTCGGTTGTATGCCGCGCGCGGTGCGGATGGTCCGGCGCTGGCGCAACCGCGACTCGCGGATATGCCATCGCCCGATGCGATGCCCGGGATCGAGGCCGCGACCGCGCTGCTGGAAGATGCGATCGCGAACGATCGACGCATCGTCGTGGTCGCTGATTTCGATTGCGATGGCGCGACCGCCTGCGCCACCGGCGTGCGCGGCCTGCGCATGCTCGGCGCGCGCCACGTCGCCTACGCGGTCCCGAACCGCGCGGTACATGGTTACGGACTGACGCCCGCGCTGGTCGAGGAACTCGTCGGGCTGGAACCGGAACTGCTGGTCACTGTCGACCATGGCATCGCCTGCCATGCGGGCATCGCCGCGGCGCGTTCGCGCGGTTGGGACGTGCTGGTCACCGACCACCACCTGCCAGGCGAAACGCTGCCGGACGCGAACGCCATCGTGAACCCCGCGCTGCCCGGGCACGATTTCGGCAGTCGTGCGCTGGCCGGCGTCGGCGTGCTGTTCTACCTGCTGCTGGCGCTGCGCAAGCGATTGCGCGGAAGCGGAAAACTGCCGTCGCCGGAGCCCGATCTTTCCGCGCTGCTGGACCTGGTCGCGGTCGGCACCGTCGCCGACCTCGTGCCGCTCGACGCCTGCAACCGTGCGCTGGTGTCGGCGGGGTTGCGCCGATTGCGTGCCGGGCAGGGCAGCGCCGGACTGAACGCACTGGCGCAGGTCGCCGGTCGCGAACGCACGACGCTCACCGCCAGCGACATCGGCTTCGGCATCGCCCCGCGCATCAACGCAGCCGGCCGGCTCGAAGACATGACGGTGGGCATCGAATGCCTGCTCTGCGACGAACCCGTGCGTGCGCTGGAGCTCGCGACCGCGCTGGATGCGATCAACCGCGAACGCCGCGCGCTGCAGCAGCACACCACCGACGAGGCCGAAGCCGCGTTCGCCGGGCTCGCCAACGATTGGGATTCGCCACCGGTCGCCTTGTGCCTGTTCGACCCGGAATGGCACGCCGGCGTGGTCGGTCTGGTCGCGTCGAAACTCGCGCAGCGCGCGCACCGGCCGGCGGTGGTGTTCGCGCCATCGCAGCCGGGCAGCGGCGAACTGCGCGGTTCGGCACGCTCGATCCCCGGCCTGCACATCCGCGACGCCCTGGCCGCGGTCGATGCCGCGCATCCCGGCTTGATCGAACGCTTCGGCGGCCACGCGATGGCCGCGGGCCTGACGCTGGCGGAATCGAAACTGCCCGCGTTCGAAACCGCATTGCGCGAAGCCGTTGCATCGATGCTCGATCCGGCCATCCTCCAGGCCGAGCTGTGGACCGACGGCGAACTGGAACCGGAGCAATTCAGCCGTGCGACTGCGGATCTATTGCGCGATGCCGGGCCATGGGGGCAGGGCTGGCCGGAACCGCTGTTCGACGGCGAATTCGAGGTGCTGTCGTCGCGCGCGGTCGGAGAACGCCATCTCAAGCTGGAACTGCGCCGCGACGGTCGGCGCTTCAACGCGATCCAGTTCGGCGGCTGGAATGGCGAAACGCCGCCAACGCGCGTGCGCATCGCCTACCGCCTGCAGGGCGACGACTGGCGCGGCGGGGATGCGGTGCAACTGGTGGTCGAACACCGCGAGCCGGCGGAGGCGGGCTAATCGTCCAGTTTCGTCAGCGTCGCGCCGTAATGCGCGGCCACGTGGTCGGTCTTGTCGCTCCTGATCTCGTACTGCGGCTTCTCCGGCGAGGCGTGATGCCGGTGGCCCTTGTAGTCGAAATCGCGGGTGTGCACCTTGATGATGCGTCCGCTGACATGCCCGGCCTCCGAATTCCAGCCGACGTGGTCGCCCACCTTGAATCCCGCCATGGCCGTTCCTCCTTCGCCTTGCCGGCAGCCTAGCCCGCGGGCGGTGCAGGGCGCGTGGATGCTAGAATCCGCGGTCATTTTTCGCGGTACGCACGCCATGATCGAACTCAATCCCGTCCGAGCCCGCATCGCCGACCTGACCGGTCGCCTCGACGCGCTCCGGGGGTATCTTTGACTACGATGCCAAGCGCGAGCGCCTGGAAGAAGTCGAACGCGAACTCGAGAACCCCGACGTCTGGAACGACCCGGAACGCGCGCAGGCGCTGGGCCGCGAGCGTTCCCTGCTCGACAAGACCGTCAACGGCATCCGTGGCCTGAAGGACGGCCTCGGCGGCGCGGGCGAATTGCTCGACCTCGCTGAAATGGAAGACGACGAGGACACCGCGCTGGCGGTGGTCGCCGACGTCGACCGCTACGAGAAGGGCGTCGAACAGATCGAATTCCAGCGCATGTTCTCCGGCAAGATGGATTCGGCCAACGCCTTCGTCGACATCCAGGCCGGCGCCGGCGGCACCGAGGCGCAGGACTGGGCCGAGATGCTGCTGCGCATGTACCTGCGCTGGGCCGAATCGCGTGGCTGGAAGGTCGAACTGATGGAAGCCAGCGGCGGCGACGTGGCCGGGATCAAGTCGGCGACGTTCCGCGTCGAGGGCGATTACGCCTACGGCTGGCTCAAGACCGAAATCGGCGTGCATCGCTTGGTGCGCAAGTCGCCGTTCGATTCCGACAACCGCCGCCACACCAGCTTCACCAGCGTGTTCGTTTCGCCGGAAGTCGAAGACGACATCGAAATCGACATCAACCCGGCCGACCTCAGGACCGACGTCTATCGTTCGTCCGGCGCGGGTGGCCAGCACGTCAACAAGACCGAATCGGCGGTCCGCATCACCCATATCCCGACGAATACGGTCGTCGCCTGCCAGACCGGGCGCAGCCAGCACCAGAACCGCGACACCGCGATGAAGATGCTGAAAGCCAAGCTGTACGAGCTGGAAGTGCAGAAGCGCAATGCCGAGAAGGACGCGCTGGAAGCGACCAAGTCCGACATCGGCTGGGGCAGCCAGATCCGCAACTATGTGCTCGACCAGAGCCGGATCAAGGACCTGCGCACCGGCATCGAACGCAGCGACACGCAGAAGGTGCTGGACGGCGACCTCGACGAATTCGTCGAAGCCAGCCTGAAATCCGGGCTGGAAGGCGGTGAGAAGCGCAGCGATGCGGCATAGTGCCTTTGTGGGAGCGGCTTACAGCCGCGACTGCTTCTGACCACCAATCGTCGCGGCCAAGGCCGCCCCTGCAGAAACGATTCGCAATGACCGACGACAGCGTCCAACCCATCGACGAGAACAAGCTCATCGCCGAGCGCCGCGGCAAGCTCGCGGCGTTGCGCGGGCAGGGCATCGCCTTCCCCAACGATTTCCGCCGTGGCGACTATGCCGGCGACCTGCAGGCCGAATACGCCGACGCGGAGAAATGGACCGGCGAAGCGCTGGAAGCGGACGGTCGCCGCGTCGCCATCGCCGGACGCCTGCTTGCGAAGCGCGTCATGGGCAAGGCCGCGTTCGCCACCATGCAGGACATGGGCGGGCGCATCCAGTTGTTCCTGCAGTCGACCGTGCTGGGCGAGACCTACGACGCGTTCAAGGGTTGGGACATCGGCGACATCGTCGCCGCCGAAGGTTCGCTGATGCGGACCAAGACCGGAGAGTTGTCGGTGAAGGCCGACAAGCTACGCCTTCTGGTGAAGGCGCTGCGCCCGTTGCCGGACAAGTTCCACGGCCTGGCCGATGTCGAACAGCGTTATCGCCAGCGTTACGTCGACCTGATCGTCACCCCGGAAGCGCGCGAGGTGTTCGTCGCACGTTCGCGCATCGTCGCCGCGATCCGCCGCTGGCTGGATGCACGCCGTTTCCTCGAAGTGGAAACGCCGATGATGCATTACATCGCCGGTGGCGCGACGGCCAAGCCGTTCACCACCCATCACAACGCGCTGGACCTCGACCTGTTCCTGCGCGTGGCGCCGGAGCTGTACCTCAAGCGCCTTGTGGTCGGTGGGCTCGAGCGCGTGTACGAGATCAACCGCAACTTCCGCAACGAAGGCGTGTCGACCCGGCACAACCCCGAGTTCACCATGCTCGAACTGTACGAGGCCTACGCCACGTATACCGATGTGATGGACTTGACCGAAGCCATGATGCGCGACGTCGCCGTCGAGGCGATGGGCACCACCACGTTCGAATGGGACGGCAATGCCATCGACCTCGGCCCCGCGTTCCGTCGCTGGAAGCTGGAAGAGGCCGTGCGCGAGCTCAACCCGGAAATCTCGGTTGCCGATTGCCGCGACCGCGACGCGCTGGCCGCGCATTGCGCGCGATTGGGCGTACACGTGAAACCAGGCTACGGCTGGGGCAAGTTGCTGCTGGAGATCTTCGAAAAGACGGTCGAAGCAGGGCTGATCCGGCCCACTTTCGTCACCCATTACCCGGTGGAGGTCTCGCCGCTGGCGCGCGAATCCGATGTCGAACCGGGCATCACCGACCGCTTCGAGCTGTTCATCGGCGGCAAGGAACTGGCCAACGGCTTCTCGGAACTCAACGATCCCGAGGACCAGGCCGCGCGCTTCCGCGCCCAGGTCGAGGCGAAGGAAGGCGGCGACGACGAGGCCATGCACTACGACGCCGACTACATCCGGGCGCTGGAAACCGGGCTGCCGCCCACGGGCGGCCTCGGGGTCGGCATCGACCGCCTGGTGATGCTGCTCACCGGCTCGTCTTCGATCCGCGATGTCCTGCTGTTCCCCTACATGCGGCCCGAGCAGGCGGGCTAAGGTCTGCTTGTCCGGCCTTTCCCCGGGATTCCGTTTCCATTACAAATCAGCCGGGTGGCACGCCTCTTGCATGTTGCCCCTTGCCTCCGCCATGGTTTGCGCGGAGGATGGCCGGACCGGATGGTCCCGTATTCATGCACATGAAGGGGGAGCGGCGCGTGGATATCGTCATCGTCGATGATCAGCCCTCCGCGCGCACCATGCTCCGGCACATCGTGCAGGACATCGGGCCGCAGCTCGCCGTCCACGATTTCGGCGAGCCGGATGCCGCGCTCGCCTGGTGCAACAGCAACCGCCCGGACCTGCTGCTGCTCGATTACCGCATGCCCGGCATGGACGGGCTGGAACTGGCCAAGGCCTTCCGCAAGCCGCTGCGCAACCGCGACGTGCCGATCGTGCTGGTGACGGTCGTCGGCGACGAACCCGTGCGCCAGGCCGCGCTGGACGCCGGCGTGATCGATTTCCTGGTCAAGCCGATCCGCCCGCGCGAACTCCGCGCGCGCTGCCGCAACCTGCTGCAACTGCGGCAGCAATCGGAATCGGTGAAGCAGCGCGCGCTGTCGCTGGAGCAGCGCCTGCTCGCAAGCATGCACGAGGTCGAGGAACGCGAACGCGAAACCCTGTCGCGTCTGGCACGCGCGATCGAACTGCGCGACACCGGCACCAGCGCCTACCTCGAGCGCATGTCGCACATCGCCGGCCTGATCGCCGAAGGCCTCGGCCTGCCCGAGGAGCAGGTACGCACCATCGAACTCGCCGCGCCGCTGCACGACATCGGCAAGATCGCGATCCCGGATTCGCTGCTGATGAAGCCGGGCCCGCTCGACGATGCCGAGCGCAAGCGCATGCAGCAGCATCCCGTCATCGGCTACCAATTGCTCGAGGACAGCCACAACCGCTTCATCCAGATCGGCGCGAGGATCGCGCTGCACCACCACGAACGCTACGACGGCAGCGGTTACCCGCACGGGCTCGCCGGAGAGGACATCCCGCTGGAAGCCCGCATCGTGACTGTCGCGGACATCTTCGACGCGCTGATTTCCCCGCGCCCCTACAAGCACGCATGGAGCGTCGAGGATGCGCTCCAGTACGTGCGCGAACAAAGCGGCAAGATGCTGGATCCGGACTGCGTGGAAGCACTGGTGGACAACCTGCCGCGCCTGTACGAGATCTGCGACCGGTATTCCGCCAGTTCGGTGCACCTCGCGCGGAACTGAGTGGTGAGCGCCATGCCGGCAAAACTCAAGCAGCGCTTCTCGCAACGCCCGGACAGCGAACACGGGCAGGCACTGGTCAGGCTCGCGGTGCTGACGGTCGTGCTGGTCTACCTGCTGCTGCACGGGCCGGGCGATGGTGGCGTCGCCGAATACCGCGACGTGTTGGCGATGGTGGGCATCGGCTTCTTCGTCGGCGTCGGCATCGTGGTCGGCATCGTGCGGCGGCCCGGTGTTTCGCACCCGCGCCGTGGGCTCGGCATGCTCGCGGATTACGGCCTGATGGCCGCGGCGATGATCCGCCTCGGCGAGCCGCTGGCCTGGGTCTACGTGATCCTGATGTGGGTGACGGTCGGCAACGGCCTGCGCTACGGCAGCCGTTACCTGCGGGTCGCAGTGGCGATGGCGGCCTGCAGTTTCGGCAGCGTGCTCGTCTTCAGTCCGTACTGGGCGCAGAACCGCAGCCTCGGCGTCGGGTTGCTGGTCGGCCTCGTCGCCGTTCCGTTGTACCTGTCGGGCCTCTTGCGTGCATTGACCCGCGCGACCGATGAAGCGCGACGGGCGAACGAAGCCAAGACCCGCTTCCTCGCCAACATGAGCCACGAGTTCCGCACCCCGCTGAACGGTCTTGCGGGCATGTCGGAATTGCTTGCGAGCACGCGCCTCGACGCGGAGCAGCGCGAATGCGTCAATACCATCCAGGCCTCGGCGCGCAGCCTCCTGGCACTGGTGCAGGACGTACTGGACATCTCGGCGATCGAGGCTGGGAAGCTGAAGTCCGACCTGGTCGATTTCTCGTTGCGCGAGCTGGTCGACGGCATCGGCCTGGTGCTGCTGCCTTCGGCGCGGGCCAAGCGGATCGACTACGCGTCGCTGGTCGCGGCGGAGGTTCCCGACGGCCTGCATGGCGATGCGGTGCATTTGCAACAGGTGCTGACGAACCTGGCCGGCAACGCAGTGAAATTCACCGATCGCGGCTCGGTGCGGCTGGAGGTCGCGCTCGCGGCCAACGAAGGCTCCGGGGTTCGCCTGCAATTCGCCGTCGTCGACACCGGCATCGGCATCCCGGCCACCGCTCGCGCGCGCCTCTTCGAGGCCTTCGAACAGGCCGATGCCAGCCTGTCGCGTCGCTACGGCGGCACCGGCTTGGGCACCAGCATCGCCAAGGGGCTGACCGAAGCGATGGGCGGCCGCATCGGCTTCGAAAGCACCGAGAACAGCGGCAGCCGGTTCTGGGTCGAATTGCCCTTCCAAGTCGCGGCCGCCGCGACCCCTGCCGCCAAACTCGACACCGGCCCCGTGCCGCCCGCGGACACGCAGAACGTCATCGCCTTCGGCGACGTCTTCCGCCGCCATCGCGCCCGGGTCCGTTCGATGCAGGTGCTGGTCGCGGATGACCATGTCGCCAACCGCATGGTCCTGCAGCGCATGCTGCAGAAAGCCGGCCACCACGTGGTCACCGTCGACAACGGCAACGATGCGCTGTCGGCACTGGAAGCCGGCGGCTTCTCGCTCGCCATCGTCGACCTGCACATGCCCGGCGTCAGCGGCCTCGACCTGCTGCGCGAATTGCGGGTGATGGAGGCGGGCAGCAGCAACCGCACGCCGGTGCTGGTACTGAGCGCGGACGTGACCCCGGAATCGATCCAGCGTTGCCAGCAGGCCGGGGCTTACACTTTCCTGCCCAAGCCGGTGGTCGCTTCCCGGTTGCTCGACACGCTTGCCGAAATCTCCGCGCCCGGCCAGGCCGCGGCACCGCCGCAACCGCTGCGCTTCGACCTCCCGCCACTGCAGGACAACGTGTTCGATGCCGGCGTGCTGGAGGAACTCAGCGGGCTCGGCATGGGCGAGGACTTCGAACGCGAATTCGTCGCGCAATGCCTGCGCGATGCCGAAGGCTGCCTCGAGATGCTCGGCCAGGCCGGCGAAGCGGAACAATGGGATGCGCTGCGCGACCATGCGCATGCGCTGAAGGGCGTCTCCAGCAACCTCGGCCTGGTCAGACTGGCGGGGGACAGCAGCGAAGTGATGCGCCTCGCCGCGTGGCAACTGTCGCGCGAATGGCGCCAGCGCCTGCAGGGCCTGCGTGACCGGCTCGTGCAGGGTCGCGCCGCACTGGACGCGCGCGGCACGCCGGCCGCACGCGACAGCGAGAGGAACTAGGGCAGGGGACGCTACCCGTTGTTCAGGCCGCGGCTTCCGCCCCCGCGCGGCGCGACTGGGCACGGACGATCCGATCCATGGTGCGCAGCGAACGGTCGCCGAGTTCGAGCGCCGTATCGACCCAGACCTCGGTGATGCCCATCAGTTCGTCGTAACCGACCGGCTGCGCGATCGCGCGAACCGCATTGAGCGCCAGGTGCGCGTGCGGTGCCCGCTGCTGCTGGCGGATGATGTCCTGCACGGCCGCTTCGCCTTCGCCCTTCGGGACCAGCACGTCGATGACGCCCATGCGGTGCAGTTCCTCGCTGCCGTACATGTTGCCTTCGAGGATGAGTTTTTCCGCCAGTTGCGGCGAGACGCGCTTGCACAGGAAGGAGTACGCGCCCATGCCCGGGAACAGTCCGAACAGCACTTCGGGCAGGCCCATGCTCGTGCCTTCCTCGGCCACGATGGTGTGGCAGGCGAGGGCGAGTTCCATGCCGCCGCCGAGGGCATCGCCCTGGACCAGTGCGATGGTGCGCACGTCGCCACCGAGCGATGCGTGCAGGTGGTAGACGCCGTCCACGCAACGGCGTGCGTAGGCGAGCAGTTGTTCGCGGTTGTTGTCGCGGATCAGGCGCGAGAACAGCTCGAGGTCGCCGCCGAGGTTGAAGGCACTGGCGTCCGAGGCGATCACGACATGGCGCAACGTACCCGGCTTGCGCTGGCCCTCGCGCTGGGTGATCGAGGTCAGGAAACTCCACATGTCGTCCATGAGCGCGGTGCGGAAACAGGGCCTGGTGCCGCGCTGGATGTCGGCGTGCATGTACATCCAGTGTTCGGCGCCGGATGGGTCGGATTCGACCCGCAAGGTGGGATATGCACGCGTGCGGTGCAGGCGTTCGATGCTGCTCATGGAAGTGTCCCCTCTGCCGCCAGGCAACCGGTCGGGCTCGGGGGTGGCGGCCATGGAAGATATGCAGGGCGCCCGACGCACGTCTCTATGCGCCTGTCGGGGGCCCAACGCAAGCATTTTCACCCGGTTCCGGCCGAAAAGCGGAAGCGGGCCGCCCGGATGGCCGGGGCGGTCAGGTCGATGCGACAGGCCCGCGCAATTCCTTGCGCAGGATCTTGCCGACGTTGCTCTTGGGCAGGGCGTCGCGGAATTCCACGAACTTCGGCAGCTTGTAACCGGTCAGGTTTTCCCGGCAGAAGGCCTTGACCTGCTCTGCCGTCAGCGCCGGGTCCTTGCGCACGATGAATACCTTCACAGCCTCGCCCGATTTGTCGTCCGGCACGCCGATGGCCGCGACCTCCAGCACGCCGGGCATCATCGCGACCACGTCCTCGATCTCGTTCGGGTACACGTTGAAACCCGAAACCAGGATCATGTCCTTCTTGCGGTCGACGATGAAGAAATAGCCGCGTTCGTCCATGCGTGCCATGTCGCCGGTGTGCAGCCAGCCGCTGTCATCGATGACCTTGGCGGTTTCCTCGGGCCGCTGCCAGTAGCCCTTCATCACCTGCGGGCCCTTGACGCAGAGTTCGCCGATTTCACCCGAGGCGAGCACTTTGCCCTCGTCATCCTTCACGCACACGTCGGTGGACGGGAGCGGCAGTCCGATCGAACCGTTGTAGTCCTTCAGGTCGAGCGGGTTGATGCATACGCCGGGCGAGGTTTCGGTCAGGCCGTAGGCCTCGGCGAGGGTGCAGCCGGTGACCTGTTTCCACTTTTCCGCGACCGCGCGCTGTACCGCCATGCCGCCGCCCAGCGTGACCTTCAGGTGCGAGAAATCCAGTTGCCCGAAGCCCGGGGTATTGAGCAGTCCGTTGAACAGCGTGTTCACGCCGGGAAGGATGGAGAACGGCACCGACTTCAGGATCTTGACGAACTCGGGCATGTCCCTCGGGTTGGTCACCAGCACGCTGTGCGCGCCGATGCGCATGAACACCATGGCGCAGGCCGTGAGCGAGAAGATGTGGTACAGCGGCAGCGCCGCAATCGCGACTTCCTGCCCGCGATCGAGCGACAGCGTGATCCATGCACCCACCTGCTGCATGTTCGCGATCATGTTCGCGTGGGTCAGCATGGCGCCCTTGGCGACGCCGGTGGTGCCGCCGGTGTACTGCAGGAAGGCGATGTCGTCGTGGCCGATGGCGACTTCGGGCAGGGCGTGCATCTGGCCGAGCGTGAGCGTGTCGCGGAAGCGCACGGCGCCTTCGATGCGGTAGTCGGGCACCATCTTCTTCACGTGCTTGAGCACGAAGTTGACGATGGCGCCCTTGGGGAAGCCGAGCATGTCGCCGAGGCCGCTGGTGATGGCGAGCACGCCCGGCATGCGCTCCAGCACTTCCTGGACGGTGTCGCCGAAGTTGTCGAGCACGAGGATCACCTTCGCGCCCGAATCCTCCATCTGGTGGCGCAGTTCGCGCGCTGTGTACATCGGGTTGACGTTCACCACGGTCAGGCCCGCGCGCAGCACGCCGAAGATCGCGATCGGGTACTGCAGGCAGTTGGGCAGCATGATCGCGACGCGATCGCCTTTCTTCAGCTTGAGCTCGCCGAGCAGGTAGGCGGCGAACTGCCTGCTGAGGCGGTCGATGTCGGCGAAGGTCAGCGCCTTGCCGAAATTCGAGAAGGCGGGGCGGTCGCGGTAATCGGCATTGGCCTTGTCGAGCACCGCGACGATCGACGGGTATTCGCCGACGTCGATGGTTGCGGGAACGCCCGACGGATAGTTGTCCAGCCATGGACGTTCAAGGCTCATGCGCGGTCCCCTTCCCGCCGCCACGTCGCACGATGCGGACGCGTACGGTTGCGTTAGGATTTGAGCATAGGGTCGATGCACTGACAAGGCGAAAAAAGACGTGTTTGCCGCACCGCAACATCGAATCGCGCGATCGAAGCCCCTCTGGGCGCTGGTGTTCGTGGTCCTGCTCGCCGTCGCCGCGGGTTGTTCCCGCGAGTCGCCGGAACAGGCGGTGCGCGATCGCATCGAGTCCTTGCAGGAAGCCGTCGATGCCCGCGATGCCGGCGACGTGGCCGACATGCTCGCCGACGACTTCATCGGGAATGACGGACTGGACAAGCAGGGGGCGCGGCAACTCGCCGCGGGGATGTTCCTGCGTTACCGCGATGTTTCCGCGAAACTCGGCCCGGCGACGGTGGAACTGCGCGGCGCGCGCGATGCGGTCGCGACTTTCAGCGTGCTCGCGACCGGAGGCTCCGGTGGACTGCTGCCCGACAGCGGCCAGGTCTACGAGGTCGAAACCGGCTGGCGGCTGGTCGACGGCGAATGGAAGCTGTTGTCGGCGGAGTGGAGGCCGAAACTTTAATCATCGTCATTCCGGCGTAGGCCGGAACCCAGCTATCGAACATTCGGGACCAAGAGCTGGGTCCCGGCTTTCGCCGGGATGACGAGCAAAACTTATGCGGCCTTCTTCGCCGCCAGCTGCCGCAGCACGAACTGCAGGATGCCGCCGTTGCGGAAGTATTCGACTTCCTTCGGCGTCAACAGCAGCACCTTGGCTTCGAACGCCTTCTTCGAACCATCGGCCTTCGTGGCGGTGACGGCAGCGATCTTCGCCGCGCCATCGTCCAGGCCGGTGATGTCGAAGCGTTCCGAACCATCGAGGCCGAGCGACGCGGCGTTCTCGCCATCCTTGAACTGCAGCGGCAGGACGCCCATGCCGACCAGGTTCGAGCGGTGGATGCGCTCGAAGCTTTCGGCGATGACCGCCTTCACGCCCAGCAGGTTGGTGCCCTTGGCCGCCCAGTCGCGCGAGGAACCGGTGCCGTATTCCTTGCCGGCGAGCACCACAAGCGGCGTGCCATCGGCCTTGTACTTCATCGCCGCGTCGTAGATCGCCAGCTTTTCGCCGCCGCCATCCTTGCCGAAGTACAGGGTGTTGCCGCCTTCCTCGCCGCCGAACATCAGGTTCTTGATGCGGATGTTGGCGAAGGTGCCGCGTACCATCACGTCGTCGTTGCCGCGGCGCGAACCGTAGCTGTTGAAGTCGGCCGGCTGCACGCCGCGCGACTGCAGGAAACGGCCCGCGGGCGAATCCTTCTTGATGTTGCCGGCCGGCGAGATGTGGTCGGTGGTGATCGAATCGCCGAACAGGCCAAGCACGCGTGCGCCGTGGATGTCGTCGATCGAACCGACCTGCATCGTCATGCCGTCGAAGTAGGGCGGGTTCTTGATGTAGGTCGAGGCCTCGTCCCAGGCGAACGATTCGCCTTCCGGCGATTCGATCCGGTTCCAGCGCGAGTCGCCCTTGAACACGTCGGCGTAGTTCTGCGCGAACAATTCCGGACCGACGGTCGCGGCGATGGTGTCGCCGATCTCCTTGTTGCTCGGCCAGATATCGCGCAGGAACACGTCGTTGCCGCTGCCGTCCTTGCCGAGCGGCTGCGTCGTCAGGTCGATGTTCACCGTGCCGGCGAGGGCATAGGCCACGACCAGCGGCGGCGAGGCGAGGTAGTTCGCCTTTACTTCCGGATGCACGCGGCCTTCGAAGTTGCGGTTGCCGGACAGCACCGAGGCGACGACGAGCTCGTTCTCGGCGATGCCCTTGGACACTTCGTCCGGCAGCGGGCCGGAATTGCCGATGCAGGTGGTGCAGCCGTAGCCGACCACGAAGAAGCCGAGCTGCTCGAGGTCGTCGAGTACGCCGGCCTTCTTCAGGTAGTCGGTGACCACCAGCGAACCCGGGCCGAGCGAGGTCTTGACCCAGGGCGCGGCCTTGAGGCCCTTCGCGACCGCGTTGCGCGCGAGCAGGCCGGCGCCGAGCATCACCGCCGGGTTCGAGGTGTTGGTGCAGGAAGTGATCGCGGCGATCACCACCGAGCCGTCGGAGAGTTCTGCGTCCTGGTCCCTGATCCGGATTTTCGATACCGGCTTCGCCGCGAGATGCTCGGCCTGCGGCTGGTCGCCGCCTTCGCCCTTGAGCTCCTCGATCGCGCAACCCACGCCCTTCGGTTTGCGGTTGGCGACCAGCGCCTTGAGCGCTTCATCGAAATTGGCGTGCACGTCCTGCAACAGCACGCGATCCTGCGGGCGCTTGGGACCGGCCAGCGAGGGCTGCACCGTGGCCATGTCCAGTTCCAGCGTCGCGGAATAGGTGGCGTGCGGCGAATTCGCGTCGTGCCACAGGCCCTGCGCCTTGGCATAGGCCTCGACCAGCGCGATCTGTTCCGCGCTGCGGCCCGACAGGTGCAGGTAGTTCAGCGATTCCGCGTCGATCGGGAAGATGCCGCAGGTCGCGCCGTATTCCGGCGCCATGTTGGCGATGGTCGCGCGATCGGCCAACGGCAGGTGCTGCAGGCCATCGCCGAAGAATTCCACGAACTTCCCGACCACGCCGAGCTTGCGCAACATCTGCGTCACGGTCAGCACCAGGTCGGTGGCGGTCGCGCCTTCGGGCAGCTTGCCGGTGAGCTTGAAGCCGACCACCTGCGGAATCAGCATCGACGAAGGCTGGCCCAGCATCGCGGCCTCGGCCTCGATGCCGCCCACGCCCCAGCCGAGCACGCCGATGCCGTTGATCATGGTGGTGTGCGAATCGGTGCCGAACACGGTATCCGGGAACGCCCAGGTCGCGCCGTCGATGTCGCGTTCGACCACCACGCGGGCGAGGTGCTCGAGGTTCACCTGGTGCACGATGCCGGTGTTCGGCGGGACCACCTTGAAGTTGCCGAAGGCCTTCTGGCCCCAGCGCAGGAAGCTGTAGCGTTCCTGGTTGCGTTCGAATTCGATCTTGCCGTTGAGGTCGAGCGCATCGGGACGGCCGAACACGTCGACCTGCACCGAATGGTCGATCACCAGTTCCGAAGGGATCAGCGGATTGATCTGGTCGGCCTTGCCGCCGAGCTTCACCACCGCGTCGCGCATGGCCGCGAGGTCGACCACGCAGGGCACGCCGGTGAAGTCCTGCAGCACCACGCGCGCCGGCATGAACGCGATTTCGGTCTCCGGTTCCTTCGCCGCGTCCCAGTTCGCCACCGCTTCGATGTGCTCGGGCAGCACGGTCACGCCGTCCTCGTGCCGGAGCAGGTTCTCCAGCAGGATCTTCATGGAGTAGGGCAGCTTGGCCAGTCCGCCGAAGCGTTCGCCCAACTTCGGCAAGCTGGAATAAGTGAAGGACTTGCCGTTGACGGCGAGCTGGGCGCGGGTGGCGAAGGAATCGGCCATGGGGGAGAACTCCGGTGGCGGGGCGCAAGGGCCTTGGCTTGTGGATTGCCCGATCGAACCGTCGGGAACGCACCTAGTATGCCAGATTGAATATGACGATAAAAGTATGTATGTTCCTTGCATACTTTCCGGCACGGAGGTGCGCCATGGAAGCCACGGTGGCCGAACGCGGCCAGATCACCCTGCCCAAGGCGGTGCGCGATGCGCTGGGCCTGACCAAGGGCACCACCCTGAAAGTCGAACTCGACGGCGGCCGCATCATCCTGCGCAAGAACGTGGACGATGCGATTTCGCGCGCGCGCGGCCGGTTCAAGCTGGATGGTTTCGCCAACACCGATGAAGCGATGCGCGCGATCCGCGGCCGTGCGCCGGGCGATCCGCTCGAGTCGTTCGAGGTCCTGCGGAAACCGGGCGACAAATGATCGCCATCGATTCCTCCGTGCTGGTCGACCTGCTGGCCAACGGTCACGAAGCCGAGTCCGCCGAGGCATGCCTGCGCCAGTCGCTCAGCGCGGGGCCGGTGGTGGTGTGCGAAGTCGTCCTGGCCGAAGTCTGCACCGCGTTGCGCGATGGTTCCGAGGCGATGGCCGTGCTCGAGGAAATGAGCATCCGCTTCGACTCGCTCGAAACGAAGTCCGCCTTGCGCGCGGGCGAAATGCAGCGCCGTTACCGCCAACGCAGCGGCGGTCGCGCACGCACCATCCCGGATTTCCTGATCGGCGCGCACGCGTTGATGCAATGCAGCGGCCTGATCACCCGCGACGCGGGCTTCTATCGCGATTACTTCAAGGGCTTGAAGCTGATCGTGCCGGCCACCTAGGCCAGCAGCGCGTCGATTCCGGACCGGATCGCCTGCTTGCGCAGCAGGAAATCCCACAGCGTGCCGTCGAGCTGGCGCCACAGCACCGCCGAGCGCAGGGCCGCGAGCAGGGCGGCGCGCACTTCGCCGACGAGGTCGGCCTGGGCGAGGTAGTGCGGATTGCCCTGCACCATGATCCGCGGCCGTAGCGGGCTGATGTGCTCGACATAGACGCGGGCGAGGCCGGAGAGCACTTCGCGGTCTAGCGCGCCGTGCGACTGCATCAGCGGCGCTAGGGTTTCGATCCCCTCGCGCACGCCGCGCACTGCGCCGTCGTCGGCGACGAAATGCCGTTCCACCTGCAACAGCGCCAGCGCCAGCCGCGGCAGCATCGGATCGCGCGCCTGGTTGCCGAAATGCGCGCGCAGGATGCGCAAGCCGGGCGCGACCGCGGCCGTGCCGCCGTAGACCGCCGCCGGCGTTTCGGCATCGATGCGGAACACGCTTTCCACCAGCGGCTGCAGGTGCACGCCATCGGCCTGGCCGGTATCGGCGAGCCGGCGCACCTGGGCCAGCGCCTGGGCCACGCCGGCGAGCGCCAGCAACCGGTCTTCGAACGCGCTCATGCGGCGGCATCCGTGGCGAGGGCAGGGGCGTCGGTGCGTTCGATCACACCGCCGCCCAGGCACACATCGCCGTCGTAGAGCACCAGCGATTGCCCGGGCGTGACCGCACGTTGCGGACGCACGAAGCGCACTTCCACGCAGCCGTCGTCGCGCACAAGCACCTCGCAATCCTCGTCCGGCTGGCGATAGCGCGTCTGCGCGGTGCAGGCGAAACGCGCTGCGGGTGGCGTGCCGGCGATCCAGTGCACCGGTTCCGACCAAAGCATTCGCGATTGCAGCCACGGGCCGTCGTGGCCCTGGTCGACGTACAACACGTTGCGCGCGACGTCCTTGCCGACCACGAACCACGGCGCCTGCGGCCGCCCGCGCACGCCGCCGAGTTGCAGGCCTTCGCGCTGGCCGAGCGTGTAGAAGAACGTGCCGGGATGTTCGCCCACGCGCGCGCCGTCGGGCGTGCGGATTTCGCCTTCGCGCATCGGCAGGTAATGCGAGAGGAATTCGCGGAAATCACGTTCGCCGATGAAGCAGATGCCGGTGGAATCCTTCTTCGCCGCGGTCGGCAGGGCGGCTTCGGCCGCGATCCGGCGCACTTCGTCCTTGTGCAGTTCGCCGAGCGGGAAATGCGTGGCGGCGAGCTGTTCCTGCCCGAGCTGGTGCAGGAAATAGCTCTGGTCCTTGCCGCGATCGAGCGCGCGCAGCAGGCGGAACGCATTGCCTTCGCGCCCGATGCGCGCGTAATGGCCGGTGGCGATTTTTTCCGCCCCGAGTTCACGCGCGGCGTCGAGGAAATGCTTGAACTTGATCTCGCGATTGCAGAGCACGTCCGGGTTCGGCGTGCGCCCGGCGGCGTATTCGGACAGGAAGTGCGAAAACACCCCGTCCCAGTATTCGCCGGAGAAATCGCGGAAATGGATCGGGATTCCCAGCCGGCCACAGACCGCGACCGCATCGCGGCGATCGTCCTCCGCCCGGCAGTCGCCGCTGCCGTCGTCGTTCCAGTTGTGCATGAACAGGCCCGCGACATCGACCCCGGCGCGCTGCAGCAACAGCGCCGCGACCGACGAATCCACGCCGCCCGACATGCCGACCAGCACCTTGCCCGCGTTCATGGCAGCTGTTGCGCGAGTTCCAGCGGGTGCCGGCGCCCGGCGAGGAAATCCTCGACCACCTTCGCCACCAGCGGGCTGCGGTGGCGTTCGCGCATGCCGAACAGTTCCGAAGGCTGGACCCAGAACGCGCGCACGATGCCTTCGTCCAGGCGCCGCGCCGGATCGTGCGCCACCGGCTCGGCAGCGAACGCGAACCGCAGGTAATGGCGCCCGGGATTGCCGTTCAACGACGGCGCTTTCCACTGGTAGGCGCCGACGAAACCGGTCAGGCGCACGTCCCAGCCGGTTTCCTCGCGGGTTTCGCGCAAAGCCGCTTCAGCGAGGCTTTCGTCCGGTTCGAGGTGTCCGGCCGGCTGGTTCAGCACCAGTTGGCCGGAAACGCGTTCCTCGACCATCAGCAGTTGCCCGTCGCGCGCCACCACGGTGGCGACGGTGACGTCGGGCTGCCAGAAGCGTCCCTCGCGGTAACTCATGGGTCAGAGGTCGTCCGATTCGGAATGTTCGAGCTCGAAGTTGTCCGCGGTTTCCGCCGCCAGCGACAGGATCTTGTCGAACTGCTCGGCGGTCAGCTTGCCCGCGGGTACCTTGATCGCGAAGTAGGCACCGTCGCCGCGCAGTTCCCAGGCGCCGAGCTTGAGGCTGCCGCTGGCCTTCAGCAGTTCATTGGCGTCTTCCGCGCTCAATCCATCTTCGCCCGCGGCCAGCGCCGGGGCGAACACGTCGTACACCGGCGTGTCGGCGAAGGTTTCCGGCGTGCCGCCGACGTAGACCAGTTGCGAGCGCTTTTCCTTGGTCCACTCGATCACGATCTTGTAATCGCCGTCCTTGTCGACTTCGTAAGGCGTGTCGGCCTGCTTGAGCAAGGACTCGATCGTGGCATCGGCGGCGCGCGCATGCCCGGGCGCGCAGGCAATGGCGGCGGCGAGGGCGGCGAAAACGATGGCGTGGCGCATGGCGTTGCTCCGGTTTCCCCGGGATCCCCGTCCCGGGTTCGCGGTCATTGTCCGGGCTCGCGGCGATGGCGTCCATCGCCGGCCACGCGGCGGCAGCCTGTAAAATGGATGCATGCCCACCGAACGCGACCACGAGCACGGACACGGCCTGGCGGTGGAAACCGCCAAGCCCGAACTGGCGCGGCCGCCGCTGTACAGCGTGCTGCTGCTCAACGACGACTACACCCCGATGGACTTCGTGGTCGAGGTGCTGGTGCGCTTCTTCGCCATGGACATCGAGCGCGCGACCCAGGTCATGCTCCACGTCCACACCCGCGGCCGCGGCGTCTGCGGCCTGTACACCCGCGAGGTAGCCGAGTCCAAGGTCGCGCAGGTGAACGAATATTCAAGGTTGAACCAGCATCCGCTGCTCTGCACCATGGAAAAGGCGTAGAAGGGACTTGTGCCGGGGCGGTGGCCGCCCCCACATCGTGACCATCGCTTTTTGGAGGTTCACGCCCATGTTCAGCAAGGATCTCGAGCACACCATCGGCCAGTGCTACAAGCGCGCCCGCGAGGCGCGCCACGAGTACATGACGGTCGAACACCTGTTGCTCGCGCTGCTCGACAACCCGTCCGCCGAGGCCGTGCTCAAGGCCACCAGCGCCGACATCCCGCGCCTGTGTGCCGACCTGGAACAGTCCATCGCCGATTCGGTGTCGGTGCTGCAGGACGACATCGAGCGCGACACCCAGCCGACGCTGGGCTTCCAGCGCGTGCTGCAGCGCGCGGTCTACCACGTGCAGTCATCCGGTCGGAAGGAAGTCACCGGCGCCAACGTGCTGGTCGCGATCTTCGGCGAAAAGGATTCGCACGCGGTCTATTACCTCAACCAGCAGGACGTGACCCGGCTCGACGTCGTCAACTACCTGTCGCACGGCATCGCCAAGCACGGCGAGGAAGGCCACGAGGCTGGCGAGGAGCGCAAGGCCGATGGCGAGCAGGAAGGCGAGGCCAAGGGCGATGCGTTGCTGGAATTCGCCAGCAATCTCAACCAGCTCGCGGTCGAGGGCCGCATCGACCCGCTGGTCGGCCGCGCCGACGAAGTCGAACGCACCATCCAGGTGCTCTGCCGCCGGCGCAAGAACAATCCGCTGTACGTCGGCGAGGCCGGCGTCGGCAAGACCGCGCTCGCCGAGGGCCTGGCCAAGCGCATCGTGGAAGGCGACGTGCCAGCGGTGCTGATGGACGCGACCATCTACGCGCTGGACCTCGGCGCGCTGGTCGCTGGCACCAAGTACCGCGGCGATTTCGAGAAGCGGCTGAAGGCCGTGCTCGCGCAGCTGAAGAAGATGCCGAACGCGATTCTCTTCATCGACGAGATCCACACCATCATCGGCGCCGGTTCCGCCTCGGGCGGGACGATGGACGCTTCCAACCTGATCAAGCCCGCGCTGGCTTCGGGCGAACTGCGCTGCATCGGCTCGACCACGTTCGAGGAGTACCGCGGCATCTTCGAAAAGGACCGCGCGCTGGCGCGGCGCTTCCAGAAGATCGACATCGTCGAACCGACGGTGGGCGAGGCGGTGGAGATCCTGCAGGGCCTGAAGCCGCGCTACGAACAGCACCACGGCGTGAGCTACGCCGACGAGGCGATCAAGGCCGCGGTGGACCTGTCGGTGAAGCACATCGGCGACCGCCTGCTGCCGGACAAGGCCATCGACGTGATCGACGAAGCGGGTGCCCGTCAAAGGCTGCTGCCGCCGGAAACGCGCAAGAGCCTGATCGACGTCGAGGAAATCGAGACCATCGTCGCCAAGATGGCGCGGATCCCGGCCAAGCAGGTCAGCACTTCCGACAAGGACGTGCTGCAACACCTCGAGCGCAACCTGAAGATGGTGATCTTCGGCCAGGACCCGGCGATCGAGACGCTGTCCTCCGCGATCAAGCTCGCGCGCAGCGGGCTCGGCAACCCGGACAAGCCGATCGGCAACTTCCTGTTCGCCGGGCCCACCGGCGTGGGCAAGACCGAGGTGACCAAGCAGCTCGCGCTGCAACTCGGCATCGAGCTGGTCCGTTTCGACATGAGCGAATACATGGAACCGCATTCGGTGAGCCGCCTGATCGGCGCGCCGCCGGGCTACGTCGGTTTCGACCAGGGCGGCCTGCTGACCGAGAAGATCGTCAAGACGCCGCACTGCGTGCTGCTGCTGGACGAGGTCGAGAAGGCTCACCCGGATATCTTCAACATCCTGTTGCAGGTGATGGACCGCGGCGTGCTGACCGATACCAACGGCCGCGAGGCGAACTTCCGCAACGTGATCCTGGTGATGACCACGAACGCGGGCGCGGCGCAGGCCGCGCGGCGCAGCATCGGCTTCACCACGCAGGACCACAGCACCGACGCGATGGAAGTCATCCGCCGCGGCTTCAGCCCGGAATTCCGCAACCGGCTGGACGCGATCGTCCAGTTCCAGGCGCTTGGCTTCGAACACATCCTGCGCGTGGTCGACAAGTTCCTGATCGAACTCGAGACCCAGTTGCACGAAAAGGGCGTGAACCTCTCGGCGACGCCGGCCGCGCGCGACTGGCTGGCGCAGAACGGCTTCGACCCGATGATGGGCGCGCGGCCGATGGCGCGGCTGATCCAGGACCGGATCAAGCGCCCGCTCGCCGACGAACTCCTGTTCGGCAAGCTCGCCAACGGCGGCCGGGTTAACATCGATGTCCGCGATGGCGAACTGTTGGTCGAGGCGCAGCCGGAGCCGGAGAAGCTGTTGCCGGCCGTGGTCGAATGACGCCGACTCGCTGAAACGAAAAAGGCGGCCACCGGCCACCTTTTTCATGCGTCATCGCAAATCAGCGATGGCCTGCCTCAACGATGGCGATACGTGATGCGCCCCTTGGTCAGGTCGTAGGGCGTCATTTCCACCTTGACCTTGTCGCCGGTCAGGATGCGGATGTAGTTCTTGCGCATGCGCCCGGAAATGTGGGCGATGATCTCGTGGCCGTTCTCCAGCTTCACCCGGAACATGGTGTTCGGGAGGGTTTCGGAGATCGTGCCCTCGAATTCGATGACGTCGTCTTTTGCCACTGTGGTCCTAGTTACGGGGCCCGCGCCGGGCCCGAAAGCGCGGCATTCTGACACGCGGGGCAGGGGCTTGCAAAAATCCTGTTAAACGGCGTCGAAACCGGGCCGGGCAAGTTCCGGCGCCGGCAGAGCGCCGAAAGCCTCGGCCCACGACCCCGGCTTTTCCGGCTTCGAGCACAGCTCCGCGACGGCGGCAAGGAAGCGCGGGCGTGGCCAGGCTTCGGCCCCGAGCGTGGCGAGGTGCGGATTGCCGACCTGCGCGTCGAACAGTGGCCAGCCCCATTCGCGCAAGCGCAGTGCGAGCGCGGCGAGTGCCGCCTTGGAACCGCCGGGTTCGGCGCTGAACATGCTCTCGCCGAAGAACATCCGGCCGATGGCCACGCCATAGAGTCCGCCGACCATGCGATCACCGTCGCGCACCTCGATCGAATGCGCGTGGCCGAGGCGGTGCAGTTCGGAATACGCAGCCTGCATTTCCGAAGTGATCCATGTACCGTCCTGGCCGGGGCGCGGCATGGCCGCGCAGGCGGAGATCACCGCGTCGAAATCGTGGTCGGCGACGATCCGCCAGACGCTGCGGCGGAACTGCCGGCGCATTCGCGAGGACAGATGCACGCCATCGCTGCGGAACAACGTGCGCGGATCCGGCGACCACCACAGGATCGGCTGGCCATCCGAGAACCACGGGAAGATGCCGTGCGCATAGGCGTTGAGCAGCCGTTGCGGCGAGAGGTCGCCGCCCATCGCGAGCAGGCCGTCGGGCTCTCGCAGCGCCGAATCCGCCGGCGGGAACGGCGACGCCGGATCGATGTCGAGCACGGGCAGGCGCAGGCTCATTTGGCCGCCTTGAATGGCGAACGCGAGGCCAGCATCGCGGCGTAATCGCGCACGCCGCGGCGTTCGTCGCGGCACCAGTCGCGCAAGGCGACGGCGAAGCGCGGGTCGGCGATCCAGTGCCGGCTGCGCACGACCGCGGGAAGGAACCCGCGCGCGATCTTGTGCTCGCCCTGCGCACCGGGCTCGAACCGCGACAGGCCTTCGCGCAGGCAGTAGTCGATGCCCTGGTAGTAGCAGGTCTCGAAATGCAGTCCCGGCACCTGTTCCGATGCGCCCCAGTAGCGACCGTAAAGCACGTCGCCGCCACGCAAACACAGCGCGCCGGAGATCGGTTCGCCGTTGCGTTCGCCAAGCACGAGCACGATCTGCCGCGGCATCGTGCGGGCGAGGTGGTGCAGGAACTCCAGCGTCAGCGCTGGCGAATTGCCGTAGTCGACGAAGGTGCGCAGGTAGAAGCCGTGCATCGCGGCGAGGTCGCCCTCGCTCGCCTCATCGCCATGCACGATGCGGAACTCGATGCCGGCTTCGGCCACTTTGCGGCGTTCCTGGCGGATGTTCTTGCGATGCTTGTGGTCCATCGCCGCGAGGAAATCGTCGAACGACCTCCAGCCGGCATCGCTGCGCCAGTGATACTGCACGTCCTCGCGCGGCACCCAGTCGGAATCGAACAGGGCGTCTTCGCGGTCTTCGTGGAAATTCACGTGCGCGGAGGACAACCCAGCCTGTTGGGCAAAACCGACGATGGCTTCGAGCAACTGTCGACGCAGCGAATCGTCGCGCGCCAGCAGGCGCGGGCCGGTGACGGGCGAGTAGGGCACCGCGCCCAGCCATTTCGGGAAGTAATCCAGCCCGTGCTGCGCGTAGGCATGCGCCCAGGCGTGGTCGAACACGAATTCGCCGTGCGAATTGGTCTTGAGATAGCCCGGCGCCGCGGCGATCAACTCATCGCCATTCCACAGGCCGACATGACAGGGCGTCCAACCCCATTCTTCGCGCAGGCAACCAGTTTCCTCGAGGCCAGCGAAAAACGCGTGCGACACGAACGGATTGCGCCCGTCGTGCAGCGCATCCCAGGCGGCGGCGGGAATTTCGGACAGCGCGCGGTGAATGCGCGCCGTCGGCATCAGTGGTCTTCGTCCAGGAACTTCTCGGCATCGAGCGCAGCCATGCAGCCGAAGCCGGCCGAGGTGATCGCCTGCCGATAGACCTGGTCGGCGACGTCGCCGGCGGCGAACACGCCCTGCACCGAGGTCTGCGTCGCGTTGCCGCCGAGCCCGGTGTTGATGGTGAGGTAGCCGTTCTTCATCGCCAGCTGGCCTTCGAACAACTGCGTGTTCGGCGAATGGCCGATGGCGACGAAGAACCCGTGCACCGGGATCTCGCGGGTGCTGCCGTCCTGCACCGACTTCAGGCGCATGCCAGTCACGCCGGCGTCGTTACCCAGCACTTCGTCCACGGTGTGGTGCCAGACCGCCTCGATCTTGCCGCTCTCGATCTTCGCGAACAGCTTGTCCTGCATGATCTTCTCGGCTCGCAGCGTGTCGCGGCGGTGCACGAGGTAGACCTTGCGCGCGATGTTCGACAGGTACAGCGCTTCCTCGACCGCGGTGTTGCCTCCGCCGATCACCGCCACGTCCTGGTCCTTGTAGAAGAACCCGTCGCAGGTCGCGCAGGCGGAGACACCGCGGCCCTTGTATTCCTCTTCCGACGGGATGCCGAGGTACTTGGCGGTGGCGCCAGTAGCAATCACCAGCGCGTCGCAGGTGTATTCGCCGCTGTCGCCGACCAGGCGGAACGGGCGTTTGGACAGGTCGGCGGTATGGATGTGGTCGAATACCACTTCCGTTTCGAAACGCTCCGCGTGCGCCTGCATCCGCGCCATCAGGTCCGGGCCCATCAGCCCGTGCGCATCGCCCGGCCAGTTGTCGACTTCGGTCGTGGTCATCAGCTGACCGCCCATCTGCAGGCCGGTGACCACGACCGGCTTCAGGTTGGCGCGGGCGGCATAGACGGCGGCGGTCCAGCCGGCCGGGCCGGAACCGAGGATGAGGAGGCGCGTGTGCTTGGTCGGGTTCATGGGGCTGGAGTCGAGGCTCTATAATTTCGCGGAACAGGCATTCCGCATCCAGCGCATAGCTTGGAGGCGGGATCGCCGCGGCACAAGGCGCGATGGCTGCAACGCTGTCGCCCATCCACACCACTGAAGGGAACGAACCATGCGCATCGGCGTACCGAAGGAAACCAAGACCCTCGAAGGGCGCGTCGCGCTGGTGCCGGCCGCCGCCGGCGACCTGGTCAAGCGCGGGCACGAGGTGTGGATCGAAAAGGACGCGGGCGTGAAGTCCGGCTTCAAGGACGAGCAGTACACCAAGCTCGGGGTGAAGATCGCGCCCGACGCCGCCGCGCTGTACGAGAAGGGCGAGCTGATCGTGAAGGTCAAGGAACCGATCGCCGGCGACCTCGCGCTGCTGCGCAAGGACCACTTGCTGTTCTGCTACCTGCACCTGGCCGCGGAGCCGGAACTGACCAAGCGCCTGCTGGACATCGGCCTGACCGGCGTCGCGTTCGAAACCGTGGAACTGCCCAACGGCGACCTGCCGCTGCTGGCGCCGATGTCGGTGATCGCCGGCAAGATCGGCGTGCAGGTCGGCACTCATTTGCTGCACCAGCCCATGGGCGGCAAGGGCAAGCTGCTCGGCGGCCTGGCCGCGACCGAGCGTGGCCGCGTGGTCGTGTTCGGCGCGGGCCGCGCGGGCGGCGCTTCCGCCGCGCTCGCGGCCGCGGGCGGAGCCAATGTCACCGTGTTCGAAATGCGCGAAGACCGCATGGACGAAATGATGCGGCTCGGCAACAACGTCACCGCGCTGTATCCCTACCACGACGTGGTCGCGCGCGAAGTGGCGCGCGCCGACCTCGTCATCGGCGCGGTGCTGATCACCGGCGCCAAGGCCCCGCACGTGATGACCCGCGAAATGCTCAAGGACATGGAAGACGGTTCGGTCGTGGTCGACATCGCCATCGACCAGGGCGGTTGCTTCGAGACCTCGCGCCCGACCACCTGGAAGGACCCGACCTACGTGGAGGAGGGCGTGACCCACTTCTGCGTGACCAATATGCCGGGCGCCGTGCCGCAAACCTCCTCGCAGGCGATCTGCGCGGCGATCCTGCCGTGGGTGAACAAGCTCGCCTCGGGCGACTGGCGCGGCAACGAGGCGCTGGTGAAGGGCATCAATGTCGAAGGTGGGAAAATCATCCATCCGGCGCTGCAGGGCATGAAGTTTTGACGTACGATCAATGGCCTAGGGGATATTTCTAAGGCAAGATCGCACGGTGGCCCGCCCGATCCAGGATTCGACCCGCAGCAAGCGCAGCCGCGCCGCGGAGCCTGCTCCGCAGGCGCCCGGCCGGCTCGCGCGCCTGCGCCAGCACCGGCTGTGGCGCGACATCGCGATGATCCCGGTCGTGTGCGTGGTGCTGTTCCTCATCGCCAGCCTGTTGACCTATTCGTCGGCCGATCCCGGCTGGTCGCAATCGGGCGGGGTGACCAGCGAACTGCACAACTGGGGCGGGCGCATCGGCGCATTCCTCGCCGACGTGCTGTTCTACCTGACCGGCTACGTCGCCTACCTGCTGCCCGTGGTGCTGGGCGCCGTCGCGTGGATCGCGCTGTTCGGCATGGACAGCGATGGCGACGGCGATGCCGACCTCGGTCCGGCGTTCCGGCTGGTGGGCATCGTCGGCTTCCTCGTGTCCGCGACCGGGTTGTTGGCGCTGCGCATCGGCAATGCGGTGGACTTCTCCGCCGGCAGCGGCGGCATCCTCGGCCGACTGGTCGGCAATTCGCTGTACCGCGGCTTTGGCCCGGTCGGCGGCAACCTGTTCCTGCTCGCGCTGCTGCTGGTCTCGATCACCCTCGCCACCGGTTTGTCGTGGCTGGCGGTGATGGACTGGATCGGCAAGCAGGTGCTGGCGATCCCGGCGCGCTTCCGGCAAAAGACCCAGCAGGCGGTCGAATGGCACGACGCCCGCGAAATGCGGGTCGAACGCGAGGAAACCCGGCGCATCGACACCGAACTGCGCGCGAAACGCACGCCGGTGAAGATCGAACCGCCCGCGCCACCGGCGGTGGAGAAGAGCGATCGCGCCAAGCGCGAGCAGCAGATCCCGCTGTTCCACGTCGGCGACGGTTCCGGCATCCCGCCGCTGGCGCTGCTCGACGATCCCAAGCCGCAGGCCAAGGGCTACGACGAGGACACGCTGGAAACGCTGTCGCGGCAGATCGAATTCAAGCTCAAGGATTTCCGCATCGATGCCGAGGTCGTCGGCGCCTACCCCGGCCCGGTCATCACCCGTTTCGAAGTGCAGCCGGCGCCCGGCGTGAAGGTCAGCCAGATCAGTTCGCTGGACAAGGACATCGCGCGCGGCCTGAGCGTGAAGTCGGTGCGCGTGGTCGACGTGATCCCGGGCAAGTCGGTGATCGGCCTGGAAACGCCGAACACGCACCGCGAGATGATCTACCTCAGCGAGTTGCTGCGCTCCAAGGAATACGACAAGTCCGGCAGCCCGCTGACGCTGGCGCTGGGCAAGGACATCGCCGGGCGCCCGACGGTTGCGGATCTTGCACGCATGCCGCACCTGCTGGTCGCCGGCACCACCGGTTCGGGCAAGTCGGTCGCGGTCAACGCGATGGTGCTCAGCCTGCTGTACAAGGCCTCTCCGGCCGACGTGCGCATGCTGATGATCGACCCGAAGATGCTGGAACTCAGCGTCTACCAGGGCATCCCGCACCTGCTCGCACCGGTCGTGACCGACATGAAGGAGGCCGCGAACGGCCTGCGCTGGTGCGTGGCGGAGATGGAGCGCCGCTACAAGCTGATGAGCATCCTCGGCGTGCGCAACCTCTCCGGCTTCAACAAGAAGGTGAAGGACGCGCAGGACGCCGGCCAGCCGCTGCTGGACCCGCTGTTCAAGCCCAATGCCGACCTGGGCGAGGCGCCGCGCCAGTTGGAACCGTTGCCGTACATCGTCGTGTTCATCGACGAATTCGCCGACATGATGATGATCGTCGGCAAGAAGGTCGAGGAACTGATCGCGCGGCTGGCGCAGAAGTCGCGCGCCGCCGGCATGCACCTGATCCTCGCCACGCAACGGCCGTCGGTGGACGTCATCACCGGCCTGATCAAGGCCAACATCCCCACGCGCATCGCGTTCCAGGTCTCGAGCAAGATCGATTCGCGCACCATCCTCGACCAGAGCGGCGCGGAAACGCTGCTCGGCAACGGCGACATGCTGTACCTGCCGCCGGGAACGGCGGTGCCCGAACGCATCCACGGCGCCTTCGTCAGCGACGAGGAAGTGCACCGCGTGGTCGAACACCTCAAGCAGTCCAGCACCGGGCCGGATTACATCGAAGGCGTGCTCGAGGAAGTGCAGCCGATGGGCGAGGGCGTGGTGGTCGGCGCGACCGGACTTCCCGAATCGCACTCCGCAGGCGACGAATCCGATCCGCTCTATGACGAGGCGGTGCGCATCGTGACCGAAACCCGGCGCGCGTCGATTTCCGGCGTGCAGCGGCGCCTGAAGATCGGCTACAACCGCGCCGCGCGACTGATCGAGGCGATGGAAGCCGCGGGCGTGGTGACGCCGCCCGAGCACAACGGCGATCGCAGCGTGCTCGCGCCACCACCGCCACGCGACTGAATGCCTCCAAGCGGGGGAGGGCACGCTTCGCCACGCATTCAGCTTCGAATCGACACACTGCATCCATGCACACACGGAGCACTTCGATGCGCCTTTCCACCATGCTCGGCATCGCCGCGATCCTGGTTGCGACCACCGCCAATGCTGGGGCGCGCGACGATCTCGATGCCTTCACCCACGGGCTCAAGGGCCTGCAGGGCGGTTTCGCGCAGACCGTGTACGACAGCAACGGCGCGAAGAAGGAATATTCGACCGGCCGCGTGTCGCTGTCGGCGCCGCGCCTGTTCCGCTGGGAATACGTCAAGCCGTATCCGCAACTGATCGTCGCCGACGGCAAGACCGTGTGGGTCTACGACCCGGACCTCAAGCAGGTGACGAAACGCATGCAGGGCGCGGCCGAGAGCAATAGCCCGCTCGCGGCATTGATCGACCCGGCGAAGCTGGACAAGGATTACCTCGTCGCCGAAGCCGGCAGTGATGGCGGCCTCGATTGGCTGACGCTGACCCCGCGCGACAAGGACAACGCCAGTTTCGAATCTGCGCGCCTGGGTTTCGACGGCAATGGCCTGAACCGCATGAGTTTCACCGACCTGCTCGGCCAGCGCACCGAAATCGTGTTCGCGAAGTGGGTGCGGAATCCGTCCTTCGGCCGCGGCACCTTCACCTATGTGCCGCCCAAGGATGTGGATGTGGTCGGCGGCGAGGGCTGATTCGCGCCGGAAGCGACCGCGGCTTGCTATCGTCGGCGCATGGCGAAGCGTGAACCGCAATTCGACGACCCGGATCTGCTGACCGTGGATCGCGATGCCTCGCGCCCACTGGCCGAGCGCATGCGTCCGCGCGACCTGGACGAGATGGTCGGGCAGCGACGTTTGCTCGCACCGGGCGCCGCGCTTCGGCGTTCGATCGAATCCGGCCACGTGCATTCGATGGTGCTGTGGGGACCGCCGGGCTGCGGCAAGACCACGCTGGCGCTGTTGCTGGCGAAATACGCCGACGCCGATTTCCGCGCGATTTCCGCCGTACTTTCCGGCTTGCCGGAAGTGCGGCAAGTGCTCGCCGAGGCCGCGCGGCGATTCGCCGAAGGCCGGCGCACGGTGCTGTTCGTGGACGAGGTGCACCGCTTCAACAAGGCGCAGCAGGACGCCTTCCTGCCGCACATCGAACGCGGGACGATCCTGTTCGTCGGCGCGACCACCGAAAATCCGTCGTTCGAACTGAATTCCGCGCTGCTGTCGCGCTGTCGCGTGCACGTGATGGAAGCGGCGAGCGCCGATGACATCGCCGTGACCTTGCGGCGCGCGCTCGATGATGCGGAACGCGGCATCGGCGAACGCGAACTGCACATCGGCGACGAACAATTGCTGCTGATCTCGCGCGCCGCCGACGGCGACGTGCGCCGTGGCCTGACCTTCCTCGAAATCGCCGCCGACCTGGCGGGGGAGGGCGGCACGATCACGAACGCTACGCTGGAGCAAGTGCTGGCCGATCGCAGCCGGCGTTTCGACAAGGGCGGCGAGCAGTTCTACGACCAGATCTCGGCGCTGCACAAATGCGTGCGCAGTTCCAACCCGGATGCCGCGTTGTATTGGCTGGCGCGCATGCTCGATGGCGGCTGCGATCCGGGTTATCTCGCGCGGCGACTCACACGCATGGCGGTCGAGGATATTGGACTTGCCGATCCGCGCGCGCTGCAAATGGCGATCGAGGCATGGGACACCTACGACCGGCTCGGTTCGCCCGAAGGCGATCTCGCGCTGGCGCAATTGGCGATCTATCTCGCCAGCACGGCGAAATCCAACGCGGCGTACAAGGCCTTTGGCGAGGCGAAGCGCGACGTGGCCGAATACGGCACGCAGGACGTGCCGATTCACATTCGCAATGCGCCGACGAAGCTGATGAAGCAGCTCGGCTACGGCAGCGGCTACCAGTACGACCACGATGTCGCTGGCGGCGTGGCGCTGGACCAGACCGGATTCCCCGATGCCATGGGCGAACGCGTGTACTACCAGCCGACCGAAGCCGGCATGGAAGCCAGGCTCAAGGAAAAGCTGGATCGGTTGCGGGCGGCGCGCGAAGAAGCAGGCGACAGGAAAAGCTGACGCTGCGATTCAGCGTCGCGGCAAGGCGGCAAGAGCGTCACCATGGTTTCGATATGCCGTTTCGGCCGATGGCTTTCTACGAACATGATTCCGCGCAAGCGTTCCGGCATCAGGCGTTCGCCAGTCGGGCTGACCTGATAGAGCCCAGCCATGCGTCAGCCTCGTTATAGGCTGAGGCGAGGTAGATCGCCACAGGTAGGCATAGTTCAGGCTCCTTGGGCGGGATTGGTCATTCTTTAATTTACATAAGATGCATTTTTCGCCGTTATCGACGAAGTTTCTGCATGTACGGCGAAGTTCGCCGACGATGTAAACATCAGAATGACTGCAACCGCACTCGCGGCCAGCTTCCTCCAAACCGCTTTCTCCTCGCGGGATATCGCCCGCGCCTCGCCCACGATCCCCAGCACCTTCGCTAGGGGGATTCCGGTCAATCCGGCCAATCTTTCGCAGCTGACTGCGTCGGGCAGCACTCGGCCTACGCGCCAGTTCGATACCGTTCCGTGGCTAACCTTCAGGTGTTTTGCGAAAGCTCGGTCACTCTCGACCCCAGCTGTGATTTTCGCCTGGTCGATGATGTCGCTAAGTTCCATGTGCCTATACCCTGTTGACATAGCTGCCTAGCCCCTTTATACAGTCCCCGCTGCCTAGCGACTCTAGGCAATAAGCACGCCCCGGCTGGGGCTCGGTGGGTCGGGGGCCGACTCCCCTACGGCGAGGACACGATCCGACCCGTCCCATCCCAGCCGGGGCCTTTCTCAAAGCCGGGGAGGGCAGGGGATGAAGCAAGGGTTGCTCGAGCTCGACAAGCGTTACCGCAAGGCCAAGCGGCAGGGCCGGAAAATTGCTGCAGCGCATATCGCGCTTGTGATCCGTCTCCGTGTGAAGCGAGCGTCTCGGTGAGCCGCATCACTGACTCCGAACGCGGTGCACGCATGGCGAAGGAACAGGCCTTCGTGCACCTCGCCCAGGGCGACCTCTTCACCCGCGACGACGATGGTTACGACCTGTGGGCCGGCATCTACCTCGCCGCCTGCGAGGCCGAGGTCGAGGAACGCATTTGCCGGGAGCAATGCAATGCCTGATGGCACCTTTTCACCGCTCGGTGCCGGCAACAGCCGGCAGGGCCCGAACAGTAACACGGGCCAAAAGTCCTCCCTGAGCGCGCCAATCATTGATTTTTGCACCGTGGTTCTGGACAGCGAAAAAGCTCGCGTCTACATGCGCAAGCGTTCGCCGGCTCAAGTCCTCCGCGACCTGTTCCATGTGGGGCAGGGGATCGCGGTCGGTGCCATCACCGATAAGCCGTTCAATTTCTACCCGCGATCTGCGGTCATGGTCGATGACACCGGCTCGGTGTGCGGCCGGATCGGCTTCGGCGATGACGGTCGTATGTGCATCAGCTTGACAGGGCAGGGGTGCCAGCACGTCCCGCACTGGCCTTCGGTCGCCGACAACCTGGACTTCATCGACGCGCGTCTCTCGCGTTGCGACATCGCGGTCGATGACCTGACCGGCGAATTTTTCAATCTCCAGACCTTCCGCGATCTCCATACCGCAGGTGAATTCATGTGCAACGGTCGCCCGCCGTCCGCGTCCTTCGTCGATGACCTCGGCAGCAACAAGGGATGCAGCCTTTACATCGGCCAGAAGGGCCACAAGCAGCTCAACGTCTACGAAAAAGGCAAGCAGCTCGGCGACCCGGATTCGCTCTACACGCGTTGCGAGTTGCGCCTGTACGCGAAGCGAATCGATCTTCCGAACGATGCCCTCCGCAATCCCGGCATCTATTTCGCTGGCGCATACCCGGCGCTCGCCGCTTTCGTGGTTGGTGAAGCGGAGCGCCTGCAAGTCAAGGAACAAATGGTCAATGCCAGTGCGAAGGCGATGGTGCGTTTCCTGCGTACGCAAGCCGGCACGGCGCTGCATCTGGTCATGGATGCGCTCGGCGATGAAGCCGTTGAGTACCTGCTCAAAAACGTTGTCCGGCCCGGTCGCCCTGGACGATTCAAGCGCACCACAGGCGACCTTGCATCACTGGTTCGAACGCAACTTTCTTAATCACTCGACAAGGCAGCATGAAAATGAAAGTCACCATCACCAAGCCGTTCAATCCCGCTACCGACGAAAAATCATGGTCGAAGCCTGACGGTCGCAGCGGTGTCATCCGTACGCAGGAAGCCACGGCGGAATGCGCGAAGTTCCGGCAGACCGTTCGCATCGACATCGGCAAAAACGAGCCGTTCCCGGTCGGTGAATACACGCTCGACCTCGAGGACGCGATTTCGGTCGGTGACTTCGGCGACCTCAAGCTCGCTCGCCGCCTTCCGCTGGTTCCCTTGAAGCCTGCTGCAGCGAAAGCGGCCTAAGCCATGCAGACGCTCACCTGCCTGGACGATCCGCCGCCGGCACCCGGCGGATCGTGCACGACAACGGCATGGGTCGAAGCGCCTTCGTTGGTGCCGCCTCTTTCCATCGACGACGCGCAGACGATTGCGTACGCATTCCTCGGCGCGCTCGTCGCCGTGATGGTCGTGAAGATCATCGGAAAAAAGACCCAATGAAGCCCGGCATTTCGCTAGGGCAGGGTAGAAGGGAGTTTCGAATGTTCTGTGTCAACAAAGGTGCCCGCCTTGCGAAGGTCGCAGGCGTGCTGGTCGCGCTGTCCCCCGGTCTTGCCTTCGCTGCCGCGCCGGATACCACCGCGATCACCTCGGCCATCACCGATGGCCAGACCGCGGCCGTCGCCGTCGCCATCGCGTTCGGCGTCGCGATCTGGGCTGTCCGCGCGCTCAAGCTGATCCGCCGCGGTTGATCGTCCTGGGCGAGTCGGCGCCCATTCTTTTCTCCTCTCGGATACTTTCAATGGACGGCTGGCTGGTTCTCTTTTTCCTCGCCGCGATGTTCTGGCTCGCCGTGCGGGGTTGGGATGAATAACTGGCTCGCGCGCGTTTTCGTGTCCGCGCTTGTGCGACGCTGCGCCTATGCGCTGGTGGTGCTGCTGAGTCTCTACGCGTGCAACGCGAGGGCCGCGGTCGATAACCATCCTTCGCGCCAGGAGGCGTATTCGCACTGCCTTTCCCAAGCAACGAACAACGTTTCCGTGTGGTTTTCTGCATCTCAAACTAATACAACTCAATGGCAATACACGCTGACGAAGGGCGGTTATTGCTACATCTACGCGTCCGTTCCCAAGGCCTACCGCGAGCGCGGTGAATACAAGCAGTGTCTAAAACCTGGGCTTACGCAATGTTCGATCTCGACCTATGAAACCGCTCACGACAACGAACACTCTTGGACTACCGAGTGCCCAGCAGGCACGACGTGGGACGACAACACACACACCTGCAAGGAGCCTTGCAGTGTTAACGATCCACCTCTCTCCGGTGGCTGGTTCGAATCACCTACGGGGAGTTATGAGTCGGGGGTGGTTAGCGTCTGTTCTGGTGGCTGCGAGTTCCTCAATACGCCGATTCTGCACAACGGCGGTTACGTTACCTATAAGAAAATCGACGGCATCGTCTATATCTCCACAGACGGCTGGACGGCCACCGGCATGACCTGCACCGCAGGGCCGAGCACTCCCTCTCCAGGCGCCACGCCTCCGCCGGATTCCGATGGCGACGGTACGAGCGACGCGAATGACGGCGCTCCGAATAATCCCGGCAGCACGGGCGGAGGTTCGAACGGGCAGGGCGACAACGACGGCGATGGAAACGACGACGGTTCGGACGACAATGGCGATGGCAAGCCAGATTGCGGTGTTGCCGGCACGCCTGCGTGCGACGACACGAAACCAAACAGCGACCAGTCGAGCGGCGGCGGTGACTGCAACACGCCACCTGTCTCTACTGGGAATCAAATTCTCGCCTCAATGCTTTTCCAGACTTGGGCGATACGTTGTGCGTTGCAGGGCAATGCGAACGGCGGTCTGCCGCCGGGCAATCCGAATTCTTCGAACATGGACTTGAGCGAGACGAATGGAAAGCTCGACACGCTGCATGGCGACCTGACCGGTCACAACGGTACAGGCGATCTCGACGATGGCTCTGCCACCGGCCAGACGACGCCGGGGTCGATTTTTCAGGATGATGACCTCAACACTGAACTGGATCAGTCCGGCTTCGGCCTCGCGCGAAGCTGTCCCGCGCCGCCGACCTTCACCATCGCCGGCCAAACCCGCACGATCGATACCTCCGGCATGTGCGACCTGGGCGAAGTCATCGGCGCTCTGGTCATCCTTGCTGCGCTTGCGCAGGCGGCATGGATATTCGGGGGGAACCGCTAATGTGGGCGCTGCTCCTTGAATTCATCTCGCCGTTGCTGGCGGGCCTCTCGCGCTTGGTGTTCTCGCGCGCCGGCATGTGGGTCGTTTCCACGCTGGTGTTCCTCGGCATTGGCTTCGGAACTCAGCAGTACGCCTTGCCCGCGGTTACCTCGTACTTCGAACAAGGGTTCGGTGGCCTGCCTGCGAATGCGGCGGCGTGGGTCGGTTTCTTCCGGATCGATGTGTATTGCTCGATCATCGTTTCCGCCTACGCTGCCGCATTTGCGAAGCGCCTTATTCTCAAGCGACTGACGGGCACGACATGATCGGCGAGACCACGGTTCTCATCACCGGCAAGCGTGGCAATGGGAAGTCCCTGAAAGCGGTTGGCTTGATGAAGCAGGAAATCGCTGCTGGCCGTCCGGTGTTCGCGTCGAATTTCAACGGTCTTCGCGTACAGGGTGTCCAGGTACTCGACAACCCGCGCGAATGGGAGAGCCTGCCCACCGGATCGATCCTGTTCGTCGATGAAGCGCAACGCTTCTGGCGTTCTCGTCGCTCTGGCGATCCTCCTGCGGAAGTGCAGGCGATGGAAACCCAGCGCCATCTCGGGATCACCATCGTTCTGCTGACGCAGCAGCCGACGTACCTCGATAAGCACATCCGCGGCCTTGTCGATCTGCACCACCATCTCATGCTCGAGGTTGGCGGTAAGGCTTCCCGCATGTGGACGTGGAAGCGGTGCATGGATGATCCCGAGGACGCGACGACACGTAGTGAGGCCGACCAGTCGGTGTTCCTGTTCCCATCCTCCGACTTCGCCGACTACGACAGCGCCGAGGTGCACACCATCAAGCCCAAGGTGCCCCGCAAGCTCAAACTGGTCGCGGTCTCTCTCATCGTTCTCGCGGGGCTGTTCTGGTTCGCCATTCACCGAGCGCACAGCATCGGCGGCAAGCCATCAGGCGAAACTCGGGATCAGGCCGGCGTGCCAGCCGTAGGCGGCACGCCGGCTGACCCAGTTCGCTCTGGCAAGCGCACAATCAGCTACGCAACGGCTGAGGAATACATTCATCAGGTGACGCCGCGTATCCCTGCAGCGCCATGGACGGCGCCGGCCTTCGATGGCCGGCAGGTGGTGGCTGACCCTCGCGTGTTCTGTATGTCGTCATCTGCGGGCGTCGATGCTTCCGGCACCGTCCGCGATGAAACCTGTTCCTGCGTCACGGAGCAGGGCACGACTTACGCCATGCCGGTGAAGTCCTGCGCTCAACTTGCTGCGCAAGGTGAAATCTACAATCCGTTCCGCAAGCCTGAGGTCGAACGGCTCGCGGTGAATGAAGATCCGCCGCCTGTGGACGCGCCAGCGGACACGCCGACGCTCTCCGGCGGGAATTCTCAACCGTTCGGCACGCTGGCCAGCTACGGCACGCTCGACGCGAAGTAGAGCGCTTCCCTGCTGACCTGCTCTAATCGCAACGCCCTGCGACTTGCGTCCAGGCGTTGCCGTCCTTCCGGAATCGCTGCCCGCCGATACACCGCTCGTTCTGGCCGAGCGGTGCTGAGGGTTGCCGCGCTGCAGGTGTTCGTGCGCGGTAGCCATCGTCCAAAGTGCGCTTGTGCAGAATGTCCGCGCAAGCTTCGAAGGCCTGCTCTCTGACGGCCTCTCGGTCGCTTCGGTGCTTGAGGTATTGCGCGGCGTTCGTTGCGATCGACACGGCCAGCACGATCCACGCCGTCGCTTCCCATTGTCCTTTTGTCATGGTGTCCCCCTTGCGGGGATTATGCCGACCCTTCGAACCGCTCCCGCGCCGGTATCGATCGCTTAACTCGATCGAGTAAAACAGTCGTTTGATTCCCGTCGACGGGAATTCGCCGGCGATTCTTCTCAGCCCATAGCAGTCCCAACACGCGCTCGACGGTGAGGCGTTCGCCGCTTGGCGCGACCAGGTACCGCCCGGCGGTGCGCCAGCCATGCCACGGGCCGTAGAGAGGCGCTGTGCCGTACACGACGCGCTGGTAGTGCGCGTCGCTGAATTCGTGGTGGCAGACGCGGCAGGCGGTCATGTTCAGGCCTCGATGCAGTCCGGGCCTGAGACCGTGCGGCGGAATTTCCAGTCCAGCCATAGGGCAAGGCCGCGCCACCACATCAGAAACCTCCTAGACAATTTTACATAAGATGCATTATGCGAAGTATCGGAGAGTTGACTCTGGACCAGAGTCCAAGGTTTACGCTTGGCCCACTCCTTCCGATTCAAGGGATTCCAATGCGCATCGGACATCTCGCCGGCCAGGCTGGCGTCGCAGTCGATACGGTCCGCTACTACGAACGCCAGGGCTTGTTGCCGCCGCCGGCACGACGGCCATCCGGCTATCGCGATTACGGCAACGACGAGCTGCAGCAGTTGCTGTTCGTGCGCCGCTGCAAGGCGCTTGGCTTCACCCTGGAGGAAACCCGCGAACTGTTACGGCTGAATGCCGACCCGGATACGGACCGCGCCGAGGTCCGGGCGCTGACCGAGCGCCGGCTCGCCGACGTGGACGCCAAGCTGCGCGAACTGCAGGCCTTGCGCGCCTCGCTGGCCGAATTGGCGGACTCGTGCTCCGGGCACGGATCGCTCGACGGCTGTCCGATCATCCAGCGCGTGCTGGGCACGAGCGCGGAGGCTTCGTCATGAGCGAACACGCCAACCACGATCATTCGCAGGTCGATGCGGCGCATGCCTGCTGCCATCACGAATCCGTCGCGAAAGTCGAAGCACATTCACACCACGCACACGGCGGCCATGGCGATACGCCGGTGCGCATCGCCGCGCACGCGACCCTGCATTGCCTGACCGGCTGCGTCATCGGCGAAATCGCCGGCCTGCTGATCGGCGTGGGCCTTGGACTCGCCGCATGGCAAACGGTCGTGCTCGCGACGACCTTGTCCTACGCCAGCGGATTCAGCCTCGGCCTGTGGCCGCTGGTGAAGCGCGGCATGAATTTCATACACGCGCTGCGAACCATCTGGCTGGGCGAAGCGGTGTCGATCGGCGTGATGGAAATCGCGATGAACGTGGTCGATTACCTGTCCGGTGGCATGGGCGTGAAATCGGTGTTTGCGCCGCAGTTCTGGACGAGCTTTGCATTGGCCGCGCCCGCGGGTTTCCTCGCCGCATGGCCGGTCAACTGGTGGCTGCTGCGCAAGCAGATCAAGGCGCCCTGCCATTGAACGCGCCGTTCGATCCCGCGCGTCGCCGTTTCGTCACCAGCACGCTGGCCATCGCCGGCGCGGCCGCCCTGCCCCGCGGCCTGTTCGCGCAAAACGTGCAAGCTCATGCCATTCCCGAATTGCGCGGCACGAACTTCGTGCTCGACGTCGGCGCATTGCCGGTGAACCTGAGCGGTCGTCGCGCCTGGGCGAAGACGGTGAACGGTTCGCTGCCGGCACCGACGCTGCGCTGGCGCGAAGGCAACACGGTTTCGCTGCGCGTCAACAACTCGCTGCACGAAATGACCTCGCTGCACTGGCACGGCATCCTGCTGCCGGCGGACATGGACGGCGTGCCGGGATTGAGCTTCCACGGCATAGCACCGGGCGGCAGCTATCTCTACCGCTTCCCGGTGCAACAGGCCGGGACGTACTGGTACCACGCGCATTCCAGCCTGCAGGAAGCGCAGGGCGTCTATGGCGCCATCGTCATCGACCCGCGCGAACCCGACGGCATCGCCGCCGACCGCGAGCACGTCGTATTGCTGTCGGATTGGAGCGACGAGGATCCGCACGCGATCCAGCGCAAGCTGCTGATCGAATCCGACATCTACAACCGCCATCGCCGCACGGTCGGCGACCTGCTGCGCGATGCCCGACGCGACGGTTGGCCCGCGACCCGCGCCGACCGCGCGATGTGGGGCCGCATGCGCATGAGTCCGACGGACCTCGCCGATGTCGGTGCGGCGACCTATACCTATCTCGTCAACGGACAGGCGCCTGACGCGAACTGGACTGCACTGTTCGCGCGCGGCGAACGCGTGCGCCTGCGTTTCATCAACGGTTCGGCGATGACCTATTTCGACGTACGCATCCCCGGCCTGAAGATGATCGTGGTCGCCGCCGACGGCCAGCGCGTGCACCCGGTGAGCGTCGACGAATTCCGGATCGCGGCCGCTGAAACGCTGGATATCATCGTGGAACCGCAGGACCACCCGTACACGATCTTCGCCCAGGCGATGGATCGCGGCGGTTATGCGCGCGCCACCCTGGCGCCGCGATATGGACTGTCCGCTCCCGTTCCCGCGCTTGATCCACGACCGCTGCTGACCATGACCGACATGGGCATGGACCACGGCGCCGGCCACGACATGTCGAAGATGGATCATTCCATGCCGGGCATGGCGCACGGCATGGCCGAATCGAAGCCGTTGCCGAATTCGCCATGGATCGATATGCGCGCGACGTCGGTCTCGAAGGCGCAGGACGATCCCGGCGTCGGACTGCGCGGCAATGGTCGCCGCGTGCTCACGCTTTCCGACCTGCGCAGCGATTTCGCCGACCCCGATGGTCGCGAACCGGGGCGCACGCTGGAACTGCACCTGACCGGCAGCATGGAGCGCTACGCCTGGGGGTTCGATGGCGTGCCGTTTTCGGAATCGCAACCGATCCGCTTCGATTACGGCGAACGCCTGCGCATCGTGCTCATCAACGACACGATGATGGAACACCCGATCCACCTGCACGGGATGTGGAGCGACATCGAGAACGAGGATGGTGCATTCCGCGTGCGCCGCCACACCGTGACGGTGCCGCCGGGACATTCGCGCAGCTATCGCGTCCGCGCCGACGCACTCGGGCGCTGGGCCTACCACTGCCACATGCTGCTGCACATGGAGCTCGGCATGTTCCGCGAAGTGCGGGTGGACGCATGAAGCGCATTCCAGCCCTCGCCTTCGCGCTTGTTGCGCCGGCCGCGTGGGCGCAGCACGAAGGCCACGATATGTCGTCGATGCAAGGCATGCCGGGAATGAGCGCCGAGGAACATGCCCGGATGATGCAGCAGCCCCAACCGCCTTCGCCCTCCCCCGCCCTGCCGCCGCCGACCGCGGAAGAACGCGCGCGGGCCTTCCCCGACCTCGACGGCATGGACATGCGCGAGCACATGGACGACGACCCGTTCATCGCCACGCTGGCATTCGACCGGCTGGAAGCCTTCCGCGACGACGATGCGAACGGACTCGCGTGGGAACTGCACGGTTGGGCCGGGGGTCGTCGCGATCGTTTCGAATGGCGCAGTCGCGGCGAACGCATCGGGGGCGACACCCGCGACGGCGAACTCGAACTGCTGTGGTCGCACGCCACCGGCCCGTGGTGGAACCGCACCCTGGGCGTGCGCCACGATTTCGGCGAAGGCGAACACCGCGACTGGCTGGCGCTGGGCGTCGAAGGCATGGCGCCGTACAAGATCGACATCGCCGCCACGCTCTATGCCGGCGAAGACGGGATCGGCGCGCGTGCCGAAGCCAGCTACGACCTGTTGCTGACGCAACGCCTCGTCCTGCAGCCACGACTGGAAGCCGATGCCTATGCCGGACACGACGCGCCGCGCGATTCCTTCGAGGCCGGGCTGCGCCTGCGCTACGAATTCACGCGCCAGTTCGCGCCCTACTTCGGCTACGAGTGGTCCACGACGGGCATGCATGGCGGCGGGGCCGGCGGGCACTGGGTCGCCGGGATCCGTGGCTGGTTCTGATTCCGCTTGCGGTCCGGAATCGGCGCCGTTAAAATTTCGCGCTTTCCAGCCGTGGGGCCATAGCTCAGCTGGGAGAGCGCCTGCATGGCATGCAGGAGGTCGCCGGTTCGATCCCGGCTGGCTCCACCACCTTCCCGGCTTAGGCCGTCGGGATTCTGGAACAAAGCTTCACCGTGTCCCCATCGTCTAGAGGCCTAGGACATTACCCTTTCACGGTAGCGACCGGGGTTCGAATCCCCGTGGGGACGCCAACATCGAAACGCCCGCGCAAGCGGGCGTTTTCTTTTTTGCGGAATGAACGGCGATTCAGGCGTCGGATGCGCGCCGCGCCGGGACATCCACCAGCACCGGCGCATCCGCCAGCGGTTGCAGGCGCGCGACGCCATGGCCCTGCTCGGCGAGGTAATCCAACCACTTGCCGAGGAAGGTGTTCATGCGCAGGCGATGGCGGATCAGCGTATCGGTCGGCGGATACATGCCGATCGCATCCTGCCAGCGCCGACCGACGTGGCAATGCGTCGCCTCGGCCTGGTGCGCGTCGCGGTACAGGCGGATGAACGCCGACGGATCCGGCGCGCCGGTGGCGGCGTCCACCACCGTGTAGGTCATGCGCAATTCGCTGGTGTAACGATGCTGCTCGAGCACGTCCAGTCGCAGGTCGAGGCCATCGCCGATCGAGGACGCGTAGCTTCCGGCCGCGAGGTCCCCGGGTTCGAACAAGCGCACCAGCTTGCGGTGGTTTTCCGCGTACAGGGCCATCAGCCAGCCGAAACGGCCGAGCCTGGGGATGCGCGTGGCGCGTGCGAGCACTTGTGCCATGGGCCCGATGCTACGCGCGAAAACGCATCGCGGGCAGCATTGACGGAATCGCGCTTCGGGGATAACTTGGGATTCCCGGCCCGCGCATTGCGCGGGTTTTTCGTTTCCGCGATCCGCGTTCAGAACATCTCGCGGTTGATGCCCAGCGATTCCAGCACCCGGCTCGCGATTTCCTCGATGGATGCGTGCGTCGTGCTCAGCACCGGGATGCGTTCCACCTGGAACATGGCCTCGGCCTGCGCCACTTCGCGCCTGCACGTCTCCAGCTGCGAATAGCGCGAATTCGGCCGTCGTTCCTGGCGGATCTGCTGCAGGCGTTCGGGATCGATGGTCAGGCCGAACAGCTTGCGCCGATAGGCTTGCAGTTTCGCCGGCAGCCGGTCGGAATCGAGGTCGTCGTCGGTCAGCGGGTAATTCGCGGCGCGGATGCCGTAGTGCAGCGCCAGGTAGACGCAGGTCGGGGTCTTGCCCGCGCGCGAAACGCCGACCAGGATCAGGTCGGCCTCCGCGTAGTCCAGGCGCATGCCGTCGTCGTGGGTCAGCGCGTAGTTCATCGCGTTGATGCGGCGGTGGTAGGTGTCGAAATCGACGATGCCGTGCGCCTGGCCCACCTGCGGCATGCGCTTGAGGCCGAGTTCCTGTTCCATCGGGGCGATGTAGGGGGCGAACACGTCCAGCACCAGCGCGCCGCTTTCGCCCAGGGCCTGGATCAACTCCGCGTCCACGCAGGAACTGACGATCACCGGACGCAGGCCCGCGGCCTCGCCCGCGGCGCGGATGCGGGCGGCGACGCTGCGGGCCTTGTCGACGGTATCCACGAACGGAATGCGGTCGGTGGCGAAGCGGGTCCCGGTGAATTGGGTCAGCAGGCTGTGTCCGATGGTCTCGGCGGTGATGCCGGTGCCGTCGGAGACGTAGAACACCGGGCGCGCTGCGGTCATGGCGGGTTCTGGCCCAGGCTCGGCCATGGCGGCCGCACTGCTAAAATAGCGGCTTTCCCGCCGCGCGTCCGGCCCCACGCCGCCCTGCCCCACGGAGTCCGCCTTGACCAGCAACGTCCTCTGGCTGCACGACCTGCGCCTGTCCGATCTCGCCCAGGTGGGCGGCAAGAATTCCTCGCTGGGCGAAATGATCGGCGAACTCTCCGGGCTCGGCGTCTCCGTGCCGGGCGGCTTCGCCACCACGGCGGACGCGTTCAAGGCCTTCATCGCGCACAACGACCTGCACCAGCGCATCTACGACAAGCTGGCGACCATCGATGTCGAGGACGTGCCCGCACTCACCCGCGCGGGTGCGGAAATCCGCGGCTGGGTGATCGACGCCCCGCTGCAGCCCGGCCTCGATGCAGACATCCGCGCCGCCTACGCGAAACTCTGCGCCGACGCCGGTGCCGCCGACATTGCGGTCGCGGTGCGCTCCTCCGCCACCGCCGAAGACCTGCCCGACGCCTCGTTCGCCGGCCAGCAGGAAACTTTCCTCAACGTGACCGGCGCCGACGATGTGGTGCACAAGGTCAAGGAAGTCTTCGCCAGCCTCTACAACGACCGCGCCATCGCCTACCGCGTCCACCACGGTTTCGCCCACGAGGACGTGTTCCTCTCCGCCGGCGTGCAATTGATGGTGCGCTCCGACGTCGGCGCCTCCGGCGTGCTGTTCACCCTCGATACCGAATCCGGCTTCCGCGACGTGGTCTTCGTCACGGCGAGCTACGGCCTCGGCGAGATGGTCGTGCAGGGTGCGGTGAATCCCGACGAGTTCTACGTCTACAAGCCCACGCTCAAGGCCGGGAAGCCGGCGATCCTGCGTCGTTCGCTGGGCAGCAAGCAACTGCGAATGGTGTATTCGAACGTAGCGGGCGAACGCGTTCGCACCGAGGACACGCCGGCGGAACTGCGTTCGAAATTCTCCATCGCCGATGCCGACGTGCAGGAACTGGCCAAGCAGGCGCTGGTGATCGAGGCGCACTACGGCCGCCCGATGGACGTCGAGTGGGGCAAGGACGGCAACACCGGCAAGCTCTACATCCTGCAGGCGCGCCCGGAAACGGTGAAGTCGCGCGCGCAGGCCACGCAGATCGAACGCTATTCGCTGCAACAACGCGGCGAAGTGCTGGCCGAAGGCCGCGCCATCGGCAGCAAGATCGGCAGCGGCACCGCGCGCGTGGTGCGTTCGCTCGACGACATGAAGCGCGTGCAGCCGGGCGACGTGCTGGTCGCGGACATGACCGATCCCGACTGGGAACCGGTGATGAAGCGCTCCGCCGCCATCGTCACCAACCGCGGCGGCCGCACCTGCCACGCCGCGATCATCGCGCGCGAGCTCGGCGTGCCCGCGGTCGTCGGCACCGGCAACGCGCTGGACACGATCCAGGACGGCGACCCGATCACGGTGAGTTGCGCCGAGGGCGATACCGGTTTCATCTATGCCGGCGCACTGCCCTTCGAGCGCACGACCACCGACCTCGGCAACATGCCGCCGGCGCCGCTCAAGATCATGATGAACGTGGCCAACCCCGACCGTGCCTTCGACTTCGGCATGCTGCCGAATGCCGGCATCGGCCTGGCCCGGCTGGAGATGATCATCGCCAGCCACATCGGCGTGCACCCGAAGGCGTTGCTGGAATACGACCGCCAGGACGCCGAAACGAAGAAGAAGATCGACGCGCGCATCGCCGGTTATGCCAACCCGGTGGATTTCTACGTCGACCGGCTGGCCGAAGGCATCGCCACCATCACCGCTTCGGTCGCGCCCAAGCCGGTGATCGTGCGCCTGTCCGACTTCAAGTCGAACGAGTACGCCAACCTGATCGGCGGTTCGAAGTACGAACCGCACGAGGAAAACCCGATGATCGGCTTCCGCGGCGCCAGCCGCTACGTCGATCCTTCGTTCCGCGACGCCTTCGCGCTGGAATGCAGGGCGGTCAAGCGCGTGCGCGAGGACATGGGCCTCGACAACCTTTGGGTGATGATCCCGTTCGTGCGCACGCTCGACGAAGGCCGCAAGGTGATGGACGTGTTGCGCGACAACGGCCTCGTCCAGGGCGAGAACGGTTTGAAAGTGATCATGATGTGCGAACTGCCGTCGAATGCCCTGCTCGCCGACGAATTCCTCGACATCTTCGACGGTTTCTCGATCGGTTCCAACGACATGACCCAGCTCACGCTCGGCCTCGATCGCGATTCGGCGATTGTTGCTGGCCTGTTCGACGAACGCGATCCGGCGGTGAAGAAGATGCTGGCCATGGCGATCGCCACCGCGCGCGCCAAGGGCAAGTACGTCGGCATCTGCGGCCAGGGGCCGAGCGACCATCCGGACCTCGCGCAGTGGTTGATGGAACAGGGCATCGAATCGGTGTCGCTGAACCCGGACACCGTGGTCGACACCTGGCTGGCGCTGGCGAAATCCAAATCGAAGCAATAGTCCGGAATCAACCTATTCCGAGGCGGTCGTGAGCGATGACGTTTCGAAGCCGCCCGCAGCGCAGGAACCGGAATGTATGTGCAAATACATGAGGATTCCGAGCAGCGGACGGCGATGAAACGCCGAGCGCAATAGGCCTCGGGATTGGTTGATCAACCGCGGATTCGGTTGCGGCCTTCCCGCTTGGCCTCGTACAACAGGTCGTCGGCGCGGCTGACCAGTTTTTCGTAGTACGCGAGGCCGGTGCGTTCGACCACGCCGCCGCTGATCGACATCTTCCAGCCCGGTGCGAAGGCGCTGCAATCCAGCCGTTCCACCGCTTCGCGCAGGCGTTCGCAGCAAGCTCGCGCCGCGTCGAGGCCGACGCCTTCGAACAGCACCGCGAATTCCTCGCCGCCCCAGCGCGCGACCGTGCCCGACGCGCCCGCTTCCGCGGTCAGCACGCCGGCGACCACGACCAGCGCGTGGTCCCCGGCCAGGTGCGAATAGGTGTCGTTGATGCGCTTGAAGTGGTCGAGGTCGAGCAAGGCGAAGCTGAGCGGCGTGCCGGCGTGCATCGCCCGGTCGAAGGCGCGGGCGAGTTCCTCGTTGATGCTGCGGCGGTTGGCGAGGCCGGTGAGCGCGTCCTCCAGCGCCTGTCGTTCGAAGGCTTCGGACTGCTCCTGCAGCTTCGCCAGCAGCATGGATTTATCGTGGTCCGCCTGCATCAGTCGATCGGTCTGCTCGCGCAGGTCGCGGGTCCGCTGGTCGACGATGGCTTCCAGTTGCAGCGCGCGACGCCGCAGGTGGCGCGAACGCCAGCGGTAGAACGCGACCACGAGCAGGCCCGCCAGCAGCACCAACGCGGCCTGGAACCAACCGCGCTGCCACAGCAGCGGCGCGATCTCGATTTCCAGCGCGGTCGGGCGGGTGGCATTCCAGCCCTGGCCGAGGCTCGGGGCCGAGACCCCGATCAGGAAGCGGTAACGGCCGGGCCCGAGGTTGGTGTATTGCGCGACGCGCTGGTTGCCGCGGTCGATCCAGCCGCGATCCACGCCTTCCAGCTTGTAGCGGTAGCGCAGGAAGCGCGGCATGCGGAAGCTCGGGCTGGCGTAATGGAATTCGAGCTTGCTGGTGCCTGCCGGCAGGCGCAGCGGCCCGCCCGAAGGGACCGGCGCATCGTTCGCCAGCACCTGTTCGACGACCACCGGCGGGACATGGCGGTGGTAGTTGCCGAGCGCAGTCGGATCGAGCACCGCGGCGCCGCCGGCGGTGGCGACCCAGAGGTCGCCGCGGCGATCGAGCAAGGCCGAAGGGCCGGCGCCGCCATTGCACTGCGCGCTGGCGAGGCCGTCGGCTTCGCTGAAATGGTCGGGCGAAAGCGTTTTCGCGCGCCCGTCCAGGACCGCTTCAGCATCGCTGCGGCGCACGCGCATCACACCACGGTTGGAAGTGAGCCAGAGCCCACCGATGCCGTCGTCGACCACCGCGAACAGGGTGTCGATCGGCAAGCCCTGCGCCAGCCCCAGCGCCTGCAACTTGCCGTCGCGGTAACGCAACAGGCCGCGGTCGCTGGCCATCCAGATGGTGCCGTCGGCGTCCTCGTGGAAACCGAACACGTCCTGCGCCTCGCTGACACTGCTCGCGTCGATCGGCTGCACGCGCTCGCCGACGATGCGCGCCGAACCGTTCGCGGTGCCGACCCACAGGCTGCCGTCACGCGCCAGGTGCAGGGCCATGATGAATTCGCGCGGCAAGCCATCCTTCGCGCCGAACAGGCGATAGGCGCCGTTGCGCATGCGCACCAGCCCGCGCGTGGTACCGATCCACAGCGTGCCGTCCGGTGCCTGTTCGAGCGCGCGCACCTGGTTGCTGCCGGGCATTCCGCCGGCGTTGTCGTAATGCGCGACCACCTTGCCGTCGCGCAGGCGCAGCAGGCCCGCGGTGTAGGTTCCCGCCCACAGGCTGCCGTCATGGTCTTCCAGCAGGCTCAGGATCGAATCGCTGGGTAGGCCATCGGCGCTGGTGTAACTGGCTTCCACCTTGCCGTCGCGGATGCGGTTGAGGCCGCGGCTGGTGCCGATCCACAGCGAACCGTCGCGGCCTTCGGCCAGTGCGCGCACGTAGTCGTCGCTCAGGCCCTGGTCGCCGTTCCAGGTGCTGAACGGCGCATCGCTCAGGCGCAGCAGTCCGCCGTTCGTGCCGGCCCAGATGCTGCCCTCGCTGTCGACCATCAGCGCCGCGACGCGGTTGTTGGGCAAGCCACGCTGGCTGCTGAAGTGATCGACGCCGGATTTCGCCAGCCGCAGCAAGCCGTTGTTGACCGTGCCGATCCACAGGTTGCCGGCGGCATCCAGCGCCATGCTGGGAACGCCGTCCTGCGGCAGCAACGGCGATACCGGCACGAAACGCGCGCCATCGCGCCGGTACAGGCCGCGCTCGGTGCCGACGTAGAGTTCGCCCTTCGCATCCTGCAGCAGGTGGAACGCCGGCGCCTCCGGCAATCCGGATCCGGCGCCGAAACGCTCCGGCTTCCTGCCCTCCGCGAAATGCGCGATGCCGGCCGCGGTGGCGACCCACATCGAACCATCGCGATCCTCGAACAGCGAATACACCACGTCCGAAGGCAGGCCGTTGCGCGAGTCGTAATGCACGGCCTGGCCCGGGGCGCGCACCACGCTGATGCCGGAATTCTCCGTCGCCACCCACAACCGGCCCGCGCGGTCGTACACCGCGTCCATGATCTCGTCCTGGGCGAGGCCGTCGGCCATGCTCCAGTGCCGCCATTGGTCGCCGCGCTTGACGCTGACGCCGCCGCGCGAAGTGCCGATCACGATGGTGCCGTCCGGCATCGTGCGCACCGAACGGATGCCGTTGTCCTTCAGCGCAGGGGTGTTGCGCCGGTCGAAGACGTGGAACTCCAGGCCGTCGTAGCGGACCAACCCTTCCCAGGTTCCGAACCAGAGGTAACCGTCGGGCGTCTGCGCGATCGAGTTGACCTGGTTGTGCGGAAGCCCCTGGCGCGTGGTCCAGGTCTCGCGGAAGAAGGCGGTGAGCGGCTTGTCGCCCGATCCAGCCGCGGGCAGGCCTTGCGCGAACAGCGGGAAAACCGCGGCAACGGCGAGCAACAGGCAGCACCATGCCACGCGCGCGTGGATTCGCCGTCCCTTCGCAACAGATGCCCCCCGCATCCGCCCTCCCCGTCCTCAGTCGCCGGGCATGCCCGCGAGCGTGCCCATGTACCGGCGATAGTGCCGCAATTCCTCGATGGAATCGCGCACGTCGCTGAGCGCGGTGTGCGCCGCGACCTTGCTGAAGCCCGCGTGTACCTGCGGCGCCCAGCGCCGGGCCAGTTCCTTGATCGTGCTGACGTCGAGGTTGCGGTAGTGGAAGTGGCATTCCAGCGCCGGCATCCGCCGGTGCAGGAAGCGCCGGTCCTGGCAGATCGAATTGCCGCACATCGGCGAGGTATTGGCCGGCACCCATTGCGCGAGGAATTCCAGCGTGCGCGCTTCCGCCGCGGCGATCGGCACGCCCTCCTCCAGTACCCGGCGCCACAGGCCCGAACGCGAATGATGCGTGCGGTTCCATTCGTCCATCGCCTCGAGTACCGGCAACGGCTGCGCGACGGCGAGCTCCGGCCCTTCCGCCAGCACGTTGAGTTGGGCGTCGGTGACGACGGTCGCGATCTCGAGGATGGTGTCGCGATCCGGATCCAGCCCGGTCATCTCGAGGTCGATCCAGATCAGGCGATCGCTGGCGGCTTCGGGCATGGGGACAAGGTTCCGGACAGTCCGGGCATGATACCGGTGCCGTCCCGCGAAGCTTCCACCGCGTGTCGCGGGGAACGATCCGTTCAGGACGCCGGTTTCGAGCGTTTGGCGCGAAACCAGCCGCTCAGCATCGCGCCGGCCTCGTCCCCGAGGACCCCGCCAACGACCTCGACCCGGTGGTTGTGGCGCGGATCGGCGAGCAGGTCGAAGACGCTGCCGGCGGCGCCGGTCTTGGGGTCGAACGCACCGAACACCACCCGCGCGAGGCGTGCATGCACCGCCGCCATCGCGCACATCGCGCAGGGTTCCAGCGTCACGTACAGCGTGCAGCCAACGAGGCGGTGGTTGCCAAGCGCCTGCCCCGCCCTGCGCATCGCCACGATTTCGGCGTGGGCGCTGGGGTCGGATTCGGCGATGTTGCGGTTCCAGCCCTCGCCGACGACCTTGCCGTCGGCATCGATCACCAGCGCGCCGACCGGGATTTCGTCGTCCTCGCGCTGCGCGCGTTCGGCGAGCGCGAGCGCGTGGCGCATCCGGTGTTCGTCATCGACACGGGGATTTTCAATCCCCTGCTCGCCGGAGATGCTCATTGCCACTCGATCTTCAACGAGTCACGCAAGCCCGTGCAATTGAAGGGATTGGCCTTGATCGACATCCGCCTTCACCGTGGTCTTACCCTCACTAAAGCGCATCATTTGCCGGGACAGGCTTGCGCGGCGCCGGCTCGTTGCCAAGCTGCGCCTAGGATAGCGTAGCCAGCCTCTCCAGGTTCCTGCGAGATGCGGTGCGGTTGCATGGGGCTGGCTTATGGGTAATAGCCTGGCTGGTCCAGGTCCGTGAGCAGGCCCGGGCCTTGCGGCTTCCAATCCAGCAGCTCGCGCGTGCGCGCGCTCGAAACGGACATGATTGCGCCGGCGAAGTGGGCGAACCAGCCGAAGTGCCCGGATTCGCGGGCCTCGGCCGGCAGGCCCAGGCGGCTGGCGATGATTTCGGCGATGGCATTGAAGGGCACCGCTTCGTCCGCGACGGCGTGATAGACCGATTCGGTCACGCCCTGCTCCAGTGCAAGATGGAAGACGCGCGCTGCATCCCGCCGGTATACGCCGGCCCAGCAGTTCTGGCCGTCGCCCAGGTAGGCCGATACGCCCTTCTGCCTCGCCATGCGAATCAGAAGCGGCATGAAGCCATGATCGCCGAGGCCGTGCACCGACGGAGCCAGGCGCACAGTCGCCGCACGCACGCCGCGCTCGGCCCATGCGCGTGCAGTGGCTTCGGACTTGCGCGGCGATGCCGGGTTGGGCAAATCCGATTCCGTGGCCCCGCGCGGCAGACCGAGCAGGCCAGATGTCACCAGCAGTGGACGGTTCGAACCTTCCAGCGCAGCGCCCAGCGCGTCGATCACGCGACGGTCCTGTTCGCAGTTCTCGATGAACCTGGAATAGTCGCTGCCCCATGCGGTATGGATCACCGCATCGGCCGTTGAGGCGGCGGCACGCAGGACATCGAGGTCGTCGAGCGTCGCCAGGACGACTTTCGCGCCGACATCGGCAAGCCCGGCTCCCTTCTCGGCGGAACGGGCAAGTCCCGTGACCTTGTGGCCGGCGTCGATCAACTCCTCGACCACGGCGGACCCGACCCAGCCCGTGGCGCCAGTAACGAAAACGTGCATCTGCCGAACCTCCAAAGTGGGTTGTCGAAGCAAAGGGTCAAGCGGCTCTGTCGCGCCGTTGCAGCCGGATCGCCCGTTCCGGGCAGGCTTCAACGCAAAATCCGCAACCGCGGCCTGTTGCGCAGGCCGCTTCAGCCGAGCCGCACGGAGAGTTCGACGTCCCCGCCGACCGGTGTGGATAGATAGCCGCCCTTGGGCGAGCGCACGCGCTCCAGGTACTCGGGGCTGTAGTCGGCGTTGTCGGCGACGATGAGCGCGCCAGGCCGCAGACGGTTCTCGACCAGGTTCAGGATGTCGCCGTAGAGCGCCTTGGCGCCGTCAAGGAGCAACAGGTCGATGCTTTCGGGGAGATCGACGCTCAGCGTGTCGAGCGCATCTCCTGCCCGAATCTCCACCAAGTCGATGAGACCGCCCGAGGTCAGGTGTTCCCGTGCGCGCGCCACCTTGGACGGCTCGAACTCGCTGGTGATGAGGCAGCCACCGCCGTTGTCGCGCAGGGCCGCGGCCAAGTGCAGGGTCGAGATGCCGAACGAGGTCCCGAACTCAACGACCGTGCGCGCATTCGTGCTTCGGGCCAGCATGTAGAGCAATGCGCCGGTCTCCCGCGACACCGGAAGCCAGAGGTCTTTCAGGCGCCCGTAGTAGTCCAGGTACTCGGTCTTGCTGTGCATCACGCGCATGAGTTCCTCGCGGGACATCTTGGCCAGTTCCGGGCTCGTCGCCGCATCGGCCTCCTTGAACAGTCGGTCCAGCAGCGGCGCCACGGGTGCAGCGGTCAGGGTTGTCATTCGGTTCTCCGGTTACCGGTGTTGAGCGCCCGGCGGCGCCGGGCTAGGATGCGATTGATTCGTCGCGTTTAAAGAATACGACGAGTTCGTCATGTTCGCTATTCGCATTGGCTTTCGCGCTGGAACACGTCCATGACACAACGCCGGGCACCGCAGATTTCCTCGCGAAAACAGCCGCAGCAGGCCCGCTCGACCGAACTCGTCGCAGCGATCCTGGAGGCCGCTACTCAGGTTTTGGCCAAGGAAGGCGCGCACCGTTTCACGACCGCGCGGGTCGCCGAGAAGGCCGGCGTCAGCGTCGGCTCCGTGTATCAGTACTTCCCGAACAAGGCGTCGATCCTGTTCCGGCTTCAGAGCGACGAGTGGGAACAGACGACGAAGTTGCTACGCGGCATCCTCGAAGATGACCGGAAGCCACCGCTCGAGCGGCTGCGTTCCCTGGTCCACGCCTTCCTCCAGTCCGAGTGCGAGGAAGCCGGGATGCGCGTCGCGCTCAACGACGCCGCGCCGCTCTATCGCGATGCGCCCGAAGCGCAGAAGGCCCGGGATGCGGGAGAGCGGATATTCCAAGCCTTCATGCAAGAGGCGTTGCCCAATGCGTCGAAGGGAACCCGCGAGCTGGCTGGCGACTTGATCACCACGACGTTCAGCACGGTGGGAAAAGACTTTTCGGGAAGCCCTCGCACACCCTCGGAGATCAAGGCTTTCGCCAACGCGATGGCCGACATGTTTTGCGCCTACCTCCAGGATCTTGGATGCCGCTGAAGGCAACACCGGAGACGCCACATGCGAAAGGCAGGCTGCTGGCCAACCAATGGATGGCGACCTGCGATAGCCACCGATAGCTGCCGCGACGTGCTTATTTCCGAATAAGCGCGATACGCAAGTCCTTCGATGCGTGCAACATGGTGAACGGAGCTTCGCCCAAGCGGCTCCTTCAATAGAAGAATTGCTGCAACTGGCTGAACCCCTCCGGTCCGCTGAAGACCCAGCCCATGCGCTTGGAAGGATTGAGCACCGGGGCCGGCTCGCCGATCGCGAAGTTGAAGCCGGTGATTGCTTCGACGAAATTCCCGGCTTCGTCGTATACCACGATGGCGCTGCCGTGCCGGCCGTCGCAATAGGTGGTTTCGGTCACGAGGAAAAGCTTGTTCACCGGGTCGACCGCGATGTTGGAACCACTGTGGACCTGGTCGGTGTCGGTGGTGCAAGGAAGCTGCACCGCCTTGATGCCGGTTTTGGTATTGAGGTCGTAGAACTCGACCTGCGAATTCAGTTCCGTCGTCGTGGCGGCGATGCCCGTCTCCGGATCGACGGCGAGGCCGTTGACGAAACCCGAATGGAAGAAGCCGTTGTTGTAGCCGTCGAACCGTTCCATGGCGCCGGTGTCGAGGTCGACCAGGGCGATGACCGGCGGCCGGCCGCGCACCGTTCCCGCATCTGGCGACAATGCCAGCACGGCCTGGTTTGCGGCCGTGTACTGGGCCAGGTGCACGCTGTTGCCGATGCCGAACAGGGCCGGATCCAGGGGAATCGCCTTGCTGGTGTTCGCGGCGATATCGGTGACCACCAGGCTCGGGCGATCCGCCCGCTTCAACTCGATGACGAACAGCACGGTTTCGTCCGTGGATTGATCGGTGCCGGCCATGAGCACGTCGATGTTCGCGAGCGGCGGCGTCCACGTGCCATTGATCTGCTGCGCCGTCACCGGGTTCATGGTTTCGTAGAAACGCTTGGGGAAAATCGACCCTCTCGGCGTTACGTAATGGGTGAGGAGCGCGACGTCGCCGGCGAAGATGCCATCCACGCCGTATTCGCTGGTGTTCCCCTGTTGGCGCGTTACCGTCTTCGTGATGCGGCCCGTATCCTGGTCGAAGGTTTCGACCGTGGCGAGCCTGCCGCCGCCAGGCAGGTCCACCGAGCTCGCCAGCACGCCCTCGTCGCCGGCCTGGTTGATGTCGAAGCCGAAGATCTGCCCGCCGCCCTGCGCCGTCAGCACCCTGCCGAGGCCAACGGCGGTGCCGCGCTCGGCCGCGCTGGCGATGCCACCGATCGAGAACAGGGGCAAGATCAGGAAGGCGAGCGCGAATCGATGCGAGCAGGCGTGCATGGGACACCTCCGACCAGCCGGCGCCGAGACTAGCACCGACACCTGGTCACGGCGTCGCCGTTTGTCGCTCCCGGAACGCGCGACGGCTCATTCCCACTCGATCGTCGCCGGCGGCTTGCCGGAAATGTCGTAGACCACGCGCGATACGCCGCGCAGTTCATTAATGATGCGGTTCGACACCGTGCCGAGGAAATCGTACGGCAGCTGCGCCCAGTGCGCGGTCATGAAGTCGATGGTTTCGACCGCGCGCAGTGCGATCACCCATTCGTAGGCGCGCGCGTCGCCGACCACGCCGACCGATTTCACCGGCAGGAACACCGCGAATGCCTGCGAGGTCTTGTCGTAGAGCCCGGCCTTGCGCAGTTCGTCGATGAAGATTGCATCGGCCCTGGCCAGCAATTCGGCGTATTCCGGCTTCACCTCGCCGAGGATGCGGACGCCAAGTCCCGGGCCGGGGAACGGATGGCGATAGACCATCTCGCGCGGCAGGCCGAGTTCCACGCCGAGCCGGCGCACCTCGTCCTTGAACAATTCGCGCAGCGGCTCGACCAGCTTGAGCTTCATGCCCTCGGGCAAGCCACCGACGTTGTGGTGGCTCTTGATGACGTGCGCCTTGCCGGTCTTGCTGCCGGCCGATTCGATCACGTCCGGATAGATCGTTCCCTGCGCCAGCCACTTCGCGTTCTTCAGCTTGTTCGATTCTTCGTCGAAGATCTCGACGAACAGATTGCCGATGATCTTGCGCTTGGCTTCGGGATCGCTGACGCCTTTCAGCTTCGCAAAATAGCGCTCGGCGGCATTCACCCGTACCACTTTCACGCCCATGTGCTCGGCGAACATCGCCATCACTTGGTCGCCTTCCTGCCAGCGCAGCAGGCCGGTATCGACGAACACGCAGGTCAGCTGCTCGCCGACGGCCTTGTGCAGCAGCGCCGCAACGACGGACGAATCCACGCCACCGGACAGGCCGAGGATCACTTCGTCGGAACCGACCTGTTCGCGCACGCGCGCGATCTGGTCCTCGATGATGTTCGCAGAGGTCCACAGCGTCGCGCAGCCGCAGATATCGACGACGAAGCGGCGCAGCAATTCCTGGCCTTGCTTGGTGTGCGTCACTTCCGGGTGGAACTGCACGCCGTACCACTGCTTCGCTTCGTTCGACATCGCCGCGACCGGGATGCGGTCCGTAGTCGCGGTGACAGTGAAACCGGGCGGCGCCTTGGCGACGTGATCGCCGTGGCTCATCCACACATCGATGCGCGGCTTTCCGCCGTGATCGCTCAGACCGGCGAACAGTTTGTTCGTCGCGACGATCTCGACTTCCGCATGGCCGAACTCGCGCTGGTCCGCGGCTTCGGTCGCGCCACCAAGTTGCGCGGCCATGGTCTGCATGCCGTAGCAAATGCCGAGCAATGGCAGGCCGGAATCCCACACCTGTTGCGGCGCGGCCGGCGCACCCTGCTCCGTGGTCGACTCCGGGCCACCGGACAGGATGATGCCCTTCGCGCCGAACTTCGCGATCTCGGCCGGATCATGGTCCCAGGCCCAGATTTCGCAATACACGCCGATTTCGCGGATGCGCCGCGCGATCAGCTGCGTGTACTGCGCGCCGAAATCGAGAATGAGGATTTTGTCGGAGTGAAGGTCGGTCATCTGCTCTTGCTCGTCATTCCCGCGAAAGCGGGAATCCAGCCTTGGTTGTTGCTTTCAAAAAATCAAAAAACTGGATTACCAGCCATTCGGCTGTTGGAGAGCGATTCCCGCTTTCGCGGGAATGACGGCAAAAACGCTGGCATCAACCCACCCGGTAATTCGGCGGTTCCTTGGTGATCTGCACGTCGTGCACGTGGCTCTCGCGCTGGCCCGCGCCAGTCACCTTCACGAACTGCGGCTTCTTGCGCATGTCCTCGATGGTCGCGCAGCCCACGTAACCCATTGTCGCGCGCAGGCCGCCGGCGAGCTGGTGCACCACGCCGCTGAGCGGACCGCGGACCGGAACGCGGCCTTCGATGCCTTCGGGCACCAGCTTGTCGGCGTCGGAGGAATCCTGGAAATAGCGATCCTTCGAACCCTTTTCCATCGCGCCCAGCGAACCCATGCCGCGGTAACTCTTGTAGCTGCGGCCCTGGAACAGTTCGATTTCGCCCGGCGATTCCTCGGTGCCGGCGAACAGGCCGCCGATCATCACGCTCGACGCGCCCGCGACGAGCGCCTTGCCGATGTCGCCGGAATAACGGATGCCGCCATCGGCGATCAGCGGAATGCGGTCCTGCAGCGCTTCGGCCACCATCGACACCGCGGTCACCTGCGGCACGCCCACGCCGGCGACCACGCGCGTGGTGCAGATCGAACCGGGGCCGACGCCGACCTTCACCGCATCCGCGCCCGCGTCCATCAACGCCAGCGCGGCATCGCCGGTGACGATGTTGCCGCCGACCACCTGCAGTTTCGGGAACGTCTTCTTCACCCACGCGACGCGATCGATCACGCCCTGCGAATGGCCGTGAGCGGTGTCGACGATGACCACGTCCACGCCCGCCGCGACCAGCGCCTCGATGCGCGCTTCGGTGTCGCCGCCGACGCCGACCGCGGCGCCGACCAGCAGGCGTTCGTGCGAGTCGTAGGCCGCGTTCGGGTTGTCGGATTTCTTCTGGATGTCCTTGACCGTGATCAGGCCGCGCAGCGCGAACTCGTCGTTCACCACCAGCACCTTCTCGATGCGGTGCTTGTGCAGCAGACCGATGACCTCGTCGTCGCCGGCGCCCTCCTTCACCGTGACCAGCTTGTCGCGCTTGGTCATGATGTGGCGGACCGGATCGTCGAGCTTCTTCTCGAAGCGCATGTCGCGGCCGGTGACGATGCCGACCAGCTGGCCGCCATCCACGACCGGAACGCCGGAAATGTTGCGCGCGCGGGTCAGGCGCAGCACTTCGCCGATGGTTGTTTCCGGCCCGACGGTGAACGGCTCCCGGATCACGCCGGCTTCGAAGTTCTTGACCCTGGCGACTTCCGCCGCCTGGCGTTCGACGCTCATGTTCTTGTGCAGGATCGAGATGCCGCCGAGCTGCGCGAGGGCGACCGCGAGTCGCGCTTCGGACACCGTGTCCATCGCCGCGGAGACGATCGGCAGGCGGATGCGCAGGTCGCGGGTCAGGCGGGTTTCGAGGGAGACGTCCTTGGGCAGGACGGTCGAATGCGCGGGGACGAGGGAAACGTCGTCGTACGTCAGTGCTTCAGCCTGGATGCGGAGCATCGGCAGTCCCGGGTCGGTGGGGAAGCGCGCCATTGTAACGGTTTTGCGCCGCCTACTCCCGCGGCCGCGATCCGGATACCCATCAGCGGCCCAGCGGCTGGGCTTCCTGCGGCTCCGGCTGCGGCGGCGCTTCGGCCAGCTCCAGTGCCTCCAGCGTGTTTTGCATCAGCGTGGCCACGGTCATCGGCCCCACCCCGCCCGGCACCGGGGTGATCCAGCTGGCGCGTTCGGCAGCGCTGGCGAAGCAGACATCGCCGACCAGGCGGCCGTCCTCGAGGCGGTTGATGCCGACATCGATCACCACCGCGCCCGGCTTCACCCATTCGCCCGGGATCAGGTCGGGCTTTCCGACCGCCACCACGAGGATGTCGGCGCCGCGCACCGCCGCTTCCAGCACTTCGCGCGGGGTGAATTTGTGGCAACTGGTCACGGTGCAGCCGGCGATCCACAGTTCCATCGCCATCGGCCGGCCGACGTGGTTGGAAACGCCGACGATCGTCGCGCTCTGCCCGCGCACCGGTCGATCGGTGTAGGCCAGCAGCGTGGTGATGCCGCGCGGCGTGCACGGACGCAGGCCGAACTGGCGCAGCGCGAGGTGGCCGACATTCTGTGGATGGAAGCCGTCCACGTCCTTGCGCGGGTCGATGCGTTCGATCAGGGCGGTGGCGTCGGGAATGCCCGGCAGCGGCAACTGCACGAGGATGCCGTGCACTTCGGGATCGGCATTGAGGTGGTCGATCAGGGCCAGCAGCTCGGCTTCGGTCGTGCCTTCGGGCAGGTCGTGGTCGAAGGCGCGGATGCCGACCTTGTTGGCGGCGCGGCGCTTGTTGCGCACATAGCTCTGCGAGGCCGGATCCCCACCCACCAGCACCACCGCAAGGCCCGGGCGCGAGCCGCCAGCGGCCACGCGCGCGTCGATGCGGGCCTTCAGGCCATCCAGAAGTTCATCGGCGATGCGCTTGCCGTCGAGGATGCGTGCGGGCATTGCGTGGGGTCGTGGCGGGGAGCGCGCATTATCGCCGAACTGCCTCAACCTCCGCCCGACGGCAACACCGACGGCGTGTTCGGATTCGGGCAACGCGGGATTCCCGAGCCGACCACGCAGTTGACGCAGCACTGCTGGCTCGGCTGCGGCACGACCATCGGCGAGGATGGCGGCAACACCGCACCCGGCAGGGTCGCCAGTTCCGCATCCGGGCGCAGCTTCATCAGCACCGACCAATCGTGGCGGTTGAAGCTGCATCCATCCGGGTTCGAAGGCCAGCACGTGGTGTTCGCGCCGGTGCCGCGCGGCAGGTTCCACGGCAGGCCGTTGCGGTTGATCGGCACCAGCCGCATGGTCACGCCCTGCAGCACGTTGCCGCCGACCAGACTGAGCATGCCGGACTGGTTCGATACCACGATGTCGCAATGCATGTTCAGCGCACCGGGGCCGCCGCGCGCGATGAACGCCGACAGTCCGGCGAATCCCAGTTGCGTCGCGTTCGAACGCACGTAGCACAGCAGGTCGCCGACCGCGGCCGGGGTCTGGTCCGGATCCATGAAACGATAGGGGCTGGTGCCGCCGCGGAAAGCATCGCTCACGTAGCCGAAATGGCTGGCGGACGGATTGAAGCCGGGCAAGCCGGCCTGGACCATCACCCACGACACGAATGCCGCCGACCACGGCTGGTCGATGACGAACGCACGGCATTGCGGCGAGGAATAGCCGCCGCCACCGACGTAGCTGCAATCCGATGCGCCGGCGAACTGCTGCATGCGCGAAAGCAACCCGCTGCCGCGCCAGTATTCGACCACGCGCATCCATGCCGGGGTATAGCCGTCGCCCAGGCGCGCGCCTTCGGCTTCCGACACCGTGTTGCTGGCGAGGCGTCCGTTCGCATCGATGAACGGGCTGTACCACAGCGCGTTTTCGCGGCAGGCGATCGCCGCGATCTTCGCCGCTTCCATCCCCGTTCCCGCGGGCTGGGCGCTCACGCAACCGGCGGCGCGGGCCATCCATGGGGCCGAGAACAGCGTGAGCAGCAACAGCGAACGCAATAGCAGGGACAGTCGGTGCATTGGGCCTCCATGCGCGTGGCGACGGAAGCATCCTAACCCGATGCGTCAGCCGGCCCCGCAGAACGCGTGGTAATCGATGTAACCAGTGAATGCGGAATCCGGGGCGCAAACCGGACATTGCGGGTCCGGCGACAGGCGGATTTCGCGAAAGCGCATCGCCAGCGCATCGAATTGCAGCAGCCGCCCGGCAAGCGGCGCGCCGATGCCGAGGATCAACTTGACCGCCTCGGTGGCCTGCAACAGGCCGATCACGCCCGGCAGCACGCCGAGCACGCCGGCCTCGGCGCAATTGGGCGCGGCATCGGGCGGCGGCGCTTCCGGGAACAGGCAGCGATAGCACGGCGCGATTCCGCGATGCCGGCCGGCATCGAACACGCTCGCCTGCCCCTCGAAACGCTGCACCGCGCCGTACACCAGCGGCTTGCCGAGCTTCACGCAGGCATCGTTGAGCAGGTAACGCACCGGGAAATTGTCGCCGCCGTCGACCACGACATCGACGCCTTCGAGGATGCGTTCGACGTTGGCGGACACGATGCGCTCGGCGATGGCTTCGATCTTCGTGCGCGGATTGAGCGCGGACAGCGCCAGCGCCGCGGATTCGACCTTGGGCATGCCGATGCGCGCGTCCGCATGCAGGATCTGCCGTTGCAGGTTGCTGCGGTCGACCACGTCGTCGTCGGCGATGCGCAGCGTGCCCACGCCCGCGGCGGCGAGGTAGAACGCGGCTGGCGAGCCGAGCCCGCCCGCGCCGACCACGAGCACCCGCGCGGCCTCCAGTTTCTTCTGGCCTTCGAGGCCAACGTCCTGCAGGCGCAGGTGGCGCGAATAGCGTTCGCTGAAATCCCTCGCGTCGGCATCAGTCTCGGGAATCTCGATCGGCAGGCCATCAGCGATCCATTGCGACGTTCCGCCTTCCACAGAAATTACTTTTTCGTAGCCGAGCGCTTTCAGTTTTCCCGCGCAATCAACTGAACGCTTCCCGCTTTGGCAAATCAGCAGGACCCCGACACTTTTGTCAGGCAGGAAGTGCGCCGACGCAGCTTCCAGCTCAGTCTTCGCAATCCCCCGCGCACCTTGAGCCATGCCGAGTGCACGCTCGTGCGCTTCCCGAACATCAATGAAGACCCAGCCATGATGGAGGTACAGGGAAACTTCGTCTGGGGCGATTTCTTGGATCGGCATGTGCCGATTATCGCGCGGACGGCGGTTCGATGCCGGCCGCGGCGAGGTCGCCCGGCGTATTGAGGTTGCCGAAGCGGAATCCGACGAAACGCACGCCTGTCATACCCATCCGCGCCTGCAACGCGTGAACGGCGATTTCGTCGTTCGCGAGCGCGACCGACAGCGCCGCGCGCAGGGCTTCGACCCGCCACAACGCGACCAGCGGCTGCGCGCCGTCGTCGTCGATCGCGAACGCACCCTCGCCCCCCGCAGCGGCGAGGCTGCGCAACAGGCAGTCGTTCACGTCGACCAGATCGACCGGCACCGTCAGCAGCCACGGCGTCGTGCAAGCGCTCGCCAGCGCATCGAGCCCCGCGATGGGGCCGATCTCGGTTCGGCGATCGGGAATCGCGGTAAGCCCAGCTTCGGCATAACGCGCAAGATCGCGATTCGCGCTCACCAGCACCGATGCCGTTTCATCCGAGAGGCGCTTGGCGAGTCGCAGCACTTGCGGCACGCCGCCACGTTGCAGCCAGGCCTTGTCCGCGCCGCCGAGGCGAGAGCCTGCGCCGCCGGCGAGGAGGCCGAGGGTGGTGTCGACGCGAGATGGGGAATCGTGTTGCATCGCTTTTGTGGGAGCGGCTTATAGCCGCGACGGAATTTGCGAAAAAGCGTCGCGCTCGAGAGCGCTCCTACTTGCGCTTCACATGCTTCATCAGCCGCCGCTTCTTCGCCACCTGGCGCTCGGTCAGCGGGTTCTTCGGCTTGTCCTTGTACGGATTCTCCGTTTCCTTGAACACGAAGCGGATCGGCGTGCCCACCAGCTTGAATCGCTTGCGGAAGAAATTCTCGAGATAGCGCTGGTAGGTCGCGCTCAGCGACTTCAGCCGCGTACCGTGCACCACGAAGGTCGGCGGGTTCTCGCCGCCCGGATGCGCGAAACGCAGCTTCGGCACGTGCCCGCGCACCACCGGCGGCGGATTCGCCTCGCAGGCCGCTTCCACCGCGCGCGTGACTTCGCTGGTGGAAAAGACCTTGGTCGCCGAGGCGTGCGCGCGATGGATCGCGCGAAACAGTTCGCGCAGGCCGGAACCGTGCTTGGCGGAAATGCGCACGTTTTCCGCCCATGCCACGAACGCGAGCTTGCGGCCCAGCAAGGCCTCGACCTGGCCGCGCTGGTAGTCGCTCTGGCCGTCCCACTTGTTGACCGCGACGACCAGCGCGCGGCCGGCGTCGAGCACCGCGCCGAGCACGCTCGCGTCCTGTTCGGTCACGCCTTCGCCGGCATCGAGCATCACCACCGCGACCTGGCATTCCTCGATCGCCTGCAGGGTCTTGACGATGGAGAACTTCTCCACCGCCTCCTCCACCTTGGACTTGCGGCGGATGCCGGCGGTATCGACCAGCCGGTACTTGCGGCCATCGCGCTCGAGGTCGGCGGCGATGGAATCGCGGGTGGTGCCCGGCACCTCCGAGGCGATCATGCGTTCCTCGCCGAGCAGGCGGTTCACCAGCGTCGACTTGCCCACGTTCGGGCGACCGATGAAGGCCACGCGCATTCGCTTCGGGTCGTCGTCCAGCACCTGCGTTTCGCCCTGCTCCGGCAAACGCGCCAGTACGTCGGCGAGCAAGGCATCAAGCCCGGTGCGGTGCGAGGACGACACGCCAATGCGGTCGCGGAAACCGTAGCGCGCGAAGTCGTTGAGCGCGGTCTGCACGTCGATGCCATCGATCTTGTTCACCACCAACAACACCGGCCGGTCGCGCTTGCGCAGCCAGGCGAGGATGGCGTCGTCGAGCGCGGACGCGCCCTCGCGCCCATCGACCACGAACAGCACGAGGTCGGCTTCCTCCGCGGCGGCGCGCGACTGCTTCGCGGTGGCGCCGGCGAGGCCTTCCTCCTGCCCCGCGATGCCGCCGGTATCGACCAGCACGAACGGGCGTTCCGGATCGAGCCGGCACACGCCGTAGTTGCGGTCACGGGTCACGCCCGGCGCGTCGTGCACCAGCGCGTCGCGGCTGCGGGTCAACGCGTTGAACAGCGTCGACTTGCCGACATTGGGGCGACCGACCAGGGCAACGAGCGGGAGCATGTGGAGTCCGGGATGGAATGGCGAAAACGCGACGGCCCCGGGCAGGTTACCCGGGGCCGCGGCGGGAATGCACGGATTGGCTTACTGGGCCAGGCGCCAGGCGCTGATCTCGCCGCCGGTGGTCTGCACCACCAGCACGCCATCGACCACGACCGGTGCGGCCTTGATCGCGTCGCCGCCGACCTTCTGGCGCGCGGCGAAGCTGCCGTCGGAGAGCTTGAGCCAGTGCAGGTAGCCGTCGAAATCGCCGACCACCGCATAATCGCCCTGCACCGCCGTGCCGCTGACGTTGCGGCGCGCGAGGCCCGGTTGCTGCCACATCACGCCGCCGCTGGACTTGTCCAGCGCCCACACCGTGCCGTTCGCATCGGCGACCACGACGCGATCGCTGCCGACGCCGACGCGGCCGGGGCCGCCGCTCTGCGCGGACCACTGCACGCGGCCGCTGGGGCCATCGATGCTCACGGTCTCGCCCTTGTAGCTGCTGGCGAACAACGTGATGCCGTCGAGCGCCGGCGTGCCGTCGACATCGGCCATGCGCTCGAGGTCGTTGCGACCACTGGCCTCGGAGACGGCCTGGTCCCACAGCGGTCGGCCATCGGTCAGCGACAAGGCGCTGAGCGTGCCATCGTCGTTCCCGACGAACGCCAGCCCCGGCACCAGCAACGGGCTATCGTTGCCGCGCACGGACAGCAGCGGCGCGTCGCGATTCCAGAACCAGCGGCGTTCGCCGGTGTTCTCGTCGAAGGCGGTGACGCGGCCATCGTTGCCGTGCACCAGTACCAGCCCCTGGCCGATGGCCGGCGCGGCGATGACTTCGTTGTCGACCTTGGCCTTCCACTTCTCGGCGCCAGTGGACGCATCCAGCGCGATCACGTCTCCTTCGAGGCTGCCGACGGCGACGATGCCGTCGCCCGCGCCGGGGCCACCGGACAGCGGCAGCTTGGAGGCGTAGGTCCAGACCGTGGCGCCAGTCTGCAGGTCGAACGCGCGAACCCCGCCCTCGACCGCCGCGGCGTAGACGCGGCCATCGACCACCGCCGGGCCCTGGCGCGCGCCAAGGCGCCCTTCGCCACCGCCCGCCTTCGCCGACCACAACCGTGTCACGCTCGCGCTTGGCGCGAATTCCACCAGTTCCGCCGGCTTGCTGGCGGCTTCGCCCGGCTTGTCCTTGCCGCCGAACCAGCCCTTGATCGTGGAGCAGCCGCCCAGCAGCGCGAACGATGCCACGGCTACGGACAGCAGCGCGGTGCGCGAACCCGCGCGCGCGAAAGACTTCAGGTTCATCAGGAGCCTGCCTTTGCCTGGGCGGATGCACCGCCGACTTCGGAGAGTTTGAGCTCGAGAACCCGACGCATCGGTGAACCGACGGTAGTGAGGGCGAGCGCCTTGTCGTAGTCGCTGCGGGCCTGGTCGCGATGGCCGAGCGCGAGGTGCGCGTCGCCACGCGCCCCGAGGCCGGCCGGATCGCCCGCGTCGGAGAGCATGCGCAACGCTTCGTCGGCCTTGCCGGCGTCAAGCAACAGCCTTGCGAGGCGCTCGCGGACCACGCCGGCAAGCAAGGCATCGCCCGGCTTCACCGCGCGCAGGGTGGCGATCGCATCGTCGCGCTTGCCGGACATCGCCTGGGCCTTGGCCAGGTCGAGCGCGACCAGCGTCGCGTAGGGGCCTTGCTGCAGGCTTGCCGCGGTCGCCTTGGCCTTGGCCAGATCCTGAGCCTTGATCTGGCCCTGCAGGGCTTCGTACTTGGCCGCCTCGGCTTCGCGCTGGACCTGCTGGTGGCCCTGCCACCACTTCCAGCCGCCGACGAGGGCGAGTCCGAGGACCACGCCGCCCACCAGGCCCAGTGCATTTTCGCGTACCCAGCGGCGTACGCGTTCGCTTTGTTCGTGTTCGTCGAGCAACTCGTCGATGGCCATGCGGCTACGGTCTTCCGTGGGGGGTGGCGGTGCCGCCTTGACGCCGGTGCGAAAGCCCGGCGGATGCCGCCGCGGTCAGTCGGCCGCAGGCTGGAGACGACCGTCAGAGGATACCGTAAAGCGCGCCACGTTCGCGCGCTGGAACGCCGCGAGATCCTGCATTTCGCCGCCGATGCGCACTTGCGCCGCGGAAGCATTGCCGATCACCACATGCGCCACCGTCCCGGCCGGATACTCGCGATGCTGGCCTGCATCGAGCATGCCCGATTCGATCACGTGTCCGTCGACGCCGACGACTTGCACCCAACTCTGTGCGTCCAGCGCCAGCGACAACGCGGCCGGGACCGGCTGCGGTGGCGCGGTCATCGGCGCCAGAGACGCCACCATCGTCTGCGTCGCCTCGTTGTCGGCGTGCGCGGGTTGCGACGGGGACACATCCAGTGGCGCGGTTTCGGCGACGACCTGCGCGAGATGCGGGCGCGTAGCCAACCACACCGGGACCGCGATCGCGGCGGTGATCACGACATAGACGAAGCGGCGCGAAGCCTGTTCCGCGAAGCGCCGCATCGGCGGCGTATAGGTCCGCGGCTGCAGTTCGGCGGGCGCCACCGGCGCCACGCCCGATGCGGTGACGATCGGCTCGGTAGTGAGGCCGAGCAGGCGCGAATAGCTACGCAACTGGCCGCGCACGAACACCGGCGCGCCCAGGCGCGACCAGTCCTCCAGTTCCAGCGATTCGACCACGCGCGCCGGCATCTTCAGCTGCGCGCCGACCTCGGCGATGCTCAGGCCCGCGGCCTCGCGCGCTTCGCGCAAGCGTCGCCCGCAGCCCGCCGCCCCCTCCGGAATGCCGATGTCCCCGTGGCTGTTCACTGACCGCGTGCTCCGTTCGGGTCGCCGTTCCCCGGCGGCGACTGGATGGTGGAAACCATTTGCCGATAGCGCGCGGCGGCAACCGCATCGCCCATCCGGTCCTCGATCTGCGCCGCGAGCATCAACGCGTCCCGGTCCGCAGGCGCGGCGACCAGTCGCCGCTGCATGAAGGCGCGAGCATCAAGGTACTGGGCCTGATTGAAGCGCAGTTGCGCCATGGCACCAAGCGCAACGACGTTGACCGGGTCGATTTGCAACGCGCGTCGCAGATTTTCCTCGGCAACGCCGGCCTGTCCGGCGCGCAATGCGCAGGCGCCGGCATTGCCCAGCGCAGCCGCGGGCATCGCGTAACCCGGATCCTGCAGTGCGGCGCTGAACCGCGCCAGCGATTCGGAGGTGCGGCCATTCGCGCACAACCACACGCCGTAATTGTTCAGCGCATTGCCATCGCCCGGGGTCAGTTGCACCGCCTTCGCATAATTGCTGCCGGCCAGATCGTTCTGCCCGCGACGCCCGGCGACCAATGCCAGCACGGTGTAGGCGTCCGCGGATTTCGGCTCGATCTTCAACGCCGAACGCGCCTGCGCTTCGGCCGATTCGAGGTCGCCGCGCTGCAACGCCACGCCGGCCAGGCCCAGCGCATCGAGCATCGCGACCCGGCGCTTCTCGCCGGGGCTTTCGCGCACGTTGTAGTCCGGGGCGACCTGGGTATAGCTGCCACGTTCTGTATTCGGCTTGATGAAGCTCAGCCGCGAGCAGCCCGGGACGAACAGGCAGGCCAGGACGGCCAAGACCAGAACGCTACGCTGCCGCATCGCGCGCTCCCGGCGCCTGCAGGCGCTTGCGGAATTCCGCCGAACGCCGGGTGCGATCCATCACCTGCCCCTTGAGCTGGCCGCAGGCGGCATCGATGTCGTCGCCGCGCGTGCGCCGCACCGGCGCGATCATGCCGGCATTGTTGAGCTGCTTCTGGAAGGCACGGATCGCCTCGTCCGTCGGCCTCGCGAAACGCGTGCCCGGGAACGGGTTGAACGGGATCAGGTTGACCTTCGCGGCGTCCTTCATTTGCACGCGGCGGTCGAACTCGCGCAGCAGCTTGACCAAGCCGCGCGCGTGCTCGGGCTGGTCGTTGACGTCCTTCATCAAGGTGTATTCGAAGGTCACCGAGGTGCCGCGCTTGCGCAGCGCATAGCGCACGCAGGCCTCCATCAATTCGGCGATCGGGTATTTCCTGTTCAACGGGACCAGTTCGCTGCGCAGCTCGTCAAACGGCGCATGCAGCGACACCGCCAGCGACACGTCGGACACCTCGCCCAGCTTGTCGATCATCGGCACCATGCCGGCGGTCGACAGGGTGACGCGTTTGTTCGCGAGTCCGTAGCCGAGGTCGTCGCGCATGATGCTCATCGCGCGCACCACGTTGTCGAAGTTCGCCAACGGCTCGCCCATGCCCATCATCACCACGTTGGTGAGCTTGCGTTGCTGGTGCGGAACGTTGCCGAGATGGCGCGCCGCCACCCACACCTGGCCGATGATCTCGGCGGTCGAGAGATTGCGGTTGAAGCCCTGGGTCGCGGTCGAGCAGAACTGGCAGTTCAGCGCGCAGCCGACCTGGGAGGACACGCACAGCGTGCCCCGCCCCTTGTCCGGGATATAAACGGTTTCGATGGCGTTCTTCGGGTCCATGCCGAGCAGCCACTTGTGCGTGCCATCGGCGGAGGCCTTGTCGAAAACGACCTGCGGCGCATGCACCACCGCGCGCCCTTCGAGCTTGGCGCGCAGCGCCTTGCCGAGATCGGTCATGTCCGCGAATTCGGTGACGTGGCGGTGATGGATCCACTTCATCACCTGGTGCGCGCGGAATTTCTTCTCGCCCAGTTCCTGCTCGAAGAAAGCTTCGAGCGAAGCGCGGTCGAAATCGAAGATGTTGGTGCGGGAGACGTGAGACGAGAGGCGTGAGACGGCCTCGCCCTGCGGCGCAGCCTCCATCACATGCTCTTGCGTCTCACGTTTCACGTCTTTCGCCTCACTCAGCGGCCGGCGTAGACGTCGGTAGCCGGGAAGAAGTAGGCGATCTCGATCGCGGCATTCTCCAACGAGTCCGAACCATGCACCGCGTTCGCGTCGATGCTGTCGGCGAAGTCGGCGCGGATGGTGCCGGCCGCCGCTTCCTTCGGATTGGTCGCGCCCATCAGTTCGCGGTTCTTCAGCACGGCGTTGTCGCCTTCGAGCACCTGCACCATCACCGGGCCGGAGATCATGAAGTTGACCAGCGCATTGAAGAACGGGCGTTCGCGATGCACGGCGTAGAAGCCTTCGGCTTCCTGCTTCGAGAGTTGCTTCATCTTCGCGGCGACGACCTTCAGGCCGTTCTTCTCGAAGCGCGAATAGATTTCGCCGACGACGTTCTTGGCGACGGCATCGGGCTTGACGATCGACAGGGTGCGCTCCAGCGCCATGGGGAATTTCTCCGGTCAGGCGGGCCGCGGAAATATCCCTTTCCGGACCCGAGGATAACAGAAAAACCCGCGTAAGGACGCGGGTTTAGCCGATATGGCTGCCGGCAATTCTACCGGTTCGCGCAGGGTTTTTGCACTGCCCGGGGATGCTTGCCGGGGCCGCCGGCGCACGCTACGATCAAACAATCGTTTGATTCAGGAGGGGTGATGTCCGGAGTACAGTTCTCGACCAAGGACCGGATCCTCGGCGCCGCCGAGGAATTGTTCGCGCAGCAGGGTTTCGCCGGCACTTCGCTGCGCGAAGTGACCGGCCGCGCCGACGTCAACATCGCCGCGGTCAACTACCACTTCGGCAGCAAGGACAACCTCATCAACGAGGTGTTTCGACGGCGCATGGACGTGATGAGCGCACAGCGCCTCGATGCCCTGCGCGAAGCGCTGGAAACGCGGCCTGGCCAGCTCGAGCCGGTCTTGGCCGCGTTCGTGAAACCGGCACTGGCGATGTCGCAGGACCGCCACGGCGGCGGCGCCTTCATCCGCGTGATCGCTCGCGCCTATGCCGAGAAGAACGACGGTCTGCGCAAGTTCCTCTCCGACCAGTACGGCCACGTGTTGCGCGAATTCGCCAAGGCGATCGCCGGCTGCGTGCCCGAACTCGGCAAGGAGGCGCTGTACTGGCGGCTCGATTTCCTTTCCGGCGCACTCACTTACGCCATGGCGGACTTCGGCCTGATCAAGCGGCCGAGCGGGGTCACCGAAACCTCGCACCGCAGCCATGCCGCCGAGGAACTGATCCGCTTCGCCGCCGCTGGCCTGCGCGCCGATCCGGTCGAATAACGAATTCATATCCATCAAGGATTTGCAGAACATGTCTGAGAAATTGCTTGTACGCCGTGCCGCGGTGCTCGGCGCCGGGGTGATGGGCGCGCAGATCGCCGCGCACCTGACCAATGCCGGGGTCGATACCGTGCTGTTCGACCTGGCCGCCAAGGACGGCGACCCCAACGGGATCGTGCTCAAGGCCATTGCCAACCTCGGCAAGCTGTCTCCATCCCCGCTGGCCAGCAAGACGCTGGCTGAAGCGATCGTCCCCGCCAATTACGACAGTGGACTGGAACTGCTGAAGGGTTGCGATCTCGTCATCGAGGCCATCGCCGAACGCATGGACTGGAAGCAGGACCTGTACAAGAAGATCGCGCCATTCGTGCCCACGCACGCGGTACTGGCCAGCAACACGTCCGGCTTGGGAATCAATGCCTTGTCGGATGTTCTTCCGGAAGAACTTCGCCACCGCTTCTGTGGCGTGCACTTCTTCAACCCGCCGCGTTACATGCACCTGGCGGAGCTGATCCCGGCCCGCACCACCGGCAAGGCCGTATTGGAGGGGCTGGAAACCTTCCTCACCACCCAGCTCGGCAAGGGCGTGGTGTATGCGAAGGACACCCCGAACTTCATCGGCAACCGGATCGGCGTGTTTTCGATCCTCGCCACCATCCACCACACCGAACAGGCCGGACTCGGTTTCGACGAAGTCGATGCGTTGACCGGCCCACTGATCGGGCGGCCGAAGTCCGCGACCTACCGCACCTCCGACGTGGTCGGGCTGGACACCATGGCGCACGTGATCAAGACCATGGCCGATACGTTGCCCGACGATCCGTGGCACTCGTACTTCGCTTCGCCGAAATGGCTGGAGGCGCTTATCGCCAAGGGCGCGCTCGGGCAAAAGACCGGCGCCGGCATTTTCCGCAAGGTCGGCAAGGACATCCTCGTCCTCGATCTCGCCAAGCAGGACTATCGCCCGGCCGATCGCATCGCTGCGCCGGAAGTGGTCGAGATCCTCAAGCTCAAGGATCCGGCCGAGAAATTCGCCAAGTTGCGCGCCAGCGAACACCCGCAGGCGAAATTCCTCTGGGCGTTGTTCAGGGACTTGTTCCATTACTGCGCCTACCAGCTTGAATCCATTGCGGAAACAGCGCGAGACGTCGACTTCGCGATCCGCTGGGGTTACGGCTGGACGCTGGGCCCGTTCGAAACCTGGCAGGCCGCCGGCTGGAAGCAGGTCGCGGAGTGGATCGCCGAGGACATCGTCGCCGGCAAGGCCATGAGCAGCGCGCCGCTGCCGGACTGGGTGTTCGATGGCCGCGACGGCGTGCACGGCACCGAGGGCAGCTACAGCCCGACACGCAATGCCAAGCTGCCGCGTTCGTCCCTGCCCGTGTACAAGCGCCAGCGCTTCCCCGACCCGCTGCTGGGCGAACGCTTCGACCCGGGCGAGACCGTGTTCGAAAACGATGGCATCCGCCTGTGGGCAGACGCCGGCGACGACATCGCCGTGGTCTCGTTCAAGACCAAGATGCAGACGGTCAACGACCAGGTGCTGGATGGCTTGCAGGAAGCCATCGGCATCGCCGAACGCAAGTTCGCCGGCCTGGTGCTGTGGCAACCGAAGGAACCGTTCTCGGCCGGCGCCGACCTCGCCGGTGCGCTCGGCCTGCTACAGGCCGGCAATGTCGCCGGCTTCGAGGCGATGGTCGCCAACTTCCAGGCTACCAGCCAGCGCATCAAATATTCGCTGGTGCCGGTGGTCGCGGCGGTGCGCGGCCTGGCCTTGGGCGGCGGTTGCGAATTCCAGATGCATAGCGCGAAGACCGTCGCGCACCTCGAGAGCTACATCGGCCTGGTCGAAGCCGGCGTCGGTCTGCTGCCGGCCGGCGGCGGATTGAAGGAACTCGCGGTGCGGGCGTCGAATGCCGCCGGCGCGAACGGCGATGTCTTCGCCGAGCTGAAGAACGTGTTCGAAACCGTGGCGATGGGCAAGGTTTCGACTTCCGCGATGGAGGCGAAGGAACTCGGCCTGCTGCGCGGCGGCGACGTGGTCTCGTTCAACGCCTTCGAACTGCTGCACATCGCCAGGGCGCAAGCCCGCGGCCTCGCCGAACGCGGCTACCGCCCGCCCCTGCCCGCGCGCCGCATCTGCGTCGCCGGCGACGTCGGCATTGCCACCTTCCGCATGCTGCTGGTGAACATGCTCGAAGGCCGCTTCATCAGCGACTACGACAACGAGATCGCGACCCGCATCGCGACCGTGCTCTGCGGCGGCGAAGTCGATCGCGGCGCCGTCGTCGACGAGGAATGGTTGCTGGAGCTCGAGCGCAAGCACTTCGTCGAACTGGCGCAACAGCCGAAGACGCAGGAACGCATCGCGCACATGCTCAAGACCGGCAAGCCGCTCCGCAATTGATTGCCCCTCTCCCGGCGCTTCGCGCCACCCTCTCCCACGAAGGGGAGAGGGAAAAACCGGATTCGTTTGGAGTCATTCCATGACCAAGCAATTGCAAGACGCCTACATCGTCGCCGCCACCCGTACCCCGGTCGGCAAGGCGCCGAAGGGCATGTTCCGCAACACCCGTCCCGACGACATGCTGGCGCACGTGCTGCGGAGCGTGATCGCGCAGGCGCCGGGCATCGACGTCAACCGCATCGACGACGCGATCATCGGCTGCGCGATGCCCGAGGGCGAGCAAGGCATGAACGTCGCGCGCATCGGCGTGCTGCTCGCCGGCCTGCCGAACACGGTGGCCGCGCAGACCATCAACCGCTTCTGTTCCTCGGGCCTGCAAGCCGTTGCGCTCGCCGCCGACCAGATCCGCATGGGCAACGCCGATCTGATGCTGGCCGGCGGCACGGAATCGATGTCGATGGTGCCGATGATGGGCAACAAGGTCGCGCTGTCGCCGGCCGTGTTCAAGGACGACCACGTCGCGATCGCCTACGGCATGGGCATCACCGCCGAGAAGGTCGCGGAGGAATGGAAGGTCTCGCGCGAGGACCAGGACACATTCGCGCTGGCTTCTCACCAGAAGGCCATCGCCGCGATCGCCGCCGGCGAATTCCGCGATGAGATATCGCCCTACGAAATCGTCGCCCACCTGCCCGACCTCGCCGGCAATGCGATCCGGCTGAAGAAGGTGCTGGCCGATACCGACGAAGGCCCGCGTCCGGACACCTCGATGGAAGGCCTGGCCAAGTTGCGTCCGGTGTTCCGCAATGGCCAGTTCGGCGGAACGGTGACCGCCGGCAATTCCTCGCAGATGAGCGATGGCGCCGGCGCGGTGCTGTTGGCCTCCGAGCAGGCGATCAAGGATTACGGCCTGACGCCCCTCGCCCGTTTCGTCAGTTTCTCGGTCGCTGGCGTGCGTCCGGAAGTGATGGGCATTGGCCCCATCGCCGCGATCCCCAAGGCATTGAAGCAGGCCGGGTTGACCAAGGACCAGCTCGACTGGATCGAGCTCAACGAGGCCTTCGCCGCGCAATCCTTGGCGGTGATCCGCGATTCGCAGCTCGATCCGTCCAAGGTGAACCCGCTGGGCGGCGCGATCGCGCTGGGCCACCCGCTGGGCGCCACCGGCGCGGTGCGCACCGCGACGATCGTGCACGGCCTGCGCCGGCGCCAGCAGAAATACGGCATGGTGACGATGTGCATCGGCACCGGCATGGGCGCGGCGGGCATCTTCGAAGCGCTCTGAGCCCGAAGGCGCAGGCGGCGAACTAGCGCTTGCGCCCTACCCCGTAGATCTCGATCCGGACGGATCCGTCCGGATTGCGTATCTGGTGCGCAGTCGCGACCGGTAGCCGATCGCCGACGCTGCTCATGTACAACTGCAGCCAATCGCTGGCCATGCCCGCGTCAGGAAAATCGCCCTGGATGCGGCACATCGATGACCGGCATTCAGCCTGGAAGTTCTCGACCTTCGCTCCGGCGTCATGCATCGGACCCGAATCCTGCAGCGAAGCCAGGCTCTTTTCGTGCACGCCCGACCATGCCGGATCAACCTTCTCCGACGCGAAGCCAGTTGCCATCGCGGCATTGTTCTTTTGTATGCGTTCCTGGCTTTCCGCCGCCATGCGCTTGCGCTTTTCCATCATTTCAGCCATGTCCTTGACCGTCCCGGAACCGGATTGTCCAAGCGGTTTCGTCGCACGCGCGCGCAATTCCTCCAACGACATGGGCCGAACCGGCCCGGCCCGGCCCGATTCCGCGGCGTTTCCATGGACGGCTTCGGCCACGACTGCCGTGGAATGGAAGCGGCGGTACAGCGTGACTCCCGCGATGACGGCCACCGCAAGCACCAACAGTGCCCATGGCAGGCGCGCGTGCCATCGAGGGGATGGGGAATCGTGATTCATGAAGGGAAACCTCGGCGATGCACTTGCAAATCGCCCTGTAAACGAAACGAGGCGCCCCACTCAGGGCGCCTCGGGCAATCGCGGCCGATCAGATCAGGCGTCGACGCCGTTGTCGACGCTGTACGACACGTAGGTATCGTTCACCACGCCGTTCTTCGGCAGCGTGCAGGTCAGGCCGACCAGATATTCGCCGAAACCGTTGGCACTCGATCCGGCATCCGCAGGCGTGAAGTCCACCAGCGTCTGGGTGCTCGGATCCACCGTCGTGGTCTTGCTGATGAAGGAGGTAAACGCGCCTTCGAAACCGGCAGCCATCGTGCAGGGGATGTCGAACGAAGTCGTGCCATGGTTATTCAGCACGATCGAGATCGATTGCACTCCGTCTTCCGTCATCGCGCCCGAATCGACCTCGAAGGCACAGGCGACGGCCAGCGTGTTGCCGATGTTCTCGGAACCGATCACGCGGTTGCGGATGGTGTTCGTCGGACCCGGCGTGAACGCCTGGCAATGCGCCATCGCACTGCTTGCAATGACCTGCGGGATTTCGAAAGCGTTGCCGTCGGCCGGCGCGAACGCCGCGGAAATGACAAGAGTCAGCAAAGACGCCTTCACACTCGGATTCATGGATTCTCCCCTGTAGCCCAATACGCCCGGAATGGGCGGATTCCGTGGCGGAAGATAGCCCGGCCGGCGTGGAACGTCCAGCATTAGCCCCGGATGCCGGAGCACGACCTGGCAGCCGATCAGGTATCGGCGACCCCGAGTTCCTGCAATGCATCGCGCATGAGCCTTCGTGCCGACTCGCTGAGGCGTTCATGATCGAGGGCATAACGGATGGTGGCTTCGATCAGGCCGAGGTGGGTGCCACAGTCGAAGCGGCTGCCGTGGAAACGGAAGGCATCGATCCTCTCTGCCTTCGCGACCAGCGCGGCGATCGCATCCGTGAGCTGGATTTCGCCTCCGTTGCCGGCGCTTGTCCGCTCAAGCTCGTTGAAAATCGCCGCCGGCAGGATGTAGCGGCCGACCACCGCGAGCGTACCGGGAGCTTCCTCGGGGCGGGGCTTCTCGACGATTCCCCGGATGCGTCCGCTCTGGTCTTCGAAGTCCGGAACGGTGGCGATGCCGTAACTGGACACTTGCGAGCGCGGAACATCCTGCACGGCCACGACCCCGGCCCCGGAGGCCTCGGCATGGTCGGCCATCTGTTTCAGCGCGCCATCGCCGCGATTCCAGATGAGGTCGTCCGGCAACAGCACGGCAAAAGGTTCGTCGCCGATCACGGGCTTGGCGCACAGCACGGCATGGCCGAGGCCGCGCGCTTCGTGCTGGGTCACGAACACGGCGCGCACGCCCTCGGGCAGCACGTTGCGCACCAGTTCGAGTTGCTCCTGCTTGCCCGATCGCTCCAGTTTCTGTTCGAGTTCGTAGGCCTTGTCGAAATAGTCGGCCACCGCGTGCTTGTAGCGGTTGGTGACGAACACCAGCGTGTCGCAGCCGGCCTCGATCGCCTCGTCGACGGCGTACTGGATCAGCGGCCGGTCGACCACCGGCAGCATTTCCTTCGGAACCGTCTTCGTGGCGGGAAGGAAGCGCGTGCCCAGCCCGGCCACGGGGAAGACGGCCTTGCGCACGCGGGGACTTCCGGATGACGGCACGCTCAAGTCCTGCGGGCCTGCCTGGCCGGGAAGGTGATGACGGTCGTCGTGGCCTGCGCTTCCCCTTCGTCCCCGATCGGGACGAATTCCGGCACGGTTTCGCGCAACAGCACGGACAAGGCGTCGACATCGTATGCAGCCACGGCCCCCCGCAGGCGAAGCAGTGCCTGGTCGAGGTCGGCGGCATCCACCGGCCTGGCTTCGGCCTGGAGGATCTTGGGATGCGAAGTGGGCCGGTAGCGTTCGTCCACGTGGAACAACGCCTCGTGCAGTTTCTCGCCTGGCCGCAATCCGGTGAAGGCGATCGCGATGTCCTTGCCGGGCTGCTTCCCGGCCAGGCGGATCATCTGTTCCGCAAGCAGGCGGATCGGCACGGGTTCGCCCATGTCCAGCGTGTACACCGCCTGCTGCGCGCCGATCGCCGATGCCTGCAGGATCAACTGGCAGGCCTCGGGAATGGTCATGAAGTAGCGCGTGACTTCCGCATGGGTCACCGTCACCGGGCCGCCGCTCCGGATCTGTTCCCTGAACAGGGGCACGACGCTGCCGGCGGAATCGAGCACGTTGCCGAATCGCACGGTGACGAAGCGCGTACTGGGCTCCGCGGCGAAGCGCTGGCACACCATTTCGGCCATGCGCTTGGTCGCGCCGAGGACATTCGCCGGATCGACCGCCTTGTCGGTCGAAATCAGCACGCAGGATTCGACGCCAGCCTCAATGCTTGTTTCGGACACCGTGGCAGTCGCGAGCACGTTGTTGCGGACCGCCTCCCGCAATTGCGCCTCGAGCAGTGGAACCTGCTTGTAGGCCGCGGCATGGAACACGGCCTGCGGTTGCGATCGCCCCAGCGCGTAGCGCATGACCGCCTGATCGCCGCAATCGCCGAGCACTGCGACGCATTCCACTTGGGGGAAGTCGCGGCGCAGTTCCGCCTCGATGGTCATCAGCGCAAGTTCGTCGATTTCCAGCAATGCGACCGTACGGGCGCCATGCCGGGCGCATTGCCTGCACAGTTCGCTACCGATGGAACCACCGGCGCCAGTCACAAGCACGCTCCTGCCGCCCAGCCATGCGCGGATCGCCTTCCAGTCGGGCTTCACCGGCTGGCGGCCCAGCAAGTCCTCGATCGCGACTTCCTTCAACTCGCCCGGCCGCGAGCGCCCCGCCAGCACGTCGTCCAGGCGCGGAACCATGCGGAACGGCAGGCCGGACTTCTCGCAGGCCTCGACCACCTTGCGCATCGCTTCGGCATCGAGTTCGGGCAAGGCGATGATCGCCAGTTGCGCCGCGACTTCCGGGGCAAGGCTTTCGAGATCCGCGATCTTTCCGAGGATCGGCAACCCCTGCAACTCGCTGCCATGCAATCGCGCCGCGTCGTCGAGGAACCCGACCGGCTGGTAAGTGCCGGCGCGACGAAGATCCCGGACCAGGGTTTCACCCGCTTCGCCGGCACCGAGGATCAAAACCCTGATCGCGGCATGCCCGCCACGCTTCTGGGTCATGTCCTTCCAACTGCGGTACAGGAGTCGCGGCATGCCCAGCAACGCGCTGAGCACCACGGGATACAGCACCAGGACGGTCCGCGGCACCATCGTCAACCGGTTGTAGAAGAACAGCGCGATGACGATGGCCAGCAGCCCGAACAGCGCGGCCTTCATGATGTTGACGAGGTCGGGCACGCTGGCGAAGCGCCAGACTCCCCGATACAAGCCCACGCGCCAGAACACCAGGCCCTGCGCGCAGAGGACGAGGAGCAGCTCCACGGACATCGCCGGGAGGGGGCTTGGCGAAGGTTGGATCGCATAGCGGAAGCGATGGAGCCCGTACCAGCTGAGCCACACCATGCACAGGTCGTGGGCCACGACCGCGATGCGGGGCAAGGAGATTTCGAACCGGTCCCTGATCGTCATGCTTGCCCGCTCCCCTCCTGGGTCGTCCGGTTCCACCTCAGCCATGCCCAAATCATTGCGGCCGCCGCATATCCGATTCCCAGCGCGGCCGCACCCACCCCCGTTCCTGCCCCCCGGGCCAGCACCATAGTGGCCACGGCGCAGGCTGTCCACAGCGCATACGCCAGACTCACTGGCCCGTGGCGCCCCGATCGGGCGACCCAACGCTGGTAGGCATGCTGCAGGTGCGGTGCCCACCAGCGCTCGCCGCGCAGGATGCGCACGAGCAACGTGAGCGCGGCGTCGACAAGGAAGGCGGACAACGGCAACCAAGCCAGCCAGGTCCAGCGAGGCGTACCAGCCGGGAGCCATAACAAACCGACCGCGAGCAGGTAACCGAGGGCGCCACTGCCGACATCGCCGAGGAAAATCCGCGCCGGCGGCAGGTTGGAAGGCAGGAACCCGAGGCATGCGGCAGCGACCGCGAACAATACCCACGCCCACGGATCGGGCCAGGCCAGCCACGCCCAGCCGGCAGCGACCAGCAAGGCCTGCGACGTAGCGAGGCCATCGATGCCGTCCATGAAGTTCCAGACATTGATGAGCACGACGGTCAATCCGAACCCCAATACGGCCGCTTCGAGGGAATGCCCCTGCTGCCATATCGAGAAGCCGACCATGAAAGCGGACACGGCGTGCACGCCGAGCCGCAACCATGGCGAAAGCGGCCGGTGGTCATCGAGCCAACCAATCCCCGCGACCAGCACGAGCCCCGTGGCAAGCATGGCGACCTCGGTCCCGGGCATGGCGTGGGTCGATGCCAGCCATCCGAATGCCAGCAAGGCCGACGCGACGATGGCGATGCCGCCGCCGCGGGGCGTGGCCACGGCATGGCTTCGCCGGTCACCGGGCTGGTCGATCAGTTGCCGGCGCAGGGCGTATCGCCGCGCGAGCCACGTCCCGGCCACGCCGATGGCGACGTGCAGGAGGCACCACGCCGCCAATTCGGGAAATCCCGCCATGTCAGACCACTGCGTAATTGAGCAGTGGTTTCACCGTGCCCCATTCCTTGCAACTCGGGCATTGCCAGTGGTGGCTGCGCGCGCCGAAGCCGCAACGCGTGCAACGGTAACTGGGGTTGCGCACCAGCAACTGATCGGTGATGTGCTTGAGGTCGTGCAGCGTCGCCGACGGGTCAGCGCCTTCGGCGAGCGACAGGTCGATCAACGCCGCTTCGCCACGTACCGAGGGGCGATCCTTCAATTGCCCGGCCAGGAACGCCCGGCCGGCGGCCACGCCCTGCTCCGCCTCGACCAGCCGCGTCAGCGCCAGCACCGGCGAAATGCCGCGATAGTGCTCGCTCATCTCCGCGAGGAAATTGCGCGCCCCGGTCACATCGCCGGCGCGGTCGTAGCTGGCGAGCAGCGTCGGCAGGATTTCCGGCAGGTAATCCGGGTCGTGGCGTGCGGCCCGCTCGAACGCCCGGATCGCCGCGGCGTCGTTCCCGGCTTCGGCCTCGATCCGCCCTTCCAGCATGCCCGCGCGCACCGATGTCGCATCGGCGGCATACGCGCGCGCAACCGCGGCGCGCGCGGCGTCGATTTCACCCGCCGCGCGCGCGCGATCGGCGAGTTCGCACTCGAACTGCGCGATGAGCTTGCCCATCGGTTCGCCGGTCGCCTGTTCGTAGCGGGTTGCGTTCTCGATCGCCTTGTTCCAATCGCGCTCGGACTGGTAGATGCCGATCAGGTGGCGCAGCGCCTGCGGCGCGCGCTGGTCGATGCGCGCGAGGTCGCCGAACACGGTTTCCGCGCGATCGAGCAGGCCTGACTTCATGTAATCCTCGCCCAGCGCGAGCAGCGCCTGCACTTTCTGCGGATCGCTCAGGTCGCGGCGTTCCACCAGCGCCTGGTGCAGGCGAATGGCGCGATCGACCTCGCCACGGCGGCGGAACAGGTGCCCCAGCGCGATCTGGGTTTCGAACGTGTCCTTGTCCAGCTCGGCGATGTGCAGGAACAGTTCGATCGCCTTATCCGGCTGTTCGTTCAACAGGTAATTGAGGCCGCGGAAATACGTGGTGGAAAGCTTGCTGACCTGGCTGTCGCCGTGGCGCTCGCCGCCACGCCGGCCGATCACCCAGCCGCACAAGGCGGCGATCGGCAGCAACAGGAACAGCCAGAACCACTGGCTGACGAAAGCGAGTCCGGTCATGTCTTTTCCCCAGCGGGACTATCGACTTGCAGGCGACGCAACCGCAACTTCATCGGCACGATCACCAGCGTGGACAACAACAAGCCACACGCGGCCACGCCGACCAGCAAGGCCGCAAGCAAACTGATCCCCAAGCCGGCATTGACCGACGCCGGGCCGAAATCGATGGTGACGGACTGCGGATTGAGCGCGCCAAGCAATGCGCCGGCGGCGAGGAACAGGCATGCGACCAGCAGGCGCAACACACGCATCGTCTAGCCTCCGCAATGCCGCCAGCTTAGCCGAGCCTGTTTCGGCATGGGCCGGCGAAGGTTCTCAGCCTTCCGCGTCCATCGGAACCACGCTGCTGACCCGCTCGCGCAATTCCTTGCCCGGCTTGAAGTGCGGGACGTGCTTGCCGGACAGGGCCACGGCATCGCCGGTCTTCGGGTTGCGCCCCGTGCGCGGCGGACGGAAATGCAGCGAGAAACTGCCGAAGCCCCGCACCTCGATGCGCTCGCCGGTGGCGAGCGCGCCACCCATCATTTCCAGCAGCGACTTCACCGCGAGGTCGACATCGTCGGCCTTCAGGTGCACCTGCCGCTGGGACAGGATTTCGATCAGTTCCGATTTTGTCATCGGGATTCCGACTGGTCGCCGCGCGATGCGGCGGCCCGGGGTGACCGGGCCGCCGCTGGCGCGAAACGGTTACTCGGACTTGCCTTCCAGCTGCTCGCGCAGCAGGGCGCCCAGCCGGGTGGTGCCGGCGGAAGCGTCGTTGGCGGACTTGTTGTAGTTCGCCAGCGCTTCCTGGGTTTCGGCTTCGTCCTTGGCTTTGATCGACAACTGCATGCTGCGGCCCTTGCGGTCGTTGCCGATGACCTTGGCTTCGACTTCCTGGCCGACCTTGAGCACCTGCGAAGCATCGTCGACGCGCTCGTGCGAGATGTCGCGGGCGGAGACGTAGCCCTCGATGCCATCGCCGAGGTCGACGGTCGCGCCCTTGGCGTCGACTTCCTTCACCGTGCCCTTGACGATCGAACCGCGGGCGTTGTTCGCGACGAACTGGCCCATCGGGTCCTGTTCGAGCTGCTTGACGCCCAGCGAGATGCGCTCGCGCTCCGGATCCACGGCGAGCACCACGGCTTCCAGCGTGTCGCCCTTCTTGAAGTTGCGCACGATGTCTTCGCCGGTGGTGTTCCAGCTGATGTCGGACAGGTGGATCAGGCCGTCGATGCCGCCGTCCAGGCCGATGAAGATGCCGAAGTCGGTAATCGACTTGATCTGGCCCGACACCTTGTCGCCCTTCTTGTGGATCGCGGCGAAGGTCTCCCACGGATTGCTGGTGACCTGCTTCATGCCCAGCGAGATGCGGCGACGCTCTTCGTCCACGTCGAGCACCATCACCTGCACTTCGTCGCCGACCTGCACGATCTTGGCCGGGTTGACGTTCTTGTTGGTCCAGTCCATCTCGGACACGTGGACCAGGCCTTCGACGCCCGGCTCGATCTCGACGAACGCGCCGTAATCGGTGACGTTGGAGACCTTGCCGAACACGCGGCTGTTGGCCGGGTAGCGGCGGGCGATGTTGTCCCACGGATCCTCGCCCAGCTGCTTGAGGCCGAGGCTGACGCGATTGCGCTCGCGGTCGTACTTGAGCACGCGCACGTCCAGCTCCTGGCCGACTTCGACCACTTCGGACGGATGGCGAACGCGCTTCCACGCCATGTCGGTGATGTGCAGCAGGCCGTCGATGCCGCCGAGGTCGACGAACGCACCGTAGTCGGTCAAGTTCTTGACCACGCCCTTCAGCACCGCGCCCTCGACCAGCTTCTCGAGCAGCTGTTCGCGCTCTTCCGAATGCTCGCTCTCGACCACCGCACGGCGGGAGACGACCACGTTGTTGCGCTTGCGGTCGAGCTTGATGAGCTTGAACTCCAGCTCCTTGCCTTCCAGGTACACCGGGTCGCGGACCGGGCGCACGTCGACCAGCGAGCCCGGCAGGAACGCGCGGACGTCCTTGATGTCGACGGTGAAACCGCCCTTCACCTTGCCGCTGATGCGTCCGACGATGGTCTCGTTCTTCTCGAGCGCTTCCTCGAGTTCGTCCCACACCATGGCGCGCTTGGCCTTCTCGCGCGAGAGGACGGTTTCGCCGAAACCGTTTTCGAGGCTGTCGAGGGCGACTTTCACTTCGTCGCCGATGCCCACGTCGATTTCGCCGGCGTCGTTGCGGAACTGTTCGATCGGGACGATGCCCTCGGACTTCAGGCCGGCGTTGATCACCACGACGTCGTTGCGGACGTCGACCACGACGCCCTTGACGATGGCACCGGGCTTCAGCTTGGCGAGGTTGGCCTGGCTGGCTTCAAACAGTTCTGCGAAAGATTCGGTCATTGCAATGTTCTCGTTGATGTCCGGGCCGCGCGTCGCCGCGAGGCCCACCCGTTATCGGCGCAGGCGGGATTGCCCATGGCCGTGAGTGTCGGAGTGGGTTGGAACCGCCGCGTTGGCCGCGACGGAGCGGGTTCTGCTGGAATCAGCCCTTCGCGCCGCGCAGGGAAGCCGGCAGCAAGGCCAGCACCTGCTCGACGACCGCCGCAATGCCCTGTCCGGTGGTGTCGATGCTGACGGCGTCGTCGGCCGGTCGCAGCGGCGCCACCGCGCGATTCGCATCGCGGGCGTCGCGGGCGAGGATTTCGCCCAGAAGACCGTCCAATGTAACGGAAACCCCTTTATCCTTCAACTGCTTATAACGCCTTTCGGCACGTTCGGCGGCGCTGGCGGTGAGGAACACCTTGGTCCCGGCGTCCGGGAAGATCACCGTACCCATGTCGCGACCGTCCGCGACCAGCCCGGGCGGGCGCCGGAAACCGCGCTGCAGGTCGACCAGCGCCGCCCGCACCGCCGGCAGCGCGGCGATGGCCGAGGCCGCCGCGCCGGCGGTTTCCATGCGCAGCTGATGGGTCGCGTCCTTGCCGTTGACGATGACGCGGGGCTCGCCGCCTTCGGATTCCGCGTCGAAGCGGATGTCGGCCCGGGCCGCGCAGGCCGCGACCGCGTCTTCGTCGCTGAGGTCGATCTGCTCCCAAGCCGCGGCCAGCCCGACGGCGCGGTACAAGGCGCCGGAATCGAGGTAATGCCACCCAATCCGGGTGGCGACGAGCCGGCTGATGGTGCCCTTGCCCGATCCGGACGGGCCATCGATGGTCAGTACCGGCACGGTCTTGGGCATGGGTGTCTCCGGGGTTCGGGGCATTCTAGCCGGGCGCCTCGGGAAGCGTGCGCAAGCGCTTGAATCGGCGGGGAAAGTCCCGCTAGAATGCGCGGCTGCGTTTCCCCATCCACATTCCAGCCGAGATTCCGTCATGAAGGTCCTGTCCTCCCTGAAGTCGGCGAAGGCCCGCCACCGCGACTGCAAGGTCGTCCGCCGCCGCGGCAAGGTCTTCGTGATCTGCAAGTCCAATCCGCGTTTCAAGGCGCGCCAGCGCTAAGCGCTTCGGGCTTCGCCTCGAAAGGCCGCCGCAGGGCGGCCTTCTTCGTTTCTGCGGGCAGGAATCGCGCGGCATCGACGCGCCATGCCCTAGCCTTACACTCCCGCATCCCGCCCAACGCCTGGAGTTCGCCATGACCTTCCGTTTCGGCATCACCCTGCTCGCGGTCCTCGTTGCATCGGCGCCGGTCGCCGCGGAAACCCTGCTGGTCGAACGCGTGCAGCAGGAAAACCACGCCGCCATGCCCGCGCGCGGCATGAGCATGGCCCAGGTGCAGGCCCGCTTCGGCGCGCCCAGCGACCGCCTCGACCCGCGCGGCGGGCAAAAGCGCGCGTGGCCGACGATCAACCGCTGGACCTATCCCGGCTTCGTCGTCTATTTCGAACAAGAAAAAGTGATCGACGCCGTCGCCATTCAGGCCAGCGCGAACGAGACCGGCCCCAAGCCGCCGATCCGCTGATGCCCGCAGCCCTGCGTTTCCCCGCGGAGTGGGAACCCCAGTCCGCGGTACTGGTCGCGTGGCCGCACGCCGGCACCGACTGGGCCGAACGGTTGGCCGGGGTCGAGGACACCTACATCGCGCTGGTCGCGGCGATCGCGCGTTTCGAGGACGTCGTGATCTGCGTGGCCGACGATGACGTCGAGACCTACGCGGAAATGCGCCTGCGCTCGAACCGCGTAGACATGCAGCGCGTGCGCTTCGTCACCGTGCCCTACGACGACACCTGGCTGCGCGACTCGGGACCTATCACGCTCCGCGATGGAAACGCGTTCCGACTGCTCGATTTCCGCTTCACCGGTTGGGGCGGCAAGTTCGAGGCTGGCGATGACGACCGCCTCGTCGAACGCCTCGACGCGCAATCGCTGTTCCGCGATGCGGACCGCGCACCCATCGATTTCGCGCTGGAAGGCGGCGCCATCGACACCGACGGCGCGGGCACGCTGCTGACCACCTGGCAATGCCTGCACGAACGCCATCCACAGGCATCGCGCGAGGAATTGACCGAAAAGCTCGCCGGCTGGCTGCAGCAGGATCGCGTGCTCTGGCTCGACCACGGTTACCTCGAGGGCGACGACACCGACGCCCACGTCGACACCCTCGCCCGCTTTGCGCCCGGCGACGCCATCGTGTTCCAGGCCTGCGACGACGAATCCGATTCGCATCATGCCGAGTTCAAGGCGATGGCCGATGAAATCGCCGCGCTGCGCACGCAGGACGGTAGGCCGTACCGGCTGTTCCCGTTGCCGTGGGCGCGGCCGATCCTCGACGGCGGGCGTCGCCTGGCCGCGAGCTACGCGAACTTCCTCATCGTCAACGGCGCGGTGCTGATACCGGCTTACGATGACGAGGCGGACGATGCCGCCGCGGCCGTGATGGCGAATGCGTTTCCCGACCGCGAAATCGTGCAGGTCCCATGTCGCCCGCTGATCTGGCAGAACGGCAGCCTGCACTGCATCACCATGCAATTGCCCGAAGGACTGATGTGATGTCCAAGTTCTCCAAGCTCCCCGTCGCGCTCGTGCAGGAAAAGAACCACGGCAACGCCGCGGCGAACCTCGCCGTGATCGAATCGCGCGTAGCCGAGGCCGCGAAGTCCGGCGCCAAGCTGGTGCTGCTGCAGGAACTGCACAACGGCGCCTACTTCTGCCAGCACGAATCTGTGGACGAATTCGACCTTGCCGAACCGATCCCCGGACCGAGCACCGAACGCCTCGGCAAGCTGGCGAAGCAGCACGGCGTGGTGCTGGTCAGTTCGCTGTTCGAGAAGCGCGCGACCGGCCTGTACCACAACACTGCGGTGGTGTTCGACGCCGACGGCTCGACCGCGGGCAAGTATCGCAAGATGCACATTCCCGACGATCCGGGTTTCTACGAGAAGTTCTACTTCACGCCCGGCGACCTCGGCTTCACTCCGATCGACACTTCGGTCGGCCGCCTCGGCGTGCTGGTGTGCTGGGACCAGTGGTACCCGGAAGGCGCGCGGCTGATGGCGCTGGCCGGCGCGGAGCTGCTGCTCTATCCCACCGCCATCGGCTGGGATCCGAACGATGCGCAGGACGAGAAGAATCGGCAGCGTGACGCCTGGGTGTTGTCGCATCGCGGGCATGCGGTCGCGAACGGCTTGCCGGTGCTGAGCTGCAATCGCGTCGGCCACGAACAGTCGCCACTTGACGCCGCCGGTATCGACTTCTGGGGAAATTCGCACGTGCTCGGGCCGCAGGGTGAATTCATCGCCGAAGCGGGAACCGATCCGACGATCCTGCTTGCCGAAGTCGACATGCAGCGCAGCGAACACGTGCGCCGGATCTGGCCGTTCCTGCGCGACCGGCGCATCGATGCCTACGGCGATCTGACGAAACGCTACCGCGATTGAGGAATCGTTGCGAATCTGCTGCGCTCGGCATTTCCGGCGCGTGCGGTGCTCGCAATCCTCATTGATTCCAACATCAACTCCGGTTGCTGCGCTCCGCGCGCACCAGAACTGCCATCGCTCGCGACGATTCGACAACGATTCCTGATATGACCATTGATTCCATTCTCGCCGGCCAACCACACGCCATCGTCGAACGCGACGGCGTGCGCCACACCCTGCTCGGCACCGCGCATGTGTCGAAGGCGAGCGTGGATGCGGTATGCGCGGCGATCGATGCGGGCGGCTTCGATGCCATCGCGGTCGAACTCGACGCGCAACGCCTGCAGGCCCTGACCGATCCCGAGGCGTTGGCGAAACTCGATCTGGTGAAAGTGATTCGCGACGGCAAGGTCGCGCTGTTCGCCGCCAACCTCGGACTCGCCGCCTACCAGCGCCGGCTTGCGGAGCAACTCGGCATCGAGCCGGGCGCGGAGTTGAAGGCCGCGGCGACCGAAGCGCAGGCGCGCGGCGTGCCGCTGCACCTCATCGACCGCGACGTCGGCACCACCTTCCGTCGCGTCTCCGCCGGCCTCGGCTGGTGGGCGCGCGCGAAGCTCGGTGCGGGACTCGCGGCCAGCCTGTTCGTCAGCGAAGACGTGGGCGAGGACGAGATCGAGAAACTCAAGCAAGGCGACATGCTCGAATCGAGCTTCGGCGAATTCGCCAAGGACAGTCCGGAGCTGTATGCGCGCCTGATCGACGAACGCGACCAGTACATGGCGGCGAAACTGCGCGCGACTCCAGGCAATGCGAAGACGGTGCTTGCGGTAGTCGGCGCGGGGCACCTGCAAGGCCTCGCCCGTTACCTGCGCGAGGACACGCGCGATCCGGATGCACTGTGCGTGGAACTGGATTTCGTCGCGAAGAAGCGGCGAATCCCGTGGTTCACCATCGTATTCACGACGCTGATCCTGTGCGGCATCGGCTGGGGTTTCTGGCACGGCGGCTTCGCGCTCGGCACGGATGTGCTCAAGCAGTGGGTGTTGTGGACGGTGGGCATGACCGCGGTCGGCGCATTGCTGGCCGGCGCGAATCCATTGAGCCTGCTCGCGGGCGCGGTCTCCGCGCCGTTCAAGCCATTCCGGCCGGGCATGCCTTCGGGCATGTTCGCCGCGCTGGTGGAAGTACGCATGCGCAAGCCGGCCTACGGCGATTTCCTCGCACTGCGCGACGACGCGCAGACGCTGGGCGGCTGGTATCGCAATCGCGTCACTCGCGTGGTGCTGGTGTTCATGCTGACTTGCTTCGGCACGATTGCCGGCGAGTGGCTCGCGGGATTGCGCATCATTGGGAAGTTGATGCACTGAACCGTGTTTTTGACCGGTTAATGCACGCCAATTCAATCGCCAAGCCGAATCCTAGAAAATTTAATTGCTAGATGGCCAAGTAATCATGCACGCCAGACTTGCAACCATCTTTAAAAAGCTCCGACATGCCGAGGCACTGGCTAATAAATGTGCTACTAATTTCGAAAGACGATTTTCCCCAGATCACCCGTACCGGATTTGCTTTATTAGGCTGAGCAATAAGGCTCGGTATGCAGCAGAAATTATAGATTTTTATGCGCACTGCATACTGGAAGACCAGGAACTCGCCAATGATCAAACAGAGCGAGTGATCGAAACCGAAAAATGGTTCTTTGTCGGCGTGTTATCAGTAATTGAATATTCAATGCCGTCGATTCTCGGTAATCGAGGCTCAGAAAGACTTCGATCCGCCGCATTTAACGGCCCATTTTCTATCTTCCTCGACAGGGCTGAATCCGAGAAAGCCATAGACGCGAACGAGAAGTCGTTGCTTGAGTTCGCATCACGCGTTCGAAACGATTTGATTCACAGAAATGGAGTAAGTCGCGTCAGCGCAACAATGGTCTTTCAAGAAATTAGCTTTGATCTAATTAAAGATGAGATGATCGAAGGTCGCTGGGGAATGCTGACCGATCTCGGCACGCTCGCCATTTATGCGCTTACAGCAATAATCGACGATATCGAAATGCATCTAGGCCAATAACATTATTAAATGAACAACCTGTTAATCAAAAAAAGCGGGGTTTCGCCCGCTTTTTCGTTTCGACGACTAATCACCCCTCTCCCGCCCTGCGGGCACCCTCTCCCACGCTTCGCGGGGAGAGGGAAATGCAAAAGTCACTCCGCACTGATCGCCGCAACCGCCGCCGGCTGCAATTGCTGGCCGCGACGCAGTTTCGCGCGTTCGACCAGTTTCCGCGTCGCGTTGCGCAGGTCGTCGAGCATCGCGTAGATCGTCGGCAGGAACAGCAGGCTCACAACCGTCGAGAACGCCAGCCCGCCGGCGATCGCACGCGCCATCGGGTAATACGGCGGGCCGTCGCCACCGATCTGCGTCGTGGTCATCGCGATCGGCACCATCGCCAGGATCGCCGTGCCCATCGTCATCAAAATCGGGCGCAGGCGCTCGCGGCTGCCTTCCACCAACGCCTCGGTGCGCGACAGCCCGCGCCGGCGCAGGTTGTTGATGTGCTCGATCATCACGATGCCGTTGTTCACCACCACGCCCATCAACACCAGGATGCCGATGAACGCCATAATGTTGAACTCGGTGCCGGTGATCCAGAACAACCAGAACACCCCGAACACCGAGAACAGCACGCCGGACATGATCGCCGAGGGGAACAGCAGCGATTCGAACACCGCCGCCATCACCACGTAGATCATCACCAGCGCGATCAGCAGGTTGAAGTTCATCTGCTTCATCGCGTCCTGGTCGTCCTGGAAGCCGCCGCCGTCGAAGCTGTAACCGTAGCCATCGGGGAAGGCCACGCCCTTGAGCGTTTCTTCCATCGCCTTCTGCGCTTCGGGCATGGTCACCTTGGGCGCAAGGTTGGCCTTGATCGTCAGCGTGGTCTGGCGGTTGCTGCGCTGGATCTGGGTCGCCGCCGGCTTCACCTGCACGTCCACCATCGCCAGCAGCGGCACGCTGCGGCCATCGGGCGAACGCACGGTGAAACCGGACAGGTCCTCGACCCGGTAATCCTGCGCGCCGGCGAAGCGCACCCACACCGGCACTTCGTTGTCGCCGCGGCGGAATTCGCGCAACGGCGCGCCGCGCAGCGCGAGCCCGACGAACTCCGCGACCTGCTGCGCGCTGAAACCGAAGGCCGCCGCACGTTCCCGGTCGACGTGCACGTTGAGCTCGGTATTCTGGTCGCCGGCATCGACGCGAACGTCGCGCAGTTCCTTGCGGTGGGCGAGGATGGGCACGATATCGTCGCCGATCGCGTGCAATACCTGGGTCGAATCGCCGACCAGCTGCACCTGCACGTTCTGCCCGGGCTGCCCGCTGCCCGGACCGCCGCCGTCGTTGCCGATGCCGATGTCGGCGCGCGCGGACTTCGGCAATTCCTTGCGGATCGCCTCGATCAGTGGCTTGGTCGCCCCCGCCTTCTTGGTATCGAAGGTCAGGCGCGTACCGGCGTCGCCCTGCTCGCTCCACCACGAGTAAACCTGGGTGACGTGGAAGCGCTTGCGGTTGGCGTTGACGAAGTCCTCGACGCGCAGGATCTCCGCCGACATCTGCTCCTTGGTGTAGCTGCCCTTCCACTGGTAGTAGATGTTGGTCTCGCCGCCGTCGTCGCCGCCGAACATGTTTTTCTTGGTGAGCGCCATCGGCACGAAGCTGATCGCGATGATCAGCACGATGCCCGCCACGCTCCAGCCGCGGTGTTCCAGCGTCCAGCGCAACAGCTTCGCGTAGCGCTTCTGCAGGCGCGGGATCAGGCCGCGTTCGTCGCGGACGGCGGGCGGCGTCTTCAACCGCGCCGAGATCATCGGGATCAGGCTCACCGCCACCAGCCACGACGCCAGCAGCGAGACCGAGATGGTGATCGCGATCTGGGCGAGGTAGATGCTGAGGAAGTTGCGTTCGCCGAACAGGTTGGGCACGAACACGATGCAGTGGCAGAGCGTGCCCGCGGTCAGGGCGATGGCCACGTGGCGGGTGCCGAGGATCGACGCCAGCCGCGGCTGGTCCGGCATGCGCTCGCGTTCCTGGTAGATGCTTTCGACCACGACCACCGCGTTGTCGACCAGCATGCCGACCGCAAGCAACAGGCCCATCATCGACAGGATGTTGAGGGTCACGCCGGCGAAGTACATGAAGCCCAGCGTCATCACGAAGCAGATCGGGATGGCCAGCGTCACCATCAGGGTCGACGGCCAGTGGCGCAGGAAGAAATACAGCACGGTGATCGACAGCAGCAGGCCGATGCCGCCGGCCTCCGCGAGTTCGGTCAGCGAACTGGTCACGTTGTCGCCGAGGTCCTGGATGATCTTGACCTGCAGGTCGGACAGGTCCGGTTGCGCGCGGATCGCGTTCACTTCCGCCAGCGCGTCCCGCGACACCTGCACCAGGTTCGCGTTGCGCTCCTTGAAGATGTCCAGGCCCACCGCGCGTTCGCCGTCGAGGCGGCGGTCGGCATCGCTCTCGCCAGGCTTCAGGCGCACGTCGGCGATGTCGCCCAGGCGCGTGCCGTCCTGTGCGATCACCAGGTCGCGCAGTTGCTGCAGGTCGGTGATTTCCCCCACCGGTTGCACGCGCAGGCGCCTGCCGCCGTCGTCGATCTCGCCGGCCGACACCGAGAAGTTCACCGTCTGCAGCCGGGTGCTGAGGTCGTTGAGGCCGATGCCGTGCGCGGTCAGGCGATCGGGAAGCACCGCGATCTCGACCTCGTTCTGCGGCGCGCCGGACACTTCGACGCGCGCGACGCCGGGAATCCGCTCCAGCCGCCGCTTGAACTCGCGGTCGATCATGTCGTACTGGCTGGTCAGGTCCTGCTTGCTGGCGAGGCGCACGCGCAGCACCGGCTGGTCCGTGGTCGAGAACTTCAGCACCTGGTAGCGCTTGAGGTCGTCGGGCAGTTCGTCGCGGATCGCGTCGAGCCGTTCGCGCGCCTCGGACGCGGCGATGGCGACGTCGCGGCTCCAGTCGGAGAACTGCATGAACACCTGCGCGCCGCTGGAGGTGGCGTTCGAGTCCATGCGCTTGATCCCGCTCATGGTCGCCAGCGCTTCCTCGGCCGGGCGCAGCACCGTGCGTTCCACTTCCTCCGGGGTCGAACCGGCGTACGGCAGCGACACGAAGATGAAGGGCGGCGAGACTTCGGGGAAGGCTTCCAGCGGCAACCGGATCGCCGCGATCAGGCCGATCACGAACAGCGACACGAAGAACATGATCGTCGTGACCGGCCTCTTGATACTGAATTCGGCGATGCTCATGCTGTCTTCGACCTATGGGTTGTTCGCTGCACGAATCGATGCGACCTGTTCCCGCGGCTGGCGCACCCCCACGACCAACAGCCACAGGCAGGTACCGATTTCCCCCGCCGCCGCGGGCAGGCGGACGTAATCGGCAATCGCGGATTCCGCGTAGCCGGGCCACAACAGGTGCCCGAAGACATCGATCAGGTAGCCGAAGCAGCCCGCCATCAACAGGATGCCGAGCAGTCGGGGCAAAAACCCGGACTTGAAGACCAGGTAGCCGAAAGGAAGCAGCCACAATCCCCAGAACACCTCCGAGATGAGCAACCCATTGCGGTAGGCATCCAGCGACAGCATCACCTGGGCATGCAGTTGTTCGCCGGACAACGATCGCAAATGGCTGCCCACGTCTAGGATCGACAACACATCGAGCCTGTGGGTGAGGTTGACGAACGAGACCGGGACACTGGCCAGTGCGAATGCCACCATCAGCGTCGCCGGGGCGACGGCGACTGCTCCGAGCAACCTGTAAAGCGCAATCGGCAGCAACAGGAAGGCGATGTAGCAAACCACGGCCGCCGCGATCCCGGACCGGAATAGCGATTCGGATGCCGTCAGGTTTTGCACCACCGTCGAAGCATCGCCCGACATGGCGATGTGCGAAGGTACGTAAGCCAAGCTGTACATGCCGGCGACGACGACTATCAGATACAGCAGGCCAGCGACTCGCGCGGCTCTGTTCCGATTCCGCTGAAGGGGTTCGTGCATGCTCACGGGCGCTGCTCCGCGGCACGCCTCGGCCATCGCCACGCCTGCCACGCGATGGACAGGGTCAGCGCGATCTCGACCGCACCGAACAGCTTGTAGAAATACCAGGCGCCCTGTACCGCCATCGCCATGACCAGCGCGTAGAACACGCCGAGCACGATGTTGGCCAGGCGGCAGGCGCGTGGCGCCAGCAGCACCGTGAACACCACCATCAACGCGGGCACGATCAGCAGTAGCGAGGTGCCCACCAGTGCGCCCTGCGTCGCCGGGCCGAACGCCAGTTGCCCGCCGATCATTTCCTGCAGCTTCCCCGGGACGTACAACTCGAAATAATCGCCGTAGACGTAGCAGAACATCGTTGCCGCCCACAGCAGCGCCAGTTTCACCCGCACGTTCACCGGCGCCGTATCCAGTGGTGCACGAAACCGCGATCCCGCGCTCATGCCGCGCCCTCGCCCAGCGCATCGCCTTCGTGGCGCAGGCCTTCGGCGACTTCCTCGGCGTCGTGGCGCGCGCGGCGACCGCGTTCGGCGTAGTACTCGTCCGGCTTGCGGTCGAGCAGGTCGTACACCACCGGGATCACCACTAGCGTCAGCAACGTCGACACCAGCAGGCCGCCGATCACCGTGATCGCCATCGGCGAACGCACTTCCGCGCCCTCGCCGAAGGCCAGCGCCAGCGGCAGGAAGCCGAACAACGTGCACAGCGTGGTCATCATGATCGGGCGCAACCGCGATCGCGCACCTTCCACCAACGCCTCACGCTTGTGCACGCCGTGTTCGCGCAACTGGTTGACCTTGTCGATCAGGATGATCGCGTTCTTCACCACCAGCCCGACCAGCAGGATCAGGCCGATGAACACCACCGCCGACACCGGCGAGCGCGTGAGCAGCAGCGCCAGCACCGCGCCGACCATGGCGAGCGGGATAGTGAACAGAATCACGAACGGGTGGAGCAACGATTCGAATTGCGATGCCATCACGAGGTAGACGAGGAACACCGCGAGGCCGAACGCGAACAGCAGCGAGCGCACCGATTCGCCCAGTTCCTCGCCCTGCCCGCCGATGTGCAGGCGCACGTCGGCACCGAGCGGATCGCGCTTCACCATCTCGTTCACCTCGCGCACCGCGGTGCCGAGGTCGATGCCGCGCAGGTTGGACGACACCAGCGCCACGCGGATCTGGTCGGCGCGGTGGATTTCGCTCGGGCCGGTGGTCTGCACGACGTCGGCGACGGAATCGAGCGTCACCGGATTGCCGCCGCCGGGATTCACGATCAGGCGCTTGATGTCCTCCACCGAGGAACGCTGGTCGGCCTGCGCGCGCACCAGCACGTCGATCTTCTTGTCGCGGAAGCTGTAACGCGTGGCGACGTCGCCGGCGACCTTGTTCACCACGATGTCGGCGATCTGGCGCGTGGTCAGGCCGAGCGCGCCGGCGCGCTGCTGGTCGAAGCGGATCTGGATTTCGGGGAAGCCCTGCTCCACCGAGGATTTCACGTCGGCGTAGTGCGGGTTCGCGCGCAGCATCTGCACCAGCTTCTGCCCGGCGCGTTCGATGGTCGGCAAATCCTCGCCGCTGAGTTCGATTTCCAGCGGCGTGGACAGGCTGAACAGCTGCGGACGGCTGAAGTCGACCTGTGCGCCGGTGTGGCCCTGCATGCTCTTGCGCAGGGAATCGGTTTCGCGCGCCTCGACCTGCTTGCTGCCGCCATCGGCCATGATCACGGTCAACTTGCCGATGTTTTCGCCGCTCTCGGTCGGATTCGCGTCGAGCCGGGTACCGGTGCCGCTGACAGCGTACAGCGCGCGGATGCCGTCGTCCTTCGCGTGCTGTTCCTGCAGCGAACGCACCAGCGCGTCGGTTTCGGCGAGCGGCGTGCCCGGCGGCAGTTTCACCGTCATGTCGAAGCGATCCTGCGCCAGCTGCGGGATCAGGTCCGCTCCCAGCATCGGGATCGCAAGCAAGGTCAGCCCGAACGCCACCGCGGCCGCGAACAAGACGCGCTTGGGTCGCAGCAACGCGCCCGGCAGCAGCTTGAGGTAGGCGGATTCGGCACGCGCATACGGCTTCATTGCGAGATCGCTGGCCTTGCGCATCACCGGGCCGACTACGGCCACGATCCCGCGCCAGATGCGCACGACAAGCCACGCGACGCCGAAGAACGCGCCGCGGATGCCGGCGCCAATGCCACGCTTGCCAGTCGCGACCGGCTTCAACCATTTGCGCCCGGGTTGCCACTGCGGATGTGGCGCTTCCTCCGGGAACGCCATCGGCGGACGACCCTTGAGCGCACTGAGCATCGGGATGAGCGTCATCGACACGCACAGCGAAATCGCGATGGCGATCGCCACGGTCAGCGCCTGGTCGCGGAACAACTGGCCGGCGATGCCCTGCACGAACACCAGTGGCAGGAACACCGCGATGGTGGTCAGCGTGGACGCGAACACCGCCATGCTCACCTCGCGCGTGCCGGCGATGGCGGCGTCGATGATGCCGAGCCCGCGTTCACGCGCCTTGGCGATGGATTCGAGCACGACGATGGAATCGTCGACCACCAGGCCGGTCGCCAGCGCAAGGCCGCCGAGCGACATCACGTTGAGGCTGAGGTCCAGCCGGTCCATGAAGAAGAACGTGGCGATGATCGACACCGGCAGCGACAGCGAGATCACGAACGTGCTCCAGCCATCGCGCAGGAACAGGAAGATGATCAGGATCGCCAGCAGGCCGCCGATCACCGCGTCCAGCTTCACGTCGCTGATCGCGTGGCGGATGAACTGCGACTGGTCGTCGATCACGGTCAGTTCGGCATCGGCGGGAATCTGGTCCTTGAGCTGGGCCAGGCGCTTCTGCACCGCGTCCGCGGTGGCCACCGTATTCGCGTCGCCTTCCTTGTAGATCGCCAGTTCCACCGCCTCCTTGCCGCCGAGGCGGATGATCGCCTCGCGTTCCTTGTGGCCCTGGCGCACGGTGGCGATGTCGCCCAGGCGCAGCGCCTGCCCGCCTCCGGCCACCGCCGCGCTGCTGCTGGCGCTGCCCTGCGCGAGGGCCGCCATCACGCTCATGTCGCCGCTGGCGGCCGCGACCCGCATTGCCTGGTCGGCGGCGCTGTCGCCGGCGCTCGCGGCGCGGGTGGTGACCAGCATGTTGCGGATCTGGTCGAGGTCGGCGAACTGGTTGACCGTGCGCACCAGGTAGCGCTGCGAACCTTCCTCGAGCTTGCCGCCCGAGACGTTGATGTTCTCCTGCTGCAGGCGCTGGATCACGGTTTCGATCGGAATGCCGAGCGCGGCGAGCTTCTGCTGGTCGATGTCGACCTGCACTTCGTCCTCGAGGCCGCCGCCGACCTTGACCGCGGCCACGCCGGAGACGGGTTCGAGTTTCTTCTTCAGGTCGTCGTCGGCGTAGCGGCGCAGTTCGGTCAGGCGCCGCAGTTCGTCGCCGCCATTGCCCTTGTCCGACAGCGCGAGGCGCAGGATCGGCTCGGTGGATGGATTGAAGCGCAACAGCACCGGCGCCTTCGCTTCCAGCGGCAGCTGCAGCGCCTCCATCTTGTCGCGCACCTCAAGGCTGGCCTGGTCCATGTCGGTGCCCCAGGCGAATTCCAGCACCACGTCGCTCTGCCCGGTGCGCGAGACCGAGGTGAGCTTGCGCAGGTTCTTGACCACGCCGACCGCTTCCTCGACCGGCTGCGTCACCAGGGTTTCGATTTCCGCGGGCGCGGCGCCGGTGTATTCGGTGCGCACCGTGAGCGTGGGATAGCTGAGGTCGGGCAGCAGGTTGACCTTGAGGTCGCGCAGCGCGATCACGCCGAACAGCACGAAGGTCAGCGTCACCATCGCCACCGTCACCCGGCGACGCGTGCAGAATTCCACGAGGCCGCGCGCGCCGCGCGCAGCCCCGTTCGGCGAGGCGCTCATTGCTTCGCGCCCGACTTCGGCGCGGCGGCCCTGGCGACCGCCTTCGTCGCTTGCGCGCCGAGCACCTGCACCGCGCTGCCTTCGCGCAGCGCGACTTTGCCCGCGGTCACGACCTGATCGCCTTGCTTGAGCCCGGACAGCACTTCGGCCCATTCGCCATCGGTGTAGCCGAGCTTGACCGACACCCGCGCCGCCTTGCCGCCGCGGGCGACGAATACCGCGGGATCGTCCTCGTCGTCGAGCAGCGCGACGCGCGGGATGACCAATGCGTTCGCGCGCTGGTCGTAATCGATGCGAATGCGCCCGAACATGCCCGGCTGCAGCAAGCCGCCACCGTCGAACGCACAGACCACTCGGAAGGTACCGCTGCCTGAATCCACCACCGGCGCGATGCGGTCGACCTTGCCGGCGAAGCTCTTGCCCGGCAACGCATCCACCTGCAACGCGACCGGCAGGCCGGCCTTCAGCGTCTCCAGGTCGCGTTCGGGCACGTTGAGCGTGGCTTCGAGCCGCGAGTTGTCGACGATGCGGAAGATCGGCGTGTTGATCTGCACGAAATTGCCGGGCTTGATCGAACGCGAGGCGATCGTGCCGGAGATCGGCGCGACCACGTCGGTGTAGGAGAGTTCCAACCGGGCCATGTTCCAGACCGCGCGCGCGTTCTCCAGGTCGTACTTGAGCTGGTCAAGGTCGTTGGCGCTGACCATCTTCTGCGCCGCGAGCGTGCGTGCGCGCGAATAGTTGGCTTCGAGCTTGCGCACCTGCGCCTCGGCCTGCGCGGCCTGCAGCGCCGGGCGCGCGCGGTCGATGCGCACCAGCACCTGCCCGGCGCGCACGGCTTGGCCTTCCTGCGCCAGCACCTGCAGTGCCACGCCGGAGGTCTTGGCCACCACCTGCGATTCGCCGCGGGCTTCCAGCGGCGCGGTGCCGCTGTAGCTGGCCGCGATCGGCCGCCGCGCCACGGCGGCGACTTCGACCGGGATGGCGTCCGGACCCTTGTCGGCATCCTTGGCCTGGGCGTCGCCGTCGCCCTTCTTGCAGCCGCCGAGCAGGACCGCCGCGAGGCAGGCGGCGATGGCGAACGCGGGCAACGGGCGCAGGGAACGCCCGGAGGCGAGCCCGGTAAAACGGGGGGAGGAAGGCAGCATCGGGACAGGGCCTGTCTGGTGTTGTAGGTAGGTATATCACCTTGCCTGCGGGCGCCCATGCGCCGAAGGTCATGGTGTCTCTGCAGCGAGGATGCGGCGGCCTCGCGTTTCGTTGCATCTCGACCGCACGCTATACTTTCGTGAATGCGTTTCGCGATGACGAAACGCGCCACTCCAACACCGGGAAAACCCGATGCGACTGTCGACTTTCGCCGCATTCCTCGCCCTTGCGCTGCCCGCCGGCGCCTTCGCCCAGGACGCCGCAACCCCTGCCAGCAGCACGACTCCCGCTGCCGCAGAGCCCGCCCCCGCAACGCCCGCCGCACCAGTCGGCGATGCCACCCGCGGCAAGCCGCTGACCTACACCTGCCAGGGTTGCCACGGCATCACCGGCTACAAGAACGCCTATCCGAACTACCACGTGCCGCGCATCGGCGGGCAGTCGGCGCAGTACCTGACCAACGCGTTGATGGAATACCGCGCCGGCAAGCGCAAGCACCCGACCATGCAGGCGCAGGCGCAGAGCTTCTCGGAGCAGGACATCGCCGACATCGCCGCCTACCTCTCCGGAGTGGACAAGTGAACCGCGCCATGAAGACCCTGTTCCCAGCCCTGCTCTGCGCGTTCGCCCTGTCCGCCTGCGGCGGCGGCAACGACGTCCCGGCCGAGCATTCGCAGGCCGACCGTTCCGAAGGCCACACCTCCTCGTCCGCGGGCCTGCCCGAGGGCCACATCGACGCCGGCAAGCAGCTTGCCGAAACCAAGGGCAAGGCCACCGGCCAGGCCTGCGTGGACTGCCACGGCGCCGAAGGCAATGCGCCGATCGATGCGACCTACCCGAAGATCGGCGGCCAGTACCACGATTACATCGCGCACTCGCTGCAGCTGTACCGCGACGGCGACCGTTCCGGCAGCCCGACGACGGACTTGATGGGTTCGCAGGCGAAGGACCTGACCGACCAGCAGATCGCGGACCTGTCCGCCTATTTCGGTTCGCGCGAAACCAAGTTGCACGACCTGCACACGCAGTAAGCGTTCCGATTCGATGCAACGAAAAAGGAGCCGCGAGGCTCCTTTTTTGTTTCCGCGGAACGGCGATTGACGAGCTCGTGAGAATCGGTCGAATATCGCGATGCACCCCATTCAAGCGGGCTAACAGGCGTTTCTGAGTATGGCTACTCCAAAACTCGTCAATCTAAGCTGCGACCAGCTATCGCGCGATGAGATGCCAGACGATCCTGCAGACTGTTTTCTAGACTTTGTGGCGGTAATCGGTCTTGATGGCATCCGCGGCGACAATTTCCGATTTTACGTCGTGACGCCTAAATCCATGCTCCGATCCGGATACAACGGCTGGTGTAAAGATCACATGCTGCTTCAAGAGTTTTCCTGGTCGCTGGTCGAGAACTTTCTTAATAACCTGCTTCCGTATGTGCACGGTGAGTCTTGGCATGACGTAGCCCGTCAGCTTCATGAATTCATGGACTGGGAGTTCTACAACTATCAGTCCGCATAGGTTGGACTAGGATCAGCCCAACCGTTGCATTGTCGGATGGCACCGATGTCGCGACTTCCGTCGCTCCACAAAAGCGCGGTCTTACCGCAACCATCAAGGCTGCGGCGGTTTCTTCAGGCTGTCCTGGTCTTCCTGCAAATCCGGCTTCCACGGAATATCCGGCGGCGGCCGCGCGACCGCTTCCTGGTCCTTCATGTTCGGATCGGTGACGTAGCAACCGCCGCCGAGTTGCAGGATCGAAATCACGCAATGGATCTTCTTCGAGGTTCCGGGAATCGGGATCTCGGTCTGCTTGATGCCCTTGCGCACCCACTCCTCGAGCAGGGTCTCGCGCGGCAGCCAGTACTGGTCGAAGCGCGTCGGCGTGTAATCGTTCGGCGGGCGCTTCAGCCACGTGCCGTTGCGGTCGATCGCCTCGCGCGTCCACGTGTCGTAACCCGGCGGATAACCACCGCCCGGCTCCGGAGAATTGCCCGCAGGCAAACGCGGCGTGCCATCGGAATTCAACAGCCCCTGCTTGTCGCCGGCATTCGCGCCCGGGCGATTGCGGGTGGAATCGCCCCAATCGTCGCCGCGCTTCGGCGTCAGCCACGCGCCGGGTTTCGCCGCGGTCGATGGCCCGCTGCCTGGCGTAGCGGTATTCGCCAGGGTACCGCTGCTCGGTTGCCGCTTCGCGATATCGACGGGACCCGAGGGCGCGGAACTCGGCGCAGTCGCCGGCGCGGCGCCGGGCGCCAGCGTCGTCGTGGTCCCCGGTTGCAACGGCACCGCGCGCGATTGCAACGGGGCCTGCGCCTGCAACGTCGGCGCGGTCGCCGGTTTCGTTGCCTGCAATGCCGGTGTCGCGACTTGCGGCAAGGCCTGCCGCAGCGGGATTTCGCGCGCGGACAACGCGGGGGTGTTCGCGCGCAGCGTCGGCGTCGCCTGTTGCGCCTGCAATTGCGGCGTCGCCACGTTCGGCAACGGCTGCGGTTGTTCGGCCAGCGGCACCGCGCGCGACTGCAACGGCACTTCGATGCGCGGCTGCGCCGGCGTCGGTTGCAGTTGCGGCGGCGATGTCGGCGGCAATGCGAAGCGCGGATCCGGGAGCGGCGTTTCGGTCACCACCAGCGGCTGGTCGGGCAACGGCATCGCCTCCGCCGGGGTTTGCGCGGGCGGTTGCTCGGAAGTCGCTACGGAAGACGCGGGCGCCGGTGGCTGCGCCGCGGCCGGACTCGCCGCGGGTTTCGCCTGGGTTTGCGTCGCGGGCGCCGCGCTTTCCTTCGCGCCACCGCCTGGCGAATCCGGCGTGCCTTCGCCGATGTATTCCACCTGCACCACGTCTTCGCCCTGCGGCGGCGGCGCGATGCCGATGCGTACCGTCGCCAGCCACAGCAACAGGACGAACAGGACGAGGTGAACGAGCAACGTCGTCGTGAGCGCGACGATGCGATGACGGCGCTGGTCCTCGCTGGCGGGATGCCATTGCTGGCGCCACAGCGCCGCGAAGGATTGCCAATCGTTGAGCAGCGGGCTGCGCGGCGCCGGCCGCGCGAGTTCGCGACCGAGGAAGATCGCGACGATCGCCTCCGCGGTCGCGCCGCGCACCGCATCGATGCGTTCGCGCATCGCCGCGAACCACGCACGCCAGCCCGGCGGGAATTCCCCCGCGGGGCGTGCATCGGCCGCACGGAACCACAATCGCGAACGCGGGCGTTCGAGCAGGGCCGAAATCAGGTCGGATGCGCTGAACACGCGGCGCGCCCGGGTGCCGTCAGGCCACGTCGCGCGGGATGTAGGGCGCGGTGCCGCTGTCGTGGTCGGTGGCGTCGCGCACCGCGGTCACGCCGGGCACCTTCTCCATCAAGGTCTTCTCGATGCCCTGCTTCAACGTCACGTCGGCCATGCCGCAGCCGTGGCAACCGCCGCCGAAGCGCAGCAGCACGGTGCCGTCGGCGCATACTTCCTCCACCGAGACGTGGCCGCGGTGCTGCGCGAGTTGCGGGTTGATCTCGCGTTCGACCACCCAGCGCACGCGTTCGACCAGCGACGCGGAGGCATCCGGCGCCTCGCCCTTGATCCTGGGCGCGCGGATCTGCAACTGGCCGCCGGTCGCGCCGGTTTCGTAATCGATCTCGGCACCGTCAAGGAACGGCACGCTGGCCGCGTCCAGCCATAGGGTGAAACCCTCGCAATCCACCGCCCATTCGTCGCCGGACAGGTCGCCGGGTTCGGCGAACTCCAGGCGCACGTCGGCCGACGGCGTGCCCGCATCCGTCGCCGCGAGCCGCACACCGAGGCCAGGAAGGTCCTCGCGCTGGATCAGCTTGCGGAAGTGCGACTGGGCGGATTCGGAGATCTGGATCATCGCGCGTATTCTAGCCGCGCCCCGCGACGCCCCATGCCGCCATGCGCGCGCATCGCGTCAGCCGCCAGTCAGGAGCCGCCGATGTCCGACCTCGTGCCCCTCGCCCGGGCCCACTGCATCGCCCGCAAGGGTGCCGAACACCGCCTCGGCGAAGCCAGCGTGCGCGAACTGCTGGCGCAGGTCCCGGAATGGGAACTGGCCGAGGACGGCCATGCGCTGGTGCGCACGTTCACGTTTCCCGACTACTACCGGACGATGTCGTTCGTGAACGCGCTGGCCCACGTCGCCAACCGCGAGGACCACCACCCGGACCTGTCGGTGCACTACGACCGCTGCGTGGTGCGCTTCTCCACCCACGACGTCGGCGGCCTGAGCGAGAACGATTTCATCTGCGCGGCGAAGGCCGACGCGTTGACTCGCTGAACCTGTAGGAGCGCACCGCAGGGGCGCGACCATTCGATCACGCGTTATCGCGCCCCTGCGATGCGCTCCTACGCAAGCCGATCCAGCACCGTCGCCAACTCAGGTGCCAGCGGCGCGTTGAGCATGTACGGCGTCTTGCCGCCGTCCAGTGCGAACGACAGCGTCGACGCGTGCAGGAACAGGCGCTTCAGTCCGGCGTTGTCGCGCAGGCGCTTGTTCGCCGCTTCGTCGCCGTACTTGTCGTCGCCTGCGACCGCATGGCCGAGGTGTTGCGCGTGTACGCGGATCTGGTGGGTACGGCCGGTTTCGATCCGTACTTCGCAATAGCTCTGCCCGCCGATGCGTTCGATCACCTTGAAATGGCTGAGCGAAGGCTTGCCGTTGCCGTTGACCTGCACATGGCGCTCGCCGCCCTGGCGCAGGCCGACATGCAACGGCGCATCCACCGACAGCGTTCCGCCCGGCAAGCGCCCGAGCAACAGCGCGAGGTAGCGCTTCTCGATTCCGGCACCGTGGTCCTCGCGCAGCAGGGCCTGCAGTTCGGTCAACGCCGAACGCTTCTTGGCCAGCACCATCAGGCCCGAGGTGTCGCGGTCGAGTCGGTGTACCAGTTCCAGCGGCTGGCCGGGGCGCAGGTTGCGCAGGGTCTCGATCACCCCGAACGACACCCCGCTGCCGCCGTGGCTGGCGATGCCGGAGGGCTTGTTGATCGCCAGCAGGCGCGTGTCCTCGAACACGACGCTGGCTTCCATCGCCGCGAGCAGGCCCTTGGGCGCAGGACCGGTGGATTCGGCCTCGGGCAACCGCACCGGCGGGATCCGGACCTCGTCGCCCGCCTCCAGCCGGCGTTCGGCCTTGGCCCGGCCGCCGTTGACCCGGACCTGGCCGCTGCGCACGATCTTGTAGACCAGCGAACGCGGCGCGCCCTTGAGCTGCCCGAGCAGGAAGTTGTCCAGCCGCTGCCCGGCCCGTTCCGGGTCGACGCGGACCATGCGGACGCCTTGTCCGGCGCTGTCTGAACGGGGTTCGATGGGCATTGATCTGCTACACTCGGGCGGCGAGATAAGGGTTTGATTCCGAAGGAAGAGTTTCCCGGCCGAAAGCCGGCCTCCCCCTTCACCCCGGCGCAGTCCGCGACCACCGCCCCCGGGGCGGCCATGTTAACGGACGCACCGGCAGGCCCGGCCCTCGCCGGCCGCCACATCGTCCGATGCCTGGCGTTCGAGCTGAACACGACCCGCGCGGACCGCCGCCCTTCGGCAGCGACCGCCGGCCCCGCAACACGAAGAAGACAACAAGCGCTCCCGCGGCCCGCCGTGGTGTCGTAGCGCTGGACAACCCAAGGACGCACGCCCGCGCACCGCGCGGCGCGCGCCGGAAGTGACCAGGCGAAACGCCCCGGCGTTCCGCGTGCAGCCCATGTGGGCGAAAAGCGCGCGAGGAACGCAACAATGAAACGCATGCTGATCAACGCCACGCAGGCAGAAGAACTGCGCGTGGCCATCGTCGACGGCCAGACGCTCTACGACATCGACATCGAGCAGCCGTCCCGCGACAACAAGAAATCCAACATCTACAAGGGCCGCATCACCCGGCTCGAACCTTCCCTCGAAGCCGCCTTCGTCGAATACGGCGCCGAGCGCCACGGCTTCCTGCCGCTGAAGGAAATCTCCCGCGACTATTTCCAGTCCGGCGTCGACCACAACAAGGCGACGATCCGCGAACTGCTGCGCGAAGGCCAGGAAGTCGTGGTCCAGGTCGACAAGGAGGAACGCGGCAACAAGGGCGCGGCCCTGACCACGTTCATCTCGCTGGCCGGCCGCTACATGGTGCTGATGCCGAACTCGCCCACTGCCGGCGGCGTCTCGCGCCGGATCGAGGGCGACGACCGCGCCGAGCTGAAGAAGGCGATGGACGCGCTGGCCATTCCCGACGACATGGGCGTGATCATCCGCACTGCCGGCGTCGGCCGCGACGCCGAGGAACTGCAGTGGGACCTCGACTACCTGCTGAGCGTGTGGAAGGCCATCGCCGACGCCGCGCTGACAAAACCCGCGCCGTTCCTGATCTACCAGGAATCGCGGCTGATCATCCGCGCCCTGCGCGACTACATGCGCGCCGACATCGGCGAGATCCTGGTCGACACCAGCGAAATGTACGAAGAAGCGAAGGAATTCGTGCAGCAGGTGATGCCGCACAACCTGCGCAAGCTCAAGCACTACACCGACGACACGCCGCTGTTCAACCGCTTCCAGATCGAATCGCAGATCGAGGCCGCCTACAGCCGCAACGTGCGCCTGCCATCCGGCGGCGCGCTGGTGATCGACCAGACCGAGGCGCTGACCGCGATCGACGTGAATTCGGCGCGCGCCACCAAGGGCGGCGACATCGAGGAAACCGCGTTCCATACCAACCTCGAGGCGGCGGAGGAAGTCGCGCGCCAGCTGCGCCTGCGCGACCTCGGCGGCCTGGTGGTGATCGACTTCATCGACATGTCCTCGTCCAAGCACCAGCGCGAGGTCGAGAACAAGCTGCAGAACGCGCTGAAGTACGACCGTGCCCGCATCCAGCTCGGCCGCATCTCGCGCTTCGGCCTGATGGAAATGAGCCGCCAGCGCCTGCGCCCTTCGCTGGGCGAAGCCAGCCAGATCGTGTGCCCGCGCTGCGACGGCCACGGCCGCATGCGCAGCGTGGAATCGCTGGCGCTGTCCATCATCCGCGTCGCCGAGGAGCACGCGATGAAGGACAACACCGGCCAGGTGCTGGTGCAGGCCCCGGTGGAAATCGCGAATTACCTGTTGAACGAGAAGCGCGGCGCGTTGCGCGAGATCGAGGGGCGCCACGATGCGCCCATCGTCATCGTCGCCGACGAACAGCTGCACACGCCCCATTACGAAGTCACGCGCGTCCGCGAGAACGAGCTCGGCGAGGAATCGAACAAGCCCAGCTACCAGCGCGGCACCCCGCGCAAGCTTGCGACGATCGCCCTGACCAAGGCCAACCTCAACGTGCCGGCCGCGCCCGCGGTGAAGAACGTCAAGCCGGCGCAGCCCGCGCCGATGCGCGAGCCGCGCCCGGAACCGGTACAGGACGCGCGTCCCGCACCGGCGCCTGCATTCGCGGCGAAGCCCGCCTCGCCCGGTTTCGTGGGCTGGCTGAAGGGACTGTTCGGTGGCGCCGAATCCGCGCCGCAGCCGCGCGCCCCGGAACCGCGCGAACGCAATGACCGCGGCGAGCGTAGCGAAAGAAGCGGACAGCGCCGCGACGGCCGCGGCAATCGCCAGAACCAGGGCGGCCGCGACGGACGCGACCACCGTCGCGATCGCGATGAGCGTCGCCCGCAGCAGCAACAGGCGCAACAGGGCTCGCCCAAGCGCCAGGACGGCAACAAGCCCGCGCAACAGCAGCAGCAACAACAGCAGAAGCCGAAGCAGGAAAAGCAGCGGCAGGAGCAGCAGGCGAAGCCGCAGGATTCCAGCCGCCAGCAACCGCAGCAGCCGGCAAAGGAAGCGCCGAAGCCGCGCGTCGAAACCGTGCAGCCCGCGCGCAACGACGAAGCCCTCGTCGATACCGCCGTCGTGCTCGCGCCGGTGCCGATGATCGATCCTGCCGCAGATGCCGTGCACGCCGTCGCGGAAGCAAACGAAGCCGCGACCGCCGCGGATCCCGCCGCCGAAAACGCCAATGGCGAAGGCGGAAGTCGCCGCCGCCGTGGCCGTCGTGGCGGTCGTCGTCGCCGCAACAAGCAGGGGGCCGAAGGCGCAGCCGCTGGTGGCGTGGACGCGATGGACGACGAAGATTCCATCGACACTCCGCTACAGTCGCAGCCGGAGTTCGACTTCGCGGATGCATCGTCGACAACGCCTTCTGTCGCGCCCGCCAGCAGGGGACCGATCGAAGCCACCAGCGCCGATGTCCCGCCGCCGGTTTCGATGCCTTCCGTCGTGAACGACCAGGCCTCGTCGGTCGTCGTGCCCGAGCCGACTGCGAACGAAGTGGTAGCTGAACCCGTCGCGCCCATCGCGGACGAAGTCGCGCCGGCGATGATCGAACCTGCGTCGCAAGCGATCCAGGCGGCTGTCGCGGAAGAAGCCCCCGCCGCGATCGAGACAGCCGCTATCGTCGAAGAAACGCCCATCGCGTTCGCGCCGGCGCCGTCGACGTCGGTCGTCGACGCCAACGTGGAACCGGCCATCCAGGCGGGCGAAGAATCCATCGATGCGGATGCCGCAACCGGCTCGGTCGCCGTGTCGAATGCAGAGGCGCAAGCCGAAGTCGATGCGGAAGCCGGCGAAACCCCGGCTCCGCGCGAGGAATCTCCTCTGGCGTGATCGCGTGGCCCGCGCGTGTCAGACGACGCGCGCGGGTTCCATCAGGCCGTACTGCCCGGCGAGGCGCGCCAGCGCGATGCTGTCGCCGACACCGAGTTTCTCGAACACGTGGGTCTTGTGCGTGTTCACCGTCTTCGGGCTCAGGCACAGGCGCTCGGCGATTTCCGCCTGGCGCAGGCCGTTGACCAGCAGCATTGCGACCTCGAGTTCGCGCGTGGACAGTTCGTCGAACGGCGAGCTTTCGCCGGTCATGCCGGACAGCGCCATGTTCTGCGCGATGTTGCTGGCGAGGAAACGCCGCCCGCGGGCGACATCGCGCACCGCGCGCAGCAGTTCCGCCGAATCGCCGCCCTTGCCGACATAACCTGACGCGCCGGCTTCGATCAGGCGCTTGGGCATCGGTCCGTCCTCCAGCACCGAGACCACGATCACCTTCGTGCCCTCGATGCCGCGGACGATGCGTTCGGTGACCTCGAGGCCACTGATCCCGGGCAGGTGCAGGTCGCACAGCACCACGTCGGGCTTGAGCTTGCGCACCTGCTGCAGGCCGTCCTCGCCATTGTCGGCCTCGCCGACCACGTCGATGTCCGTTTCAGCGGACAGGATCATGCGCATGCCCACGCGCACCAGCGCATGGTCGTCGATCAGGAACACGCGAATCGCCATCGACCTTCCCCCGAAGTTGCGATAACGGCATGTTCGCCGCCACCGCCATGCCCCGGCATCAGCCGGGCACGGGCCGGAGTGTAGGAAAAATCCGAGGGAGGGGGTGAAAGTGGCGGAAGCGGTGAGATTGACTCGGGCCATCTATGGCCCTCGCCCTGCGGGCGGCTTCGCCGTCCACATCGGCATTCCATGCCGATGTGTCGAACTCATGGATTGGCGGAAGCGGTGAGATTCGAACTCACGGACGGTTCGACCCGTCGCCGGTTTTCAAGACCGGTGCCTTAAACCGCTCGGCCACGCTTCCGTACTGCGCGCACCCTAACGGTTGCCGCGCTTGCCCTCAACCTTCTTGCCCTGCGCCTCGCTGCAACTGAGCCGGCTTTCCTCGATCAGCTTCGGCATCTTCTCGGCCAGGTAATCGATGAACACCCGCACCGCCGGCAGCAGGCCGCGGCGCGAGGCGAAAACCGCGTGCGCGGTGCCCTGCGGCAGGCGCCATTCCCGCAGCACCACTTCCAGTTCGCCGGCGCGCACCGCATCCGCGCACAGGGTTTCCGGCAGCATGGTGATGCCGATGCCCTGCTTCGCCAGCGCCATCAGCATCGGGAAATCGAAACCGGCGACGCGCGGCTTGAGCGCGATCTTGCGGGTCTCGCCGTCGCGGTGCAGTTCCCAGTGCTGCCTGGCTTCGTCTTCGCCCATGCTCAGGGTCACGTGCTTGTCGAGATCCTCCGGCGTTTGCGGCCGGCCCATGCGGTCGAGGTATTTCGGGCTGGCGACCAACAGTTCCTGCACCTGGCCGAAGCTGCGCATCACCAGGCTGCCGTCGTCGTCGAGTTTGTTGCGCACGCGGATCGCGACATCGAAGCCTTCGTTGATCACATCCACGCGCCGGTTGCTGACGTGCAACTGCACGCGCACCTGCGGGTAGCGCGCGAGGAACTCGGGCAGCAACAGCGGCATCTGCTGCTGCGCCAGCCCCACCGGCACGCTGACGCGCACCACGCCGCGCGGTTCCGCGCTCAGGCGATCCACCGCCTCGCGCGCGGCCTGCGCCTCGGCCAGCATGGATTGCGCGTGGCGATGCACGCTGGTGCCGACGTCGGTGACCGCGAAGCGGCGCGTGGAACGCTGCAGCAGGCGCACGCCGAGTTCGCCTTCCAGCGCGCTGATGCGCCGGCTCAGGCGCGACTTGGGGATGCCCAGCGCGCGTTCTGCCGCGGCGAAGCCGCCGTGGTCCACCACCGCCGCGAAGTAATACAGGTCGTTGAGGTCGTTCATTCGAACAATTCCATTGGTGGAACGATTCGTCATATCTGACCACGTTTATTCCACAAAAGCAACGACCTAGATTGGTTGCCAACGCGGCATCCGCCGCACCCGACAAGGCAAGGCCATGAAACTCCTGCACCTGGATTCCAGCATCCTCGGCGACAACTCGGCGAGCCGCGCGCTGTCCGCGGCGATCGTGGCACGTTGGCAGCGTGAAACGCCCGGGCTCGAGGTCCTGCACCGCGACCTCGCCGGCGAACATGTCCTTCCCCACCTCGACGGCGCCAGCCTGGCCAAGGCCGATCCGACCGAAGCCGCGCGCTCGACGCGTGCGCTGGAGGACTTCCTCGCCACCGACGTGATCGTGATCGGCGCGCCGATGTACAACTTCGGCATCCCCAGCCAGCTCAAGGCCTGGATCGACCGCGTCATGGTCGCCGGCAAGACCTTCCGCTACACCGCCGAGGGCCCGCAGGGCCTGGCCGGGAACAAGAAGGTGATCGTCGCCGCGACTTACGGCGGCCAGCATCCGCTCGAAAGCGGCCGCAACTTCGTCGAGCCCTACCTGCGCCAGGTCTTCGGCTTCATCGGCATCGCCGATGTCGAATTCGTCGAAGCCGCCGGCCTCAACGTTTCGCCCGAACAGCGCAGCCTGGCGCTGGAAGTGGCGGAACAGCGAATCGAGGCGATTTCGCTGCCGCTGGCGGCGTGATCGCCGGAACGAAACGGGCCCGCAATCCGGGCCCGTTTTCGCATGCACCGAACTAACGATCAGGCGATGCGTTCGACGCCGCCCATGTACGCACGCAGCGCTTCGGGAACGCTGATCGAACCATCCGCGTCCTGGTAGTTCTCCATCACCGCGATCAACGCGCGGCCGACGGCGACGCCGGAACCGTTGAGCGTGTGCACCAGTTCCGGCTTGCCGGTTTCCGGATTGCGCCAACGCGCCTGCATGCGCCGCGCCTGAAAATCGCCACAGTTCGAGCACGAGGAAATCTCGCGGTAGGCTCGCTGCGACGGCAGCCAGACTTCGAGGTCGTAGGTCTTGCGCGCGGCGAAGCCCATGTCGCCGGTGCACAGCAACACCTTGCGGTACGGCAAGCCGAGCTTTTCCAGCACGGTTTCCGCGCAACGGGTCATGCGCTCGTGCTCGGCGTCGGATTCGTCCGGTTTCGCGATCGACACCAATTCCACCTTCTCGAACTGGTGCTGGCGGATCATGCCGCGCACGTCGCGGCCACCGCTGCCGGCCTCGGAGCGGAAGCACAGCGAGTGCGCGGTCATGCGCTTCGGCAAGGCCTCCGCCTCGACGATCTCGTCGCGCACGATGTTGGTGAGCGAGATTTCCGACGTCGAGATCAGGTAGCGGCGGTGTTCGCCCAGTTGCGTGGCGAACATGTCCTCCTCGAACTTCGGCAACTGGCTGGTGCCGTACAGGCTCTCGGCGTTGACGATCACGGGAACGTTGGTTTCCTCGTAACCATGTTCGTTGGCGTGCAGGTCGAGCATGAACTGCGCCAGCGCACGGTGCAGGCGCGCGAGCTGGCCGCGCAGCACGGTGAAGCGCGAACCGGACAGCTTCGCCGCGGTTTCGCCATCGAGCCAGCCGTGGCGCGCGCCGAGCTCGACGTGGTCCTTGGGTTCGAAATCGAAGCTGCGCGGCGTCCCCCACTGCTTCTGCTCGACGTTCTGCGATTCGTCGCTGCCCTGCGGCACCGAATCGTCCGGGATGTTGGGAATGCCCAGCGCGATCGCCTCGATCTCGCCGCGAATGCGATCGAGTTCGACTTCCGAAGCCTTCAATTCCTCGCCGAAGCCGGCGACTTCCGCCATCACCGCGGACACGTCCTCGCCCTTCGCCTTCAGCATCCCGATCTGCTTGCTGCGCGTGTTGCGCAGGTTCTGCAGTTCCTGGGTACGCACCTGGATGCGCTTGCGGTCGGCTTCCAGCGCTTCCAGCCGGCCGACGTCGAGCTCGAAACCCCGGCTGGCGCGCAGGCGCTCGGCGAGTTCGGCGGGGTTGGCGCGCAGCAGGGCGGGATCGAGCATGTCGGCGTGGTTGCGTGGAATGAACGCGCATTATCGCCGCGATGGGCCCGCCGCGGGCCGCGCCGCGACTGGCTGTGCCAGAATCGGGATTCCCCCGAATGCCCTGGCGCCATGTCCGAAACTCCTTCGAATTCCCCGCCCCCGCGCGCCGGGCTGCGCCTCTCGCGCCGCAATTTGCTGATCATCGCCGCGGCCTTCGGCATCGGCCTGCTGCTGTTCCTGCTGCTGTGGGCCGGCCACCGCAACGACAACGATTTCTACCGCGCCGATGCGCCGGTCGCGGGCCCGAGCGGGCAAGTGTTCGAGCCGCTCCCGGTGCCGATGCCGGCCGATGAGGCGGGCAATGCGCCCGCATCGGACGACGAGGATCGCGCGCCGGGCATGGTGGGCATCGACGAAACCCGACCCGCGACGCCTGCTCCGGCGCCGCGCGCGCCGGTGGCGCCGCCATCCGCGCCCACGACACCCATCGCGCCCGCGCAGGCCAACTCCGACCCGGTACTGCAGGGCAAGCCTGCCGCGCCCTACCCGGTCGCGGCGCTGCGCAACGGCGAATCGGGAACGGTGATGTTGCGCGTGACCGTTGGCGCCGACGGCGTTCCCTATGGCATCGCAGTGGCGCGCAGCAGCGGTTCGCGCACGCTGGATCGGGCGGCAATGGGCGCGGTGAAGTCGTGGCGCTTCAACCCGGCGATGCACAACGGACAACCGGTGCCGGCATCGGTTCAGATCCCGGTCAGTTACAACTTAGGGGATCGTTGAAACGGCGTCGACGCAGCGTTAAACCCGTCCATCGCGTGACGCGGCGTGCACGCCGCGCATGGAACCTTCGGTGCAGTTCCCCGGAGGAGTGATGCCATGACCGATACGACCATCCGCTCGGAAACGCCGGTTCCGCCCGAAGAATCCTTGCCGCGCAAGAGCAGCAATCCATTGCTGTGGCTGTTGCTGCTGCTCGCGTTGCTCGCGGCGATCTGGTTCTTCTACAACCGCAGCGCGTCGAGCGTGGCCATCGCGCCAACGACAACGCCCAACATCATCACCGGCGACTCGCAACAGACCGCCGCGCAGGCCGAGCGCGCCCAGGCCGACGCCAACGCCGCACGCAAGGCGGCGCGTGCCGAACGCGCCGCACGCACGCCCGTGGCCAGTAAGCCGCGCATTGCCGATCGTGGCGCCGAGGCGGTCGCGCGCGTGCAACCCAAATACCCGCCGACGGCCTGGCGCAACCGCGAGGAAGGTAGCGTGCTGGTGCGCGCCGACATTGATGCCGACGGCGTGCCCGGCGACGTGAGCGTGGTGCGCCGCAGCGGTTCGCGCGACCTCGACAGCGCCGCGCTCGCCGCGGTGCGCCAGTGGCATTTCCGCCCGGCGATCGAGAACGGCAAGGCGGTCGCGTCCGCGGTCGAAGTCCCGGTCGATTTCAAGCTCGACCAACAGTAAGCCGGCGATGCCCGGCGTGGCCATCGGTCACGCCGGACGCAGGCCGAAGCCGCAACTTCGCGCCAACGCATCGAAGCCGGGAAACGACGTCGCCACGTTGGCGACGTCGCCGATCCGCACCTCGCCATCCGCGCACTGCGCCGCGACCGCGAAGGCCATCGCGATGCGATGGTCGCCGCGGGAATCGATTTCGCCGCCCCGCAGCGTTCCGCTGTGGATCGTGGCGCCATCCGGGGTTTCGTCGACGCGGATGCCGAGCGCACGCAATCCCGCCGCCATCGCCGCGATGCGATCGGATTCCTTGACCCGCAACTCGGCCGCGCCACGCACGACGGTCACGCCTTCGGCGCAAGCCGCGGCGGCGAACAGTGCAGGGAATTCGTCGATCATGTCCGGCACGTGCTCCACCGGCACTTCGATGCCGCGCAGCGGCGCGTGGTGCACGCGCAGGTCGGCGACCGGTTCCCCGCCCTCCTCGCTCGCGTTCGATTCGACGATGTCCGCGCCCATCGCGCGCAATACGTGCAGCAGTCCGATGCGGCGCGGGTTCATCCCGACCTTGCGCAGCAGCAACTCCGAACCGGGCACCAGCGTGGCGGCAACAATGAAGAACGCGGCCGAGGAAAAATCCGCTGGCACGGCGACATCGGTTGCACGCAGCACCCTCCCCCCACGCAGCCGCGCGATTCCTGGCGAGAAATCGATGTCGGCGCCGAACGCCGACAGCATGCGTTCGGTGTAGTCGCGGGTCGCATGCGGTTCGCGCACCACGGTTTCTCCGTCCGCGTAGAGTCCCGCGAGCAATAACGCCGACTTCAACTGCGCACTGGCGACCGGCAAGGCGCAGTCGATGCCCGAGAGCGATTGTCCACCGCGGATGCGCAACGGCGCGCGGCCATCGTCGGAATCGATGCGCGCGCCCATCGCCTCGAGCGGTTCGATCACCCGTCGCATCGGCCGCTTCGACAAGGATTCGTCGCCGACCAGCGTGCTGTCGAATCCTTGCCCGGCCAGCAATCCCGCGAGCAGGCGCATCGCGGTGCCGGCATTGCCGCAGTCGAGCGGAGCGGTCGGCGCGCGCAGGCCATGCAGGCCGACGCCATGGACGATGCGAACGCCCTCGGACGGCGCTTCGATGCGCACGCCGAGCCGTTCGAAGATCGCCGCGGTGGCGCGGGTGTCCTCGCCTTCGAGGAAGCCTTCGATCCGGGTGACGCCTTCGGCGATGGCGCCGAGCATGATCGCCCGGTGCGAAACCGACTTGTCGCCGGGCACGGCGATTTCGCCGCGCAACGACGTTCCCCGCGAGGCGATGTAGGAGCGCACCTGGGCGCGACCGGCGATGCTCATGCAAGCACCTCATCGAGTGCCGCGAGCAAACGACGATTTTCGCTGGCATCGCCGACGGTGATCCGCAGGCATTCCGGCAGGCCGTAGCCCGCCATCGGCCGCAGCACGACGCCGCGCGCGATCAAACCGGCCTCGATGCGCTGTGTTTCCGGCCCGAATTCCACCAGCAGGAAATTCGTGAGCGATGGATGCGCGAAATACCCGCGTTCGCGCAGCGCCGCCGCGAGCATTTCGCGCTGTTCCGCGTTGCGCGCCAGCGACCAGCGCAGGTGCGCTTCGTCGCCGAGCGCGGCCTGCGCCGCGGACAGCCCGACCATGTTGACGTTGAAGCTTTCGCGCACGCGTTCCAGCACCGCGATGCAATCCGGATGCGCGACGGCGTAGCCCACGCGCAGGCCGGCCAGCGCATGCGCCTTGCTGAAGGTGCGGGTGACGAGCAGGTTGGGATATCGCGGTTGCAACACCAACGCCGAAGCATGATCCGGCGCATCGGCGAATTCGGCGTAGGCCTCGTCGACCACCACGATCACCGATTCCGGCACCCGCGCCATGAACGCGGCGAACGCGTCGGCGCCGAACCAGGTCCCGGTGGGATTGTTCGGATTGGCGAGGTAGACGAGGGCCGTCTGCGGCGAAATCGCACCGGCGATGGCATCGAGATCGTGGCCGCGCGGCATCGCCGCGCCGCGCGCGAACGCCGGCACGACCCGCAACGGTGCGCCCGCCGCCTGCGCGGCCAGCGCGTACACGGCGAAACCGAACTGCGAAGCGACGACCTCGCGTCCCGGCCCGGCGAACACCTGCGCGAACTGCATCAGCAATTCGTGCGAACCGTTGCCGAGCATGAGTTGCGAAATTCCGACACCGAGCCTGGCCGCCAACGCCCGCTTCAGGTCGCCGCCAAGCGGATCGGGATAGCGATAGAGCTGGCTCAGCGTTTCCAGCACCGCCTGCGTCGCCGCCGGCGACGGGCCGTGGGGGTTTTCGTTCGAACCGAGCTCGACCAGCACGCCTTCATGCGCGCGCCGCAACGCGACCAGGTCGTGGCCCGGATCGTAGGCGCGCAGGCCGCGGATGCCGGGGTTCGCGATGGCTTCGAAATCGATCATCGCCGGCACCGGCTAGCCATGGCGCTGCTGGAAATCCCGCATGAACCCGACCAATGCGTCCACGGCTTCCACCGGCACCGCGTTGTACAGCGAGGCGCGGATGCCGCCGACCGCCTTGTGGCCCTTGAGCCCGATCATCCCCGCCGCGCGCGATTCGGCGACGAAGCGCGCGTCGAGTTCCGCGTCGGGGAGGAAGAACGGCACGTTCATGCGTGAGCGCGCGTTCGCCGCGACCTCGTTACGGTAGAAACCGCCGGAACCGTCGATGGCGGCATACAGCGCGTTCGATTTGCGCTCGCTGCGACGCGCGAATTCGGCCACGCCGCCTTCGCCGAGCATCCACTTCACGTTGAGGCCGAGCAGGTACCAGTTCCAGGTCGGCGGCGTGTTGAGCATGGAATCGCTCGCCACCTGCGAGGCGTAGTTGAAGATGTTCGCGCGCGGCTGGCCAACGCGTTCGAGTAGGTCGCGGCGGACGATGACCACGCCGACGCCGACCGGACCGAGGTTCTTCTGCGCGCCGGCGTAGATCAGGCCGAATTTCGACACGTCCAGCGGCCCGGACGCGATGGAACTGCTGAAATCCGCGAACAACGGCGCGTTGCCGACGACCGGAATATCGCGGAACTCGACGCCGTGGATGGTTTCGTTCGCGGTGACATGCACGTAGGCTGCATCGGGGGAAAGCTTCCATTCGTCGCGCGATGGAACGTCGCGGAAACCGCCGGCTTCGCTGCTCGCGGCGATGCGCACGTCCACGTAGGGCGCGGCCTGCTTCATCGCCACCTTGCTCCAGTGGCCGCTGACCACGAAATCCACCGCCTGCCCCGGCGTGGCGAAGTTCAGCGCCATCAGCGCCTGCTGCGTGGTCGCGCCGCCGGCGGTGAACAGCACCGCGTGGCTGTCGGGGATCGACAGCAGCGTGCGCAGGTTCGCTTCGGTGTCGGCCGCGACCTGCATGAATTCAGGGCCGCGATGGCTGAGCTCGACGATGGAAGCGCCGGTGCCGTGCCAGTCCAGCAGTTCGTCGCGGGCGCGCACGAGCACCGCTTCCGGCAACGCCGCGGGTCCGGCGCTGAAGTTGAAGGCACGCGACATCGCCGGTTCTCGAAGCAGGGGAAGCGCAGTATGCCGCAGCGCAGCACGCCGTCGCAGGGGCGGCGGCAATGTTTTCCGGACGCCCTGCAACAGCGGTTTTGCAACTTTCGCAACACCGGCGGCTCTATCCTTCGCGCCATCCCCGCACGCCGGAGGAATCCCCATGAAGCTGCGCGACGCCCTGCACGTTCCCGCCGCCGACATCACGGACGAAGCGGTCTACCGCGACCGTCGCCGGTTGCTGGCCGCCTTCGCCACCGTGCCGGCCCTGGCCATGGCGGGTTGCGGCCGCGCGGAACCGCCGCCGCCACCGAAGATCACGATCACGCCGGAACAGGCGAAGTCCGGGTTCCGCACCGACGAGGAGTTGACCACTTATGCCGACGTCACCAGCTACAACAACTTCTACGAATTCGGCACCGGCAAGGCCGATCCCTCGCGCGCGGCCAAGACCCTGCGCACCTCGCCGTGGACGGTCGCGGTCGGCGGCCAGTGCGCGAAGCCGGGCCGGCTCTCGCTCGACGACCTGTTGAAAGGCCTGAAGCCCGAGGAACGCATCTACCGCATGCGCTGCGTCGAAGGCTGGTCGATGGTGATCCCGTGGCTGGGCGTGCCGCTGGCGGACGTGCTCAAGCGCTTCGAACCGGATTCGAAGGCGAAGTACGTGGCCTTCACCAGCCTCGCCGATCCGCGGCAGATGCCGGGCGTGCGCGCGCCGGTACTGCGCTGGCCGTATCGCGAGGGCCTGTGCATCGACGAGGCCATGCATCCGCTGACCCTCCTCGCCACCGGCCTCTACGGCAAACCGTTGCCGCAGCAGGACGGCGCGCCGCTGCGGCTGGTCGTGCCGTGGAAGTACGGCTTCAAGGGCATCAAGTCCATCGTCGCGATCACCTTCGTCGAACGCATGCCGTTCACCAGCTGGAACGACGAGGCCTCGAACGAATACGGCTTCTTCTCCAACGTGAACCCGGCGGTCGACCATCCGCGCTGGAGCCAGAAGACCGAACGCCGCATCGCCGGCACCGCGAGCAAGCTGTTCGCCGAACGCATCCCGACGCGGCCGTTCAACGGCTACGGCGAGCAGGTCGCGGCGATGTACGCCGGCATGGACCTGAAGAAGTGGTTCTGAATCCGGCGGCGAAACCGCGGCGGCGCGCCGAACCGCGCATCGTCGTCGCGAAAACCTGCGTCCACCTGCTCGCGCTCACGCCGCTGGCGATCCTGCTGTCGCAGGTCTGGAGCGTGGCGCGCACCGGCGGCGATGCGCTCGGCGCCGATCCGGTCGCGGAAATCGAACACCGCCTCGGCCTGTGGGCGCTGCGTTTCCTCATGCTCGCGCTGGCGGTCACGCCGCTGCGGCAGCTGACCGGCAAGCCGGTACTGGTGCGGTTCCGGCGCATGCTCGGGCTGTACGCGTTCTTCTACGTCTGCCTGCACTTCGCCGCCTACCTCGGGCTGGATTTGCGCGGCTACTGGACCCAGGTGTTCGAGGACATCGCCAAGCGCCCGTACATCACCGTCGGCTTCGCCGCATGGCTGTTGCTGCTGCCGCTGGCGATCACCTCCACCATCGGCTGGATCCGCCGCCTCGGCCGCAACTGGGCACGGCTGCACAAGCTGGTCTATGCCGTCGGCGTGCTCGCCGTGCTGCATTTCTGGTGGCTGGTGAAATCCGACATCCGCGAGCCGGCGCTGTATGCCGGCATCCTCGCGCTGTTGCTGGGCTGGCGCGCGTGGAAGGCCGTCGCCGCGCGCCGCAAGGCCGCGATCAGCCGACCCCGAACAACAGCAACAGGCTGAGCGCGCCGGCGATCAGCAGCGCCGCCAGCAGCAACCACGGCAGGCGCCGCCCCCGGGATCGGCTGCGATCCTTGCCGAGGCGGGTCGAGGCGAGATCGGTTTCCGGCGCATCCTCGGGCAGAGGTTGCCGCCCGGGCGCTTCCACCACGAAACGGTGCTGGGCATCGAACACCACCTGGTCGCCGGGCAGCAGCAGCGCGTCGCGCACCGGCTTGCCGTTGACCGCGCTCGCCTCGCCCGAGTCGAGGTCGCGCAGCAGCACCCGGCCGGCATGGTGTTCGAGCCGCGCATGGCGTTCCGGGAAGGCCTGGTTGTCGATGCGGATGTCGGCCTCGGGCGCGCGCCCGACCAGGCGCGGGCGCTCGAGGGTGATGCTGCGTCCGTGGTAATGCCCGCCGACGCCGCGCAGCACCAGGCGCAGGTCGCCGGGCGTGTCGGCCACGTTCGGCAGCGGCGAGTTCGCGGGCGCTTCGTCGCGCATCAGGGTGAGTTCGCTGCCCTCGGCGTGGATCGCGTCGCCCGGGCGCAGCATGGCCATGCGCCGCACCGGGCGGCCGTTGACATGGATGCCGCGCACGCCGTCGGCCACGGTCAGCCAGACGCCGCGCCGGTCCACGCAGAAGCGCAGCAGCGGCGACTGCTGGTCGCTGACCAATCCGATGGCATCGTCGCCGCCGCGGCCGATGCCGTGCATCCCGGGGCCGAGCGGCAGTTCCGTGCCGTTGTCGTTGAATCGAAGTTTGAGGGCGTCCACGCGCGGCGAATCTAGCATGGCCCGGCCGGTCGCGAGCAGGGCCGGATGCTAGTCTGCGCGCCTGCCCCCATCCATCGCCGGCCATGAGCGACATCGACATCCGCCACCACCATTCGCTGCCGCTGCCCAAGGCACGCAAGGCGGTCGAGGACATCGCGAAGAAACTCGCCTCGAAGTTCGACATGGACTACGGCTGGGACGGCGATGACCTGCATTTCAACCGCAGCGGCGTCGACGGTCGCATCCACCTGACCGAGAAGCAGATCCGGGTCACGGCCAAGCTCGGCTTCCTGCTGTCGGCGCTGAAGGGCACGGTGGAACAGGAAATCCGCCGGGTGCTGGCCGAACGCTTCGACTAGGCGGCGCATTCGGGACGAAATGGCGCAAGGGGGAATCCGATGTCGTCCCACAACCGCATCGCCAAGCGCATCGCCGAACACGACTGGTTCTCGGTACTGGTGGAGTTCGTCGTCGTCCTCGCCGGCATCCTCGCCGCCCTCGCCTTCGACGACTGGCGGCAGGATCGGGAAGACGCGCGCAGGACCCAAGAGCATCTCGCGCAAGTCGCCAACGAAATCCGGAGCAACATCTGGTCCATCGATCGGGTTCGAAGTCGCATTCTCCTTCGCAAGCAGAATTCGCTGGAACTGGCGATCCGGTATCTGGACGACCCGGCTCAGGTGAGCGCAACGCCGGACCAGGTGCTCGCCGCTTTCGCGGAAAGCACCACCGATGCGGCCCCGTGGCTGAGCGACAACCAATTGCAGGCGCTGCAGAACTCCGGCGACCTGCGGCTATTGAAGGATCCCCAACTCGCGGGGCAATTGGTAGGCACCTATTCCGCCGAACGTGCATTGCTTCCCCAGATCGACGCGCTTCGCGGCGCATATCCCCGCCGGGTGCAGGAACTGCTGCCGGCTAGCCTGCAAGCCTCCACCAACCCGCTCCAATCCTATGCCCTCGGCAAAACCGCTCCCGCCATCGCCGATCCAGAGGACTCGGCGGCAGCACTCGAACAAATCCGCCTGCATCGGGACGAACTGCTGCCGCTGGCGAGGGGTGAAGCCGCCGTATGCACCGCCACCTGGTATGCGCTCGAACGCATGAAGTCCGATTTCGACGATACCCTGAAGCAGTTGGCGCCCTGGGACATTTCACCGGTCGATCTTCCCGATCCGACGAAACCGTTGCCGCGACCCGTATCGAATCATCCAGCGCCATAACGCGGTTTTCTGCCCGTCAGGCAGGCGGTCGCGGCTCCCCGGCAAACAACGCGCGCGAGAAGCCTTCCTCCTCGCGCCGGATCTCCTCGATGAAGCGCGGCGCGTCGCCGAGCGCGGCGAAGGCGTCGAAACCGCGTTCGAGGAAGCCCTGCAATTCCGACAGGCCGGCCGCGCGCGCCGGCACCCGCGACAGCCGCAGCAGCGTCGCCACCCCGGGCATGCGCAGGGCGTGCGCCAGCCCGTCGCCGACCTCGGCGATCAGCGCGATCTGGCGTGCGCGCAGGCGCGGCAATCCGCATTGGCGGTAGGCCCGCGCATACAACGCAAGATCCAGCGCGCGCCGGCGCGGCGCGAGGCGTTGCAGGGCTTCGGCCATGCGCAGGTCGAACGCCTGGGTGAGTGCGCCGAGTTCGATCGCGTCCGCGACGGTTTCCAGCAACGCGCCCGGCAGCAGCTTCTGCATCGCCGGCAGCACCCGCGCGATATCGGCATCGCGGCGGCTGAAGTCGTGGTCGCCGTAGACATCGGCCAGGAAGAATTCCGCGGCCGGCCGCCGCGACGGATCCTCGAGGAAGCGCGCGAAGCTTTCGCGCAGGCGCTGCGCCTGCCAGCGCCGCAATTCCGGCAACCAGCGCAGGCGGTTGCGCGGTTCTTGCACCGGATCGAACAGGGCCTGGTGGCAGGCCAGGCGCCGCGCCAGCCGGCGCGAAACCGTACTCGTGTCCATGCCCGCATCATCCCGGCTGCGGGGCGCGCGGGCAAACCGCTACACTCGCCACATGCTTTCCCTCCATGCCGCGCCGCGCGCGACCAGACCCGGACGCGCCCACCGCGCCACCAGCGATTCCGCCCCGCGCATCGGCCTCGCCATCGCCGGCGGCGGCCCCATCGGCGGCATGTACGAGCTCGGCGCGTTGCGCGCGTTCGAGGATGCGATCGAAGGCCTCGACCTGACCCGCATGGATTGCTACGTCGGCGTCAGCAGCGGCGCCTTCCTCGCCGCCGGCCTCGCCAACCGCATGAGCGCGGGCGAGATGTGCCGCATCTTCATCACCGGCGACAGCGACGACGTGCGCTTCCGCCCGGAAACCTTCCTGCGCCCGGCGATGTTCGAATACGCGCGCCGCGCCGCGAGCCTACCGAGGCTGACCTTCGAATGGTGGCGCGGGCTGCTGCTGGGCCCGCGCGACGCGCGCTGGTCGGACCTGCTCAACCGCTTCGGCGGGCTGGTGCCGACCGGGCTGTTCGACAACGCGCGCATCGAAACCTTCCTGCGCGAAATCTTCACCCGGCGCGGGCGCAGTAATGACTTTCGCAAGCTCGACCGGCCGTTGTACGTAGTCGCTGTCGACCTCGACAACGGCGAGGCGGTGCGTTTCGGCGGCGAGGGCTGGAACGACGTGCCGATCTCGCAGGCGGTGCAGGCCAGCGCCGCGCTGCCGGGCCTGTATCCGCCGGTCGATGTCCGCGGTCGCCAGTTTGTCGACGGCGCGCTGCGCCGGACCATGCATGCCTCGGTGCTGCTGGAACGCGGCATCGACCTGTTGCTGGGCGTGAACCCGCTGGTGCCGTTCAAGAACAGCGATGGCAAATCGCGACCGGAACACGCCCTTGCCGAAGGTGGCCTGCCGGCGGTGTTGTCGCAGACCTTCCGCACCTTGCTGCAATCGCGGATGCAGGTCGGCCTCGCCCGCTACGTGCAGCAGTACCCGAATATCGACCAACTGGTGTTCGAACCCAACGAAACCGACGGCGACCTGTTCTTCACCAATGCCTTCAGCTTCGCCTCGCGCCGCCGCGTCTGCCAGCTCGGTTACCGCAACGCGCTCGACGACCTGCGCAAGCGCCGCGAAGCGCTCGCACCCGTGCTGGCCGCGCATGGCCTGTCGTTGCGCACCGAAGTGCTCGACGACGCGAACCGCACCGTGCTCAGCGCCCTGCCGCCGGCACCGCCGCGCAGCACCGAAACCACCGCGCGCCTGCGCCGTGCGCTCGACGACACCGAGCGCCTCGTCGCGCAGCAGGGACGCAAGCGCCGCGTGGTGTGAATGCTCTAGTCGGGGCCGCCAAGCTGCACGCATTCCCGTCGCAGCGAAAGGCAAACCCATGGCCAAGTTCAAGAAAACCGCCGGCAAGACCGCCAACCGCGGCGCCGGCAACGCGCAGGCGCAGGCCGAGCGCCTGTCCAAGACCCTGAGCGAATCCGCGCAGCAGATCTGGCTCGCCGGCGTCGGCGCCTTCGGGCGCGCGCAGGCCGAGGGCCACAAGCTGTTCGAAGCGCTGGTGAAGGAAGGCCTGAGCCTGGAGAAGACCGCGCGCGGCTTCGCCGGCGGCCGTGCCGACTTCGTCCGCGATGCGGTCGAGAACCACGTCGGCCAGGCCCGCGAACGCGCCACGGACACCTGGGACAAGCTCGAGAAGGTGTTCGAAGTCCGCGTGCAGAAGGCGCTGGTGAAGCTGGGCGTGCCGGGCCGCGAAGACCTCGCCGACCTCGCCCGCCGCGTCGAGGGCCTCACCGCCGAACTGCGCCGCCAGCAGGCGCCGAAGCCTGCCGCCAAGCGCGCGCCGGCCAAGGCGACGAAGAAGGCCGCGCCGCGCAAGGTCGCCAAGCGCGCCAAGCCCGCCGCCTGATCCATCGCGTCCCGCCACGGGACGCGTGCGTTTCCCCTAAAACCCGCCAGTCCCCTTTCGACCGCGCGTCTCCCTCCCCTGCGGTTCGGGCTGGCGGGTTTTCCTTTGTTCTATCCTTGGCGCCTCCCTCGTTCGGATGCGAAGGCATGGGCACGCTGATTTCCCTGTTCCTGGCGCTGATCGTCGCCGTGGCCATCGGTGCCGGCGCGACCTGGTACCTGCGCCGCGTGCGCCTGCCGCGCGAGGAAACCGCCGAAGGCATCGCCGCGCTGTCCGACATGCGCTGGCGCGATTTCATCAAGCTCGTCCTCGACGTGCTCGCCGGCCGCGGCTTCACCCGCGTCAACGACCCCGAGGCGACCTCGGACGAAGCCGACATCCCGCTCCGCCGCGATGGCGAAACCTGGCTGCTGTCGTCGAAGCACGGCGCGAGCTACGTCCTCGGTTCCAGCGACATCACCGAATTCGCCAACACCATGCGCCTGCGCGGCGCGCAGGGCGGGCTGCTGGCCACGCCCGGCACGTTCGCGCCCGAGGCGCGCAGGCATGCGGAAGCCGAACGCATCGAGCTGCTCGATGGCCCCAGCCTGTGGCCGGAATTGCGCGAACGCCTGCCGGAAACGCAACGCAGCGCCATCGGCGCCCGCGCCCGTATCCATTCCCGGCAGAAGGCGTGGTTCGGCTGGTTGCTCGGGGTGATCGCCGGCGCCGCGGTATTCCTGCTGGTGCACGGCAACGACAGCGGCGATGCGTCCGTGGCGACGCCGGTTGTCGCGCCCGTGCGTGCGCCTTCGGCCAAGGCCAAGGCCGCCGCGACGCAGATACCCGCGAACGACGGCGTCTGGCCCGCACCGGGCGACGTGGATACCGCCACGACGGAAAAGGATCGCAGCGAAGCCGCGCGCGCGATCGGTTCGCTGCCGATGGTGAGCCGTGCCTTGTGGTCGAGCCAGTCGACGCTGCTGGTCTATCTCAACAACACCAGCGCTGATGCGAAATCCGCGATCTGCCCCTTGCTGGAGCGCTACCCGGAGCTCGGCGCCTCGCGCGTGCAGTTGCAGCCACCGGAAGGCAGCGGCGAAGCAGTGCGGTTCTTCCAGTGTCGGGCATATTGAGCAGTTTTGTTTCGCAGAACACGTATGTGTCCGACAACGTATTTCGAAACTCCTGCCCAAGAGCTCGCCGCTACACAAGCGGCTACGGTGGAGCTTCTGCAATCCGTCGCAGCATCCGGAGAAACTCCTGATACGCACACGATCTACCGTTTAAATAGGCTGGCCGCTACCTGCGCGCGATTGGCCTTTTCAAATGAACTACCGCTCGACGAAAGCGTCAGGGCTCTGATCACATGGTGTGATCATCTCGATGATTCGGAGTGGACAGCCAATTTCATGTTGGCGTTCAAGCGTTATCCGCTTCAAGCGCCCTGGTAGCGCCTGACAACCCCACCCCAACCCTCCCCTTCAATGAAGGGGAGGGAGTGATCACTACCAATGCACCCCGCGCATCAGCGCGGCGAAGGCGATCTGCTCATTGCTCGGCTGCGCTTCCTTCAACGCCTTGCGGTCGCCCTTGGCCGCGGCCGAATCCGGGAACAGCTCGAACGCGGTGCTCATGATCACCTCGTAGGCCTTCGGCGCCAGCGCGTTGATCAATGCACTGAAGATGCCGAGGCGCGTCGCGATGCGGCTCGGCTTCTCGATGATGCCCTTCACCACCAGGTCCGCGGCTTCGTCCGGCGTCAGCGTCGGCACGCTGTCGTACATCTTGGTCGGCGCGATCATCGGCGTCTTCACCAGCGGCATGTTGATGGTGGTGAAGCTGATGCCCTTGCCCGACAACTCGCCCTGCGCGCAGCGGCTGAACGCGTCCAGCGCCGCCTTCGAGGCGACGTAGGCGGAAAATCGCGGCGAATTCGCCAGCACGCCGATCGAGCTGATGTTGATGATGTGGCCCTTGCGCCGATGCGTCATCGTCGGCATGAAGCCCATGATCAGGCGCAGCGAACCGAAGTAGTTCAGCTGCATCGTGCGTTCGAAATCGTGGAAACGGTCGTAGCTGAGCTCGATCGAGCGCCGGATCGAACGGCCGGCGTTGTTGACCAGGATATCGACGTGGCCGTGTTCCTTCAGGATCTTCTCGACCAATCGATCGCAATCGACCATGTCGGCGAGGTCGGCGGTGTAGGCGAACACCTTGCCGCCCTTGGCCTTCATCTCGTCGCGGGCCTTGAACAATTCCTCCTCGCCGCGCGCCACGATCACGGTGATCGCACCCGCTTCGGCCACGCGCTGCGCAGTCGAAAGCCCGATGCCGGAGGAGCCGCCGGTGATGACGACGACCTTGTTGCGCACCTTGCCCTTGAGCGTGTGGTCGACGAACAGGTCCGGGTCGAGGTGGCGTTCCCAGTAGTCCCACAGGCGCCAGGCGTAGTCGTCCAGCTTCGGCACCGAAATCCCGCTGCCCTTGAGCGCGCGCTCGGTCTCGCGGCTGTCGAAGCGCGTGGGATAGGTGATGAACTTCAGCACCGACTTCGGAATGCGGAAGTCGCGCAGCAGCATCGCGGTCATGCGCCGCACCGGCGGCAGGTTCGCGGCCGCCATGCGCACGCCGCTGGGCACGAAGGCGAACATGCGCGCGTCGAGGCGCATGGTCATTTCCGGCGCATGGCCGGCGCGGGCGAAGGCGTTCAGTACCTCGCCCACGCGCAGCGGTTCCGGATCGGTGAGGTGGAATGTGTGGCCGTCGAGTTTGGGCTTGTGCGCGATGTGGTCGAGCGCGTTGGCGACGAAATCGACCGGCACGATGTTGATGCGCCCGCCCTCGATGCCGATCATCGGCATCCACGGCGGCAGCGCCTGGCGCAGTTTCTTGAGCAGGGTGAAGAAGTAGTACGGGCCGTCGATCTTGTCGATCTCGCCGGTCTGCGAATGCCCGACCACCATGCCCGGCCGGTACACGCGCCACTTGATGCGCTTCTCCGCGCGAACAAGCCCTTCGGATTCGTGCTTGGTCGCGAGGTAGGGATCGTCGAGGCCTTCGGCTTCCTCGAACATGTCCTCTCGGAAAATGCCGGGGTACAGGCCGGCCGCGGCGATGGAACTGACGTGGTGGAACACGATGTTCGAAGTCTGGCCGGCGTCGAGCGCGGCGGCGAGGTCGAGCGCGTGTCGCGTCCCGCCGACATTGGCCTCGCGCTGGGACGCGGCGTCGGCCTCCATGTCGTAGATCGCGGCGAGGTGGAAGAAGTGCGTCACCTTGCCCTTGATCGCGCGCAACTGCGCCGCGGACACGCCGCACTTCGCCGCGGACAGGTCGCCCGCGACTGGCACGATGCGCTTCATGTCCCAGCCCATCTTCTTGCCGATGGCTTCGAGCTTCTTCTGCGAATCCTTGCGCACCAGCACGTGGATCGTGCCCTTGCGCTGCATCAGGTTCGAGACGAGGAAACGGCCGATGAAGCCGGTGGCACCGGTGACGAAGTAGCTCATGACGCGGATCCGGTTGGTGGGCGCAACGCTACGGTGCCAGAGCCCGCGGCCGGGGACAATCCGGTTCCGTATTGACCCCCTGCCGGGGCCGTGCTGTCATGCCCGCGACACCCGGAGGCACCATGGCCAAGTCCAGCGACCTGAAGCAGCAGTTCGAACAGGCGGCGATCGACGTCAAGGACCTGTCCGAGCGCCCCGACAACGACACCCTGTTGCGCCTGTACGCGCTGTACAAGCAAGGCTCCGAGGGCGACGTCAGCGGCGAGAAGCCGGGCTTCTTCGATTTCGTCGGCACCGCCAAGTACGAGGCCTGGGGCAAGCTCAAGGGCACGGCCAAGGACGATGCGATGAAGAAGTACGTCGACCTGGTGAAGAAGCTGCGCGCCTAGGGCCGCCGACGTGGCCCGGCAAACCCGCAAGCGCATCCTCGATGCGTCCCTCGCGATGTTCAACGCGCAGGGCGAGCCGAACGTCACCACCAACCACATCGCCGACGAGCTGGAGATCAGCCCCGGCAACCTGTATTACCACTTCCGCAACAAGGACGACATCATCGAGCAGCTGTTCGGCGAGTACGAACAGCGCATCGATGCCGCCCTTGCCGCGCCGGAAGGCCGCCTGCCCGGGCTCGAGGACGTGTGGCTGCAGTTGCACCTGGTGTTCGAGTGCATCTGGGATTACCGATTCCTGTACCGCGACCTGATCGACATCCTCAGCCGCAACCGCCGGCTGCGGATCCGCTTCGCGCGCATCCTCAAGCGCGCCGACGACCGCGCGCACCTGGTGATGCGCGGACTGACCCAGGCGGGGGTGATGCGCGCCTCGGCGGCGGAACTGGACGCGGCCGCGACGAATATCCTGGTGATCGCGACGTTCTGGCTGAACTACGCCTCGGTGCGCGGCGAAAAGGACGAACACGTCGCGATCCGCGACGGCATCGTGCAGGTGATGATGTCGCTCGCGCCGTTCCTGCGTGACGCGGAGCGGGTCCACCTCAATAGCCTGACCCGCGCCTACCTCGACTGATTCGCTCCCGTGGGAGCGACGGAAGTCGCGACTGGATTGCGACGCTGCCTCAACGCGCCCGACGACGCGCCGTCTTGCGCTGCGGCTTCTTCGCCAGCTTTTCCTGCACCGTCAGCAGCACGCCACGGGCGATGTCGCGGGCATCCTCGCCGCCGGCGCGCACGATCTGGCCGAACTCCAGTGCGCGGACGCGGGCATTGCAGGCACCATCGACCAGGCCGCGACGGGCGAGGTTCGTGCCGCCGAGCAAGGCCAGCCACAGGTGGCGCGGGGTGAATTCGAGGGTGGATTGCGCGGTGTTGGCCATGACGGGCTCCGGATCGGTTGTCGCGATGACGACAGCCTGCCCGGCACCGGTCGAGCAATCACACTAGCCTCGCCTGCCCGCTTGCCAGTCGCGCGGCCCCGCGGGATGCTGGGCGCCTCTCGATGGAGTCGACCATGGCAGCGAAGTCCGGCTGGGCCCCCTTCCCCCTCGATGCGAAACCCTTTGCCTATGCCGGCGACGCGCTGAAGAAGGCATGGCCGAAGCTGCATGCCGGCGACTGCGAGCCTTTCCCCGACGCGAAGCAGGCCGCAGCGCTGCTGAAAGCCCCCGGCAAGTCCGCACCCAAGCTCGATGCCGAATCGCTGGCCGACGCATTGCAGGACGCGTGGCGGAAATTCCACCACGGCGATTTCCAGGCCGCGTTCGAGGCCGGCGAGAAACTCGGCCCGGTCGGGGCCTCGGTCGCGGTCAAGGCGCTGGGCATCCACGCGACGCACCTGGTCGACAGCGAAGCGGAGAAGCTCAAGCGCTTCGAACAGGCGGCGAAACTGGCCGAAGCCGCGGTCAAGGCGCTGCCGGACGAAGCCAACAGCCATTACCGCCACGCCTTCGCGCTGGGTCGCTACAGCCAGGGCCTCTCCATCGCCAAGGCGCTGAAACAGGGCATCGCCGGCAAGGTGCGCGATTCGCTGGAAACCGCGCTGGAACTGGCGCCCAAGCACGCCGAGGCGCACACCGCGATGGCGCTGTACCACGGCGAGATCATCGGCAAGATCGGCGCGATGATCGGCGGCCTCACCTACGGCGCGAAGGCGGCGGATGCGGAAAAGCACATCAAGGCCGCACTGAAGTTGACTCCGGATTCGCCCATCGCGCACATCGAGCACGGCAACCTGTTGCTGCTCCTGCATGGCGACAAGCAGGAAGACGCTGCTGCGGCTGCGTACGAGAAGGCGGCGAAGCTCAAGCCTGTTGATGCGATGGAAGCGCTGGATGCGGCCTACGCGAAGGCGCAGTTGGAATAACGAGATCGGGATAACGAGAAGTTAGATGCCAAGTAGCATGGCCCGTCAGTTGCGACAAATTTGGCTATCCCGCTCATTGCCGCTAAAGGCGGGAGTGATCGGCGCTCTCGTTCTTGTTCTAACTTACCTTGCTGCCGCGCTGTTCTTCTTCGCACAGCTACATAGCTTTGTCGCGCTACTGCTCTGGTCGACATTTCTTGTCGGCCTTCTCATCCTCAATCCAGACGAGTTGGTAACGGATGGATCGCCAGAGAACTTGTGGGTGCCGATTCTAGGCATGGCTTTGGCTTGGCTCACCTATTCGGCATTCGCATACTTCTGGCTCAAGCGACGTCGCATCAGGCTTGAGTAAGAATTCATCCATGCCGACCCCGCTTCACATGGATTGAAAATTAGAGCCGCGCGTCCGCAACACCCGCCGGCAGCACCCCCTTCACATCGAACACCACGCTGGGATCACGCCCGAACGCCGCAACGCCGCCGGGCAGTTCGAGGAACCCCTTGTGCGCGACCGCGAGCACGATCGCGTCGTAAGCGCCGGCTTCCGGCTTCGACACAAGATCGAGGCCGAGTTCGCGCTTCGCCTCGACCGCATCCGCCCACGGATCGTGCACATCCACCTGCGCGTTCGCCGCCTGCAACTCGCGCACGATGTCGATAACCCGCGTATTGCGCAGGTCCGGGCAGTCTTCCTTGAACGTCAGCCCGAGCACCAGGATCCGCGAACCGACCACGTGGATGCGCTTCTGCGCCATCTGCCGCATCACCTGGTGCGCGACGTGCAGGCCCATGCGGCTGTTGATGCGCCGCGCGGCGAGGATCAGTTCCGGGTGGTAGCCCAGCACCGTCGCCTTGTGCGTCAGGTAATACGGATCCACGCCGATACAATGGCCGCCGACCAGTCCCGGCTTGAACGGCAGGAAATTCCACTTCGTTCCCGCGGCCGCGAGCACGTCGTGGGTATCGATGCCCATGGCTTCGAACATCATCGCCAGCTCGTTCACCAGCGCGATGTTCACGTCGCGCTGGGTGTTCTCGATGACCTTCGCCGCCTCGGCGACCTTGATGCTCGGCGCCTTGTGGGTGCCTGCCTCGATGATGCGGCGGTACAGCGCATCCACGAAGTCCGCGACCTCCGGCGTCGATCCGGAGGTGACCTTGCGGATGGTGGTCAAGCGGCGCTGCTTGTCGCCGGGGTTGATCCGCTCCGGGCTGTAGCCGCAGGTGAAATCGACGTTGAAGCGCAGGCCGGATTCGCGCTCCAGCACCGGCACGCAGATCTCCTCGGTGGTGCCGGGATACACCGTGCTTTCGTAGACCACGACATCGCCGCGCTTGAGCGCACGGCCGATGCTCGCGCTCGCCGATTCGAGCGGTTCGAAGTCGGGCCGGTTCGCCTCGTCCACCGGCGTCGGCACGGTGACGATGTACACATTGCGATCGCCGAGCGCGGACGCGTCCGCGGCCAGGCGCAACCGCGTCGCCGCGGCCAGCGCTTCGGGCGCGGTTTCCCCGGTGTGGTCGCGCCCGGCTTCGAGTTCGGAAATGCGCGCGGGATCGATGTCGAAGCCGAGCGTGTCGAACTGCCTGCCGAACTCCACCGCCAGCGGCAGGCCGACGTAGCCGAGGCCGATGACCGCGATGCGGACGGAATCGATGTCGGGCGGCATGGCGCTCATGCGTGCTTCGGAATCGTGGTAGCGTCGGGATAGTACTCGCGATGCCAGCGGGCGAAGGCGTCCACGCCCTCCTCGATCGACACCCGCGGCGCGTAACCGGTGGCAGCGATCAGCTCGGAGGTGTCGGCTTCGGTGTCCGGCACGTCGCCGGGCTGCAGCGGCAGCATTTCCATCACCGCCTTGCGTTCGAACGCCTGTTCCAGCAGCTCGATGAAATGCAGCAGCTGCACCGGGCGTTCGTGTCCGATGTTGTAGATGCGGTACGGCGCGGAGCTGGTGGCGGGATCGGGATCCGCGCCATTCCATGCGGGGTTCGGTTGCGCCGGCCGGTCGAGCGTGCGCACCACGCCTTCGACGATGTCGTCGATGTAGGTGAAGCTGCGGCTGTGGCGGCCGTGGTTGAACACCTTGATCGTTTCGCCGTTGCGGATGGCGCGCGCGAACAGCATCGGCGCCATGTCCGGCCGGCCCCACGGCCCGTAGACGGTGAAGAAGCGCAGGCCGGTGCTCGGTATGCCGTAGAGATGCGCGTAGCTGTGCGCCATCATCTCGTTGGCCTTCTTGGTCGCGGCGTAGAAGGTCAACGGATGCGCGGTGCCGGCGTGCTCTGAGAACGGTACGGCGGTGTTGGCACCATAGACCGAACTGGTGGAGGCGAACACCAGGTGTTCGACGCCGTGGTGGCGGCAGCCTTCGAGGATGTGCAGGAAGCCGACCAGGTTGCTCGCGGCGTAGGCGTGCGGGTTCTTCGCGGCGTAGCGCACACCGGCCTGCGCGGCGAGGTTCACCACGCGTTGCGGCTTGAACTCCGCGAACACGCGTTCCACCGCGGCGCGGTCGCCGAGGTCGGCCTGCACGTGGGTGTAGCCCGGGTGTGCGAGCAAGGGCTGGAGCCGCGCCTGCTTCAACGAGACGTCGTAATAGTCGTTGAGGTTGTCGATGCCGAGCACGCGGTCGCCGCGTTCGAGCAGGCGCTGGGCCACGGCCGAGCCGATGAATCCCGCGGTACCGGTGACGAGGATGTCCATGGCCGCATTGTAGGGGCGAACCGCAGGCCGGTAGTGCCGCCCCGCGGGCTTCGGCTATACTGCGCGGCCCCGGGCGGTTAGCTCAGCGGTAGAGCATTGCCTTCACACGGCAAGGGTCGCAGGTTCGAACCCTGCACCGCCCACCAGGTTCACTCGAAGCCGGCCTCGTGCCGGCTTTCGCGTCTGCGGCACGACGAAGTCCCTCAGGCTTGCGACTCGAGGACTTCCTCCGAACCGAGGACGCGCGCGACGAACAGCGCCGCCAGCATTCCGGCGAATTGCGCGACCACGAACCCGATTACGCCATCGGGCCGGATGCCGGCGAACGTCTGCGTCAGCGCGCGCGCGATGGTGACCGCCGGATTCGCGAACGAGGTGCTGGCGGTGAACCAGTACGCGGAGAAGATGTACGCCGCCACCAATGCGGGAATGGCTGTCGGTCGGGATCGAAGGCCCAGCAGGATGGTGAGCAGCAGGCCCGCGGTCGCCACGCCTTCGCTCAAGCATTGCGCCGCGCCCGTGCGCGCATGCGTTCCCGGCTGCAACAGCGGCTGCCCGAACATCGCGTGCGCCAGCATCACGCCGAGGATCGCGGCGACGACTTGCACGACGATGTAGGCGATGGCGTCCGCCGTGCCGAGCCTGCCGCGCAGGCGCATCGCGACGGTGACCGCCGGATTGAAGTGCGCGCCGGAGATCGGCCCGAGGATCGTGATCAGCACGTACAGGGCGGCGGCCGTCGCCGCGGCGTTCGCGAGCAGCGCGATGCCGTCGTTCCCGTTCGACAGCGCCACGCCCATGATCCCGGAACCGACCACGGTTGCGAGCAGGAACAACGTGCCGAGGAATTCGGCAACCAGTTTGCGCACGAGCATTACTGCAATTCCGCGAGTAGTCGTTGCACGCGCGCGGAAATCTCGTCGCGCACTGCGCGATAGCTGTCGTCGTCCATGTGTTTCGGATCCGGCAGCGCCCAGTCCTCGCGCCGTCTTGCCGGCACCCACGGGCATTTGTCGCCACAGCCCATGGTGACGACGGCGTCGAATTCGCCGCCGATCCGATCGAGCGATTTGGAGGCATGCTTCCGAAGGTCGTAACCGATCTCGTCCATGAAACGGATCGCCTTCGGATTGACCTGTCCGGATGGTGCGGAGCCGGCGCTGGAGGCTTCGACCGCATCGCCGCCATGCATTCGCGCGAAGGCCTCGGCCATCTGGCTGCGGTTGGAATTCTCGACGCAGACGAACAGGACGCGCTTCATGGGCATCAGCAGCAACCGGATTGCGGAACGCAGCAGGAAGAAGCCTACTCCGTGCGTGGCTTCATCGAGGAAACATCCGGGCTGCAGGCCGCGCCGTCGGTCGCGCAAGGCGCATCGCCCGCGTAATAGGTCGTCGCCTCGCCCACCGTGTGGAACGTTTCCCAGCGCGTGCCTTGCGGGTCCTCCGTCCACAGCTTGTCAGACCGCGCATAGCAGCAGATCGTCGCCTCTTCCGGCACCACGGTGACGCCTGCCGCATCGAGGCGCTGGCCGATGGCCGCGAGGGCATCGCCGTTCTCGACCTGGATGCCGAGATGGTCGATGCCCGGCGAGCGGCCAGCGGTGGAAATGGCGAAATTCACCCGCGGATCCTCGAGCATCCATTTGGCGTAGTCGGGCTTGAGCACGGTGGGTTGCGCCGCGAACAATTCGGAATAGAAACGGATGCTGGCGTCGAGGTCGGCGACGTTGAGGTGCACGTGGAAGCGGTTCATGCGCGGGTTCCTGTCTTTTTCGATTTGCACGTTGCGACCGGACCGCAGTCCGCGGCACCAGCGCAGCAGTTTTCGGTGAGATAGCCGATCAACGCGTTCATCTGCGGATAGTTGGCGCGAACGCGGATGACGCGTCCCTCGCGCTTGTCATGCACCAGCGCGGCCGCGCGCAGCACGTTGAGGTGCGCGGTCAGCGTGGCCGGTGGCAGATCGAGGCGTTCGCGCAGTTCGCCGACGGCGAGGCCATCCGGACCGGCCTGGACCAGGGCACGGAACGCCGACAGGCGGGTTTCATGGCTGAGCGCGCCAAGCGATGAGAGGGCAGTCTTGATTTCCATATTTCCAATATTCCGGAATTGTGGAAACGTGTCAAGCACCGATACGGGATCGACCCAGCCACCAACTCAATACGATTTCGATTCCCGCAGCGAATGCACCGCGTCCGGCGCGGCGAAGCTATCGCTGCGCGCAACCTGCCAGTACTCGCGGAACACCGAATGCTTCGGCACCGCGTCGATCAGCTCGCCCGGCGCCAGCGTGGGGTACAGCTCGCGCAACGTACGGATTTCCGTCGGCGAGACCCGGCGCAGGATGTGTTCCGGCCCGAGCTGTTCGGGATGGGTCAGCCCGGCCGCGCACAGCAGGTCGCGCAGCGCCTTGAGCGTGTTGTCGTGGAAGTTGGCCACGCGCGTGGCCTTGTCCGGGACGTCCAGCTTCTTCCAGCGATCCGGGTTCTGCGTCGCGATGCCGGTGGGACAGCGGTCGGTGTGGCAGCTCAGCGACTGGATGCAGCCGAGCGCGAACATGAAGCCGCGCGCGGCGTTGCACCAGTCCGCGCCGAGCGCGAAGGTGCGCGCCATGTCGAAGGCGCTGACGATCTGCCCGGCTGCACCGACGCGGATGCGATCGCGCAGGCCGAGCCCGACCAGGGTGTTGTGCACCAGCAGCAGGCCTTCGTGCATCGGCACGCCGACGTGGTCGACGAATTCCGCCGGCGCCGCGCCGGTGCCGCCCTCGGCGCCGTCGACGACGATGAAATCCGGAAGAAGCCCGGTTTCGTGCATGGCCTTGGCGATGCCGAACCATTCCCAGGGGTGGCCGATGGCGAGCTTGAACCCCGCCGGTTTTCCGCCGGACATCTCGCGCATCTTCGCGATGAACTGCAGCAGTTCGATCGGCGTGGAAAACACCGTATGCCGCGATGGCGACACGCAGTCGTGGCCCATCGGCACGCCGCGTGTTTCCGAGATTTCGCGGCTGACTTTCGCCGCCGGCAGCACGCCGCCATGGCCGGGCTTGGCGCCCTGCGACAGCTTGAGTTCCACCATCTTCACTTCCGGCTCGCGCGCGACCGCGGCGAATTTCCCGGCGTTGAAGCTGCCGTCGTCGTTGCGGCAGCCGAAGTAGCCGGATCCGATTTCCCAGACGATGTCGCCGCCGTTCTCGCGGTGGTACGCCGACAGCGAACCCTCGCCGGTGTCGTGGTAGAAGTTTCCGATCTTCGCGCCCTTGTTGAGCGCGCGGATCGCGTTCGCGGACAGCGAGCCGAAGCTCATCGCCGAGATGTTGAACACGCTGGCCGTGTACGGTTGCGCGCAGCCTTCGCCGACGATGATGCGGTAATCGTGGTGGTGGAATTCGGCCGGCGCGATCGAATGGTTGATCCATTCGTATTGCGTGCCGTAGACGTCGAGCTCGCTGCCGAACGGCACCACGTCCATCACGTTCTTCGCGCGCTGGTAGACCAGCGAACGCTGGTCGCGCGAGAACGGCGCCTTCTCGATGTCGGACTGGATGAAGTACTGGCGGATCTCGGGGCCGATGGATTCCAGCCCGTAGCGGAAATGCGCGAGCAGCGGGTAGTTGCGGCGCAGCGTGCTGCGCGTCTGCAGCAAATCCCATGTGCCGAGTGCGGACAGCGCGCCGAACGCCAGCACGCCCCAGCGCCAATCCACCTGCCCCATCGCAACCAGCAGGAGCGACAGCGCGGTCAGCAGCAATGCGATGGCATAGGCGAGATAGCGATGCATGGCGGCTCCGTGGTCAGACACTGGTGCCCGGGGTGGGACTCGAACCCACACTCCCTTTCGGGTGAGCGATTTTAAGTCGCTTGCGTCTACCAGTTTCGCCACCCGGGCATGCGCCCAGCTTACGCGATCCGCAGGAGCGCTCTCGAGCGCGACCCACGTTCCGTGGGAGTGGGTCGAACAGCCATGCGACTGTTGAAAGCGGCAGCCGCGACGGATTTGCGCGATATCGGGCCTGAAGGCCCTCCCACGCGAGCAGCCAAGAAAAAACCCCGCCGAGGCGGGGCTTTCGATTGGAGGCCGAGGTCGGAATTGAACCGGCGTACGCGGATTTGCAGTCCGCTGCATAACCACTCTGCCACCCGGCCGGTGACTGATTGCATCTTACAGAAACGACAAGGCCCCGCGGACGGGGCCTGTCAAGAACTGGAGCGGGAAACGAGACTCGAACTCGCGACCCCGACCTTGGCAAGGTCGTGCTCTACCAACTGAGCTATTCCCGCGTGGGAGGCGGCATTTTACCGGCCGCGGGATGGGTGTCAACCGCGGCGCCCTCGCCTGCCCGCAGCATCGGCCATGCCGCGCGCAGGTATTCGAGGCCGGACCACAACGTCAACAGCGCGGCCACGGCCAGCAGCCAGTCGCCGACGTGGAACACGAAACCCGCCTGCCACGGCCCGGCCTGCACCGGCTTGGCAGGAGAAATCGCGTACAGCAGGCAGCAGATCGCGATCATCTGCACCGCGGTCTTGATCTTGCCCAGGAAGGCGACCTTCACCTTCGAACGCTGGCCGAATTCGGCCATCCATTCGCGCAGCGCCGACACCGCGATCTCGCGGCCGACGATCACCGCGGCCCACAACGCCATCCACGCGCTCGGATGGCCCTGCACGATCAGGAACAGCGCCGTCGCCACCATCAGCTTGTCCGCGACCGGGTCGAGGAAGGCGCCGAACGCCGAATACTGGTTGTAGCGGCGCGCGATCCAGCCATCCAGCCAGTCGGTCACCGAGGCCAGCGCGAAGATCGCCGCCGCCGCGACGCTGGTCCATTTGCCAGGCAGGTAGAACACCAGCGCCAGCACCGGGATCAGCACGATCCGGAGCAGGGTCAGCCAGGTCGGGATGGTCAGCTTCATGCCTTTCCGTCCGTATCGTCCTTCGTTTCCAGCCCATGCAGCGCGGCGTAGATGCGCGCGGCCAGTGCCGCGTTCACCCCCTCCACGCCGGCGATTTCCTCGATCCCCGCGGCCTTGAGCCCAGCCAGTCCGCCGAAATGCCGCAACAGGTTAGCGCGTCGGCGCGGACCGATACCGGGAATGTCCTCCAGCCGGCTGGTCACGCGCGCCTTCTGCCGGCGCCCGCGGTGGCCGGTGATGGCGAAGCGGTGCGCCTCGTCGCGCACCTGCTGCACCAGTTGCAGCCCCGGAGAATCCGGCCCGGGGCGCAGTTCACGACCATCTGGAAGGAGCAGCGCCTCGTGGCCTGCGCGGCGTTCCTCGCCCTTGGCCACGCCCACGACCATCACCCCGGACACGCCGAGGTCGCCGAGCACGGCGTTCGCCTGCGCCACCTGCCCGGCGCCGCCGTCGATCAGCAGCAGGTCCGGCAGCATGCCGTCCTGCTCCACCGCACGCCGGAAACGCCGCTCCAGCGCCTGGTGCATGGCCGCGAAATCGTCGCCCGGGGTGATGCCGGCGATGTTGAAGCGCCGGTACTGGCCGCGGATCGCGCCTTCCGGCCCGAACACCACGCACGAGGCCACGGTCGCCTCGCCCATGGTGTGGCTGATGTCGAAGCATTCGATGCGCTGCGGCGGCGGATCCAGCCCGAGCAGCGTGCGCAGCGATTCCATGCGCATGGCCTGCGCCGCCTGGCTGTCGAGGTGGCCATCGAGCGCGATCGCCGCGTTGTTGCGCGCGAGGTCGAGATAGCCGGCGCGATCGCCGCGCACGCTGGACTTGAGCTGCACCCGGCGCCCGGCTTCCTCGGACAGTGCCTGCTCGATCAGTTCCGCATCGTCGAGTTCGCGGTCGAGCACGATCTCGCGCGGCGCCGGCTGTTCGGCGTAGTACTGCGACACGAACGCGGACAGGACTTCCGCCGCGCTTTCCTCGCCATTGGTGCGCGGGAAGAACGCGCGGGTGCCGAGGTTGCGGCCGTCGCGGAACGCGAGCAGCAGCACGCAGGCAGTGCTGCCGCGCATCGCCACCGCGAGCACGTCGAGGTCGGCGGCCTTGCCGTCCACGTACTGCCGCGCCTGGATCCGTCGCAGGGTCGCGACCATGTCGCGCAGGCGCGCGGCCTGCTCGAATTCCAGTCGTTCCGCCGCGGCCTCCATCTCGCGCGCGAGTTCGGCGTTGAGCTCGTCGCTGCGGCCTTCGAGGAACAGCGTCGCGCGCCGCACCGCGTCGGCGTAATCGGTTTCGTCCACGAGACCGACGCAGGGCGCGCTGCAACGCCCGATCTGGTATTGCAGGCAGGGGCGCGAACGATTGCGGAACACGCTGTCCTCGCAGCTGCGCAGGCGGAACAGCTTGTGCATCGCGCCCAGGGTTTCGCGCACGGCCCACGCGCTTGGGTACGGCCCGAACAGGCGCCCCGGCACGCCGAGCGCGCCACGATGGAAGGCCAGCCGCGGCCATTGTTCCGAAGTGAGCAACGCGTACGGATAGCTCTTGTCGTCGCGCAGCATCACGTTGTAGCGCGGGCGGTGCGCCTTGATCAGCTGGTTTTCCAGCAGCAACGCCTCGCCCTCGGTGCGCGTCACCGTCACTTCCATCGACGCGACCTGCGCCAGCATCGCCAGCGTGCGCGGCGACTTGGGCGCGTTGTTGAAATAGCTGGCGACGCGCTTCTTCAGCGCGCCCGCCTTGCCGACGTAGAGCATGCTGCCGTCGGCGGCGAGCATGCGGTACACGCCGGGCGCGGTGCTCAATCTCGCGACGAAGGCCTTGCCGTCGAACGCGGACGACGTCGGTTTCGCACTCATGCGCACCCTGCGCGGATGCGTTCGACGATGCGCGCGGCGGCCTCGTCGACCAGCGACCAGGCCTGCTCGAATTCACGCGCCCCGCCGGTGTAGGGGTCGGGGATTTCGCGCGAGGCGTCGCATCCGGCCCATTCGCGCAGCAAGGCAAGGCGCGCGCGACTGCCATTCGGCTTGCGAGCCTGCGTGAGGTTGTCGTGGTCGGCGCAGAGGATCCAGTCGAAGCGATTGAAATCCGCGGCTTCGATTTTCCGCGCGCGCAACATCGCGATGTCGACGCCGTGCGCCGCGGCGGTGGCGATTGCGCGCGGATCCGGCGGATCGCCGGCGTGCCAGTCGCCGGTACCGGCCGAATCGATTTCGACATCGTTCGCGAGCCCGGCCGCCTGCAATCGCGCGCGCAAGGCGCCTTCGGCCATGGGCGAACGGCAGATGTTGCCCATGCACAGCATCAGCAGGCGCAGCGGTTCAGCCATGGCCCTTCGCTAACCGCGCTTCGGCGCGCGCGAGGTCTTCGGGCGTGTCGATGCCGGGCGGGAAAGGTTCGGGTGCCAGCGCGACCGCGATGCGATGGCCGTTCTCCAGCGCACGCAGCTGTTCCAGCGATTCGATGCGCTCCAACGTCGACGGCGGCAACGCGGCGAACGCGCGCAGGAAGCCGACGCGGTAGGCGTAGATGCCGATGTGCCGCAGCCACGCCTCGCCTACCGGCAATGCATCGCGGCTCGCGGCGAAGGCATCGCGCGCCCACGGGATCGGCGCGCGGCTGAAGTACAGCGCGTCGCCGTTGTTCGCGCGCACCAGCTTGACCGCGTTAGGGTCGAACAGCGTGGCCACGTCCTCGACCGGCGTCGCCAGCGTCGCCATCGGCGCGCCGCTGGATGCGAGCGCGTCCGCGACTGCGCGGATGCCGCTGGCCGGCGCGAAGGGCTCGTCGCCCTGCAGGTTCACCACGATGTCGTCGTCGCTCCAGCCGGCGATGCGCGCGCATTCGGCGAGCCGGTCGCTGCCCGAGGCATGCGACGGATCGGTCATCGCCACCCATGCGCCGCTGGCGGACACGGCATCGGCGATGCGCGCATCGTCGGTCGCGACCCAGACCTCGCGCGCGCCCGCGGCCTGCGCGCGACGCACGACATGCGCGATCACCGGTTCGCCGCCGAGCAGGCGCAGCGGCTTGCCCGGCAGGCGCGATGCGCCGAAGCGCGCAGGGATCGCAACGACGAAATCGGGTGTGTTCATGGGTCCATTATGTAGGAGCGCACCCGGGCGCGGCCGCCTTTTACCGCCCCGACGGGTCGAAAAGCGATTTGACGCGGATCAACGCGGATGGACTGGGGTCAAGAGCCGCTTTCGCCCGATCCGCGGTCATTCCGCGCAAATCCGCGTCGAGTCGCTCCAGCCGGCGAAAAAGCCGTTTTGCCGCGGATGGACGCGGATTCAAGAACACCCTTACCCCGATCCGCGGTTATCCGTGTTGATCCGCGTCAAAAGCTTTCAGTCCCATGGCGCGGTGGCAATTTGTCCAGCAACGCGATCCAGAACGCCTCCGGCAGCATCGCCTGCGCCGGCACGCTCCAGCAGCGCTCGTCGGCGAAGGCCGCGCACTTCACCGCGTCTTTCTCGGTCATCAGCACCGGCAGGTCGTTGCCGAAGCGCAGTTCCTCGGCCGCGTAGCGATGATGGTCCGGGAAGGCATGCGGCACCACTGCGATGCCGAGCGCGCGCAGCATGGCGAAGAAACGCTCCGGGTCGCCGATGCCGGCGACCGCATGCACGCGCCGACCGGCGAAATCGGACAGCGGGCGCAAACGCCCGCCACGCATCGGCAGCGCATTGTCCGCGATCACCTGCATCGGCCATTCGCCGAACCCCGCTTCGCCGCCGTTGACCACGCGGAAATCGCAGTGCGTGCCGCGTTCGACCGGTTCGCGCAACGGGCCTGCGGGCAGCAGCAATCCATTGCCGTAACGGCGGCGGCCGTCGATGACTTCGATCTCGATATCGCGATGCAGGCGCCGGTGCTGCAGGCCGTCGTCGCAGACCACGATGTCGCAACCCGCGTCGATGAGCGCGCGCGCCGCGGCGACGCGATCGCGGTCGGCGCGCACCTTCGCACCAGTCAGGCGCGCGAGCAGCACCGGCTCGTCGCCACCGAGCGCGGGATCGGTATTCGCTTCGACCCACAGCGGCTTGTCTTCCTGCTCGCGGCCATAACCGCGCGTCGCGATGCCCGGCGTCCAGCCCTGCCGGCGCAGGCGTTCGACCAGGGCGATGGCCAGCGGCGTCTTGCCGCTGCCGCCGGCGATGAGGTTGCCGACCACGACGACGGGTTTCGAGACGCGTTGCACGCGTGGAAGCCCGAGGCGTTCGCGCAATGCGAGCGCGCCGCCATACAGCCCCGACAACGCGCGCGCCGTCCACGGCGGGGCTTCGGTGCCGTACCAGTACGCGGGCGGACGACGACGGCCTGCGCTCACGCCGATCCTGAAGAATGCGCCGGTTCGCGGAACTGCACCTGGTGCAGGTGCGCGTACAGGCCGCCCTTGTCCATCAGTTCGGCGTGCGTGCCCTGCTCCACCAGCCGGCCTTCGTCCAGCACCAGCACCTGGTCGGCGTGTTCGATGGTCGAAAGCCGGTGCGCGATCACCAGCGTGGTGCGGTCCGGCATCAAATGATCGAGCGCGTCCTGCACCAGGCGCTCGGATTCGTTGTCGAGCGCGGCGGTGGCCTCGTCCAGGATCAGCACCGGCGCGTCCTTGAGGATGGCGCGGGCGATGGCGATGCGCTGGCGCTGGCCGCCGGACAGGCGCCCGCCGCGGTTTCCGACCGACGCGTCGGCGCCCTCGGGCATGCGGTCGACGAATTCGGCCGCGTTCGCCGCGGAAATCGCGCGACGCAAGGCTTCGGCGTCGGCGCCCTCGAGTTCGCCGTAGGCGATGTTCGCGGCGATGCTGCCGTCGAACAGCACCACCTGCTGCCCGACCAGCGCGATCTGCCGGCGCAGGTCGGCGAGCGGGTAATCGCGCACGGAATGGCCGTCGAGCAGGATCTCGCCGGATTCGGGTTCGTAGAAGCGCGGGATCAGTTTCACCAGCGTCGACTTGCCGCCGCCGGAACGGCCGACGATCGCGGTGACGGTGCCCGGGCGCGCGACGAAGCTGACGTGGTCCAGCGCCGCCTGCGCCTGTCCCGGATAGCGCGCGACCACGTCGCGGAATTCGACCAGGCCCTTCGCGCGTTCGAGCGGAACGCGGCCGCTGTCGGGTTCGTCCTCGGCATCGAGGATGTGGAACAGGCGGTCGGAGGACGCAAGCCCGCGCTGCAGCATGTTCTGCACGTTGGTCAGCTGCTTGAGCGCCGGGATCACCGCCATCATCGAGGTCATCAGCGTGACGAAACCGCCTGCATCGAGCCGCCCGGCGATGGCTTCGCGACCGGCGAAGAACAGCAGCATCGCCAGCCCGACCGAACCCATCAACTGCACCAGCGCCGAAGAGATGGAACGCGTGGATTCCACCTTCAGGCTCAGCTTCAGGTGGGTATCGGCCTGCGCGGAATAACGCCCGAATTCGCTGCGCTGCGCGCCGTAGACCTTCACTTCCTGCTGCCCGGACAGCGCCTGGTCCGCGGCCTGCATCAGCTTGCCGCTGCTTTCCTGGATGCGGTGGCTGATGCGGCGGTAGCGCTTGCCGACTCGATCCATCACCCACGCCAGCGGAGGCGCGAGCACTAGGATCGCCAGCGTCACCTGCCAGCTGGTGTAGAGCATCGCGCCGAGCATCGCGACGACCTGCAACGATTGCTGCAGCATCACCTTGCCGGCATCGATGGCGGCCTGCGCGACCTGGTCGCTGTCGGAGCCGAGTCGCACCAGCATCTGCGGCACCGGTTCGGAATCGAAGCGCAAGCCCGGCAACCGCAGGTACTTCGCAAACGCCTGCACGCGCATGTCGCGGGCGATGCCGCGGCCGGCGCGCGCACCGCTCATGTCGGTGACGTAGCCGGCGATGCCGCGCACCACGAACAGGCCGACGATGGCCAGCGGCAGCAACAGGCTGACCTGCGAATTCCGGGCGATGAAGGTCTGGTTGATGATCGGCTTCATCATCAGGGTGAAACCGGCGCCGGCAGCGGCTTCCACGCCCATCGCCAGCAGGCCGGCCAGCAGCAGCCAGCGATACGGCTTCGCCAGCGTCATCAACCGGCGGTAACCGCTGCGCGCCGGCGTCGTCGCCGCCGTGTCCATCAGTCCTTGCCCGCCTTGTCGCCGGACTGCGGCGGTTCGGGCGCCGTCGCGATCGCGATATGGCGGAAACCGAGCTGGCCGAGCGCATCGAGCGCGGTCACGACGGCCTGGTGCTGGGTGCGGGCGTCGGCCCGCAGCAGCACGCTGCGATCGCGGTCGGGGCCGGCGACTTCGGCGATGGTTCGTTTCAACGAATCGACGTCGCCGCGCAGCGATTCGCGGTCCTGCACGAAGTAGCGTCCGTCCGCGTTCACCAGCACGCTGAGCGCGTTCGACGGCGCCTCGTTCGGCTTGCCGTCGGCTCGCGGCAGTTCCAGCCGCAGCACCGAGCGTGCATCGAACGTGGTGGTGACCACGAAGAAGATGATCAGGCACAGCACCACGTCGATCAGCGGGATCAGGTTGATCTCCGGGCTGTCGTCGGCGCGGAAGTCGCGGATGCGCATCAGGCGGCGTCGATGGACGGGGTGATGCCGCGGGTGCCCGGCGCGACCTGTGCCGCGGCCGGAGGAGCGCCGTTGCCCTTGGCGTCGAGCGTGTCGAGCAACTGGATCGCCTCGTGTTCCATGTCGACGATGTAGCCGGCGATGCGACCGCGGAAATAGCGATGGAACATCAGCGCCGGGATCGCCACGACCATGCCGGTCGCGGTGCAAACCAGCGCCTTGCCGATGCCGCCGGCGAGCTGGTTCACGTCGCCGATGCCGTGGTCGAGGATGCCGAGGAACATCTGGATCATGCCGACGACGGTACCGAACAGGCCGAGCAGCGGCCCCGCGGCGGCAATCGTGCCGAGGCTGTTCAGGAACCGCTCCATCCGGTGCACGAGATGGCGACCGACGTCCTCGATGCGCTCGCGCACCTGGTCGCTCGGCCGGTGGCGCACGTCCAGCGCGGCCGCGAGCAGCGCGCCCAGCGGCGAGGTGCGGCGCAACGATTCGATGTGGGCGGGATCGGGATTGGGGTCGCGCGCGACCCACGTGCGGACTTCGTCGCCGAGGCCCGGCGGCAGCACCGCATCGCGACGCAGGCTCCAGAAACGCTCGACGATGATCGCCACGCTCGCCACCGCCAGCAACAGCAGCGGGATCATCGGCCAACCGCCGGCCCGGACCAGTTCCAGCACGCGCGCCTCCAGGGGCATTCAATCGGATCGATAGGATAGCCCAGCGGCCCGCGCATGCCTGCGCGCCGCGTCCCATGCCCTCGGATGGGCAATCCGTTCGCTTTCCAATTCCGGCCCGCCTTGGCGCAGGCGTATCCGCAATGCGCCGAGGTCCTGCGTATCCGCGGTCTTGGCTCCAGCCCCTTGCCAGCGTTCGACCACGTCCGGCAACGGATGGTGGAAGCGGTTGCCGAACCCTGACGACACCAGTGCGAGCTTGGCTCCGGTGGCGGCAACGAAACCCGGATCCGAGGAACCGCCGCTGCCGTGGTGCGCGACCAGCACCACGTCCGCGCGCAGCATCGCCTGCTGTTCGCGCAGCAGCTTGCGTTCGATCACCTCGCCGATGTCGCCGGTCAGCAGCGCCGCGCCATGCTTGCTCTCGACGCGCAACACACAGCTCGATTCGTTGTCGAGGTAGGGAAAACCGGCCGCGGGATGCAGCACGCGGAATTCCACGCCATCCCAGTTCCAGTGCGTACCGGCGAGGCAGGGTCGTGTGTGCGGCACGGGACTTCCCGCGGGACTCAGCGACAAGGGCGTCGGAAACGCGCGTTCGACCGCGGGGAAACCGCCGGCATGGTCGTTGTCGCCATGACTGACCATCGCAACGTCGATCCGCTGCGCGCCCAGCGCATGAAGGGTCGGAACGACCACGCGTTCGCCGGCATCGAAGCCGTCGGGCACCGCCGGGCCCATGTCGTACAGCAAGACATGGTGCCGCGTGCGCACCAGCACCGACAGCCCCTGCCCTACATCGATCACGGTGAGTTCGCCATCGCCGTATGCAGGCGCGTGCAGCGCCGGCAGCAGCAAGGGCAGCCACAGCAATATCGCCAGCGGTTTTCCCGGCACGCCGCGCGGCAGCAGCAGCCAGAACGCGGACGCGAGCGCCAGCGGCACCGCGAACCAGCGCGCTTCCGGCGCCCACCACAAGGCCATCGGCGATGCCGACATCCACGCGAACAGCCGCCACGAGCATTCGAACGCATGCCCGGCCAGCCACCATGCCCACGTACCCGCACCCGGATGCAACGCTTCCAATCCCGCACCGACCAGGGTCAGCGGCGCCACGATCAGGCTCCACCACGGCACCGCGAGCAAATTGGCGAACGGCCCGGCCAGCGAAGCCTGGCCGAAGAACAACGCGGTCAATGGCAACAGCCCGAGCGTGGCCACGCCCTGCGCGGCGAAGAATCCCCGTATCGGTTTCGTTTCCACGCCCGGCAGGCACCACAGCAACCACGCGACGCCGAGGAAGCTCAACCAGAAGCCCGGCGACAGCGGCGACAAGGCATCGGCGAGCAACATCGCGATGGCGGCCAATGCCAGTGCATCGCCCGCGCGCGTGGCCCGGCGCAGTATGCGCGCCAGCACGACGACCGCGATCATCAGCAGCGTGCGCAATGTCGGCAGCGACAGTCCGGCGATCACGCTGTAGCCGGCGGCGAATGCGAGCGCAGCGACGCCGCAGGCGACCTGGCGCGGACAGCGCCGCGCGAGCAGCGGGAACAGCCACCACAGTCCGCGCGCCAGCAATGCGCCGAAGCCGGCGACCAGCCCGACATGGAAGCCGGAAATCGCGATCAAGTGGGTCAGGCCGTCCGCGCGCAGCGTTTCCCAGTCTTCGTCCTGCAAGCCGCCGGTATCGCCGAGCGCGAACGCGCGCAGGAACCGGGCGGAATCCTTCGGCGCCTGCCGAGCGATCCGTGCGGACATCCTTTCGCGCCAGGCATCGAGACCGCGCGCGATGCCGATTCGTTTCGCGTTGTCGGCATCGGCGACGTAACCGGTCGCGGCGATACCCTGCGCAAGCGCATTGCGCTCGGCATCGAACCCCCCGGGATTGCGCAGTCCGCGCGGCGCGCGCAGTTTCGCATCGAATGACCAGCGTTCGCCGGCGTGCACGGGTGCAGGCGGGACGATTCCATCGTGCGATTGCTTGCGGTCGTCGTACCAGGCGAGTTGCAAGGTTTTGCCGCGAAGCGCGACATCCGAATCGCCATCCACGACGAAACGGAACCGCGTGCGCTTTGGCTCGCGCATCGGCAGCTCGACGACGCGGCCTGTGATTTCGACGACATGGCCTTCCATCGCCGGCGGCAGTTGCGCAACCAGCGCGCGATCCGCCTGCAACGTGCACAACCCGAAGCCAAGCAGCAGTGTTCCCGCGATCCGGGCGATTCCACCCGTCCACCAGCCGGCGATTCCGAGCGCGATGGCAAGAAGTGCAAACCACGTCGGCGCGAATGCCGGCAGCAACAGGCTCACGACGCAACCCGCCAACAACGCCAGCGCGGTTGCCGGGCCGAACGGCAATGGTTGCCAGCGCGCGTTCACAAGGCGCAGTGACGGCAATGCAAGGCGTGGGCTTGGAAGCGCGATGGCCATGCCGGCAGCGTGCCGGCAAGCGTCGGCGGAATCGATCAGCGGGTGGCGCGCTTGCGGGTCGGAGTTGTCCGAGACATCGGCGTGGCGCGCAATTCGATGCCTAGTGCGCGAACGAGCCGGAACACGGTGTCGTAACGCGGTTTAGCACCGGGAGCCACGGCCTTGTACAGACTTTCGCGACCAAGCCCGGCGTCGCGGGCCAATTGGCCCATGCCCCGTGCTTTCGCCACGTCAGCGACGGCCTGCAGGAATACGTCCGGATTCTCGTCTTCCAGTGCGGCATTGAGGTATTCCGCGATGACGGCATCGCTGTCCAGGTAGTCGGCGGCGTCGAAGTCGGCGATGCGTTTCATGTTTCGTTCTCCAATCGCCTGAGGATCGCCTTGGCCTGGCTGATATCGCGCTGCTGCGAGGATTTGTCGCCACCGCAGAGCAGCAGATAGACGGCCTCGCCCCTGCGGCAGTAGTACAGGCGATAACCCGGGCCAGCGTGGATGCGCATCTCGGAAACGCCCTCGCCGACCGACTTGCAATCGCCGAAATTCCCTGCCTCCGCTGAACGGATGCGCGCAATTACACGGCCTTTTGCAACCGGATCCCGCAACGCCTTCAGCCATGCGTCGAATTCCAGCGTGCGCAGGAATCGGCTCACGGCAGAATGTATCCGTTTGGATACAGCATGTCAAGATTGAACGATTGACGGCCCACACCGGCAGCGTGCCGGTTAGCGTCAGCGGAGTGGATCAGCAGGTGACGCGAGTGCGGGTCGGAGTTGTCCGATCCTTAGCGTCGAATCCCGAGATAAAACAGAAACACGATGATTGCTATCGGCAACAGGAGATAGACGGAGTAAGCAATGATCCGACTCTTTGGTAGCCAGTATCTGCGTGGGGCCCATTCGGCCAAACGAATAATTCGTGGCCAAATCAATCGATAGCACAAGAAATACCATGGGACTACGGCAAGTACCAGAATCGCAGTTTCCCATTTAGGCGGGACGCTATTTTCCGGAACCACATAGTGCATGAGAGAAACAGATACGAAAATTACCCCAATCTGCACACCAATAAAAACAAGAAGCGACCCCCATGTCGCCTTAAGTTTTGCATGACATTTTCTGCAAACAATTTCTGGTGGATCTTCACTAGAACCCGGCGTAGGTACCAGATGACTCGCCTCATCGACGGTGATTTCGTATCTCCCGCATTTCGGGCAAGTTCTCGCCATCGCAGCCCCCTCAAACCTGCCCCGCTCCCAACTCCCGCAACTTGCCTTCGTGCAGTTCCATCACCCGGTCCAGCCGCCGCGCGAGGCTGCGGTCGTGGGTCACCAGCACCAGGCTGGTCTTCTGCGCGCGGTTCAATTCCAGCATCAGCGCGAACACCCCGGCCGCGGTCTTCTCGTCGAGGTTGCCGGTCGGCTCGTCGCCGAGCACGCAGGCCGGCTTGTTCACCAGCGCACGCGCCACTGCCGCACGCTGGCGTTCGCCGCCGGAAAGCTCGCCCGGCTTGTGCGCAAGGCGATGACCGAGGCCCACGGCCTCGAGCAATCCCTTCGCGCGCGAATTCGCTTCGTTCACGTCCGCGCCGCCGAGCAGCACCGGCAGCATCACGTTCTCCAGCGCGGTGAATTCCGGCAGCAGGTGGTGGAACTGGTAGACGAAACCCAACGCCTTGTTGCGCAGCTGCCCGCGCGCGGCGTTCGACATGCTCGCGATGTCCCAACACGCACGGACGCCATTGAACTCGCCATCAACCCAGATATCGCCTTCGGTCGGAATATCCAAGCCACCGAGCAAATGCAGCAGCGTGCTTTTCCCAGCACCGGAAGCACCGAGTATGGCGACTGTCTCTCCAGCCTGAATCGATAGATCCAAGCCTTGAAAAACAGGCGTAACCAGCTTTCCTTCCCTGTATGTCTTGGACAAGCCTCGACACTGGATAACTGCTCCATCCGCAGGCTCAAGTTGATCCATCATTTGATGCTTACTCATAGCGCAGCGCCTCCGCCGGTGCGGTGCGCGAGGCGCTCCAAGCCGGATACAGCGTCGCGAGGAAGGCCATGACCAACGCGACGATGGCGATGATGGTCACGTCGCTGGCCTCCAGTTGCGTCGGCAATCCGGTGATGTAGTACACGTCCTCCGGCATCAGCTGCACGCCGAACACGTGCTCGATCGCGCGCAGGATGCGCTCGAGGTTGAGCGTGAGCGCGATGCCGCCGACCACGCCGGCGATCGTGCCGATCACGCCGATCAGCGAACCCTGCACCATGAACACCTTCATCACCCCGCCCGGGGTGAGCCCGAGCGTGCGCAGGATCGCGATGTCCGCCTGCTTGTCGGTGACCAGCATCACCTGCGAGGACACCAGGTTGAACGCGCCCATGGCGATGATCAGCGACAGCAGGATCGCCATCATCGTCTTCTCCAGCTTGAGCGCGCGGAACATGTTGGCGTTGTCCTGCTGCCAGTCGGTGACGCGGTAGGGTCCGCGCAGGCGCAACGCGAGATCGCGCGCGACCGCGAAGGACTGGTCCATATCGTGCAGGCGCAGGCGCACGCCGGTCGCGGCGTCGCCCATGCGCAGCACGCGCTGCAGGTCCTGGAAGTTCGCCACCGCCAGGCCCTTGTCGTATTCCTGGTAGCCGGCCTCGAAGATGCCGCTGACGGTGAAGCGCTTCATCTGCGGAATCGCCCCGACGGGCGAAGCCTGGAAATCGGTGGTCACGATTACTTTGTCGCCGACGCCGACGTTGAGCCACAGCGCGAGTTCGCTGCCGAGCACGATGTTGAAGCTCCCGGGCGTGAGCTGGTCGAGCCGGCCCTGGGTCATCTTCTGCGCCAGTACCGAGACCTTGCTTTCCTCGGCCGGGATCACGCCGCGCACGATCGCCGGCTGGCGTTGCGGCCCGGTGATCAATGCCTCGGCCTCGATGTAGGGCGCGGCGCCGGCGACGCGCGGGTCGCGATAGGCCTCTTCCACCGCCTGCCGCCAGTTCTGCATCGACGCGCCGTCGGCGCTGATGGTCGCGTGCGCGGCCATCTGCAGCATGCGGTCGCGGATCTCGCGCTGGAAACCGCTCATCACCGCCAGCGTGGTGATCAGCGCGGCGACGCCGAGCGCGATGCCAAGGATCGACGCGAGCGATATGAAGGAAATGAAGCCGTTGCGGCGCTTCGCGCGCAGGTAGCGCAGGCCGATGGCGACGGGAATGGGTTTGAACATGCGCGAGCCTTGCCGAAGCAGCCGCTATGGTGCCACCCGCGCCTGCCTTCGCGCAGCCTCGGCCGCCATCGCGGCCAGCCGCAGTTCACGCCGGCCCGCGGCGGGAAGCGTGTCCGGCCACCAGGCGAGGCGCCGGGCCTTCCCGCTTTCGCGCCAATCGAGGAATGCGAGCGAGCCCCGCCATTGCAATCGCGGTCGTTCGACCCGCACGCCGTCCACGAACAGCACGCCGTCCGCGCGCCACGTCAATCGGATCGGAGCGCGCCTGCGTTCCCGTCGCGCGAGCCAGAAGCCCCACGCCAGGGCGAACAAGGCGGCCGGCCATGCAATCCCGGCCGACAGGTTCGATGCGAGCAGCGACAGGCCGGCGAGCAGGCCAAGCAGGATCAACGCCGCGCAGAGGACTGCGGACGGCTTCCAGTCAGACCGGAAGCTCGCGGATGCGCTGGACGAGCGTGGCGAGTTCGGCATCGGGCGGGGCCTCGTAACCCAGGAACCATCGCCACAGCCTGTCGTCTTCGCTATCGAGAAGCGCTAGGAAAACGCCGCGCTCGCGCTCGGAAGCTTCCGGATATCCGCAATCCAGCCAACGTTCCAGCAACTGGTCGAGTTCCTTCATGCCGCGTCGGCATTTCCAGCGCAGGCGGCGCAGTTCGACGTCGTCATTCACGCCAGCAGCAGTTGCAGGCCCAGCCACGCCCACAGCGCGAACAGCGCGAAACCGCCGGAGACGTAGGCGTAGAAGCGGTGCATGACCTTGTTGTAGCTGCAATGGATCGCGCTGTGCACGACGCGCAGGGCGACGAACAGCCATGCCAGCCCCAGCGTGACCGGCCCGACTTGCCCGGTGAGCGCGGCCACGACCAGCGCCGCGTAGAACAGCACCGGCAGTTCGAACAGGTTGCGGAAATTGTCCGCGGCGCGGCTGTCGGTCAACTTCGCGTTGGCCTGCGCCGAGGTCGCCACCGCCTGCGGATGGATGCGCTCGCGCTTCATCTGCCCGACGCGGGTGAAGAACATGCGCCACCACACCACGAAGGTGAGCGCGACCATGGCGAACGCCGGCGCGAAGATGCGGGCGTCGACCACGATCAGACCCGCCGCGCCAGCATCAATTTCTTGATTTCGGCGATCGCCTTGGCCGGGTTCAGGCCCTTCGGGCAGGTCCGCGCGCAGTTCATGATGGTGTGGCAGCGGTAGAGCTTGAACGGATCCTCGAGGTCGTCCAGGCGCGCGCCGGTGTCCTCGTCGCGGGAATCGACGATCCAGCGGTAGGCCTGCAGCAGGATCGCCGGGCCGAGGTAGCGTTCGCCGTTCCACCAGTAGCTCGGGCAACTGGTCGAGCAGCAGGCGCACAGGATGCATTCGTACAGGCCGTCGAGTTGCTTGCGATCGCCCGGGGACTGCAGCCGCTCGCGCGTCGGCGCCGGCGATTGCGTGCGGATCCACGGCTTGATCGAGGCGTACTGAGCGTAGAAATGGGTGAGGTCGGGAACCAGGTCCTTGACCACCGGCATGTGCGGCAATGGATAAATCGGCACGTCGCCGCTGCCCTTGCCGCAATCCTCGATGGCCTTGGTGCAAGCCAGCGTGTTGGTGCCGTCGATGTTCATCGCGCAGGAACCGCAGATGCCCTCGCGGCAGGACCGGCGGAACGTCAGCGTCGGATCGATTTCGTTCTTGATCTTGATCAACGCGTCCAGGACCATCGGCCCGCACTTGTCGAGGTCGACTTCGTAGGAATCCGTGCTCGGGTTGCGGCCGTCGTCCGGGTTCCAGCGGTAGACCTTGAACGTGCGCGTGCGCTTCGCGCCCGTGGCCGGGAACTTGCGCCCGGGCTGGATCTTCGAGTTCTTCGGGAGGGTGAATTCGGCCATCTCAGTAAACCCTCGCCTTCGGCGGAACGACTTCGACTTCGTCGTCTAGCGTGTAGAGGTGCACGGGTCGGTATTCGATGCTCGTGGAGCCATCGTCGCCGACCGAGCACAGACTGTGCTTCATCCATTCGCCGTCGTTGCGGTCCGGGAAATCCTCGCGCGCATGCGCGCCGCGCGATTCGGTGCGGTTCTCCGCCGACACGATCGTCGCCAGCGCCTGCCCGAGCAGGTTGTCGAGTTCGAAGGTCTCGATCAGGTCCGAATTCCACACCAGCGAACGGTCGCTGACGCGCACGTCGGCGAACGAGGCATGGATGTCACGGATCTTCTTCACGCCCTCCGCAAGCGTTTCGCCGGTACGGAATACCGCGGCGTCGGCCTGCATCGTGCGCTGCATGCGGTCGCGGATCTGCGCGGTCGGCTGGCTGCCGTTGGCGTTGCGCAGGCGATCGAGGCGCGACAGCGCCTTGTCGCATGCGTCGCCGGCGAGCTGCGGATGCAACTGGTCCGGCTTGATGGTTTCCGCGGCGCGGTTCGCCACGGCGCGTCCGAACACGACCAGGTCGAGCAGCGAGTTCGAACCGAGGCGGTTGGCGCCGTGCACCGAGACGCATGCGGCTTCGCCGATGGCATAGAGGCCGGGCACGACCGCATCGGGATCGCCGTTGCGCAACTGCACGACTTCGCCGTGGTAGTTGGTGGGGATGCCGCCCATGTTGTAGTGCACGGTCGGGATCACCGGGATCGGCTGCTTGGTCACGTCCACGCCGGCGAAAATGCGCGCGCTCTCGGCGATGCCCGGCAGCTTCTCGTGGATGTCCTTGGGATCGAGGTGGGTGAGGTCGAGGTTGATGTGGTCCTTGTGCTCGCCCACGCCGCGGCCTTCGCGGATCTCGATGGTCATCGAGCGCGACACCACGTCGCGCGAGGCCAGGTCCTTGGCGTTCGGCGCGTAGCGTTCCATGAAGCGCTCGCCGTTGCTGTTACGCAGGATGCCGCCTTCGCCGCGCACGCCTTCGGTGATCAGGCAGCCCGCGCCATAGATGCCGGTCGGGTGGAATTGCACGAATTCCATGTCCTGCAGCCCGAGCCCCGCGCGCAGGGCCATGCCGCCGCCGTCGCCGGTGCAGGTGTGCGCCGAGGTGCAGCTGAAATAGGCGCGGCCATAGCCGCCGGTGGCCAGCACTGTGCCGTGGGCGCGGAACAGGTGCAGCGTGCCTTCGGCCATGTCCAGCGCGAGCACGCCGCGGCAGGCGCCGTTCGCGTCCATGATCAGGTCGAGCGCGAAGTATTCGATGAAGAACTCGGCCTCGTGCGCCAGCGACTGTTGGTAGAGCGTGTGCAGGATCGCATGGCCGGTGCGGTCGGCAGCGGCGCAGGTGCGCTGCGCGGTGCCCTTGCCGTAGTCGATGGTCATGCCGCCGAACGGGCGCTGGTAGATCTTGCCTGCCTCGGTGCGCGAGAACGGCACGCCCTGGTGCTCGAGTTCGATCACCGCGGGAATCGCTTCGCGGCACATGTATTCGATCGCGTCCTGGTCGCCCAACCAGTCCGAGCCCTTGATGGTGTCGTAGTAGTGGAAGCGCCAGTCGTCCGGGCCCATGTTGGCGAGCGCGGCGGAGATGCCGCCCTGCGCCGCCACGGTGTGCGAACGCGTCGGGAACACCTTGGTGATGCAGGCGGTCTTGAGGCCCTTCTGGGCGAGGCCGAAGGTCGCGCGCAGGCCGGCGCCGCCGGCGCCGACCACGACCATGTCGTACTTGTGCTCAATGATCTTGTAAGCGGTCATGTGCGGATCAGGCTCCCAGCGCGACGCGGACGACGGCGAGCACGCCGGCGATGGCCGCCAGTGCGCAGAAGAAGATGTTGGCGAGGTGAGCGATGCCGGCGAACAGCGGCGTATGCACGTAGTCCTCGATCACCACCTGCAACCCGAGCTTGGCGTGCCAGCAGGCGGCGATGAGGAACGCGACCAGCAGCGTCGCGTTGAGCGGATCGGCGACCATCATGCGGGCACGCGCATAGTCGGCGCCGCCCAGCGACAGCAGCAGGCCGAGCAGCCATGCGCCGGCGAGCACCAGGGCGATCGCGGTGACGCGCTGCCAGAGGAAATGCCCGGTGCCGTCCTTCGCCGAGCCCAGCCCGCGCGCCTGCTTCAGCGGCGTGCGGAATTCGCCGCGATTGGCGTTCATGCATGCCCCCAATGCGCCAACACGACGCCCCAGACCAGCGCGACCAGCACGAAGCTGCCGATGATCGAAAGCCAGCTGCTGCGCACGAATTCCGGTATCGCGTAGCCCTGCCCCGCGTCCTGCACCAGGTGGCGAATGCCGTTGACCAAGTGATAGGCCAGCGCCCAGCTGAAACCGAGCAGCACGAGCTGGCCGAACGGTGATCCCGCGCAGGCGGCGAAGGCGGCCCAGCGTTCCGGCCCGCCGGCAAGCGCCAGCAGCCCCCACACGAGCCCGATCAAGCCGACGGCGAGCACGATGCCGGTCGCGCGATGCAGGATGGAAGTGACCATCTGCACCTGCCAGCGGTAGACCTGCAGGTGCGGCGACAGCGGGCGCTCGCGCACGCGTGGTTCTGGGGCGGTCATGGGCGATGCTTTCTCCGGCTGGGCGGCTCACGCCGCGTGGCGAGGCAGGAACCTAGAAGTCGATGCAACGGCCATCTTTCTCCCAATCGCCATAGCGCACGGGGTCGAGCCCGCCGCGTCCGCCGATTTCCGGCGCCTGCGGCGCTTCCGGCGCGGGATCGCGCGGTTCCACGGGCGTGGCCGGCTTGGGGTCTTGGCCTATCATCGGGGTCTTCACAGCCATTCAAGTTTACGTCCAGCCGCCAATGCCGGACAACCTGCAGCCCACGACGATCCGGGAATTCTCCCTGCCCGACCACGATGCCCTGGCCATCGCCGGCCGCGATGCGGTGAAATTCGCGCACGCGCAGTTCATGAGCGACGTGGCCGCGCTCGCGCCCGGGCATTGGCAATGGAGTGGTTGGCTGACGCCCAAGGGCCGCGTGATCGCGCTGTTCGCGCTGCTGAAACTCGACGACGAAACCCTCTGGCTGCTACTGCCGGACTTCGGTGCCGGCGAACTGGCTTCGCAGCTGCAGCGTTATGTGTTCCGCAGCAAGCTCGAACTCAAGCCGCGCGACGATCTGGACATCAGCGGCACGTTCGCCGCACCCACACGGGCTGCTGGTGCCGTGTTCGCAAGGAACGGCGAAAGCATCGAACTCGACATGGGCGCAGATGGCGGCGCGCGAACGCTGCGCATCGACGCCACCCGGGCAGCGGACGATCCGAAATCGCAGTCGGAATGGCTGGCCTTCGACCTCGCCCACGGCCTGCCGCACCTGCCCGAATCCCAGCGCGAGCACTGGACGCCGCAGCAGCTCTCGCTGGAGCGGTTGAAAGCCTTCAGCGTGAAGAAGGGCTGCTATCCCGGACAGGAAATCGTCGCGCGCACGCATTTCCTCGGCCAGGCCAAGCGCGGGCTCGCGGCGTTGTGCGCGGCGAAACCGATTCCGATGGAAGCGGGCGTCGAACTCGACGGCGCGGCCATCGGCAAGGTCGTGTCCGCGACGCCGGGCGAGCCCTGCTTCGCGCTGGCGGTGTTGCCGCTGGATCGCGGTTTCGGCGCACTGACTTCCGCCGGACTCGGCCTCAACGACATCGGCCTGCGCGACGGCCTGGCGCGATGAAGCCCGCCACGGCCGGCGCGGTCGAACGCACGGTGCAGCAACGTTCGCCGAGCGGATCGAACGAACGCCGCGACACCGTCGCCAGCGAAGTTCCCATCGCCCTGCACTACAACGAAGCGCCGTTCGCGGTGCTGATGGCCACGCCCTGCGACCTCGCCGACCTCGCGCTCGGCTTCTCGCTGAGCGAAGCCATCGTCGAATCCCGCGATGAAGTCCGCATCGACGGCATCGAGGAATCGGTCGACGGCATCGCCATCCGCATGGCGATTCCCGCATTGCGCGCCGGCGTGCTGGAAGATCGCCGCCGCAACCTGCCTGGCTACGGCGGCTGCGGCGTCTGCGGCAGCGCCACAGTCGAATCGGTGCTGCGCGCGCCGCCGCTCATTGCGAGCGAATTGCGCATCGATGAAAACGCATTGCACCGCGCACTGGCGGAATTGCGCGAACGCCAGCCGTTGAACGCGGCGACGGGTGCCACCCACGCCGCGGGATTCGCGAACGCGGATGGCGAATTGCGGCTGGTGCGCGAAGACGTGGGCCGGCACAACGCGCTGGACAAGCTGATCGGCGCGATGGCCGCGGCCGATATCGATTCCGACAGCGGTTTCGCCATCGTCACCAGCCGCGCCAGCTACGAACTGGCGATGAAGGCCGCGCAGGCCGGGATTCCGCTGCTCGCCGCGATTTCCGCGCCGACCTCGCTGGCGATCGCACTGGCGGAGTCGGCGAAGCTTTGCCTCATCGGCTTCGCCCGCGAAGGCCATTGCGGCGTGTATGCGCATGCGGAGCGTTTGACGCACGCATTTCCGCTGTAGGAGCGCTCTCGAGCGCGACCGGCGCGCGCCTTGCAGAAAGCGTCGCGCTCAAGCGCGCTCCTGCAAATACTTGGCAACCGTCGCGCCCCTGCGGTGCGCTCCTACAAAAGCTCGTCCGCCGCGGCGATGATGTCCTCGTCCTTCGGGATCACCAGGAACGCGGCGCCGGCCAGCGGCGTGTAGGTGTCCGCGCCGACCACGCGCCGGAACGGGCGCGCGCCGTAACCGCCTTCTGCGATCGCGGTGATCACGCCCTCGCCCACGCCCGCGCTGTGGCGGCCTTCGTCGACGATCAGGATGCGTTTCGCCGATTTCGCCTGTTCGACGATGTATTTCTCGTTGAGCGGCACCAGCCAGCGCAGGTCGACGACGCGTACCTTCCAGCTGTGTTTCTTTTCGATCTCGCGCGCGGCGCGCAGGCTCATCGGCATGCCGTTGCCGTAGCTGAAGATCACCAGGTCGTCGTTGCCCTCGCCGTAGATGCGGCCTTCGCCCAGCGGCATCGCCTGATCCGGCGCCGGATAGGTCGTCAGCCACTGGCCGTCGCCGGCTTCGTACAAGTCTTTCGTCATGTACAGCGCGATCGGTTCGAGGAACACGCTGACGCGCCCGTCCACCTTCGCCAGCGCGGTCAGCGTGCGCAGCATCGTCGCCGCGTCGTCGCCGCGCGAGGGGCAACCGACCACGAGGCCGGGGATGTCGCGCAACGCGGTGATCGAATTGTCGTTGTGGAAATGCCCACCGAAGCCGCGCTGGTAGCCGAGACCGGCGATGCGCACCACCATCGGGTTGGCGTACTGGTTGTTGCTGAAGAACTGCAGGCTCGCCGCCTCGCCGCGAATCTGGTCGCAGGCGTTGTGGAAGTAAGCGAGGTACTGGATCTCCGGAATCGGCAACATGCCCATGTTGGCGAAACCCTGGGCCATGCCGAGGATCATGGTTTCGTCGAGCAACGTGTTGAACACGCGGCGTGCGCCGAAAGCCTTCTGCAGGCCCTTGGTCACGGTGTAGACGCCGCCCTTCTGCGCCACGTCCTCGCCGAACAGCAGCGTGTCCGGATACTTGGCGAAGATGTCGTGCAGCGCGTTGTTGATCTGGATCGCCATGTGCCGCGGCGCCTGCTTTTCCGGCAGTTTCTCCTCGCTGCCGAAAGCCTTGACCCGCGCCTCGTGCTCCGGCGCGCGCGCAGCTTCCTTCGCGACCTTGTCCGGCGTATACGGCGCCAGCGGCGCGACCACGTGTTCCAGCGTCTCGATGCGTGGGCGCCTGTCCGCGTCTTCGGCGGCGGCGAAGCACTTCTTCCTCGTGTCTTCGTACAGCGCGAGGATTTCGTCCTTGCCCATCAGCCCCGATTCCAGCGCGATCTGCGCCGAACGCAGCAACGGGTCGCCGGCTTCGACGTTAACCAGCTCCTCGATCGAACGCCATTCGATCTCGAAATCGGTGCCGGCGTGGCCCATGATCCGCATCGTGCGCAGGTGCAGGAAGGTCGGCCTGCGCGTGCGCCGGCAATGCTCGACCGCGCGTTGCACGTCGCCATAACCGGCGGCGAGGTCGAGTCCGTCGGCGAAGAAATAATCGAGGTCGGGGCGGTTGCGGAAGGATTCGGCGATCCAGCCGCTCGGCGTCTTCACCGAAATGCCGATGCCGTTGTCCTCGCAGACGTAGAGCACCGGCGCCGGCAGCTTCTGGTACGCGGTCCACGACGCGGCGTTGAACGCGGTCTGCGCGGTGGCGTGGTTCGCGGACGCGTCGCCGAAGGAGCAGATCGCGATGGAATCGCCGGGAACCGGCAACTTGTGGCCGATGCGTTTCGCTGCCTCGATCGCGACCGCGGTACCCAGCGCCTTCGGCAAATGCGAAGCGATGGTCGAGGTCTGCGGCAACACCCACAAGGGCTTGCTGCCCCAGACCTTGTGGCGGCCGCCGGAGGCGGGATCTTCCGCGCTCGCAGCGAACGAGAGCGCCGAGTCCATGATCGGATCCATGCCGGGGATCTTGCGGAAACGCTCGGCCATGAAGCCGCCGCTGCGGTAGTGCAGGAAGGCCGGATCGGTGTGCCGCGTGGCGCGCGCGACCATCGCGTTGCCCTCGTGGCCGGAACTTCCGATGGTGTAGAAGACCTTGTTCTGCACGCGCAGCACCCGCGCCATCAGGTCGAGGTGCCGCGAGATCAGCTGCGATTCGAACAGCTCGCGGAACGCCTGCGCATCCAGCGCGCTGCCATCGAGGATCGCCTCGCCGGGAGACGGCTTCGCGTCCGGCGTGCCGTTCCACGACTTCACGAATTCGCTGAAATTGACGTCGCAGATCTCGGCCCGGTTGAGGCCCTTCATGCGCGCGGGGATCGGGTTCGGAACGGTGGCGAACATTTCTTTTTCTCTTTTTTGCCATCCTGAGCGTAGCGAGGGACCGCTTTATTGCCCGGAGCGAAGAAGCAGGTCCTTCGGCTTTGCCTCAGGATGACGTCGTCATGTGGATTGGTCGATCAACGCCTGCGCCTCGGCATCCGGCGCGGGCATGGGCACGAAGTCCGGCGTGGCCTCGACCCGCGCCAACCACGCGCGCAGCGCGGGATATGCATCGAGCGCGATGCCGCCGTGCGGGGCGACGCAGGTATAGGCATACAGCGCGATGTCGGCAATGCCGTAATCGCCGCCTGTGAACCAGTCGTGCGCGGACAGGTGCTTTTCCATCACCGACAGCGCGGCATGGCCGCGTTCGCGCAGCTTCGGCAAATCCGCACGACGCGGGGAATCGGCCGGCGTCCAGCCGCAGATGAAGCGCGCGACCGCGATGTAGGGTTCGTGGCTGTACTGTTCGAAGAACATCCAGCTCAGCGCCTGCGCCTTCTGCCACGAATCCGCGGGAAGGAATTTCGTGCCTTCCGCCAACCAGCACAGGATCGCGTTCGATTCGACCAGGATGCGGCCGTCGCTCGTTTCGAGCATCGGCACCTTGCCGTTCGGGTTCTTGGCCAGATAGTCCGGGGTGCGCGTCGCGCCGCGCGCGCTGTCGGTTTCGATCCACGCGTAATCGCGACCGAGCTGTTCCAGCAGCAGCTTGACCTTGTGGCAATTGCCCGAGGGCGAGAAGCCGTAGACGGCGGTCATGCGAAGCGCTTCCGGTTTTCGGCCCACTCTTCGCGCGTCTGGCCCCAGACGTCGATGGCGTGCGCGTCCAGCGGCGGCGGCAATTTGCCCGGGCCGCGGTTGCGCGAACCCAAGCGCTGCGCGACCGCCTGCGAAGCGGTGTTTTCCGGGCTGATCGAATGGATCACTTCGTCCCAACCCAGCGTGTCGAAGGCGTAATCCATCGTCGCGGCGCAGGCTTCGGTGGCGTAGCCCTTGCCGCGCGCGTCCATGTGGAACGAATAGCCGACTTCGGTGCCGAGCCAGCCGTCGGGAAACCAAGGGCCGGCCTGTCCCATCCAGCGCCCAGTGGCCTTCTCGACCACGGAAAACATCGCGAAGCCCTGCACGACCCATGCGCCCGGCATTTGCAGGAAACGGCGCCACGCATCGTGGCGCGACAGCGGGCCGCCGATGTGGCGGGAACTGTCGTCGGCCAGCATTTCGGCGTAGCGCTCGAAGTCGCCGATCTGCGGCACGCGCAGGAGCAGGCGTTCGGTTTCCAACGTCGGACCGATTTTGTTCTTCACTCGTCAGTCTCGCCTCTGCATTTGTTCGTCATTCCCGCGAAAGCGGGCATCGTTTCACAGACTTCATGTCTGTGTATCCAGTGTCTTTGATCTTCATTCGGAATGAAAAAACAGCAAAGACGCTGGATTCCGGATCGCCGCTGCGCGGCGTCCGGAATGACGGATGGCTCAGAACGCGTTGATGCCGGTCAGCTCGCGGCCGATCACCAGCTGGTGCACGGTTTCCGTGCCTTCGTAGGTGATGACCGATTCCAGGTTCAGCGCGTGGCGGATCGCGGCATGCTCGGTGGTAATGCCGGCGCCGCCGAGCAGGTCGCGGCATTCGCGCGCGATGTCGATGGCCATGCGGCAATTGTTCCACTTCGCCAGCGAGACCTGCTGCGGCGCCATCGTGCCGGCGTCCTTCAGGCGGCCAAGCTGCAGCACCAGCAGCTGCGCCAGCGTGATGCGCCGGGCCATGTCGGCCATCTTCAGCTGCGCGCTCTGCGTCGCCGCGACGGGGCGATCGAACAGGATCCGTTCTTTGGTGTAGCCCAGCACTTCGTGCAGGCAGGCGATCGCGGCGCCGATCGGGCCCCAGGTGATGCCGTAGCGCGCCTGCGTCAGGCAGCCCAGCGGCCCCTTCAGGCCCTTCACGTTCGGCAGGCGACTGCTGTCCGGCACGCGCACGTTGTCGAAGAACAGCGCGCTGGTCACCGATGCGCGCAGCGACATCTTGTGCTTGATTTCCTGCGCGCTGAATCCGGGCATGCCCTTCTCCAGCAGGAAGCCCTGGATGCCATCCTCGGTCTGCGCCCAGACGATGGCGATGTCGGCGAGGTTGCCGTTGGTGATCCACATCTTGGAACCGTTGATCACCCAGTCGTCGCCGTCGCGCACGGCACGGGTCTTCATGTTCGCCGGATCGGAACCGCCGTGCGGTTCGGTCAGGCCGAAGCAGCCGATCACCTTGCCCGCGGCCATGTCCGGCAACCAACGCTGGCGCTGCTCCTCAGAACCGTAGGCGAAGATCGGATACATGCACAGCGAGCTCTGCACGCTGACGAAACTGCGGATGCCGCTATCGCCGCGCTCGAGTTCCTGGCAGATCAGGCCGTAGCTGACGCCGTTGAGTCCGGCGCAACCGTATTTTTCGGGAAGCGAGGAACCGAGCAGGCCGAGTTCGGCGATTTCCGGCACCAGTTCCTTCGGGAAACGCCCTTGGTCGAAGGCATCGCCGATGATCGGAATCACGCGCTCGTCGGTGAACCGGGCCACGGTGTCCTGCACCGCGCGTTCTTCTTCGGTCAGCAGGGAACGGACATCGAACAGATCGTAGGGATTCAGGGCCATGGCAGCGGTCGGCGAGTGGGAATTCGGCAATCCGCCATTGTAAGCCTGCAAGGCGTACAACCGGACCCTGCGATGTGCCCGACGAGCATCGGCGGAATGCCGTTCCCCGCCGGCAAGCCCAGCGATTCGCCGACATGGCACGGGCGGCACAAAAAAACGGGGCCGGATCGCTCCGGCCCCGCGGGGTCATGCCATGTCGCTGGCGTTTCAGCCGTGGGTCGTGTCCGACTCCACCGACGCGGTCTGGGTCACCACCTGACCATCGACCACCGGCAGGCGGTCGCCCACCGGCTTCTGGTCCATGCGCACGGTGTGCTCGACGCCCTGGTAGCTGTAGGTCACGTCGTAGCCGACCGTCTTGTTTTCGGTACCCAGCGCGATCCGGCTACCCGGCTTGCTGCCCATGCGCATCGTGCCGGTGGTGCCGTCCGGATTGCGGTAGGTGACGTTCCAGGCCACGGTCTTCGACGAGGTCGAAGTCGAGGTCTCGGTGTGGCATTGCTGTTCGGTCTTGTTCACCACCTGCCCACCGACATGGCGTTTATCGATTTCGCGCCCGGCGAACCCGCCGCCGACCGCGCCGGCCACGGTCGCGAGCTTGCGGCCATTGCCCTTGCCGACCTGGTTGCCGATCAGGCCGCCGATCACGGCGCCGGCCACGGTGCCTCCGACGTTGCCGTCGCGCTCGGGCGCGCGTTCCTGCACCACCACGTCCTGGCAGACCTGGTGCGGGGTGGAAGTCGTGCTCGATTCGCGCACCGGATCGGTGCCGATCACGGTCGCGTACGCCTGCTGCTTGCTGGTGATCGGCTTCACGCCGACGACGTCCGCGTATTCGGCTTGCGGCGACGCCGGGATGCTGGTGTCGGCGGTGGCGACATCCGCGGCGGCATCGAGCGACGACGGCGTGGCGAGATCGCCCGGCGCGGATGCGGAGATCGAATCCGGCTGGCGCATGTGCTGGAACGCGGCCACGGCGACGCCGCCGACCAGCAGCGCAGCGATCGCGATGGCGAGGGTGCTCTTGTTCATTTCGTGGTCTCCCGCGGCCCCGGCCGCATGACATGGACGCGCCGATTGCAGCACCACCGCCCTGAGCGGCAGCCAAACGGCTGAATGGGCCGTCCGCGGAACAAACCCGGCGCCTGCATTGCGTGCTAGCGTCGGCCGAACGCGATGCCCGGAGACTTCCATGCCCAACCCCCTGCTCGGCCCGGTCCTGCGCTGGTTCGGCAAGCTCAGTTATCCGAGGCTATTCGCGGTCGCGGCGTTCCTGTTCGTGGCCGACATGCTGATCCCGGACGTGATTCCCTTCGCCGACGAACTGCTGCTCGGCCTCGGCACCCTGCTGCTCGCGAACTGGAAGAAGAAGGAACCGTCGGCGGACGCCAAGCCGCCGATCGAAGGCGATTCCGAACGCCGCTGACATGCGGCTCGTCGACAGCCACAGCCATTTCGACGCCGCCGAATTCGACGCGGATCGCGCGCAGGCGCATGCGCGCGCTCTGGCCGCGGGCGTCGCGCGGCAGATCGTGCCCGCGGTCGATGCCGCCGGCTGGCCGAAGCTGAAACGGGTCTGTGCGGAATTCGGTGGATTGTTCCCGGCCTACGGCCTGCATCCGATGTTTCTCGAAGCGCATCGACCCGAACACCTGGACGAACTGCGCAAGTGGATCGAACGCGAGAAGCCGGTCGCGGTCGGCGAATGCGGACTGGATTTCTTCGTCGAAGGACTGGATGCGGAAACGCAGGTGTTTTATTTCGAAGCCCAGTTGAAGCTGGCCCGCGAATTCGGCCTGCCGGTCATCGTGCATGCGCGCCGCGCGGTGGATGCGGTGATCGCCGCGATCCGCAAAATCGACGGACTACACGGTGTCGTGCACAGTTTTTCCGGCAGCGCCGAACAGGCGGCACAACTGCACAAGCTCGGCTTCCTGCTGGGCATCGGCGGGCCGGTCACGTACGAACGCGCGAATCGCCTGCGCGGGATCGTGGCGGCGATGCCGCTGGAACAGTTGTTGCTGGAAACGGATTCTCCCGACCAGCCCGGCGCGGCGCATCGAGGCGAACGCAACGAACCGACGTTCCTGCCCGAGGTGCTGGACGTGGTGGCGGGCTTGCGCGGGATGGATCGCGATGATCTCGCCGCGGCGACGACGGCGAATGCGGAACGGTTGTTCGGGCTGTCCGCCTATGTGCATTGACCACTGCCGGCCAGGCTTATGCCAAAATTCGCATGTGCCATCGCACCGTCCGGCACACCGAATTCTTCCCGAGGAAAGCAACATGCGACATGTCGTTACGATTTATCTTCTGACAGCCCTTGCCGGCTTCAGCGCATGTCATGCCGCTAATGCAGCAACGCAAACAAGGCATGCCCAGCATCACACCGCGAACATGTGCCAGCTAAGCAAGCCAACCACCAACGCAACGGCATGGCCGCGAGCAACTGGATTTCTTAATGAAGGATCCACCACCATTTATGTAATTTGCGGTTATCCCTCTCCTGAGGGTGGGTATGGGACTGCAACCGAGCAGCGGATTATTCTGATGACACTCGACGGGCAACCTCACAGTATCGATTGCACCGGGGTAGCCGGAATGTGGCCCGGATCAAACGACACCGTCTTTGTTACCAAGAACATAACCACTTCGCATTCAGCGGAACTTGGTGGAGATTTTTTGGTTTTTTTACCGGAAGACTTCAATCTGCCGCAAGGGTCGACGCTGCCTGCGAGTTTTTCGATCACCTGCAAGCTTCCTGCTCAGACAGGAATTAACGACGGTTACACTACAAGCACAACTAACGTAGGCAACTAAACCTACCTTCATCCGATACTTTGAATTTAAGAAACCGCGGCATTCAAGCGCCGTTACCGCAGCAACATCTCGATACCCTTCCCCACCGCCGCGAACGCGAACGCGCCTGTGACGTGGGTCGCGGCGCCGAGTCCCGCGCCGCAGTCGAGCTTGAGCGCTTCGTCCTTGCCCAGTTGCGGGCGCACGCCGCAGACACTGCCGTCGGCCTGCGGGTAGCGCACGTTTTCCAGCGAATAAATCGCCGGCACGCCGAAGTAGCGGTCGTGATTCTTGGGGAAATTGAATTCCCCGCGAAGCTTCTTGCGGATCAGCGACAGCATCGCGTCGTGTTCGGTGCGCGAAAGGTCGCGCACCCGGATCTGGGTCACGTCGCTGCGCCCGCCGGCGGAACCGACGGCGACGATGGGCTGCTTGCGCCGGCGGCAGTACGCGATCGCCTCGACCTTGGTGCGGAAGCTGTCGCAGGCGTCGAGCACGAGGTCGAAACCGCCGCCGAGGATGTCGTCGAGGTTGGAAGGCGTGAGGAATTGCGGCTTCGCGTCGATCTCGATCCGCGGGTTGATCGCGCGGCAGCGTTCGGCCATGGCCTCGACCTTGGCGCGGCCGTACTGGCCTTCCAGCGCCGGCAACTGGCGATTGGTGTTCGACACGCACAGGTCGTCGGCGTCGACCAGCGTGAGCGCACCGATGCCGCTGCGCGCGAAGGCTTCGACCGCCCACGAACCGACGCCGCCGATGCCGACCACGGCCACGCGGCAGGCCGAGAGCCGCGCCAGCGCGCCGCTGCCGTAGAGGCGGTCGATGCCGCCGAATCGATCGCGCAAGTCGCGTTCCATGCCGTGGATTCTAGCCGGCGGGCGCATGCTATCGTTCGGCGAAACCTTCCGGGGAACCGCCATGTCCGCCCAGCCCGAAGCGAAGCCGAAGTCGTCCGCCGCCATGCGCTACCTGTTCCTGTTCCTGCTCGGGCTGGTCATCGGCGCCATCGGCGTGGTGATGCTGATGCGCACCTGGGACGCCCGCAAGACGCCGCAGGATCGTTTGCCGGAAGCATTGATGGATCTGCAGGCATGGCATGCGGGTAAGCTCGACGAAGCGATCAAGCAGAACCGCTGCGACGCCACCAACACGATCCCGCACTTTCGCGCAATGCGTTCCACCGGCGAGGACCTCGAGGCCGCGTTCCCCGACCTCGCCGACGACCAGCGTTTCAAGGACCACGCGGCGAAGTACCGCGGCACGCTCGATGCCGCGCTCGCCAGCCCGCCGCTGGATTGCGCCGGCGTCGGCACCACGCTCAAACAGGTGGGCGAAGCCTGCAAGGGTTGCCACCAGGACTTCCGCAACTGAGCCCGTTGCCGCGGGGATTCATCGCGGCATCACCGGCCTGAACGCGACCTTTCCCGAACCGGCATCGTTGCCGGGGAGTTCATGCACGCAAGCCTAGGGTGGCATCGACCGCGGCCGGCGCCGCGCGTCCCATCCCACGGAGACGAGCCATGAACACGACCCTGCGCATCACCACCGCGACCGCCCTGCTCGCTTCGCTGGCGCTCGCCGGCTGCGCGACCACCTCGCCCGGCTACGGCAATGGCGGCTACAACAACGGCTATTCCAGCGCGTCCTGCTACGACTGCGGCACGGTGCAGAGCATCGAGAACGTCGGGCGCACGCCGAACGCCACCGGTGCCGTGCTCGGCGGCATCGTCGGCGCGGCCGCCACGCGCGAAGCCGTCAAGAACCACACCGACAGCAGCGCCAAGGCGAATCGCGCGGCCGTGGCCGGCGCGGTCGCGGGCGCGGTCGTCGGCAATGCGATCCAGAACCATACCGGCACCGGCTACAACATCGTGGTTCGCACCAACGACGGCCGCACCATCACCGCGATGCAGGACGACCTCGGCTCGATCCGGGTCGGTTCCTACGTCGAGGTACGCAACGGCCGCGCCTACCTGCGCTGAACCCGCGACGCGATCCGGCAAAGGCCCGCTTCGGCGGGCTTTTGCTTTTCATGGAATGCGCACGCGCTAGGATGGCGCCGTCCCCCGACCCCGCACGCGCATGGACCACGCCTCCGTTTTGTACCTGCTCGCCGCACTGCTGGCGGTCGTCGGCCTCGTCGGCACGGTGCTGCCCGCCCTGCCCGGCCTGCCGCTGGTGTTCTGCGGCATGTTGCTCGCGGCCTGGGCCGACGGCTTCCGGCACATCGGCATCCCGATGCTGGTGCTGCTCGGCCTGCTCACGCTGTTCTCGCTCGGCATCGACCTGTGGGCCACCGCGCATGGCGCCAAGCGCGTGGGTGCGAGTCGCCTGGCGATCGTCGGCGCGATGCTCGGCACGCTCGGCGGACTGGTGTTCGGGCCGTTCGGCCTGCTGGTCGGCCCGTTCGCGGGCGCGCTGGCCGGCGAACTGCTGCACCGGCGCAGCCTGCAGCGCGAACACCTCGGCCACGCCGCCAAGGTCGGCTTCGGCACCTGGTTCGGCATCGTCCTCGGTACCGTGCTCAAGCTCGCGCTCGCGTTCGCCATGCTCGGCCTGTTCGCGCTGGCGTGGTGGCTGTGATGGCGATCGATCCCGCCGTCGCGGCAAAAGCCGTCGAGCATTCGACGCTGTACCTGCGCTTCGCCACTGCGCTGGACCTGATGGAAGCCAAGCTGGTCAAGCTCGTCGCCAGCCTGCCGCTGCTGCTGGTCGCGATCCTGATCGTGCTGTTCTCCATGTGGTTCGGCAGCCTCGTCGCGCGGCGGATGCGCGTGCTGACCCGCATCGCACGCAGCAATCCCTACATGGACGGCCTGCTGCGCGGCATCGTGCGCGGCCTGATCATCCTCGCCGGCGTGCTGGTCGCGCTGGACCTGCTCGGCGCGACCTCGCTGGTCGGCGCGGTGCTCGGTTCGGCCGGCGTGGTCGGGCTGGTGCTGGGTTTCGCGTTCAAGGACATCGCCGAGAACTACGTCGCCGGCGTGCTGCTCAGCCTGCGCCGGCCGTTCGCGCCCGGCGACCACGTGCGCATCGACAGCCACGAGGGCAAGGTGGTGTCGCTGACCTCGCGCGCGACCGTGCTGATGACCATGGACGGCAACCACCTGCAGTTGCCGAACAGCCTGGTGTTCAAATCGGTGCTGCTGAACTTCAGCCGCAACCCGCGCCGGCGCTTCGAATTCGAGACCAACGTCGGCACCCAGGCGTCGTGGCACGACGCGATGGACGCCGGCCTCGCCGCGCTGGTCTCGGTCGACGGCGTGCTCGCCGACCCGGCGCCGAACGTGCTGATCAAGGGCCTCGCCGACAGCGGCGCGACGCTGCAATTCCTCGCCTGGATCGACCAGACCCGCAACGACCTCGGCAAGGTGCGCAGCGAGGCCATGCGCCGCGTGCGCAAGACCCTGCGCGAAGCGGGCATCCTGCCGCCGGACCCGGTGCAGAAGGTGATGCTGCTGCGCGACGCCGGCGAGCAGGAGCACGCACCGGAAACCTCCCTGTCGCGCGATACCTCGGTCGACCACGCGCTGGATGCGCAGGTCGGGCGCGCGCGCGAGATCGAGGACGGCAAGGACCTGCTGGACGCACCGCCATGAACACGCCAGCGCGCATCGCGCTGCTCGCATCCGCCTTCGCGGCGATCGCCGCGCCGCGCGCGTTCGCGCAGCAGGCGGACGTCACCGCCTGCATGGCGGTCGAGAACGACAGGGACCGGCTCGCTTGCTACGACGCCGCCGCGCACCGCGAGGCGCCGACGCCGACGGCAGCGGACGCGGCCGCTGCGCAGGCGAAGCAGCGATTGAAGGCGCTGGACGAAATCGATCCGCGTGGTGCGCGCAGCGATCTCTACGCGTCGGAACCGAACGATGCCATCGCCAACGCCGGCAAGGGCTCGTTGCTCGACCGCCGCTGGGAACTGGCCAAGGGTTCGAAGCTCGGGACGTGGAATTTCCGCGCCTACAAGCCGGTGTACCTGTTGCCCGCGTTCTGGAGCAGCGATCCGAACGTGATGCCGCATTCGCCGAATCCGGACAATACGGTGACCGAGCCGCAGAACCTGCGCGACATCGAGGCGAAGTTCCAGCTGAGCTTCAAGACCAAGGCCTTCGAGAACGTGTTCGGCGACAACGGCGACATCTGGATGGCCTACACCCAGAGTTCGCGCTGGCAGGTCTACAACGCCGCGGATTCGCGCCCGTTCCGCGAGACCAATTACGAGCCCGAAGTGCTGCTGGTGTTCCGCAACAATTACAGCCTGTTCGGCTGGAAGGGTCGCATGGCGGCGGTTGGGATCAACCACCAGTCCAACGGCCGCGCGGATCCGTTGTCGCGCAGCTGGAACCGGGTGATGTTCAACGTCGGGCTGGACCGCGACAACTGGTCGGTGATGTTGCGCCCGTGGTATCGCATTCCGGAAGGCAACGACGACGACAATCCGGATATCGAGGATTACATGGGCCGCGGCGACCTGACCGTGGTGCGCGTGGCCGGCGACAACGAGTTCTCGCTGATGGCGCGGCATTCCCTGCGCGGCGGCGACCGTTCGCACGGGGCGCTGCAGTTCGATTGGGGGTTCCCGATCACCCGCCAGCTGCGCGGGCATTTGCAGATGTTCGATGGCTACGGGGAAAGCATGATCGACTACAACCACAAGGCGACGTATGTCGGCTTCGGCGTTTCTTTGCTGGAGTGGTATTGATACCAAGAAAGTAGGCTGGGATGGAACGAAGTGGAATCCCAGCAAGATAGGTAATCAAGCTAGACAATGCTGGGATTGCGCTACGCTTCATCCCAGCCTACGGGATCTAGATGTAAATGAGCAATCGGACGTTCGCATGCCTTACCTGCCGGAGACTCCAACGCAAGCCGCAATCGCTTGCTTCATTCGCCTGTCCGGTATGCAAGTCCGACTGTATCCGCGTGCACTGGAAGCTTCATGTGCCAGCTCCACGTAGGCGCAAAGATTGGGATAAGTTCTGGACCACTTATCTTGGCGAGCTAAGGCAACTTGAGCAATTCCATGCTGGGGCTGGTCCAGCAGAAATCATCTTGCCACTGCTAAACCAAAGGCACGTTCGAGATAGCATGTAACAATTTATTCAAACCGACTTTGCTTCGTAGTTCGGCTTGAACGAACGAATCACGCCACCACCGGAATCTTCCCAATCCTCGCCTGCCACTCCTTGGGTCCGATCTGGTGCACTGGTACGCCCGACGCACCCACCGACGGCAACTGACTGGCCTCCATCGTTGCACCCATAAGAGCAACGGCTGGATTCCCGCTTTCGCGGGAATGACGAGCAAAGCACCGACTTCCTGCAAACAAAAAGCCCCGGCATGCCGGGGCTTTCTGCTTCATCGCGACAGGAACTCAGGCCGCAGGCACGGTCACGCCATACGTGCACGATACGTTGTACGCATCGCCGATGGCGTTGACCTCAGCACTCGTATAGCCGAGTGCAGCCGCCGCATCGATCACCGCCTGCGCCGCATCCTTCTGGTTCGTCGACGAACCCGTCATCGACAACCCGGTGAAGAACGCCTTGTCCATCCGCTGCCCGCCGATCGCATCGCGCGCCACCAGGTTGCACGAAGACCAATACTGCCCCGCGGTATGCCCTTCCTGGCTCGCCACATCGCGCGGATACACGCGGCCGACGTTCCAGTTCGTCACCCGCCCGGGCCAGAACGGATTGTGTCCGTCCCAATTGAAAACCCAGAAATACGGCGCGTCCGCCGGCGTCCACTGGTTCGGCTGGTCGCGGCTGTAACCGGCCGCGACGTAATCGCCTACGCCTTCCGACAGCCCCTGCACCTGCGACAGGTGCCCGTCCGTCAGCCAATCGTGCAGGCCGTGGCCCAGCTCGTGGATCACCACGTCCGCGTCCTGCGCATCGTCCACGCCGCCCTGCCCGAAATGCAGGTCGCCGCCGGAGTAGTAGGAATTGTCCTGGCCGCTCATCGCGTGCGGATCGAACTGCACGCCGCCGCGCGGATGCTGGTACGGAATCGCCTCGACGCCGAGCGTGACGTTGACGTAACGCATGTAGGTATCGATGTTGTAGTAGGCGTTCACCGCGTCGAAACTGATGTTGTCGCGGGTGAAGTTGAACGCCTTGCCCGGCAGGCTCGGGCAGGCGGCGTCGTTCGGGGCTTCCAGGTTCCGGCACGTGGCATAGCGCCCGGCCAGGCTGTACAGGCCCGACGTCGCGTCGAAGCGGATGCCGCGCAGCACCACCTTCTTCAGCTGGGAATCCAGTTGCGGCGTATCGGCGTTGTTGCCATCGACGTAGCCCGCGTCGCCGTAGGTCGCGCGCGCGGACGAAAGCGGATCCGGCTTGAACACCTGGCCGACGCCCGATGCCACCGGCCGCGCGAACTGGCGCATGTCCTGCGCGCGCAGCACTTCGCCGCTGGACGCATCGACCAGCACGTCCCAGTGGTTCGCGCGCACGCGCCAGACGTCGCGGGTATTCGCCTGCGCGTCGCGTAACGCCATGCGTTCGGTGTTCGAGGCCTGCGCCTGCGTGCCGAGGTAGCCGCGGGCGATGCCGACTGCGCGATCCGCGGTCATCGCGGCCTTGCCCGCGGCCAGCGGCTTGAGCTTGCGCACGCTGTCGTTGCCGACGTAGAGGATGGTGCCGTCGTCGCGCACCGTCACGGCGATGTCGCTGCCGAACACCGGCAAGCCGCCGATCCGCTGCCGGTAGCGCACCACGGTCAGGCCGGGCTGCCTGCGCACGTGGACCTGCTGCAGGTCGGCCACGTCGCGTTCGCCCAGGCCGAGTTCGGCACGCCGCGCGACGAGGTAGTCGTAGGCCGCGGTCGCGGCGCTCGCCTTGAACTGCGCGTCGGTCGCCGACTTCGACAGGCGGTTGGCAACGAAGAAATCGGGTTGATACAAGGCGATGGCCGCGCCATCGGCGGCGTAGCGCCCATCGCGCCTGGCGATGCCGGCCTCGGGGGCGACGACATTGCGGGCAAGGCTCGCCGACTGTTTCGATTGCGCCTGCGGTTTGGCGGCGTCGGCGCTACCGGCGGAAATGGCGAGCGCGATCGTGGCTGCGAGCAGACAGGGCTTCAGTGCATGCATGGGCGTGACCTTTCGTCGTGGAGGAAGGACAAGGCTCACCGCCGTCGAGGCGGCATCGACGCGTTCGCGGTCCCCATGTCCGCGCGTCGATGCCGTTGTACCACCACCCTTCCCCCGCACGCAGCCGTACGGAGGATCGCGCCGCCGCCTACGCCACCATCACCGGGATCTTGCCGATCCTTGCCTGCCATTCGCGCGGACCGGTCTGGTGCACGGATTCGCCGGTCGAATCGACGGCGACGGTGACCGGCATGTCCTGCACCTCGAATTCGTAGATCGCCTCCATGCCGAGGTCGGCGAAGCCCACGACCTTCGCCGCCTTGATCGCCTTGGACACGAGGTAGGCCGCGCCACCGACCGCCATCAGGTACGCGGACTGGTGCTTGCGGATCGCCTCGATCGCGACCGGGCCGCGTTCGGCCTTGCCGACCATGCCCATGAGTCCGGTCTGCGCCAGCACCTGTTCGGTGAACTTGTCCATGCGCGTCGCGGTGGTCGGACCGGCCGGGCCGACGACTTCGTCGCGCACCGGATCGACCGGGCCGACGTAGTAGATGAACTTGCCGTGCAGGTCGACCGGGAGTTGTTCGCCCTTGTTCAACATCTCGACCATGCGCTTGTGCGCAGCGTCGCGGCCGGTGAGCAGCTTGCCGTTGAGCAGCAGCACTTCGCCCGGCTTCCACGACGCGACCTCTTCCTTCGTCACCGTATCGAGATCGACGCGACGCGCGTTCTGCGGCGAATAGGTGAGCTTCGGCCAGTCTTCCAGTGACGGCGGATCCAGCATCACCGGGCCGCTGCCGTCGAGGGTGAAATGCGCATGGCGCGTCGCCGCGCAGTTCGGGATCATCGCGACCGGCAAGTTCGCGGCATGGGTCGGGTAATCCTTGACCTTGATGTCGAGCACGGTCGTCAAACCACCGAGCCCTTGCGCGCCGATGCCGAGTGCGTTGACCTTTTCGTAGAGTTCGAGACGCAGTTCCTCCGCGCGATTGCTCGCGCCGCGCTGTTGCAGCTCGACAATGTCGATCGGCTCCATCAGCGATTCCTTGGCCAGCAGCATCGCCTTCTCCGCGGTGCCGCCGATGCCGATGCCGAGCATGCCCGGCGGGCACCAGCCGGCGCCCATGGTCGGCACCGTCTTCAGCACCCAGTCGACGATGGAATCGGAGGGATTGAGCATGGCGAACTTGGACTTCGCCTCGGAACCGCCGCCTTTCGCGGCGACGATCACGTCGACGCTGTTGCCGGGAACGACCTTCACGTTGACCACGCCCGGCGTGTTGTCCTTCGTATTCGTGCGCTTGCCGGCCGGATCGGCCAGCACCGAGGCGCGCAGCTTGTTGTCCGGATGGTTGTAGGCGCGGCGCACGCCTTCGTGGACCATGTCCTCGACGCCCATCGTCGCGTCGTCCCAGCGCACGTCCATGCCGATCTCGAGGAACACGGTGACGATGCCGGTGTCCTGGCAGATCGGGCGGTGGCCTTCGGCGCACATCCGCGAATTGATCAGGATCTGCGCGATGGCATCCTTCGCCGCCGGCGATTCCTCGCGCTCGTAGGCGGCGGAAAGATTCCTGATGTAGTCGACCGGGTGGTAGTACGAGATGTACTGCAGGGCGTCGGCGACGGACTGGATCAGGTCTTCCTGTTTGATCGAAACAGGACCGTTCGAAATCTTGGGCTGGCTGGTCATGTCGGCGTGCAGCGGGCGAAGCCGCTATTTTAGCGGCTGGGACACTTGGATGCGGACTGGCCCGCAGCCCCGGAATCTGGTATTACTCTCTCGATTGAAGTAATACCGAAGGAGCCGCCATGGGCACCACCCTCACCAGCAAGGGCCAGGTCACCATTCCGAAGCAGGTGCGCGACGCACTGGATCTCGCACCGGGCAGCGAAGTCGAGTTCGCGGTGAACCGCGACGGTGACGTGGTCCTGCTCAAGGCTGGCAAACGCCGTGCCCGTCGCGGCGACCGCTTCGAGGCGGCGCGCGGCAAGGCGCAGGTCAAGTGGCGCAGCGACGAACTGATGGCGCTGCTGCGCGACTGACTCCCGATGCTCCTCGTCGACACCAATGTACTGATCGACGTGCTCGAAAACGACCCGGCTTGGGTCGACTGGTCCATCGCGCAATTGCGCGCGCAGTCGCAGGTGCATGCGTTGGCGATCAACCCTGTGATCTACGCCGAGCTTTCGCTCGCCTTCGACAGTTTCGAAGCATTGGACGCCGCCGTCGCCGGGATGGAACTGGAACTGGCGGAAATCCCCCGCCCGGCCCTGTTCCTCGCCGGCAAGGCCTTCGTGCGTTACCGCCGCGAGGGTGGCGTACGCCAGAACGTGCTGGCGGACTTCTTCATCGGCGCGCACGCGGCGGCGCAAGGCTGGCCAGTGCTGACCCGTGATGTGCGCCGCTATCGCAATTATTTCCCGACCGTTCGGCTGATCGCGCCGGACTGAACGTACGCCGCCGATGCCATCACCGATTCCTCCTCCTCAATTGGATTTGCGCCAGCGCTTCGGCGCGATGCGGAATTTGCCGCCGTTCCTGCGCGAGATCTGGGCCAGCAGCCCATGGCTGACCAGCGCCAGCCTCGCCCTGCGCCTGGTGCGCGCGCTGATGCCGGTGGCGACGCTGTACGTCGGCAAGCTGATCATCGATGAAGCGGTGCGCCTGGTCGGTGCGCACGTGCCGCACGACACGCTTTCCGCGGCATGGCACAGCGGCGAGCTCTCGCACCTGGTGCAGTTGCTGCTGCTGGAATTCGCGCTGGCCATCGCCTCGGACCTGTTCGGGCGGATGGTGGCCTACGTCGACTCGGTGCTGTCGGAGAAGTTCTCGAACGAGACCAGCATCCGCCTGATGGAACACGCGGCGACGCTGGACCTGGAGGATTTCGAGGATCCGGACCTGCAGGACCAGCTCGACCGCGCGCGACGCCAGACCATGGGCCGGATGAACCTGCTCAGCCAGTTGTTCGGGCAGGCGCAGACCGCGATCACCGTCGTCAGCTTCGCGGTCGGCCTGATCGCCTACGCGCCGTGGCTGATGCTGCTGCTCGCCATCGCGATGATCCCGGCCTTCGTCGGCGAATCGCACTTCAACGCGATCAACTATTCGCTCAACTTCCAGTGGACGCCGGAACGGCGCCAGCTCGACTACGTGCGGCAGATGGGCGCCAGCGTCGAGACCGCGAAGGAAGTGAAGATCTTCAACCTCAACCGTTTCTTCATCGAGCGCTTCCGCACGCTGGCGCAGCAGATGTTCCTCGCCAACAAGGCGCTGGCGGCGCGGCGCGCGTTCTGGGGCACGCTGCTCTCGGCGCTGGGCACGCTGGGCTACTACGCGGCCTACGTCTACATCGCCTGGCGCACGGTGAAAGGCGATTTCAGCATCGGCGACCTGACCTTCCTCGCCGGCAGCTTCCGCCAGCTCGGCAACCTGCTCGAAAGCCTGCTGATCGGCTTCTCGCAGGTCGCGGGACAGGCCCTGTTCCTCGAAGACCTGTATTCGTTCTACGACATCAAGCCAGAAATCGCGAGCAAGCCCGATGCGTCGCCGATCCCGAAACCCATCTCGTGCGGATTCGTGTTCGAGAACGTCGGCTTCCGCTATCCGGACGCGGAGAAATGGGCACTGCGCGGCGTCGAATTCGAACTGCACGCCGGCGAAGTGCTCGCGCTGGTCGGCGAGAACGGCGCCGGCAAGACCACGCTGGTGAAATTGCTGGCGCGGTTGTACGACCCGGACGAAGGCCGCATCCTGCTCGACGGACGCGATTTGAAGGATTACGACCTCGACGACCTGCGCGCCAACATCGGCGTGATCTTCCAGGACTTCGTGCGCTACCACCTCAGCGCCGGCGAGAACATCGGCGTCGGCGACGTCGACGACATGTTCAACCAGGAACGCATCGCCGAGGCCGCGCGCAAGGGCATGGCCGACGAGGTGATCGCGTCCTTGCCGAACGGCTACGACCAGTTGATCGGGCGTCGCTTCAAGACCGGCGTGGATCTCTCCGGCGGGCAGTGGCAGAAGATCGCCATCGCGCGCGCCTACATGCGCGACGCGCAGGTGATGATCCTCGACGAACCGACCGCGGCGCTGGACGCACGCAGCGAATTCGAGGTGTTCCAGCGCTTCAAGGATTTGTCCGAAGGCCGGACCGCGGTGCTGATCTCGCACCGCTTCAGCAGCGTGCGCATGGCCGACCGCATCCTGGTGCTGGCGAACGGCAAGGTCGAGGCCAGCGGCACGCACGAGCAGCTGATGGCGCAAGGCGGACGTTATGCCGAATTGTTCGAATTGCAGGCCGCGGGGTATCGGTAAGCAGAGCGCATTTAGGAGCGCACCGCAGGGGCGCGACACGCATCGCTCATCTGGTCGCGCCCCTCGGCCCGTGGCCTCGGTGCGCTCCTACAACAGCGAGGCTACGACCATGCAGCGCATCACCCTATTCCTTCTCTGCATCGCCCTCACGCTGGCGCTGGATGCCTGCGCACAAACCGCGCAAGCTCCCGCAGTCGCGACATCACAAACCATGCCGTCGAACGCAGGGGCGATGCGCGTGGAAACGATCGCCTCCGGGCTCGAATACCCGTGGTCGGTCGCGTTGCTGCCCGAAGGCGGATTCCTCGTCACCGAACGCCCGGGCCGCCTGCGCCGCATCGATGCGAACGGCACGATCTCGACGCCCATCGCCGGCGTGCCGCAAGTGTTCGCCGAAGGCCAGGGCGGGCTGCTGGACGTCATGCTCGATCCCGGTTTCGCTGCGAACAAGCGTATCTGGCTGAGTTACGCCGAACCGGGCGAGAACGGCACCGCCGGCACCGCGGTCGCGACCGCGACGCTGGGCGATGCCGCGCTCTCCGACCTGCACGTCATCTATCGCCAGTTGCCGAAGCTCGAAGGCGGCATGCACTTCGGTTCGCGCATCGCCTTCGACGGCAAGGGTCATGTCTTCATCAGCCAGGGCGAACGCAACCACAAGGCGATGGCGCAGGATCTCGAAGTCCTGCAGGGCAAGCTGGTGCGATTGAATCTCGACGGCACGCAGCCAGCCGACAATCCCTTCGCGAATGCGCCCGGCGTGCGCCGCGCGGTGTGGAGCTACGGCCATCGCAACATGCAGGGGCTCGCCATCGACCCGCGCACGGGCAGATTGTGGGAAAGCGAACACGGGCCTCGCGGCGGCGACGAGATCAACCGACCCGAGGCAGGAAAAAACTACGGCTGGCCGACGATCAGCGACGGCATGGATTACGCCACCGGCCGACCGTATCCGGAAACGAAGGGCCGCGAGATGCCCGGGATGGAACGCCCGTACCACGTGTGGCCGAAATCGCCGGGCTTGTCGGGGATGGCGTTCCATACCGGGCATCCGGGTTCGCCATGGAACGACAGTTTGTTCCTCGGCGCGCTCGCCGACCGCGACCTGATCCGCCTGCAACTCGACGGCGACCGCATCGTGTCCGAGGAACGCCTGCTCGACGAACTCGGCGCGCGCATCCGCGACGTGCGCGCCGGAGCGGACGGGAACCTGTACGTGCTCACCGACGAAGACGACGGCAAGTTGCTGCGGGTCGTGCCGCCGGCATCGAAGTAAGTCGCCCCGCGTCCCTGTAGGAGCGCCTTTCAAGGCGCGACCACATGCTTTTGTGGGAGCGGCTTCCAGCCGCGACAAATCTCGCCATCGGGCCTAAAGGCCCTCCCACAGTCGCGACTTCCGTCGCTCCCAATAATCAAAGCCGAGCAAGCTCGGCTCTACAACAACGAAGCCTGCGGGCCCGGATAACGCAACACCCCGTCGACCAGCACCGCATCGGCGTTGAGCACGTGCGGTTCCACCTTGCCCGGCGCGAGGATGTCGAATACCTGCCATCCGCGCGCAACGAAATCGTCGGCGATGAGGCGGCGGTGGCAGCGCCACCACACCGCCTCGGCGCACATCACGCAGCTGCGTTCGCGCAGCGCGACCTGCATCAACGCATCGCGCGCATGGATGTATTCCGCGCTTGCCATGTAGTCGGCGTAACCGCGGAACGCATCGACCCGCCACGCGCTGTTGGGCGAATCCGGCCGCGGATCGCGGCGCCCGCCCAATGCAGGCAAGGGCCAGTAGCGGATCCCGGCCGCGGCCAGGGCCGGCGCCATCGCGTCCGGCGAAAACTGCGGGTTGCGGCGCGAACCGGCGAAGCGGCGCACGTCGGCGAGCACGGCGATGCCGTTTTCGCGCAGCAACTCCTCGAATTCCTGCCACGTCCGGGTGGAATGGCCAATTGTCCAGAGCGTGCCGGCCGCGGGTCGCATCCCGGTTAGAATACGCGCGCTTTCCCCACCGCAATTTCCGCATGGCCTCGCCTTTCGGCACCGAGACGGTGCTCGACGTCCGCCACTGGACCAACGCTTACTTCAGCTTCACCACCACCCGCGACGACGGTTTCCGTTTCGACAACGGCCAGTTCGTCATGATCGGGCTGGAGGTTGATGGCAAGCCGTTGATGCGCGCGTATTCCATCGCCAGCGCGAACTGGGAAGAGCAGCTCGAGTTCTTCAGCATCAAGGTCGAGGACGGACCGCTGACTTCGCGCCTGCGGCACGTGCAGCCGGGCGACACCATCCTGGTCGGGCGCAAGCCGACCGGCACGCTGCTGGTGTCCGACCTGCACCCCGGGCGCAACCTCTACCTGCTCGGCACCGGCACCGGGCTGGCTCCCTGGCTGGCGATCATCAAGGACCCGGAAACCTGGGAGCGCTTCGAACGCGTGGTGCTCTGCCACGGCGTGCGCGGCGCCGACGACCTCGCCTACCGCGATTACATCGAACGCGAACTGCCGCAGCACGAATTCCTCGGCGACACGATCCGCGACCGCCTGCTGTATTACCCCGCGGTTTCGCGCGAGCCGTTCGAGCACGCCGGCCGCGACCATCGCGGGCGCATCACCGAATTGCTCGACCAGGGCCGCGTCGCCGATGCGCTCGGCCTCGACCCGCTCGATGCCGCGCACGACCGCGCCATGATCTGCGGCAGCCCGCAGATGCTGGCCGATTTCCGCGCCATCCTCGACGGTCGCGGCTTCCATGCGGCGCCGAGGATCGGCACGCCCGGCCACTACGTGTTCGAGCGCGCGTTCGTCGAAAAATGAGCGGCGGCGGGCGCGCCGTTCAGGCCTGGCCGTAATTGAGCCAGATCCGCGCGCGCTGTTCGTTGTCGAACACGCTCACGTCGTAGCCGCGTTCGCGGCCGAGGATTTCCGCGACCTCGATGCGACCGACCGCGGTGCCGCGCACGTCGATCCAGGCGATGCGCACGCCGCCGAGCCCGCTGCCTTCCAGCACCGCGAGCAGGCGGCGCATCTCGGGTTCGGGCGGGACCACGCCACGGGTCTGGTCGAGCACCAGCAGCTTGTCGCGGCGTGCGGTGCGCAATGTTTCCGCGCTGCGCCGGAACAGGTCGATGACCGGTTCGACGCCATCGATCCAACCGGTGACGTCCGCGACGACACATGCCGGCTCGACGCGGAAATCGATCCGGTACGCCGGCTCGCCAGCGCTCACGCCACCCCGCTGCCGTGGCGCAGCCAGATCAGGGCCGATCGCTCGTCTTCGAACACGCGCACCATGCCGCCCTGCTCCATCGCCAGCAACGCGCCGAGTTCATCGATGCGCTGGCGCTCGAGGCGCGGTTGCACGATCGCGATGCGCAGGCCGTCCAGATCGAGGTCCGAAAGCATCGCCATCATGCGCGCGAGCCCCGCCTCCGAGAGGGTCGGGCCATCGAGGTCGCGCGAAATCATCAGCCACGACTTGCCGCTGGCGCGCGCCGTCAGGACGAAATGCCGCCAGCGCCGCGCCGCCGCGTCGGGATCGCCGCCCTGGCCGGACACGCGGGCCACGAACACGCCGGGCACGCTGCGGTCGATCCGGAACTCCACCGGCCCGAACCCGCTGTCCTGTGGTTCGTCGATCGCCTGCGCGTTCATCCCAGTGCGGCCTCGATGTCCTTCGCCAGCGATTCGGGCGTGTCGGTCGGCGCATAGCGCTTCAGCACCCTGCCGTCGCGGCCGACCAGGAACTTGGTGAAGTTCCACTTGATCGCGCCGATGCCGAGCAGGCCGCCTTTCTCGTCCTTCAGCCATTTCCACAGCGGATGCGCGCCGCCGCCGTTGACCTCGACCTTGGCGAACATCGGGAAATCGACGTCGTAGGTTAGCGAGCAGAAGTTGCGGATCTCGGCTTCGTCGCCGGGTTCCTGGTGGCCGAACTGGTCGCAGGGGAAGCCCAGCACCACCAGCCCGCGGTCGCGGTATTGCTGCCAGAGCTTCTCCAGCCCGGTGTACTGCGGGGTGAAACCGCACTTCGACGCGACGTTGACGACCAGCAGCACCTTGCCGCGATAGTCCGCGAGGGATTGTTCGTGGCCCTCGATGTCGCGGGCGCTGAAATCGTAGGCGGTGGCCATGGGTTGCTCCGGGAAAGGGTGCACATGCTACTGCCCGCGGGCGACGCGGACACGGTATGCATGCATTCCATGCCCGTGCCAACGCACGATCCGGCGACGGGCGGACATCCCGCGGCGCGGCGCCCCTGCCTTTCGTCATGGGCGCCTTCATGCCGCCTCCGCTAGGCTTGACGGCTTCGCAAGGAGTGAGGATCCGCCATGAATCGTCGTCCCGTCGCCTGCGCCCTCGCGCTCGCCATCGCCGCCTGCTTCGCTGCCCCCTTTCCCGCCGCCATGGCCGCGGACGCGCCCGCCGCCGCGAGCGCCAATCCCTTCGACGCGCCGAGCACGCTGCCGTTCCAGGCGCCGGACTTCGCGAAGATCAAGGACGCCGATTTCGCGCCCGCCTTCACCGAGGCGATGCGCCGGCACATGGACGAGGTGGCGAAGATCGCCGACGACCCGGACGCACCGACCTTCGACAACACCTTGGTCGCGCTGGAGAAGAGCGGGCAGATGCTGTCGCGGGTGAACATGGCGTTCAACGCGCTGACTTCGGCCAATACCGACGATGCGCTGCAGAAGACCCAGGAAGACGTGGCGCCGCTGCTGGCCGCGCACTTCGACGCGATCTACCTCAACCCGAAGCTGTTCGCGCGCATCGAGGCGCTCTACAAGCAGCGCGACGCGCTCAAGCTCGATCCGGAATCGAAGCGGCTGGTCGAGTACTACTACCTCGACTTCGTGCACAACGGCGCGCGCCTGTCCGATGCCGACAAGGCCAGACTGAAGGAACTCAACAAGGAGGAATCGACCCTCGATACGTCCTTCGTCAACAAGCTGCTGGCCGGAACCAAGGCCGGCGCGCTGGTGGTCGACGACAAGGCGAAGCTGGCCGGGCTCAGCGATGCCGAAATCGCCGCCGCCGCGCAGGACGCCGCGGGTCGCAAGCTCGAGGGCAAGTGGGTCATCCCGTTGCAGAACACCACCCAGCAGCCGGCGCTGCAGTCGCTCACCGACCGCGACGTGCGCGAACAGCTGTTCAAGGCCTCGTGGCTGCGCACCGAGCATGGCGACGGCAACGACACCCGCGACACGATCGCCCGCATCGCCCAGGTCCGCGCGCAGCAGGCGAAGCTGCTCGGCTACGACAGCTACGCCGCGTGGAAGCTCGACGACCAGATGGCGAAGACGCCGGAAACCGCGCTCAAGTTCCTCGACGACCTGGTGCCGGCCGCGACCGCGCGCGCGAAGCGCGAGGCCACCGACATCCAGGCGATGATCGACAAGGATGGTGGCAAGTTCCAGCTGCAGCCCTGGGACTGGCAGTTGTACGCAGAACAGGTGCGCAAGGCCAAGTACGACCTCGACGAATCGCAGATCAAGCCCTACTTCGAATTGAACAACGTGTTGGAGAACGGCGTGTTCTACGCCGCGCACCAGCTGTACGGGCTCGATTTCAAGGAACGCCACGACCTGCCGGTGTACCAGCCCGACGTGCGCGTGTTCGAGGTGTTCGATGCCGACGGCAAGTCGCTGGCGCTGTTCTACTGCGACTATTTCAAGCGCGACAACAAGTCCGGCGGCGCGTGGATGGACAACCTGGTCGGGCAGTCGAAACTGCTCGGTACCAAGCCGGTCATCTACAACGTCACCAACTTCACCAAGCCCGCGCCCGGCCAGCCGGCGCTGCTGAGCTTCGACGACGTGACCACGATGTTCCACGAATTCGGGCACGCGCTGCACGGCATGTTCGCCGACCAGCAATACCCGAGCCTGTCGGGCACCAGCGTGGCCCGCGATTTCGTCGAGTTCCCCTCGCAGTTCAACGAGCACTGGGCGCTGGAACCGAGCGTGTTCGCGCATTACGCGAAGCACTACCAGACCGGTGCGCCGATGCCGCAGGATCTCGTCGACAAGATCAAGAAGAGCGGCACCTTCAACAAGGGCTACGACGTGACCGAGGCGATCTCGGCGGCGCTGCTCGACATGTCCTGGCACACGCTGCCGGCGGATGCGCCGAAGCAAGACGTGGACGCATTCGAGGCGGCGGCGTTGAAGAAGAACGGCACCGACCTGAGTTACGTGCCGCCGCGCTACCGCTCCAGTTACTTCATGCATATCTGGGGGAACGGTTATGCCGCCGGCTACTACGCCTATTCGTGGACGCAGATGCTGGCCGACGACGCCTTCGCCTGGTTCGACGAGCACGGCGGCCTGACCCGCGCCAACGGCGATCGCTTCCGGCAGATGGTGCTGTCGCGCGGCAACACCGAGGACCTGGCGACGATGTACCGCGACTGGCGCGGCCGCGACCCGAACGTGGACGCGATGAAGAAGGATCGCGGGCTGGAGGGCGACGACCAGTAATCGTCGCGCTCGGCACAAAAAAAACGCCGCCAAAAGGGCGGCGTTTTTCGTTTGGCGAAACGATGTTGAATTACTTCACTCAACAGCGGGCTTTCTGTCTCTTCCCTTCGGTGATGGGATCGAAGGCTAGCGATTCACCATACGATCCTGTATCCCAGTGCCGACACCCAAGGAGCTATCATCATTCTGGGCGACTAGCTAGATAGGGACTAAGCCGTGAAGCAATACATCGCAGAGATGAGGCCTATTCCTACAGGTCGCTCCATGAGCATTGCCACCTTCAAGGACACCACCTATGCAAAACACGCCCAAGAGGCCAAGCAGATCCTTGAATCAAGGCACCCAGGCAGAAAGGCGTGGTTCGTTACAGAAATAAAACAGCCAGCCTCACCACAGAAAACAACGCGTCCTGCTGCACCACCACCGCCCCAACGACCTAGGCAACGAATTTATTCTCGTAAACATCTTATAGACGACGATTCTTCGGATGACATAGGCGCAGGTAATTTCAGTGGAAATGTTGATCACTCATCATATGAGAGTGCACGCACCCGCACATCGGTTGCATCAGGTTGCCTCGGCTTGATTATCGCCGGGTTGGCTTTGATTGGGCTGATTACTTTTGTTCGATTTTTCACCGTGAGCACTAATCATTCACTGTTTCCGAGTGAATCTGAAATCGCAAGCCCAGTAGCCCCTGATCAGACAGCAGTGACACCCGTTTCAACTACAGCTCCGGCATTAGATCCAGCGCCTGATCTACAGATTCCACTCAAAAAAGGTGATGAGGAAGCAAGCAATAGGAATAGCGTTATTGTTTCATTTCCATATCAAGCTGTAATTGTGGATCGACGGGACAGCATTGTTCTTCAGTCAGAGCCTCGAATGCTATCCAAAAACGTGATCCGCATACCTACAGGGGCGCAGGTAAGAGCTGCAACCAACGAAGGCAAATGGATTATGGTCGAAACAGCAGATGGGGCCATTGGTTACGTGCGACGCAAGCAACTCGAGTTCTCAGCAACCAACCCTTAAATTATTGCCTAGCCTTCTCGAACTTCAACAAAATCAAGCCACCCCTGAAATCGCCAAGCCTTACCTTGCTCTAGCCAGACGCCATTTATTTCAATCCCCTCGCTCGTTCGAGATAGAATTTTGATAGTAATCTTCGACAGGATTTGATCCGGCTCCCCATTCTGTTTTTTTGAATGGAATTCTGGCGTCGTATAGAACTCGCCGCGACGCTTGGCAACTACATCGCAACTACATCGGCACTCCATATCCCATACTCGCCCCATGTCGTCGTAGCCTCAATCGCCAACTCCTGCTCACGTTCGATCAACTCCAACGTAATGACATCAGGCTTATTACCCGTGTAGTCATCGTCTTTGGAATATTCGATTCGGCCCTTATACATACTTCGCTGTTCCTTCGATTTTTTGCAGCCCTAGTAATATTTAACCCGCGTAAGGCGGGTTAAAACCTGCCCTACGGATCGCTGTGTCGTGTAGGGCGGGTCTCGACCCGCGCCACGACCCGCGAACGCGAGACTTACTTCGCGCCGGGCTCCGACACCTGCTTCACCACCTGCGCGGTCGCTTCCTGCTTGCCGGCCAGCGCGAGGTCGGCGATCGAAACGATGCCGGCGAGCTTGCCCGCGCCGTCGACCACTGGCACCCGACGGATCTTGCCGTCCTCCATCATCTTCACCGCGTCCTGCACGCTGCTGTCGGCGGCGACCGAGCGGCAGGGCGAAGTCATCGCATCCGCCGCCGTGGCTTCGGACTTGCCGGCCGCGACCAGGCGCACGGCGATGTCGCGGTCGGTGACCACGCCCACGGGCTTGCCGCTGGCGTCGACGACCGGGATCTGGCCGCAGTCGTTGTCGATCATCAGTTGCGCTACGTGCCGGATCGGGGTTTCCGGGCTGCAACTGGCGGGGTTGGCGGTCATCAGGCTGTCGACGGTGGACATTCGGGAGCTCCTGCGTGGGGAATGACGGACATTGCGGGCACGCCGATCACCCCGGCGTGAACGCCCCTGCCTTTCGTCATGGGCGCCTTGATGCCCCGTCCGCTAGGCTGGTGGCTTCACCCCGAGGAACCGTCCCATGAACCGTTCGCCCGTCGGCCCCGTCGCCTGCGCCCTCGCGCTCGCCGTCGCCGCCTGCCTCGCCGGCCCCGTCGCCGCCCAGTCCCACGACCACGCCGCCATGACCCAGCAAGCCCAGACCCAGAATCCCTTCTTCGCCCCGAGCACGCTGGAGTTCAACTTCCCGCAGTTCGACAAGATCAAGGACGCCGACTTCGCGCCCGCCTTCGACCGCGGCATGGCCGAGCAGAGCGCCGAGATCGAGAAGATCGCGAACAACCCCGAGGCGCCGACCTTCGACAACACCATCCTCGCGATGGAGCGCAGCGGCCAGGTGCTGTCGCGCGCGAGCTACGTGTTCTTCAACCTGACCAGCGCCAACACCAACGACGCGCTGAACAAGCTCGAGGCCGACTATTCGCCGAAGTTCGCCGCCCAGCACGACAGCATTTACCTCAACGACAAGCTGTTCGCGCGGATCAAGGCGCTGTATGACCGGCGCGCCGACCTCGGCCTCGACCCGCAGGGCCTGCGCCTGGTCGAGAAGTACTACGAGGACTTCGTGCATTCCGGCGCCAACCTGACGCCCGCGCAGAAGGAACAGGTAAAGAAGATCAATGCCGAGATCGCCACGCTGCAGACCACGCTGACCCAGAACGTGCTGGCCGAGGCCAACGCCAACGCGGTGATCGTGGATTCGCGCGACGAACTCGCCGGCCTCAGCGACGAACAGATCCAGGGCCTGGCCGACGACGCCAAGGCCAAGGGGCTCGACGGCAAGTACCGCATCGCGCTGGTCAACACCACCGGCCAGCCGCTGGAAGCGCAGCTGGAGAACCGCGCCCTGCGCGAGCGCATCTACAACGCCTCGGTGAACCGCGGCAGCCACGGCGGTCAGTGGGACAACACCGCGCCGATTTCGAAGCTGATGAAGCTGCGCGCCGAACGCGCCGCGATCATGGGCTACCCGAACTACGCCGCCTTCGCCCTCGCCGACGAGACCGCGAAGAACCCCGAGGCGGTGAACGCGATGCTCGGCAAGATCGCGCCGGCCGCCGTCGCCAACGCGCGCAAGGAAGGCGCGGTGCTGCAGGCGATGATCGACAGCGAGCAGAAGGCCAAGGGCGAAGCGAGCTTCGAACTGCAGCCCTGGGACTGGGCGTTCTACACCGAGAAGGTGCGCAAGGCCCAGTACGACTACGACGAGAACGAAATCAAGCCGTACATGGAGTTCAACAACGTGTTGAACAACGGCGTGTTCTTCGCCGCGAACAAACTCTACGGCCTGACCTTCAAGCGCCGCACCGACCTGCCGGTGTACCAGCAGGACGTGCAGACCTACGATGTGTTCAACGAGGACGGCAGCAAGCTCGCGATCATCATCGTCGACCCGTACGCGCGTTCGTCCAAGCAGGGCGGCGCGTGGATGAGCTCCTACGTCGACCAGTCCGAACTGATGGGCACGCACCCGGTCATCGCCTTCCACCTCAACGTGACCAAGCCGACCGCGGGCAAGCCCTCGCTGATGACCTGGGACGACGTCAACGGCGCCTTCCACGAATTCGGCCACGTGCTGCACGGCATGTTCTCGAACGTGAAGTACCCCTACTTCGCCGGCACCAACGTGCCGCGCGACTTCGTCGAATACCCGTCGCAGGTCAACGAGATGTGGCAGGACGACCCGACCGTGCTCGCGAACTACGCCAAGCACTGGCAGACCGGCGCGCCAATGCCGAAGGAACTGCTGGACAAGGTGATGGCCGCGTCCAAGTTCAACGAAGGCTTCGCCACCACCGAATACCTCGGCGCCGCGATGCTCGACCAGAAGTGGCACCAGGTGCCGGCCTCGGCGATCCCCGACGCCAGCGGCGTGATGGCCTACGAGGCCAAGTCGCTGCACGACATCGGCCTCGACTACGCCGCGGTTCCGCCGCGCTACCGCACGCCCTACTTCAAGCACATCATGGAAGGCTACGCGGCCGGTTACTACGCCTACATCTGGTCGGAAGTGCTCGATGCCGATACCGCCAAGTGGATCCACGACCACGGCGGCCTGACCCGCGCCAATGGCGATCGCTTCCGCAGCATGCTGCTCTCGCGCGGCGGCAGCGTCGACGCGATGGAACTGTTCAAGGCCTTCTACGGCGGCGACCCGGACATCCAGCCGCTGCTGGAGCGTCGCGGCCTGACCGCGCAGTAAGCGCGAGGATGCGAATGCGCGGCGCGACCACCTTGCTGTCCGCCGCGTTCGCAATCGCGATCGGCTGGACGCCGGCACATGCCGGCGTCTGGCAGCCATCGGCCGGGCACGTACAGGTACCGATCTGGCCGGAGGGCAAGGTGCCCGATCCGCAACCCGTGCCGGGACCTGAAACCGTACGCGCGGATTGGCCGCGGATCGAAAACGTCAGCGTGCCGACGATGACGGTCTATGCACCGGAAGGAACGAACACGGGAACCGCAGTGGTGGTGTTCCCCGGCGGCGGGTTCCAGATGCTGGCCATGGACCTGGAAGGCACCGAGGTCTGCGACTGGCTCGTATCGAAAGGCATCACCTGCGTGCTGCTGAAATACCGCGTCCCCGGCGCGCCCTACGACTGGCATTGCGATTGCCGCCCGCACAACCGCGACCTGTCCATGCCCTCGCTGCAGGACGCGCAACGCACGCTCGGACTGGTGCGCCTGCATGCGAAGGAATGGGGCATCGACCCGCATCGCATCGGCGTCATCGGTTTCTCTGCCGGCGGCTTCCTCGTCGCCGAGACCAGCACGCTGTACCGCAAGCGCCTGTATCCACCGCTCGATGCCGCGGACGCGGAAAGCAGCCGCCCGGATTTCGCGATGGCGATCTACCCCGGGCACCTGGCGATGAACAACGGCACGCTGAATCCGAAGATCCCGGTCACGAAGGACACGCCACCGACCTTCCTGCTGATGGCCGGGGACGACCACGTGGACGGCATCGAGCAGGCGCTGGCGTATTACACCGCGCTGCAGGCCGCAGGCGTTCCGACCGAAATGCACCTGTACGCGCAAGGTGGGCATGCCTTCGGCCTGCGCCCGAAGAAGCTGGCGATCGACCACTGGCCGCAGTTGGCGGAACAGTGGATGCAGGGATTGGGAGTCCTGCCCGCGGCAAACGGCGGATAAGGACGACGAATCGTCAGGAATGCAAGCCGAGCGGATCGGCCATCGGCCGCGAACCGGGCGCCTGTATCGAACCGAATGTTGCGCCCGGATCGCGCAGCAACGTCATTCGCGCCGCATGTTCGTCGGCGGCAGGCAATTCGACCAGCGGCTTGAATTCGCCCGCGACCAGCGTTGCGATCGGAACGCCATCGCGCAGCAACAGGCGCGCACCGGGCTGGCGCGGCACTTTGTCGCCCGCAAGAATGCCCCCGAGCAAGTTGAGCGGATCGCTGGCCGAGACCGCGATCATCGCGCCGTCATGCGCGCGCTTGCGTACGCTGCGCAACGCGGCCACCGCTTCGGGCAGGGCGAACTGCTGGCCGACCACGCCGGCGATGAAGCGCCCGCCGCGGATCTCACCGCGCGCCTCCAGCCGCTGGTATTCGCGCAGCAATTCGCGCCACGGAGGAAGCCACGGCGCTTCGCGTTCGAGCAGGCGCCAGCAGACCACGCCATAACGGCGCAGCAGCACCCGCGCGATGTGTTCAAGCCCTTCCCCTCTCCCCGTTTCACAGGAAGAGGGTGCCGAAGGCGGGTGAGGGGCACGCGTCAACGACCAGCGCCCCGCATCGGCGATGCCCATCAACGCCGCGCGACGTCCGCGCCGGCCGAAATTCGCCGGCTTTTTCGCTGCCGGAAGCAACAAGGCGCGCAGGCCGGAAAAACTGTCGCAACTCGCGCGCCCGCGCGCGACCAGCTCGGCCAGCGCGTCTTCCAGTTCGGTTTCGAGCAGATGCGCGGCATCGGCGAGTTCGTCGAAGAACATCGCGCCATGTTCGCGCAGGCAATCGGCGACCTTCCGTGCGCGCGAGGACAACGGCGATTCGTCGGCCGCTTGCTGGTTCGCCGCCAATCGCGTCCACAGCGCCAATTCGCGCCGCGGCAGCAACACGATGGGCGCGGCGCGCACCAGCGATTCGCCGCCGGCGCGTAGCCGTGTCCACGCAATGCGCCCGGCGGTGCACAGGTCGTCCAGCCAGGCGATGGAATAGTCCCTGATGCGCGACGGCAACAATTCGGATTCCCACGCACCGGCCGCAGCTTCGAAGCCTTCCAGCTGCGCCAGCACGCCGGCCAGCGCTTCCGGGCCCTGCACGCGCGTCGCCGGCGAGACGCGTTGCCAGTCGCAGAGAAAACGCACGAAATCGCGTACGTCGACCGGCTCGATCTCGCGCCGCAGGCGACCGAGGGTGTTGCGATGGATGCGCGCCAGCAAATGACGCTCGCACCATTCGTCGTCGCTCGCGCCGGGCGTGAAGCGCCCGCGCATCACGTAGCCTTCCTGCTCCAGCGCAAGCAACGCGAATTCGACATCGCCGTGATCCACGGTCAGCGCTTCGGCGATGGCGGCGACCGTCGTGACGGCCATCCCACCCAAGCGGCCACGCACCAGTTCGCGCAATGCGTCCTCGCGCGTCCAGTCGCGGGCGTAATCGGCCGGGGTTTCGAGACAGGGTTCGCAAGTGGCTTGCGGGTGCAACGCGAGCAATTGCGGCAGGCGTTCGGCGGTCACCCATAAAGCAGGTTCTTCGCTTGCGCTCAGGATGACAACTCGTGTGGCACGCCGCGCCGCAGCCAACGATTCCAGCAATCCGCTCCAGCCCGATGCTTCCGCTTCACCCGCGGTCGCGGCGCCGAGCTGCATCAACGCCTCGTGCATCTCGTCGGCATCGCGCGGCTGCGGCCAGGCATCCTCGCGCGCGCCTTCGATCGCGCCGAGGTCGAGCCGCCCGAGGTCTTCCGCCTGTTCGGGGTTGAAGCCGCGCGTCTGCACCGCACGCGTGCGGCGTTCCTCCAGCGGCGCATCGTCGAGGAAGGCATACGGTCGTGCACCCAGCACTTCCGCGGCGAACGGCGACGGGCCGGTCAGGTCGCGTGCGACGACTTGCACTTCGCCCGCTTCCAGCGCGCGCAGCAGCGCCAGCCAACCGTCGACGTCCATCGCTTCGCGCAGGCAGTCGTCCAGGGTCTGCGCAACCAGCGGATGGTCCGGCACTTCGCGCTCGCCGACGATGTTCTCCAGGCAAGCGACCTGGTCGGGGAACACGGTCGCCATCAGGTCTTCGGACTTCATCCGCTGCAACTGCGGCGCGACCTTCTTGCCGCCGACGAAGCGCGGCAGCGCCAGCGCGGTGGTCGCGTTCCAGCGGAAGCGCGCGGGGAACAGCGGCGCGTCCAGCAGCGCCTGCACCAGCACCTGCTCGGCGCTGGACGAATGCAGGTAGCCCATCACTTCGATCAGCGGGAACGAATGGCTGGTCGAGAGCGACAGCACGATGGCGTCCTCGGTCGCCGCCGCCTGCAGTTCGAAATTGAACTTGCGGCAGAAGCGCTTGCGCAGCGCCAGCCCCCAGGCCTTGTTGATGCGGCTGCCGAACGGCGAATGGATGACCAGCTGGGTACCGCCGGATTCGTCGAAGAAGCGTTCCAGCGCGATCCGCGATTGCGAGGGCAACATGCCGAAGCCGGCGAATTGCACGGCCGCGTAGGCGGCGATTTGCGCCGCGGCGGATTCGCCGATGTCGAGTTCGGCGAGCAGCCACTGCCTCAACGAAGGTTCGCCGCCCGCTTCCAGCTTCGCCTGCATCGCCTCGCGCAGGCGCGACACGCTGGCCGACAGTTCGATGCTGCGGCCCGGCGCCTCGCCCAGCCAGAACGGAATGCTCGGCGGCGCGCCTTCAGCGTCCTCGACCCGCACGCGGCCGGCTTCCACGCGCAGGATGCGGTAACTCGCATTGCCGAGCTGGAACACGTCGCCGGCGATGCTCTCGATCGCGAAGTCCTCGTTGATCGTGCCGATCATCGTGGCCTGCGGTTCCAGCACCACCTGGTAGTCGGCGGTGTCGGGAATCGTTCCGCCGGATTGCGTGGCGGTGAGTCGCGCACCCTTGCGCCCGCGTAGCTTGCGATGCACGGCGTCGCGGTGCAGGTAGGCCGCGCGCTGGCCATAGCGGGTGCTGAAGCCATCGGCCAGCATGCGCACGACTTCGTCGAAATCCTTGCGTTCGAGC